>NZ_JBQEOD010000010.1:0-146218 GCF_052044955.1 Bacillus sp. 22446
CTGTTCCTGTTGCCCCTGTGGCACCCGTATCTCCTGTGGCTCCGGTCGCTCCGGTTGCGCCTGTATCTCCAGTAGCGCCAGTCGCTCCTGTTCCTGTTGCTCCTGTGGCACCCGTATCTCCTGTGGCTCCGGTCGCTCCAGTTGCGCCTGTATCTCCTGTTGCTCCTGTTCCTGTTGCTCCGGTTGCACCCGTATCTCCTGTCGCACCCGCAGCGGCTAGAAGCGTATAATCTGGTGATGTATCCGGTGTACCCGTTGGTGATGCTGTGTTTGCAAGATACGTTCCACCTTCATATGTCACTACTTGACCCAATGGATATCCTGGTGCCGCTGCCGCATCAAAAGGAACGACTCCAGTTAGACCTACACCAGTGGCTCCTGTTGCACCCGTCGGACCTGGATCTCCGGTGACACCTGTTGGTCCTGTACCTGTTGCGCCCGCAGCTGCTAAAAGCGTATAATCCGGCGATGTATCAGGCGTACCTGTTGGTGGTGCTGAATTTACCACATACGTACTGCCATCATATGTCACCACTTGACCTACTGGATACGCCGGGGCTACCGCTGGATCAAATGCTACAATCCCTGTTAACCCAACGCCTGTTGGGCCTTGTGGACCTGCCGGGCCGGCTGGACCCGCTGGGCCTACTGGACCCACTGGACCCGCCGGACCTGCTGGGCCTCTCCTTCCTCTTCCCCCTGGCGGTCCTTGAATGACACACACACAAGGATCTTTTCCGCAGCATGGATTTTTTACTGGTTTCCTTTGTTTGTCTGATTTACCTTTCTTACAACTATCACATTCCCAGCCATCATCCTTATACGCATCATACCAGCTTCCTTTTTGGTAGTGGTCTGTCGAATGAGTTGGGTATATCTTTCCGCATTGTCTACATTTTCTCATAGAATCACCCCCATCCATCGTATTCATCATGATCGATAAAGGTGTATGTACAATTTTATTTTTATCAAAAAATTTGAAAGGCCTTGCACCCTACGTGCAAGGCCCTCTCTCCATCGTTAAAATGTCATCGTCATTTTTAAATCTTTTCCTACCATACTATATTCAATATCCGCTGGACGGATCGCCTTTTTTAGTTTTTTCACACCTTCTCCTTCAAAAAAAGTAGGTGCATCTTTCCCTCCGATTAATAAAGGTGCCATATAGATAACAGCTTCGTTCACAAGGGATGCTTCTAAAAATGACGCACTCACACTGCCCCCTGCCTCTACAAGCACTGACATCACAGAGCGCTTCTTCAACATGTGTAACACATCCTGAAGATCTGTCCGGTATTCTCCGCTTGTAACAAATACTTGATGACCTTTTTGTATCAACTGTTGATACTTTTGATGATCATAATCTTGTGATGTACAAATTATGGTTTCTGCCCTATGATCTGTTAAGCATTTGGCATGAATCGGTATCCTTAATGTTGAATCTAAAATGACACGAATGGGCTGATGGTTGAATGAATCCTTTACAATTAAGCCGGCATCATCTTGAATAATCGTTTCCACTCCTGTCAGCACCGCATCTGCTTCTTGACGTAAGCGCTGCACTTCTGTTCTCGCTTCTATTCCAGTGATCCATTTGCTTTCTTGCTCAGCCGTGGCAATTTTCCCATCTATCGAAATAGCTGATTTTAAGACAACATAAGGAAGGTTTGTTTGCATCAAATGAAAAAAAGGAGCATTTAAACGATCTGCTTCCTGTTTACATATCCCTTGCTCCACTTCAATTCCAGCCTTTTTCAAAAAGGCAATTCCTTTACCTGCAACAACCGGATTCGGATCTTGGGTGGCAATCAACACTTTCTTCACACCACTGCTAATAATCGCTTCGGTGCAAGGGCCTGTTTTTCCGTGATGTGTACAAGGTTCGAGTGTCACATACATGTCAGCTCCCTTCGCCTTTTCTCCTGCCATTCGCAGTGCATGAATTTCAGCATGCGGTTCGCCAGCCTTCATGTGCGCACCAATCCCAACGATCTCACCGCTCTGAATAATCACTGCACCAACAAGCGGATTGGGTGAGGTTTGTCCTTTCATCGCCTTCGCGTTGGCAATCGCCAGCTTCATATAAAAAACATCGTCTTTCATCTCGGGCTCCTTTCTTCTCTCAAGGGAAAGAACTCCTTCAGAAAATGAAGGAGTTCTATTCTCATGTGCTATACTTTCTCAAGCCGTTTCTTTTCAGATCGATCATAGTAAGGCAAGGAATAAAACAGTTTATATGATGCTCGTTGTTTACAAAAACAGCATTTGCGACATTCATATTTATTAATGAGGAGCACATGCGGACAATTGAGTACAGTCAGACCTTTTTTCATATGTTCCTTGCAAACACTTATCATGAGAATCCCCCGCTTACATTCTTTTTCTTAATGAGAGATTACTTCTTTCGGAAATTGTTCAAATAAGCGCAGTACTTCCGTATGTGTGCCATCTTCTCGAATATGATAAATACCACCGTCATATGAGCTTGCATACACATCATTTCCTAGTTGTCTAATGGCACTAATACCATTCTTAGCAATTCGAATCGGACCTGTATTGACATCTAGCTCTGGATTCCAGACCACAATATACCCCCAATAGTCTCCGCTCACAATATAGCCAGAGTCTGTCACAGTGATGGATTTAATGGAATATTGATGCTCGTTGTGCTGATTTAAAATTCTGCCTGTATGCAAATCAAACAATCGGACGTTTTTATCACGGCTGACAATGGCAATACGATCTCTTTTGCTATCAATAAATACATCATTTAACAGCTCTGTCGCCCCGATATATTCTGCTGTTAAGGACAAACTCTTTTTATCGAGAAGACAGATGGTTCCTTCAACTGCCGCTGTGATGATATGATCTCCTTCTACCTTTAATGCTTTGACTGCGCAATCATGTGCTTTAGAACGGCCGATTTCCTTTAAGTGTTCTGTCGAAATGACATGCACATAACCGCCATAAGTGCCAATATAAAATTGACGATCCTCCTCATGGAAATACACACTATTGACAGGACCTGTGTTGAGATCAAAAGAGACCATTTGCTGCAATGACTCGTGTACAATATGCACCTGACTCGCATGATCGCCCCATGCATAATAGCTTCCATCCCGTGCAACAGCCACTCCATTTGTGAGAACACCTGTTGATTTTGCGATTTCGATTCCATTCTTTCTGAATTTTCCGTCATCTGATGCAGTGATAATATCACCCGCTTCAGTCAACGCAATATCATTAATAGAAGGTGTCGCCAATTCCTGCTCATCAGAGATCACTTTTCCTTCTTGAATGGACCATTCACAATACGTTTTCCCAAAGCTGGCTCCTAAAATGGCTTGCTCGTCTTCTGTCCAAACAAGCGAGCGCTCCCATTGATATTTATGAGGCAGCAACGTATCAATTAAATCACCGGTTTCATAATTCCACAGCTTAATTAGATGGTCATAACCCGCTGTAAGCAAGTAGTTACCGCTCGGTGAAAAATTCACACGTTTCACACCTTGTAAATGAGCTTTAATGATTTTTTTCTCCTGTAATGTAGCGGCATCATAAATGATAACTGTGCCATCATCTCTGCCAAGGGCGAATACTTCTTTTTGATTGCTGCCGCTGATGGTATCCAGCTCATAATCAAACGGGCCAATTTCACCTACAATTTCTCCTGTTTCATAGAGCCATACAAGGACATAGCCATCGTCACCAGTTGTATAAGCTTTATCCTCATGAATCCATACAGCTAATACATCCTTGCTATGTCCATGAAATTCTCTTAAAATGGCTCCCGTTTCAATATCCCAAACTAAGCATCTTCTGTCTCTGGACACCGATACAAGAAGCGTATCCTGTTTTGCAAATGCGACAGCTTCCACATCATCCGCATGACCATATAGCGTACGAATTCTTGTATGTGTGCTAGTATCATATAATTGAATGGTATAGTCTGACGATGCACTCGCTAAATACGTTCCATTTTCCGAAAGGGATAAAGAGTTGATGATATGCTCGTGACTGCCAATAAATGTTCCTTCTCCCGTGGCACGGTCCCATTTATAAATACAGCGGTCATAGCCACCTGTGTAGACAATTTGGTCATGCTGAGTTGATAAAACGGATGTAATCGGTCCTCTATGCATGGTTTTACACTCCCACCTTTATATGTTGTTTTTGACGAGTAACTACACGAAAACCAGTAAATCGAAAAACAGGGTCTGGGTGTTTCCCGTGTCTTCTTGCGACTCTGCATAAATCTCCGCCTCTTGCGAAGGAGCCACCTTTTAAAATGTAGTAATCACTGCCGAGTGTCTCGGTTAAATCATCTACAACCTCAATTCCGCCTTCATATATGTGATACTTGGTGTTGACCCATTCTTCGACATTGCCACCCATATCATATAGTCCAAATAGAGATCTTCCTTTTTCGTAATGACGGACAGGTGTCGTTTTTTCAATATTTGATTCGTGCGTATTACAATAAGAGGGGTCAAACTCATCTCCCCAAGGATATTGATGTCTCGTATTGCCCCGGGCAGCATATTCCCATTCTTCCTCAGTAGGGATCGATACCTCATATCCAAGCTTCCCGCTCAGCCACTGACAAAATGAGAAAGCTTCCTCGATGTCCATGCCCCAAGCTGGATGGTCTTTTCCCCCGCCAAGTTCTAGGTTCGTCAAGCTCTCTGGATAAGGCTTTCCTGTCTCGTCGCAATAGCTTTGATACCATTCATTTGTGACGACCGTATCTGAAATGAAAAATTCGCTCATATACGGCTGATAAGATGGAAATTCTTTGTACAACCATTTTTGAAATTTTTTCTCACGGCCATAGGCTGGATTCAGAAGTTTGTCCTTCCAAAATTCTGATGCCTTTTTCATATCTTCTTCATTACTTCCAATCGTCGCATAGCCGCTTGGGATTTGAATCCAATTGATATCAGGTTTCACGCTTTTCTCCCGCCTTCTTTAAATAAACTCATCTACTGATTAATTAATTTCTTCTCATCGACCATATGCCCTGATGCTGCTTTTGCCTTTAAATATGCTTCATTATAGAGAGAGGCTTCTACCGTATGATCAAACCGTAAAACCGGAAGACCGTAAGCAGCAATGGAATCGACTTTATCTGGATTATTGGTTAAGAGATGCAATGGTTTCCCTTTGTTTAAATAGTGCAAGACAGCCGCTGCTTCCTCGTAATGCCGATCATCATCTCCGCAGCCGATCAACCTGTTCGCCTCAAATGTATCCAGTTTCATTTCCTGTAATTTATACGTGAAGGCTTTGGCCATTAGCCCAATAGAGCGCCCTTCTTGATTGGCCATATACACAAGCATGCCTTTTCCGTAATCGGTGATTTTTTTTAGCGATGATGCAAGCTGTGGACCGCAATCACATTTCAGTGACCCAAACACATCCCCTGTTTGGCAGACACTATGAATTCGCACAAGCGGCGGCACTTCATTTTCAAAGTCGCCAAAAAGGAGACAAGAGGAAAATGTTTGCTGCTCGGTACTCATTTGTACAATAGACTCAACCGTTGGCGTTGTATCAGCTTCTACAGACGCAAAGGCATACCATGTAAACTGCACTTCTTCATGTTCAATAGAGATCGGCAGGTTCACTGGCCCCACGAGCAAATAGTGTTTTTCTTGAAATGTAAAATGATGAATCATTGATTGTAGTTCAGCTACAAACTTGTTCATTTGTCTCCCCCTATTCATCACTGCACCCCATTGAACTCTCTCAGCGCAGTGATGGCGTGATGAATATGTGTATGCACTCCCTTTGCACCCTGAGCACCGGTTCCAGCTAGAATCATGGCTCAGGAGAAATTTCCTGACATACTGGCTGAATAGATGTGCGATGCCAATCATCCATCAGTACCTTTCATAAAGACTCTTTTTAGACTGTCACTTGTCCAGTACAAAGGAGCAGAAATCGAGCTTCATACGCTGTATTCTCTGTAAGAGAGCAACACCATTTGATGATTCTTGAATGGAAACTGACATGCTCTTTCTCTAAAAGAATATCTCTGCTAGCTTCGAGCTGCTTTCTCCTTTACTAGAAGCTCTGGTCCTTCAAATGCACGTCATCCGGTTGTACCCTTTGATTGGATGAATAGTCCGTACTTCAATTCAGCTACATTGATTGAAGCACTCGCCTAGGTATGCACCAAGAACCATCACATCAAACATCGCGTTTATCCTCCTTTGCACTAGATTTTGACAGCAATGACATGATGCTGGCTGATCCCAGCCTTCGCTTGTAATGGTGTAATCGAAACGAGCTCAAGTCCTGATGTACAAATCTTTTCTCCAAGCTGAGTATCTGAGAATGAAAAATGGAAGCGTCCATCTTCTCCGATTAAGCCTGTTTTCCACTCTTCTCCCCATACAACAAGGGAAAAGACACCACCTTCATGAAGCAGCGAGGATATCTGCTTTAAGTATCGTTCGTGGTCATCAGGATGCTGATGGTGAAAGCAGCCATGATCTAAAATCAGATCAAACGTCAGCTCGCGCCCTTGATCCATTGACCAGGACATAAAATCTTGATGATAAAAATGGACAGGAACCTCTTTTCTTTTCTTTAATCCTTGCCATTCCTCATGTTCATAAAGATCAATGCCGGTATATGCCGACAGTCCTTGTAAATGTTCAAGAGCCCTGCCGTTCCCGCAGCCGATATCCAGCACAGAAGCAAGTGCATCCTTTTCCCTGGAACGCCATGCCTTGAGAGACATCACAGCAGCGTCTGTTAATGATGGATCAGTAGACCACATATCTGTTCTTTGCTCATAGTGTTCTTGAAAAGCCATGCGCATCTTCTCTAAATACAACCCGCTGTCTTCATGATACAAAGCCTTTTTCATCACGTGACCTCCTTCAATTCACAATCACCTTTCCTAACAAAGGTGGTTTTCAAGCAAAAAGCCTTATGATAAAATGAAAGATGGATTTTTTAGGAAATCTGTTTTCTGAAAAAGGAGAGAAGCATCCCACATGTCACTCTTCTTTTTCAGCACTCATCTTCACATACAACCACAGCCATTCAACTGTTACAGCGCCTTAGTTTGTTATACATTTTCTTCATATGGGTTCACCTCCTTAACAGCGTTTAGAAAGCGTTTTCTTTATGATGATCCTCTGAATACCCTGAATCATATCATTGAGAAATAGGCATAGTAGAAAAACGAATCTACCATTCTAAGCTATCTATCATTCATTTCTTTTTGTCTAATAGATATTTCTTCAGTATCGCTTTGCCCCAGAAGTGCTCTTCCTTAGGTCTTAATGCATCATCCTTTACAGAATTGATCCTGAAATCCACCTATCAAAAATTTAACAACTAATTCCATAATGACTTGATTAAGCCAAATATATTGTTTTTAGATTATTTTGTCAACAAATTATTTCCTAAACATTAGAATGATTTTCTAATTGAAAATACAGGTATATTTCGTGGTTTTTTGACCTTAAAACACTTATTTCTACACAAAAATACAACTTAAACCAATAGAACTAAGAAATTTATCTACTAAATTACACAAGATTTTTATTTCATTTTGAGATAAAAATAAAGATATCATAATTATTTCCCGAATGGTTTTTTGTGATATTTTCACTACTTTTTTCTTTTTTTGATGGTATCCTTTGATGTTTCTATATTTTCAATTAGACATTTTACTGTTTATCCCAATTTTTCAACCTTTCTTATTATAGTGAAAAAGACAGATGGTAGATTTTAATTATCGCAGCATGAAAAAAAGCCCCTTACAAAAGTAAGAGGCTTTTTACGATGGCGTTTATGCCCAATTTTTCACTTTTTCATGGTCAGTCACAAAGAGAAGAACTTTTCCTTCGTCTAAATGTTCTTCGAATGTCTCAGCTTCTTCTTTTGAGAAACCAATTTCGTGAATCTTATTGCGGAGTTCATCTCCCTTTTTGCTAAAGATGTTTCCAACCGCATGCTTGAGTCCAACTTCTTTTGGACCTATCGTATTGGCATCTGCATTGCTTGCAATACGCTCAGTTCGATCATCGTCATGGGACAGAACATAAATGTCCTCTCTTGCAACACCGAGTTGTTTTAATTGCTCCACATCTCTTTGAAGTGTTTCATCATTTGAATACTCTCTTACAACAGGTTTCATTTATTATTCCTCCTTTAACGTCTTACGAATCTTTTACCCGTCACTTTTGTCATTAAACCCTCCTCCGGCACATCCATTTTTACTCTGTGAACTTAATGCGTCTATGGACTTATTTTTGACAAAAAGACTGTAAAAATGACTAAATTTTCTGAAAAATTATATGCTTTCCTTGTCATTTGTTGTACAATTCTTATACTGGAGGCTAGAAATGGGGTGGAGCTGATGTATTATTTTTCAGCTGAGCAGCAGTTTAATGCATGGGTTGTCAGTGATTTGGTGAAACAGCTTTTTCAAAAATGGAATCCTGAAGAATCAAAAGCAAAGCCGCTTACTTTGTTTGCTGAACAGCACTTTCACATCTGCATCGATTATCTCTTTTCTATTATTATCAACATTGGAGATATCGAGTCAATCGAACAAGATCCACAAGACCTGTTGTCCTCATATTTAAATATCCTTTTTCCTTTTGTGACGCACGATATGATGAAAGCCTCCATGCAAAATGCAAATGAATATTTGTTAAAAGAACGTGATGCGGATGAGTATCAACTGTTTGGTTGTCTCCCGCCGCTCCTTTCTGTCTCTCTTCAAAAAAAGTAGTCCCCTTCTTTTAGATGGTGGCTGCTTTTTTGTATGTGCTTGGAAAAGACCGTATGTTTTGAACGAAAAGAAGCATCATGTTAATGTAAATCTAGGTTGCAAGTGAAAGGGAGGATTTGACATGAGTCAACAAAAACAAATTCAATTAGCAAAACGTCCAAAAGGGTTACCTACTAAAGATGTTTTTCATTTTGAAACAGTTGATATACCAACGCCGCAAGATGGCGAAGTCTTGATTCAAACGAAATATGTGTCTGTAGATCCTTACATGAGAGGACGAATGCAAGATACAAAATCCTATACACCTCCGTTCAAGCTGAATGAAGTCATTCAAGGTGGTGTGGTCGGAGAAGTCGTCGAGTCCAAATCTCCTCAATTTGAGAAAGGTGATTTTGTACTTGGATTCCTTGGCTGGCAGGAATATTCTACTGCCAAAGCAGAGTCTCTGACAAAAATTGATCCATCCATTGCGCCGTTATCTTATTACTTAGGGATTTTGGGCATGCCAGGACAAACCGCCTATTTTGGACTTCTTGCGATTGGTCAGCCAAAAGAAGGCGAAACTGTTGTCATTTCTGGAGCCGCAGGTGCCGTTGGTTCTGTTGTCGGACAGATCGCTAAAATCAAAGGTGCCCACGTCGTAGGAATTGCCGGATCTGATGATAAGCTGGCTTATTTAAAAGAACTGGGCTTTGATGAAACCATTAATTATAAAACAACAAATGATTTAGATGACGCCATTGCAAAAGCCTGTCCAAACGGTGTCGATGTGTATTTTGACAATGTGGGCGGCGACATCTCTGATGCTGTAATGAATCATTTGAACCGTTTTGCACGTATTCCAGTCTGCGGTGCCATTTCTTCTTATAACATTAGTGCAAACGAAGACATTGGCCCTCGTGTGCAAACAAAACTCATTAAAACAAGTGCATTGATGCAGGGCTTCATTGTTGCCAACTACTCTGATCGTTTTGAAGAGGCAGCAAAAGATCTCGCACAATGGGTAAAAGAAGACAAACTCACATATAAAGAAACAATCATTGAAGGCTTTGACAACATTCCTGATGCATTCCTTGGACTATTCAAAGGGGAAAATGTCGGAAAACAACTTGTCAAAATTTCATAACACAAAAAGGACCCTGCCAATTATGGAGGGTCCTTTTCTTATGCCTGCTTGGGCGCAAGGTGCAGCTGGCCTTGCTTATACACAATTTCTTCAAGCGAAAGATTCAGCTTTTTCGCCATTTTTTTCAGCATTGATTGCTCTTGAGGTGTGACAAGACTGATGACTGCGCCTTCTTTTCCTGCGCGTCCGGTTCTACCTGAACGGTGGATGTAGCCCTCTTCATTTGGCATATCTGCATGAATCACATATGGCAGATCATCAATATCGATCCCTCTTGCTGCGATATCTGTTGCAAGAAGAAGCGGGAATTCACGCTGTTCAAATTCCTTTAAGATGACAGCACGCTCTGCTTTTTTCGCTTCACTGTGAAGCACGCCAAGGTCGACATGGTGATACGCTAATTTTTCTGCATAAATGCTCAAATTCGTAATATCTCGCACAAAGACGAGTGCCTGCATGTCCTCAAGCCGTGATAGCTTTTGCAGTAATTTCACCTTGTCACGCTGATCACATAACAGGTAATAATGCCCTACCTTCTGCGCTTCTTCTTGGCTTCTGCTAATTTTCAATACTTCTGGTTCAGATGCAATGTCTTTGATCAGTTGAACAGTTTCCTCTTTCAACGTCGCAGAGAAACAAAGGATTTGTCTTTCTTTTAATGTGGATTTAATGATCGCTTGGATCGTTTTCATATGCTCTGGGACAAGAAGCTGGTCTGCCTCGTCTAACACGATCGTTTTCACTTCATGCATTTTCAGTTTCTTGATTTTGATTAACTCTTGTACGCGACCCGGTGTCGCCACCACGATATTCGGGTGTTTTTTTAGCTTTTCCTGCTGCTTCTTGATGTTTGCCCCGCCTATTAAGGAAATAGCTTTGATGTCTGAACCTTGTTTGAACTCTTGCACGACATCAAAAATTTGCATCACAAGCTCTCTTGAAGGTGCCAAGATTAAGACTTGCGGGTGTTTGATACTCACATCAATTTTATTTAAAAGCGGCAGAACATACGCTAGGGTCTTCCCTGTTCCAGTAGGTGATTCTGCGATCACATCGCGTTTTTCCGTAATCCACTCTGCTGTTTGTTCTTGTATCGCTGTTGGCTTCTCAAAGCCAGCCGCTTCAAAGTTCTTTTGAATAAATGGCTTTGCTTCTTTCAAAAATGCCCAATTTTCCGTCATGTTGATCTCCTTTATCCTCATTCAATCTATCCTTAAGTATCTCAAAATCAGCTTTGAAACGCAATTTTTCTTTTGATGCTTTTATCGAGCCGGACAGTTCGATATAATCATGAGAGGCACTAGCCGTTTTGAATCTATTTGAGGTGTAAAAAATGATATTATCTGTTAAAGATTTAAGTCATGGCTTTGGCGACAGAGCCATTTTCCACGAAGTCTCCTTCCGGTTATTAAAAGGCGAGCATGTCGGCTTGATCGGCGCCAACGGTGAAGGAAAGTCAACGTTTATGAATATTATTACTGGCAAGCTTGAGCCAGATGCAGGAAAGGTCGAATGGGCAAAAAATGTCCGTGTCGGCTACCTCGATCAGCATACCGTGCTTGAAAAAGGAAGAACCATTCGTGAAGTCCTTCAAGATGCATTCCATTATTTATTCTCAATGGAAGCCGCAATGAATGACATTTACGAAAAAATGGGTGAAGCAGATCCTGATGAACTGGAAAAGCTTTTAGAAGAAGTAGGCGTCATTCAGGATGCCCTGACGAACAATGATTTTTATATCATTGATTCCAAGGTAGAGGAAATTGCAAGAGGTCTTGGGTTAACAGATCTCGGGCTCGATCGTGATGTGACAGAGCTGAGCGGCGGACAGCGTACAAAAGTACTGCTTGCGAAATTGCTGTTAGAGAAGCCTGAAATTCTTCTTCTTGACGAGCCGACCAACTATTTAGATGAACAGCATATTGAGTGGCTGAAGCGCTATTTGCAGGAATATGAAAATGCGTTTATCCTCATTTCACATGATATCCCGTTCCTAAACAGTGTCATTAACTTGATTTATCATGTCGAAAATCAAGAACTCACGCGATACGTTGGTGATTATGATCAATTTAAACAAGTGTACGAAGTGAAAAAGCAGCAGCTAGAAGCAGCGTATAAAAGGCAGCAGCAAGAAGTGGCTGAATTAAAGGATTTTGTCGCGAGAAACAAAGCACGTGTCAGCACTCGAAATATGGCGATGTCTCGTCAAAAGAAACTCGATAAAATGGACATGATTGAATTAGCGGCAGAAAAACCAAAACCAGAATTCCACTTTAAACCTGCACGTACATCAGGGAAATTGATTTTTGAAACGAAGGATTTAGTCATTGGGTATGACGAACCGCTCTCTCGTCCATTGAATTTAAAAATGGAACGCGGGCAGAAAATTGCATTATACGGTGCCAACGGTATCGGAAAAACGACACTGCTCCGAAGTCTTCTTGGAGAAATCTCCCCCATTTCTGGTGAGGTGGAACGCGGAGAATTCCTGCATATAGGCTACTTTGAACAAGAAGTAAAAGAACAAAACAGCAACACTTGTATCGAAGAGGTGTGGAGCACCTTCCCATCGTACACACAATATGAAGTCAGAGCTGCCCTTGCCAAATGCGGTTTAACGACAAAACATATTGAAAGCCGTGTGTCTGTTTTAAGTGGTGGTGAAAAAGCGAAGGTCCGCCTTTGTAAGCTGATCAATGAAGAAACCAACCTACTTGTTCTCGATGAGCCGACAAACCACTTGGATGTCGATGCCAAAGAAGAATTAAAGCGCGCATTAAAAGAATATAAAGGCAGCGTCCTATTGATTTCCCACGAACCTGAATTTTATCAAGATGTGGCCACTGAAACTTGGAATTGTGAATCCTGGACAACCAAAGTATTATAATCACAAAAAAGCCTTATATCTCATGCAGATATAAGGCTTTTTCTATTTAATGACCTGCTTGAATATTGATGAGATGTTTCCGGCCAATTAGCAGGATGATCATGCCTAACAGAACGACAGCCGCCCCAACATAGTAAGGGGTGCTTGCAGTAAAAGATTCAGCAAGTACGCCGGCAATCCAAGGAGCAATCGCGCCCCCAATAAACCGCACGGCACTGTAAGAGGATGAAGCAATGGAACGCTCAACCGGTGCTGATCCCATCACTGCGGTCGTGAGCACAGTATTGATCATACCAAGAATACCCCCAGCAATGACAATTCCGCAGATGACGACTACAACATGTGAAGTCCAGATTCCAATACCGAATAAAATCACAGCAAACGAAGCAAACAGAACCACAAGAGAAGTCAATGTTCCAAGCTTGCGATGAATGACCGGCGCTGAGAAGACAGATGTCACAGCCAAAAATAATCCCCATCCAAAAAAGACATAGCCAAGACCATGCTCATCAAGCTGAAGCACAAATGGCGAATAAGCTAGAAGAACAAAGAATCCAAAGTTATATAAGAAAGCAGCAGATGCCATCGTTAAAAGCCCCTTATATTTCAAGGCTCCAACAGCTTCAAATAACTTCACCTTTTTCTGCGGCTTTTGCATAGGTGGCAGCATAAAGGTAATGGCTAAAAGAGCAACGAGCATTAACACTGCCACACCAAAGAATGGCCCACGCCAAGAGATCGTTCCAAGCTCACCGCCAAGGAGCGGCCCGACAGAAATCCCAAGACCTAGTGCCGCCTCATATAAAATGATGGCTTTCGCACTTCCTCCAACAGACACACCGACAATTACTGATAATGCCGTTGAAATAAATAAGGCATTCCCAATGCCCCATCCGCCTCTAAAACCAATTAATTCATTAATGGTTGAAGAAGTACCACCTAAAGCAGAAAAGACAATAATAAAAATAAGTCCTATTAATAACGTCCATTTCGCACCAATCCGACTAGAAATAAAACCGGTAAAAAACATCACAAAGCCAGTCACAAGTAAGTAGCTCGTAAACAAAAGAGAGACCTGACTTGGAGATGCATCTAATTGTGATGCAATGGCAGGCAAAATCGGGTCTACAAGCCCTATGCCCATAAATGAAATCACACAAGCAAAGGCCACCGCCCAGACGGCCTTTGGCTGCCTAAGCAGACTTGTACGCTGTTTCAACACTTCTTCTTCCTTCATTCGATCAGAACCTTTCCTACAGTTGTTTAACAAAATAAAATAAACACGCTGAGGTGTTTATTTTTGTAATTGCTCAATGGCATGAGCCGCTCTTTCTTTCATCATTTCAAGATCCTTTTTAAAGGATTGAATCGTTTCTAGCTTTTTTGTAATCAATTGATGCTGCACAGTCAGCTGCGCATCAATATCTAACAGTTTCTCTAATCGTTCCTTCGGGTCAAGTGACAGCAAGTAGCCTTCTTTATTCAGCTCAAGCTGTTTTCCGATTTCCATAAACGATTGAAGCTCTTGTAAAGAAAAGCCAAGTACTTCTTTGGCCTGCATTACTTTCTCCAGTTCTTCCATGTCATCCTCTGAGTAAAGTCTGACACCGCCCTCTGTCCGCTTTGGTGCTGATAATAAACCAATCTCTTCATAGAAACGAATGGTCCGTTTCGTCAGACCGCTTCTTTTCGCCACTTGATCAATTTTCATCCATTCCATCACCAGTGCCTCCTGCTCATCAATTCATGTTTTATTATACACCTTTATGACCTTAACGTAAACGTTAATGTTTGATCACTTGATTTCTATTGTGGTTTGATGCAGAATAAATAGGAATCATTACGTTTTAAAGGAGGTACCCTATGCGTTCATTTCCATCCAAAAAAGAACGACACGCACAATTCGGTTCTGTCCCGCCAAGCGCTAGAACAAAACCTTGTCAAAAAGAGGACATGATAGACATCCAACAAACCGAACAGGACTTTTATTTTGATCTGGAACAGGTCGGAATTTGCCGTGTGTCGTACCCTGTACATATTTTGTCTCAAACGGCTCCACAGCACCAAACCTCTTCCGCTGATTTTACGCTGAGTACATATTTGCCAGCTCATCAAAAAGGTATTCATATGAGCCGTCTCACCGAGCAGCTTCACTCATTTTATGAGAGCGGAAAACCGGTTGATGTGGATTCCTTAAAAGAATTGACCGCACAGCTTGCCACGCAAATGAATCAGCCTTCTGCCTCGATTCACGTTTCCTTTCCGTGGTACATGAAAAAAAAGAGTCCCATCAGCGGAAAGTCCGGTTTGATGCATGCAGACGTGCAATATGACATCCACTTTCATGAAGAAAACGGATGGATTTGTCATATTGGCTGCACTGCTCAAGTGACAACGTTATGTCCTTGTTCAAAAGAAATCAGTGAATACGGCGCACATAATCAGCGCGGCACTGTATCTATTCAGGTAGAGCTGTTTGAACAAGGTCAACTCCCTGATGACATGAAAGCAGATCTACTGCAGATCATCGAGTCTAATGCGAGTGCGCCCCTTTACCCTGTACTCAAAAGACCAGATGAAAAACACGTGACAGAAGAGGCCTATGAAAATCCACGTTTTGTAGAGGATGTTGCGAGGTTAATTGCCGCAGAGTTGTACGAACAAAACTGGATTAAAGGCTTTCAAATTGAGTGTCGAAATGAAGAATCCATTCACCAGCACGATGCTTATGCCAAATGTTCTTATCAAAAAAAACTGTAGAATGTCTCTACAGTTTTTTTTGCCAGCCTTTATTTTTCATTACTTTCTAATTCCTCAATCATCATCGACAGTTCTGTCCAGCGATCCATCGCTTGTTCTAATTCTTCAGCGACGGCTTTTTGCTTGTCCATCAGCTCTTGAATTTTCCCAAAATCACTGCCAGCCTCAGCAATGCTGGCTTCGAGCTGCTGGTGTTTGTCCTCTAGTGCTTGTATCCGATCTTCAATCCCATCCCATTCAAGCTGGTCCTTATAGGATAGTTTTTTCCTCTTTTTCGGTGCAGCTTCTACTTGTTTTTCAGCTGGTTTTGTCTCTGTCCGCTTCTGTTCTTTTTCTTGCTCCATGTAATCGCTGTAAGCACCTTGGAAGTGTGAAATACGTCCATTCCCTTCAAACACAAGCAGACGATGGACGACTCGGTCTAAGAAATAACGATCATGCGACACGGTGATGACTACGCCTGGGAACTGCTCCAAATAATCCTCTAAAATGCTCAGTGTCTCTGTATCCAAGTCGTTCGTCGGCTCATCTAAAAAGAGAACATTCGGCTCTTCCATCAATACCTTCAATAAATACAATCTGCGGCGCTCTCCCCCTGACAGCTTGCGGATAAACGTGCGCTGCATGGATCTAGGGAATAAAAATCTCTCCAACATCTGCTCTGCTGTCACAATGACACCATCTGCCGTTTTGACAATTTCAGCTGTTTCTTTGATGTAATCAATG
Organism: Bacillus sp. 22446; assembly: GCF_052044955.1. Classification (NCBI taxonomy): domain Bacteria; kingdom Bacillati; phylum Bacillota; class Bacilli; order Caryophanales; family Bacillaceae; genus Bacillus; species Bacillus sp. 22446. Next base: position 16,258 of record NZ_JBQEOD010000010.1, read on the forward strand.
ATATTCAGCTCTTCATTCATTTCGTTATGGTCCTGCGTGTAATAGCCAATGCGGACTGTTTGTCCAATGGTCAATTGCCCATTCGTCGGTTCGATTTTACCCGCCAGGCAATTGAGTAAAGTCGTTTTGCCCACTCCATTCGGTCCGATAAATCCGATACGATCCCCTGGCACGACTAAATCACTGAACTGATCCACAAGGGTTTGACCAGCAAATGTGATGCTGATCTCTTCTGCCTCAATCACTTGTTTTCCAAGCCGGTGAGAACCGATCGCAAAATCAAGCTCTCCCTTTGCATCAGGTCCCTTTTGATCCTTCAGCTCTTCCACTCTGCCGATACGTGCTTTTTGCTTTGTCGTTCGAGCCTTTGCTCCTCTTCTGAGCCATGCAAGCTCACGTCTAAGCAAATTTTGACGTTTCGTTTCTTTTACTTGAGCTTCTGCTTCTCGTTCCGCTCTTTTTTCTAAAAAGACTTCATAATTTCCTTTATATGTGTAAAGCTGCCCCTGATTTAATTCATAAATCCGATTGGCGACGCGGTTTAAGAAATAACGATCATGGGTCACCAGAATGACAGCCCCGCTGTATTGACTCAAGTACCCTTCCAGCCATTCAATGGTTGCGTTGTCCAGATGGTTTGTCGGCTCATCTAAAATCAGCAAACCCGCAGGCTGAATTAAATTTTTGGCGATCGCCACACGCTTTTTCTGTCCACCTGATAACGCATGAACAGATCGGCTCACATCTTTAACGCCAAGCTTTGTCAAAATCGTTTTCGCCGAAAGGTTCGCATCCCATGCGTCGTCCTGATCCATTTTATTTTGCATACGCATAAGCGCTTCTTGTTTTGCCTCGTTTTGTGGATCATGCTCTAAATCAGCCAGTGCCTTTTCATAGGCCTTCATTGTTTGAATCATTGGTGCTGTTCCTGAAAAAATATAGTCGAGAATCGTTTCATCCCCGCTCATTTCAGGATCTTGCTCGAGAAATTCGATATCAAGTGTCCCTGCCTTTGTAATGTCGCCTTCCTCAAATGATTCAAGTCCTGCAATGACTTTTAAAAGCGTTGACTTCCCTGTTCCATTCGGTCCAATTAACCCGATGCGTTCCTTTGGTTCTATATGAAAAGAGATATGATCAAACAGCGTTTTTTCGCCATAGGTTTTATATAATCCTTCTACATTCAATAAACTCATTTTATCAGCCCTTACATAGATTCTTCCTTTATTTTAAATCAGCCAGTAGCAGAAAACTAGTTTTAAAAAAACCCGCTGCTGAAAAGAATGTTTCCTTTTGATGCTCGATACACTATGAAGAGGTGATCTAAAGATGATAACCATTAGTTTATGTATGATTGTGAAAAATGAAGAGGAGGTTTTGGCTGACTGCCTATCTTCTGTTCAAGACATTGTAGATGAGATGATCATTGTTGATACAGGATCAACGGATCAAACAAAGGACATTGCTCACTCCTTTTCAGCAAAGGTACTCGACTTTGAATGGGTCCAGCATTTTGCAAAAGCACGCAATTTCGCTTTTTCCCATGCGACAAAAGAGTATATCTTATGGCTGGATGCCGACGATGTCCTACTTGAAGAGGACCAGCAAAAACTGCTTCAGCTCAAACAGACGCTTGATCCCGCAGTAGATGCCGTCTCGATGTTTTACCACGTTGGATTTAGCGAGGACGGTCAGGTGAATTTTAAATATAGAAGAAATCGGCTCGTCAAGCGTGCCTTGAACTTTCAGTGGTATGGGGCCGTTCATGAATTCCTTCAAGTGTATGGCAACATTTTTCCCGCTGATATCGCCGTCACCCATCAAAAGCGTAAAAAAACAACCGCCGGAGAGCCTGGACGCAATCTGCGCATTTATGAAAACATGCTTGCAAAAGGCGAAGAGATGACACCTCGTGATCTCTTTTACTTCGCCAATGAATTACGAGATAACAAGCAGCATGTGAAGGCGATTCGCTTTTATCACAAATTTTTAGCCACAAAACAATGCTGGATTGAGGATGAAATTCGCACATGCCAAAATTTAGCTGACTGCTATTATGCAGTCGGTTTTGAGGAAGCCGCCTTATCCTCCTTACTGCGATCCTTCTTATATGATCAGCCCCGTCCAGAATTCTGCTGCCGGATTGGGGATCATTTCAAAGCACAAAATAAACACAAAGCAGCGATCTATTGGTATGAGCAGGCACTGAAGGCACCTGAAATCGAAACAGCCTTTACACTGACACAATATAAAACATGGTATCCTCACCTTCAGCTTTGCTATTGTTATTATCAGCTCGGTGATTTGGCTCAAGCCAAAACCCATCATCTTGCATCCTCAGCCCATTACCCAACCCATCCGAGTGTGCTGTACAATGAAAAAATATTTGCAGAACAAACGTAAATCTCCTGTTATCACATCCGCCTGTCACATGACGGCGGATGTCTTTTGATACACATTAGACTTTTGTGACATTTAATACTTTAGTGATTTAAAGCGTTTTTCAACCAATTGACTAAATTGTCATTTACGCATATACTAACATTCGTCTTACGAAAAGATTTATCCATTAGGAGGTCAACATGAGTTCTTTATTTAGAAAAAAGTCTCTCGATCAGCTCATGCTTGAAAGTCAAACGAAGCGGCTGAGCCGTTCTTTGAATACATTTGATTTAATCTTGCTTGGCATTGGCTGTGTGGTCGGGACTGGAATTTTTGTGATAACGGGGGTTGCGGCTGCGAAAGATGCGGGACCTGCGATTATTATATCTTTTATTTTGGCTGCGATCGCATGCGCCCTTGCTGCTTTTTGCTACGCTGAATTTTCCTCGTCCATTCCAGTGTCAGGAAGTGTCTATACGTATTCTTACGCAACACTTGGAGAATTCCTCGCCTTTTTAATGGGCTGGGATTTAATGCTTGAATATGTTGTTGCGCTCTCTGCTGTGGCAAGCGGATGGTCATCCTATTTTCAATCACTGCTCAGTGGATTTGGTCTGCACATACCGAAGGCTTTATCGGCTGCACCCGGAGCCGCTGATGGGGCCATCTTTAACCTGCCAGGCGCACTCATTATTTTACTCATTACCTTTATTGTCTCAAGAGGCGTAAAAGAGAGCACAAAGCTGAATAACATCATTGTACTCATCAAAATTGCCATTGTCCTCCTCTTTATCATTTCAGGCTTTGCTTACGTTAAACCTGAAAATTGGACACCTTTTATGCCAATGGGCTTCCATGGCGTGATTGCTGGAGCGGCCACTGTCTTTTTTGCTTACCTTGGATTTGATGCAATCGCTAATGCATCTGAAGAAGTCAAAAACCCACAAAAAGCGATGCCGATCGGAATTATTGGTGCGCTCGGCGTTTGTACGATTTTATACATCGGGGTTTCATTTGTCTTAACAGGCATGGTTCACTACACGAAGCTGAATGTCAGTGACCCTGTCGCTTTTGCTTTACAAGTGGTTGGTCTAAATAGTGTCGCTGGTATTATATCGGCAGGTGCTATTATCGGGATTACGACCGTGTTAATTGCACTTGTCTACGCTCAGGTTCGTTTAACCTTTGCCATGAGCCGAGATGGACTCATGCCGAAAATCTTTTCAAACGTTCATCCAAAATCGAAGACACCGGTTGCCAACACTTGGCTGACAGGCGCTGTTGCGGCATGTATCGTTGGATTCGTCAACTTATCAACACTTGCTAATTTAGTCAGCATCGGTACACTTGCGGCCTTTACGGTGATCTCGATCGCTGTGATCATACTCCGGAAAAAACATCCGAATATGAAAACAGCGTTTAAAGTACCCTTTGTTCCTGTCCTTCCCATCATTAGTGCAGTCATTTGTATGATATTGGCTGCCACACTGAAATGGGAGACATGGCGAGCCTTCCTCATCTGGGTAGCGATTGGTGTCGTTGTGTATTTTACCTACGCAAGACGCAAAAGCCATCTGAATCAAACACAATAGAAAAGAGACACGGGGTATCCCGGTCTCTTTTTTGTTTAAATCACACTGTTTTTCACTGAATTCGAATCCACCATATCTGGATCGAGTACGCTTGAAATCGGAATGACAAGCGGTGAACAATCTCCATTGTCCTCACCAAAACCTTGGTTCAATTTCATCGAGAGAAAATAATCGATCTGCTGATAAGGTCCTAGTGTCAGTGATGCCCCCCGATCCATTGCATTGATTTTAAAAGCACCGACATTGACGACTGAGGGTGAGAATAACATCACACATCACTTCCTTGGAATAGGTTTAGCTGCTGGCGAAAAAGAGGCAGGTGAGTCCACTTGATCTCGATCATCTACATGACTCTTTGTTCCGATAAAACCGCTGGCATCTCCAAAATTCTGTCCGTACCCCTGATTTTTTTTATCTGAGTTTTGCCACTCTGCTAACAAATTTTGTCCGACATTCACCGCCGACGCATTTTCAAAGGAATTAATTTTTAACATGAAAATATTAATATTGATATACGGAGTTGGTTGAACCACAGATAAACCTCCTTTTTATAGGTATATGCGAGCACCCATCAAGTATGTTAACAGGAGGTCTTCACATGGACTTCGAAAAAATGAAGCAGTGGATGGACATTGCCCAGCAAATGCATGGAGATGATTTTTGGAAAATGATATTCGATGATGAGCAAAGATCTCCCTTTATGGCAAATGGTCCGTCTCCATTTACATTCTCGCAGCAAGATCAGCGAGGAACAGATGCATCGTTTCCACCAGTCGACATTGTGGAAACCCCTACTGAATTTCAGTACTTAATTTATCTGCCTGGCTACCGGAAGGAAGATGTTCAGGTGCTGTCATATGGTGAATATTTAGTTGTAAAAGGACAGCGTTTTTCCTTTTTTAACGAACAGGATTTTCGCCAAAAACAAGGAAAGTATGGTCCGTTTGAAAGAAAAATTCGGCTCCCAGATATGATTCTTGGTCAAATGAATGCGGCTTTTAAAGACGGCGTGCTATATATTCGGTTGCAAAAAGATGAAGGAAAAGCAACTGCGATTATCATAGATGACGAATATTGATACTGACTGCGTCTATTAGATCACGATCATCAATCGTTTCAATCGGCAAGATCGTGATCACGCCATCGGCATTTTGTTCACCAAAACCATTGTTTCTTTTGATCGTCGAGCAGTGATTTCGTACGATCGTCGAACCGAATGTCATCGAGGACCCTGTACCAATCGTATTCGTCTTCATATGGGTAATCTGAATGCGTGTAGGCAGCATGCACTTCTCCCCTTTCATGTATCTCTATAAGTATATACCGGGCAGCTTTTCCATAGACTAGAGCAAGGCGAAAGAAAAGGTTGTGGTCCACTTGAAACATTTCATTCAATCACTCTTTAAAAAAACCGAAGCCAGTCCATCCCTCTCTGTCGTCGAGCTGGAAAAAAGACTCACCGCTCTTGAGCAGAAAATGTCTGCACCTGCTCCGCCTGTCTCGGAGGATACGCACATTCACATTGAATCACTGCATGTGGACAAAATTGACTACCATTTAGAGTTTGGTGAGCTTTCCATTGATCAGCTTAAAGGCAGACTCAACATTGGGGCCACCTATTACACGCCAAAGGACCCGCACCTCAAAAAGGCAGCTTCAGTACCGAAGCCAAAAGAAACAAAAACACCAAAAGTCTCCATTCGATCAAAGTCTTCATCTCAGCACGACCGGAAGCCAGAAATAAACCGCAAGCACAATCGCTACAATACTGATCACATTTAGCCAAAAGCCAGCCTTGACCATATCAGATATTTTCAGCACATCTGCACTAAAGACAGCCGCATTTGGCGGTGTGGAAATTGGCAACATAAACGCACATGAGGAAGCTAACGCAGCCGCAGCCATTAAGCCGTACGGCTCCATGCCAATTGCAAGTCCAAGCCCTACTGTAATTGGAATGATCATGTTCGCAACTGCTGTATTAGACATAATTTCGGTCATAAATAAAATTGAAGCCGTTAAAATAATTAGCAGCATGAGGTAAGACAGCCCATTTAAATGCTGTAAATTTTCCCCGATCCATCCTGTTAGATTCGTTTCCGCAAATCCTGTAGCGAGCGAAAGCCCGCCTCCAAACAAAAGCAAAAGCCCCCATGGCAACTGCTTCATATCCTGCCATTCTAGTATTCTCTCTCCATTTGTCGCTGGAATGAGAAATAACAGCATCGCCCCAAAAATTGCGATCGACGTATCCGAGACAGGAAGCCCGCCAAACAAAAAGATTTTAAAAATCCATAAAAAAGCCGTCATAAGAAAAATAGCAAAAACCCATTTTTCTTCTTGTTTCATTTTGCCTAAATCCTCTAAACCCTTCCGCATAAACGCCGCTCCCATTTCCCCTGTGTGCTCTACCTTGAACTGTATCTTGGTCAAATACAGAAATAAGAGAATGAGCAGAACAGCCGCCACCGGAAAACCAAACAAAAACCATTCAAAAAACATAATTTCTCGATCTAACAGCTTTTTTGACATCGCCGCAAAAACAGCATTTGGCACAGACCCAACGAGTGTCGCCAGTCCGCCAATAGAGGCTGAATAAGCGACCGATAATAGGATGCTTTTACTGAATCGGTCAAGAGATGCACCAGACAAAATATCGTTCGCCTTCACCTCTTTAATCACAGCCAGTGCCACCGGCAGCATCATCAGTGCTGTGGCTGCGTTTGAAATCCACATAGATAGAAAAGCCGTTGCCATCATAACCCCTAATACAATGCGGTCACTTCTTGTACCAATGATGTTTAAAATATGTAAGGCCATTCTTCTATGTAAATTCCATTTTTCAATGGCGATGGCAATCATAAATCCGCCCATGTACATAAAAACAATCGGGTCTCCATAAGCTCTTGATGTTTGCTCCATCGATAGCCCGCCAAGTGTTGGCAAAAGGATGATGGGCAATAAAGAGGTAGCCGGTATAGGCAAAGCTTCTGTGACCCACCATGTCGCAGTCCAAGCCGTAACGCCCAGTACGACTCTTGGTGCATAGGTCAATTCACTTTCTGGAATGAGCAAAAAAATAAGCAAAAAGAAGATCGGTCCAAGAACAAGTCCAGTCAGATTCACTTTTTTATAAACGATCACAATTCCTCCTCCATGAAAACGCTTTTAATTTTTTCTAATTTTTCACATTCGATGATCACATAAAAAATCCTTTAAATCATAAGAAAAAATGAAGATATCCTTATGAAACAACTGTGTCTTGATTCATATTTCCACTTCATGTCTTGGTCTATTTTCATAGGAGAAACTATACAAATCCTACACAGTAACTGTAAACTATAGAGGATCTAATCAAAAATTGAGGTGTTTTCATTGTATACAGATCAACGAAAATCATTTTGGAAACAGAAAAAAGTCATCATTCCCCTTCTTAGCATCATCGCGATTGCTGCTGCTCTCTTTTTCTTAAAAGATACGCTTTTCTCAAAAGAAAAGGAGGCGCTGAAAGCCGCTGAATCCTTTACGAAACATCTGGAGAAAAAAGAATTCACGAAACTGGCAGATGAGGTCACAAGCGGCTCTCTGAAAGCCAATGACTTTTCTAAAAAACAACTTGCCGAAAAATACGATCATATCTTTAGCGGCATCGGTGCGAATGATCTAAACGTCTCAAACGTCAACGTAGAAAAACAGGACAAAGGAAATGGGTATCAATTCACCTATGAAGTCACGATGAAAACGTCACTTGGAAAACTGAACAAACTCTCTTACAAAGGTGTTCTCTCCGAAGAGGATAACGAGTGGAAAGTAGACTGGAAACCAAATCTCATCTTCCCGCAAATGGAAAAGGGTGACACCATCAAAGTGACAACGGATCCTGCGGTACGCGGAAATATTGTAGATCGAAAAGGGCGCACGTTAGCCGAAACAACTGGTGGACACGCACTTGGCATCATCCCTGGAAAGCTCGGGACAGGTACGGAAAAAGAAAGCAACATCAAAAAAATCAGCAGCGCTTTTGATATAGATGAAGAGCTGATTCAAAATCAGCTGAAACAAGCATGGGTCACAGATGACACATTTGTCCCGCTAAAGTCTATGTTAGAGCAAAAGCCGATTCCAAAAGACATAAATGGCGTCACCTATCAAACGAAGGAAATGCGCTACTATCCATATAACGAAGCCGCTGCTCATCTGACAGGCTATGTGGGAAAAGCAAATGCGGATGATATCAAAAGAAATCCAGCTTTAAAGGCGGATCAAATCATCGGCAAAACCGGCCTTGAATTCACATTTGACAAGAACTTAAGAGGACAAGATGGCGGAAGCATCCTCATTATCCATGATGAAACAGGTATTGAAGAAACATTACAAAAAACAGACCGAAAAGACGGAAAAACAGTCAAGCTGACCATTGATGCATCTTTACAGAAAAAAGCCTATCAACAGCTGAAAGGTGAAAAAGGGGCTGTCACCATTATGAACCCATCATCAGGTGATTTATTAGCGCTTGTTAGCACCCCTTCTTACGATGTCAATTTAATGACCAACGGGATCACGCCTAAACAATATCAAGCATACAGTGAAAATCCTGATCTCCCATTCCAAGCTCGGTATGCGAGCAGATATGCACCAGGATCCACATTCAAAACCATTACAGCAGCGATTGGACTGGAAACAGGTGTCACAAAGCCTAATAAAGTACGCACCATTCATGGACTGAAATGGCAGAAGGATCAATCTTGGGGAAATTATCGCATTACACGGGTACATGACAAAGAACAAGTCAATATGGTCGATGCCCTCGTGTACTCAGATAATATTTATTTTGGACAGGAAGCCCTTGAAATCGGCAAAGATACTTACGAGAAAAAAGTGAAAACATTTGGATTTGGCGATGATTTAAACATGCCGTTTACAATGAAACCGGCACAAGTGTCTAACGACGGAATCAAATCAGACATCTTACTTGCCGACTCAGCATATGGCCAAGGAGAATTACTCATGTCACCAATTGAACAAGTACATGCCTATTCTCCATTTGCAACAGGAGGAAAGCTTGTGTACCCTCGAGTCATTCAGGATGAAAAAACAGCATCACCAAAACAGATCATCAAAGAAGATACAGCAAATACGGTGAAGGACGCACTCACTCAAGTCGTCACCAATTCAAACGGAACCGCTCACTCGTTGCAAATAAAAGGGGCTGATATAGCCGCTAAAACGGGAACAGCGGAACTAAAGAGCAAACAAGGTGCGACAGACGGTACTGAAAATGGATTTTTACTTGCGTTTAATCCTAAAAAAGAAGATTACGTCCTCGTCGGCATGATTGAAGGTGTGAAAAACCGTGGAGGCAGTGGACTTGTCATTCAAAAAATGAAGCCTGTCATCGCTTCTTTCTATAAATAAACCTTTAGAGACACACGCTCCATCAAGCGCATGTGTCTCTTTTTTTCTAAATCATGACAATTTGCTATTGTTTTATAGTTCACCTTATGAATAAAATGAGGAGAATGAAAAAAGAAACAAGTTGAATGAAAGGAGGAAGTCTCATTGGCTATTGCTGCTCAAACAAAGGATAAACCTCAAAAAGCGGTCACCGGTTCAACGGTTTATCCTATTTTATTGATTATTGGTATTTGCCATATGCTTAACGACACATTGCAAGCCGTGATTCCTGCCATGTTCCCTATTTTAGAACGCTCAATGGGGCTGACCTTTACTCAATTAGGGCTAATCGCCTTTACATTAAATATGGTCTCCTCTGTCATGCAGCCTGCGATCGGGTGGTACACAGATAAACGGCCGATGCCCTATGCTCTGCCTATCGCATTATTTTCAAGTGCTGTCGGCATTTTCGGCCTTGCGTTTGCGCCATCATTTGCGACCATCCTACTGTGCGTCGTCTTTATTGGACTCGGCTCTGCGATTTTCCATCCAGAAGGCTCACGGGTTGCCAACATGGCAGCTGGTCCTAGACGCGGTCTTGCTCAATCCATCTATCAAGTCGGTGGAAATACAGGTCAAGCCTTTGCTCCGCTAATCGCTGCATTCATGCTCGTCCCTCTCGGTCAGCCAGGTGTGGCTTGGTTTACGATTGTTGGAATGATTGCTGTCGGTTTCCTTCTTTATATTTCAAGATGGTACGCAGGAAGACTTCAAACCATTCGAGCACAAGCGAAAAAAGCGCCTGCAAAAGCAGCAAGATCTGAACTTCACCGCAAATCAGCGCTCACAGCACTTGGCATTATCGTCTTTCTTATTTTCGCGCGTTCTTGGTATGGAAATGCGATCTCGAATTTCTATGCGTTTTATGCGATTGAACAATATGGTCTGACGATTAAAGAATCACAAACTTATATTTTCTTATTTCTTATATTAGGTGCGATTGGAACATTTTTAGGCGGGCCGCTTGCAGACCGCTTCGGCAAGAAAACCGTCATTTTAATTTCTTTATTAGCATCCTTTCCGTTTGCCCTGCTTCTCCCATTTGCCGGACCGGTTGTTGCTTATGTTTTACTTGGACTTATTGGGATCATTCTCACTTCAAGCTTCTCTGTCACCGTGGTCTATGCCCAAGAACTATTTCCCGGGAAAATTGGCACAATGTCTGGTTTAACTGTTGGGCTTGCGTTTGGTATGGGAGCGATTGGATCCGTTGCCCTCGGCTCATTAATTGATGCAGTCGGTTTAACGCCTACCATGATCGGTGTCGCCTTTTTACCGATATTAGGTATCCTAGCCTTCTTACTGCCAAACGATCAGACCATAGCGAAATGGAATGAATCATAAAAGGTAAAAACCGCTCAATAAATGAGCGGTTTTTTCATATCTCATAAAAATGCGTGTCCGGAACATGCTTCTTTGCAATAAACCCCTGCTGAAAGTCTGGAAAGACCTTTTGCACCTGTTTAATTTTCAGATGAATCAAATCCGCATACGGAATATACAAATGATCCACAAGAGTGTGTTCTGTCATATAGTAATACCAATTCAGATTAAAGGTATTTTCATCAATGATCGTAAAGGCAGAAAAATGATAGAACAGCAGTGGACATTCGTCGAGATACATATCTCCTTTCACAACGGAGAGCTTATAGTTTTCAATATTCCAAATCGCTGCATTGGCACCTTTAGATGCCACCACATGGACACCCTCAAAATCATCGATCCATCTTTCAACATACCGCTGATCACCATATGTCTTTTTTTCCGTATCCATTTCTACTGTACAGTGCGCAATGCAGTTCTCTTTCCACTGCGTCACAGCCCGTTTGGCCACATCTGTGTTTCGACAGCCTACAAACCCAGTATTAAAACGGCCGGATAATTCATAAAAGTGATAGAATCGCTTGGAATTCATATGATCTGTCAAAAATACATGAGCGAGTGGATTTTCTGCAAATATCGCCTCTGGATCATGATAAAAATACAAATCCGTATCCAAATGAGCGAGATAATCTGCATCAGAGGACTCAAGAATTTTGAGTAGAAACGCAGGCTTAAGCGTCCAGCAATACTCGTGGAACGTACGATCCGCCTTTGCTTTTCGCAGCGAATCATCTTCCACATCTTCAAGCTGTTCATATTGGACATGTGGATGAGGAAACTGACTTAACACCTTGTAAGCCAAAGGATCAGCACATAAGACAGAAAGTTTGTATGATTGAGCCGTCTGCTCAAGTGAATGAATCAGCGCCAGCAGCTTAAATACATGGGTATTCGACACAATGGTTGTGAAATGATAGGATGCCATCTACAACACATCCACTTGGAACAAGTCAACATGCAGCAGCTCTTTTGTGAGCCCTTGAATGGCTTCTGCCAGCACCGTGCATCCATGTTCCTGCTTGGCAAGCTGGGCCGCCTCTGACAGCTTTTTCAAAGGGAAATGCTTTGCCGTCAGCACGTCCTTTTGATCACGTTTAATGCCCACATTCCGCTCTGTGATCATATGAAGCAGCTCCAAAAAATAAGCAAGCAGATCATCATATGCTTCATTCTTACGCAGCTGGCGAATGTCTTTCACGATATCATTTGTCACGGTATGAGAAAATGGTCCAGAGAAAGCCAAATGAACATCAATCGAATCAATATTGTTGTACTTCTCGCACATATACAAAATGTTATATTTGATGTCATCGAATGACGTTAAATTACTTGGATGTTCCTGATGCACACTTAAAATATCCTCACGCAGCTCAAATGAGAGGCCAAGCTGATGCAGACGAATGCCTAAATCATAATCCTCAAACCCGTATCGAACGATTTTTTCATCAAACATCCCTAGTTCCATGACATGCTTTCGCTTGACGGAAGAGTTATTTGTGATAAAAAATCGCCACGGCAATTGATAAGAACTTAAATCATAGTCGTACGTGTTTAAAATGTCTTTCAGGATATCAATAAATTCGGACTGCAAGTCGAAGCTTCTCTCTAGAAATGCGCCGTTTTTTATTTCCTCCATCGACACAAGAGGCGTTTTGTCTTTCATTTTCCGCTGATACAGCCCTTGTTTTTTTAATCGATTCACATGATCTTTATCAAAACCAGTGTAAAAATAACGATAGATTCGCTTCCAGCAAACACCGCAAATCACACGGTCCTCATGATCAGCATGTGCCTCCGTGTGCTTTTGAATAAATTGGGGCTCTGCCAACATATCGCTGTCATGAAATATTAAGAGGTCTCCCTCTGCCTCACGAATGGCATGATTGCGCCCCTTGGCAATTCCTTGATTGACAGGAATACGCACCTTTTTGAATGGAAAGTTCACCTCAATGTTTTCGAGCATTTCCATCGTGCCGTCCGTTGACCCATTATCAGCAACAATGACCTCAAATGGAATATCGGTTTCCTGAAGCGTTAAGGAAAAGAGGCTCCCTTCTAAACGCTCTTTCGCATTATAACTCGGAATAATGACGCTGACCTTCGGCTTTTCATTCATGCGCCATCCTCCTCCAGTTTGGCATAGCCGTTAAACATCGGATTGACTTGTTCTACCGATTCAATTACATGACGCAGCACTTCCCGATAGGCTTCTTGGAAAAATGGCAAGTCATCTCTTCCTTTTTCATGGATTTGCTGCATATCATCTTTGCTTAAGATCCGAAATCCGCTGAAATGATAACAAATGAGTGGGCTTCCATCCTCAAGCAAAATACGTCCATTCTCTTCCTGATAAGAATGCTGGCCATAATTCCAGTGACCAATATTCACACCCTTTGTTTGAATATCTTCTACTTTTTCAAACAGCATCGGCATATGATCCAAATACCCTTGATCGCCAAATTTTCCTTCTCCAGGCGCATTTTTGCATTCCTTTAGACATTCTTCTTTCCACCAGCTCAGGCACTTCCGGCCGGCTTCATCTCCTTTAAAATGCAGGAGGCCTGAGTTATAGCGCCCTAAAAGTTTCTGAAGCATCTTCACTTCCTCTGGATCAAAACTTGGAATGACAATATCCCCTCTTGATAGAAGCACAGAGGCATCAGGCTGGTTTTGAAAAATCACTTGCGGACTCTCATAAAAGAACAAATCCGCATCAAGATACGTCACTTCCTCCGCCTGGTCCTGCTTAAATAGCCACTCAATCCAAATCGGTTTTAATGTCCAGCAATATTCCGAATCATTTCGTTCCTTTTTGATCTCTAACAGCTCTGGCGTTTCAAGATCCCGTACATGAACAAGATCGACATGCGGGAAATTCATTTGATGAAGCAAATCAAATGCAGCATCATCCATACATAACGTCTTGATGACAGCATCATTTTCTACTTGCTTCAACGATAAGAAAAACGCAATGGCTTGATAAAGTCTTCCACTTGATAGAACCGTACAATATATGCTGTTCATCTGTATACACCTCTATTTTTGAAAGAATTCGCGATACCATTCAATTGTCTTTTCTAACCCTTCATCAATGGAGTAATCAGGCTTCCAATCAAGCAGCTTTCTCGCCTTTTCTGCTGATAAATATTGATGCTTAATCTCATGCGTTCCTTGATTCAAAATACGCGGCTTCAGTTCACTGCCCATCGCCTTTAAGATTTTATCAACGAGCTCAAGCACGGTCAGCTGAATTTCATTACTAAAGTTAAATGCTTCTCCTGCAAGCCCTTTTTCCTCCATTTTTTCAGCTAGCAGTAAATAAGCCTTGACCGCATCTTCAATATAGAAATAATCACGGATAAAGGTACCGTCACTTCTAATTTCTGGCGCCTTTCCCTCTAATACCAGCTGGATGGTTTGCGGAATGATTCGGTTAAAATTCAAATCTCCGCCTCCGTATAAATTACCGCAGCGCGTAATACAAACTGGAAGACCATATGTGTTGTAGTACGTGTGAGAAATTAAATCTGCACAGCTTTTTGACACATCATATGGGTGCTTGCCGTTAAGCGGCATGTCTTCATCATAAGGAAGCTGTTCTTGATCTCCGTATGCTTTATCACTTGATGCCACGATCACTCGTTTGATGAGCGGCTGCCTTCTGCACGCCTCCAGCACATTCCATGTCCCTAAAATATTGGCTTCAAATGTAGAGACCGGGTGCCGATTTGCGACCCCAACAATCGCTTGGGCAGCCAAATGAAAGACCGTATCAATCTCATATTCTCCTAACGCACGTTCTATCGTCTGCATGTCCTCCAGTGCGCCTTGGACGACATTCATCTTTTCAAATTGACTGCCTTGATATAAGTTCGATCTTGGCACTTGATCACGTACAAGCCCTGTTACGTTTGCTCCTTGATCTATCAATTCCTTGACGAGGTAACTCCCTAACAATCCCGTACACCCAGTCACAAATACGTTTTTTCCCTTCCAAAACCCGCTCATGCTGTCACCAAACCTTCCATGGTTGTTTTCCTTCAGTCCACATGCCGTTGATTTCTTTCAAGTTTTTATACGTATCAATTGCTGTCCAAAATCCGTGGTGCTCATAGACTGCAAGCTCTCCATCATTCGCCAAGTTCTGAAGAGGCTCTGCTTCGAACACACATTGATCATCATCTGTTAAATAATCAAAAACCTTTGGAGACAACACAAAAAATCCTCCGTTGATCATCCCGATACTGTCTGTCTTCTCAGAGAAGGATTGTGCCATCCCGTTATACACCTTCAGCGTGCCGTACTGTGATTTCTTTTCAATTCCTGTGACAGTGGCAGTTGCTCCAAGCTCTTGATGGCGCTTGAGCAAATGAAACATATTGATATTGGCAAGTCCGTCACCGTACGTCATCATAAATGTCTCATCACCAATATAATCCTGTACCTGCTTTAACCGCCCGCCTGTCATCGTATCCTCACCCGTATCTAAAAAGGTGATTTTCCAGTTCTCCGAATTCCCTAAAAGCTTCATTTCCCCTGTCGACATATCCAGCTGCATGCTGTGATGCCGCCAGTCGTAGTTGAGAAAATACTCTTTGATTTTCTCTCCTTTATATCCAAGCAATAAGATAAACTCGTCTACACCGTAATACTGATAGATTTTCATAATATGCCATAGAATAGGCCGATCTCCGATCATAGCAAGTGGTTTAGGAAGCGCTTGTGTGACCTCACTCATTCTCGTTCCCTTTCCTCCGCAGAGAATGACTGCTTTCATCTTCTCCCCTCATCTCTCTATGAAAATTTTTGATTGAAAACCCTATCTTCATGCGGAAAATCAGTACATGTACCCTTATACTTTGTCCGACATCAGGTTTTGAATCTACTCTATTCATATGTTGGAATAAGAGAGGGTGCCACCTAGCATTTAACTATTTTTACAAACAAAAAAGAGCGAGATTTGTATTCTCGCTCTTTCAAAGTTTAAATTGTATATTTTCAGGGTAGATGGTATGATAAACATGTGCATATACAGCACAAACAGCCTCTTTCGATAAAGAGACTACTAGATTGAATGAACTCAAGTGGCAGCTTGCTTCATTCTTAATATGAATCACGGAGGTGAATTCCCATGGCACAAAATGTACTTTGTGAAGTGAACTCTTGCCGTTTTTGGGCTGACAACAGCTGTACAGCTTCTACCATTAAAATTGGTAAAAGCACAATGACTGACGTGACTCGCAATGCTGAAACGGATTGCGAAACATTTGAAACAAAATAATACATGATTTTCTGAGATGAAGGAACTGGCAGGTTCCTTCTTTTCTTTTATCATTCTATCAAGAATGATAATTATTATCAAGCGTTTTTCACGAAACATTTCTCGGGAAATAATGACACGATATTTCTCCATTCGTTGACGATTTTCACTCCTTTTTCTATACTCAACATATCCAAAGAAGAAAAAGTGGTGACCAATCAGTGGATTTTACGATACGTTTTCTATCATTCTATGTGGTTGAAATAGAAGGCAAAGAGGAACAAGCAAATAAACGGTTTAAACATTACCAAACATTAGACCAAGAAGAATTTGAAAAAAGTGAGCTGAAAGACTTTCTAGACGGTGAGCTTAAAAAAATCGTCAAACGAAAAGTGGACAGACACCCTAAGTCTGAGCAAGTACCGACTAAAATCGGACGTTTCATTGTCGAACCCGGCCATGAACTCGATTCAAATCCAAACTACAATTTATTTCATCAGACGAGATTTGCAGATACAAAAGAAGTATTTAACGAATGCAGTGAACAGTTTGTTCGCACCTATTTAGATACAAGTGCTGTCAGAGGCGGCGTGTTTTTGGTTGCATCTGCGGTTCCTAAAAAATATTTCGATGACTCTTTTGTCTTTATCATGAAATGCGATTTTGAACAGAAAGTCGCTTCTATTGCTGATACATCTACCTTGATCAAAAAAGTAGAAATGGCGATTACAACAAAAAACATGAAATCGATTCAATACCCATTTATGCCAGAAGAGGGCATGACAGAGGAAGCCGAAGTGAAAATTCACCAATCCTCACACGCTCGTTATTTTGAGGACTTTCTAAAATTCGTCGAATACGGGGAATCGATGCCTGAAATCATGAAATCACAGGTCATGAATATGGTGCAGGAACATGTATTTGAAACATTTCAGGATGAAAGTGAAGAATTAAAACAATTTGAAGAGGACCTTGAAATATGGGAAGCAAGTGAAAAACGGGAGATTCGGGAAACACTCGATACAGAACAGGTCACACTAGCGGCTTCACACATTGTTGAACAAACCCCTGATATCACGATGAAGATGCGTCTAGGCGAAACAGAAATTAAAGGACTTTTAGCCGACTTTGGCCACTCGATTCATATCGCAAAGGTCAACAATCGATATGTCGTACTCGTTGAAGCAGATCAAATTGTATTTGAAAAAGGAAGCACACCTGTTGAATTCCATAAACCCAATGGCTTGAAAGAGGTCGTCAGCCAACTCACGCAAAAAGCCTATGATTCAGACTTAGAATAAGAGAATATGACTGCCTCCTGCGATCAGCTGCATGAGGCAGTTTTTTATATAACGCTTTATTTCTTACACTGCACTAGAAGAAACATGCTGCCCGCTTCTTATCCACATGCTGACGAGCATTAAACTTATGATAAGCATCAGCCAAAAGACGCTGTTTGTTCCGAAAAACTGGATCAACGTATACCCACACAAAGGTCCTAAAGCAGCCCCCATATCTTGAACAAAAGAATAGCTGGCGAGAAAGCGGTTCTTATCTGTTTGAGCAGAAGCTTTTTGAAAGGCAAGTGTATCGGTGAACGTTGTGACAATTGTTGCCATCAGTTGAATCAAAAGCAGCATCAATAGGAACCAGCCGCTTACCTTCAGCATGATCACAAAAAAACTGAGCCCTCCAAATGAAAGAAACATCCAGCATAACATTCGTTCCTTCATCACAAGACGATCAAACCATTTGCCCGTTCTCGGTGCGAGAAATGGTTCCCACCCCCACCTGAGTGCTTGAATAACACCGCTTAAAGCCGAAGCTCCGATGACAAAGCCAAACAGAGTCAATTCATCTTGGTCAATCTTTGCTTCAATGACATGACTCAGCGTGGATGCGAATAAACCTTGAATGATCAGTGCGATCAGCATGCCTGTTATCAGTACTTTTACCACATCTCGTGTCAACCACTTCTGTTTGATGCCATGATACACCTGCGTGCCTTCTCTTTTTTCAATTTCATTCAACGATACATAAAAAATGCAGCCCATTAATGTGAGTAAGCCAAAGACAAGCGTCATGGACTGAAAACCGATCAAGCTGGCAAGGATTCCACCAAATAACATGCCAAATAAACTGCCAAGCCGGTAAAGCCCATTATAAAGACCCGTCAAATGTCCTTGTGAGCCTTCGTCCATTTCAGCCAAGACCCTCATCCCACTCATACGGAGTAACGTCCAAGCGAGACCCCATGCACAGCGGCAAATCAATAGCAGCCAAAATCCACTCATACCATATAATATCGTGGTCACTGACGCGATCATAATTGCGATCAGTACACCGGTCTTCATTGGGATATATCGATAAAGCCACCATACGACAGGTGCTAGCGGGATACGAATGAATCGGTTGATAGACAGCAGTAACCCCACCTCCCAAATGGATGATAAACCAATCTCTTTCCAATAGACCGGGAGAACAATATAGAGCATTGAATCCCCAATAAGTGCAAATGCTGTGATGAGCGAAATTGACACAACTTGCTTTTGACGACGATCCATTTTTTCTTCCCCCTTCGCTACCTTTACGATAAGGGATACCTTATAATAAATCTAATGAATGTTTTTGATTGAATCATCAAAATAATTGATAGGCGGTGCAAAGATGAATTTACATGCCCTCCGTATTTTTGCAAAGGTAGCCGAAACAAAAAGTGTCACACAAACGGCAGACGTGCTGTCTTTGACGCAGCCGGCTGTGACGGCACAATTACGAAGCATTGAACGAGAGATCGGTTTTCGTCTTTTCAAACGAAACGGCCGGGGGATTACCCTGACGGAAATGGGGAAGATCCTGTATCCATATGCCCGGCAAGTATTCGAGGCGGAAAAAGAAGTAGAATATCAGATCACTCTTCTGCAAAACGGAAAAAAAGGAAGACTCAGAATTGCTTCTACCTACGTACCACTTAACTTTTTACTGCCTGATTGGCTTGCCTCTTTTAAAACATCATCGCCACAGACAGATATTGAATTAAAAAGCGGAAACTCCGCTCAAGTGATCGAAAGTCTGCTTCAATATCAATCAGATGTGGCGATCGCCGTAATAGAGGATCTGCACCACGAAGATCTTCACACCTCTCACTTAACTGATTTAAGTTATGACTTTATCGTGCCTGTGGATCATCCGTTAAATGGACAAACCGTCCCACTAGAACGACTGAGCCATGAACCTTTTTTAATGCGAGAAGAAGGCAGTTCGACGAGAGACAAGCTTTTTTCCCTTTTTACCGCTAAAGGAATTAAAAAACCGACCGTTGATTTACAATTCAGTGGTGTCCACGAAGCCATTCAAATGATCAAAGCTGGCTATGGCATTACCCTTGTTCCTCGTGACGCTGTTCAGCGAAGCTTAGAACGTGGAGAGATTGGGCGCGTGTATATCGAAGGAATTGACATTATCAGACCTGTTGTGGTCTGCAAACGGGCGAATGACCTTGAGGAAAATAGGACGGTACATGCTTTTCTGCAAATGAAAGACATTGGTCCCTTTACACCACCTGCTTCCAATTAAAAAAAGTGCCTGCTTCAGCAACAGGCACTTTTTCTATTCGGATGGCTGAACAAGATCAAATGGGACCGCCTTTGAGGCTATCACTAATTGTTCTGGTGTGATGAGGATTTCATTTCCCCATTCTCCTGCTCCAACGCCTAATATCTCTTCTTCTAATAGCGATGCTTCGATAATCGTGCGGAACCCTTCAGGCTGCCAGCAAAATGGCGGAATCGAGCCAATTCGATAGCCCGTCACTTCAAGCACCGTGTCAGGTGAAGCCATTTTGATATTACGAGAGCCGGCGGCTTTCTTTAGTTTCCCTGATTTGATGTGCTGGTCAGCACCAACCATCACAAGCAGCTGCTCCCCTTCCCCTGTTTCAAAGATCAATGTTTTGATCATTTGTCTTTCTCTAAAACCAAGAGCTGCCGCTACATTCGCTGCGCCCTTCTCTGTGTCGGCAGAAAATGTTTTGATGTCATACGGGATGCCATGCTTGTCCAAAAAGTCATGTGCTGGTAATTTTTTCAATGGATTGAACCCCTTTCCTTACGATGTTCTTTCATTTAGCTTATCACAATCCTCTCAACCTTAAGATGTATTTTTCAATGGAAAACCTCTGCACACTTCGCCAACATGCTATACTGAACTTGTTTTTGAAAAGGAGTCGGTTGGATATGGGAAATAAGTTTTGGTGTTATACAGGCAGTAAAAGCCTTCTCATGCTAAGTGATATTCTATTTTTGATGACAGTCACATTGGTTATTTATCAAGATACACAATCTGTCGCCTATGCGGCTGTATTTCCGCTCATAAGAACACTATGTCAGCTATTGGCTGGGCTCCTCTCTCCTGTTTTGACAGAACTCTTTCAAGCCAAGCGTCTATTGAAATGGGTCCCTCTTTTACGTATTGGGATGCTCGTCGTATTCACGACCCAATTTGATTTCTTTCAGCAGCACCTGATCTGGCTGTTTAGTGCGTTCGTTTTGATTTCCATCACAGGCGGGTTCATCAGCCCTTTATTACAGGCCATCATGCCGATGCTTGTGCCAGAAAATCAGCTTGTGAAAGCGAACAGTACAGCCTCCGTTTTTTATCAATCTGTTCAAATCGCCGGCTATTCGTTTACTGGAATGCTCGTCCTGTTGATTGGTCCATCTTATTTAATGTGGGCCTCTTGTTTCATGATTGTGTTGTCCTATCTATTGATCATCCCTGTTTTTTCTCTACTCAAGCAAGAAGACACGGTTCAAAAAGAAAATAAGATGAACGGGTTCAAAGATGGCTGGAAGATCATTTGGACAAACAAAACGGTTCGCACCCTGACTTTCATGGATGTTAGTGAAAATATTGCAGGTGCTTTGTGGGTCGGACCGGTTACGCTTGCCTTTGTCACACTTGTTTTAAAGGAAGGTGCGGAATGGTGGGGATATATCAATGCCGCATATTATATAGGTGCCATTATAGGCGGACTCATGGCCGCATGGCTAAGTCAGTTTATTCAAAAACAACTTCTCCTCTTTATGGCAGCGGGCTCTTTTATTTATGCAGTGCTGACGATCCTATTTTCGCTAAACAGCCTGCCATGGCTTGCATTGCTGCTTTGTATTTTAATGGGGCCTGCCTATCAAATTCGGGATGTTTCGCAGCAAACCATTCTCCAAACGGAAACGCCAGTCCATGAGTTATCAAAGGTGTATGCGGCTCAATACGTTCTCTCTTCTATGTCTGTCAGTTTATCTATTTTCTTTGTTGGATTAATTGCGGATACATTCGGAGCGAGATTTGTGTATTTGTTAGGCGGACTGTTTGTACTCATCTGCTCAAGCATTGCCATCACCGCTTTCATGATGCAGAAAAAAAGAGCAGCTGTTTGAGGCAGCGGCTCTTTTACTTTTCTTTTAACATCGTAAACATGTCACGCGCCATTGCTTCTAGGATATACACAACGGGTGTCTGTGTGGTGATGTTGGCTCTATGGACTCGTTCGTCTGTGACGTAATAAGCAATATTTAAGTCAGAAATACGAGAAATTGTACAGTGCTGATTGTTTGTAATACTAATGATCGTGCTGCCTTCTCTTTTTAGTTTCGAAATATGATCAATCGTTATGCGGTTCTCTCCTGATACCGACAGCACAATGGTGACACTATTGTCTAAATACTGCATATTCATCGGGAAAAACGGATCGTTGATGTAAAACGAAAATTTCTCAAGACTTGAAAAGTACCTTGCCCCATACTGCGCCAAAATACCAGAACTGCCCGTCCCAATAAACAGCACATTCTTTGCATCCGCAATCAGCTTTGCTGCCTCTTTGATCTTTCCCTCAAAATCTCCTTTAAGTGTCCGTTCGATAAATTCATACAAGAAATGCTGCGTGCTTTTCAAAGAAGGTGTTTGTTCTGCTTCTAAATACATTTTGAGCTTCACCTTAAATTCTGAAAAGCCTTCACAATTCACTTTTCGACAAAAGCGAAGGACAGATGAGGTCGATATATGTGCGGCATCTGCCAAATCACGAATTCTCATATAGACGACTTTTTCACTATTTTCCATAATGTATCGGTATAAAGCGCTTTCTAGTTCATTAAAGCTGGAAATGACCTCACTTGAAAACATCTGACTTCCCCTTTCTCCAATAACATGACACATCACGTTTCTTTTATGTAACAAATCTCTAAATAGGGCACCCTTGCCTAAAGACGATGAAACCGTTTACGCACAAGGTACTCTCACGATAAGCTATAGATGTACAAACAAATGATAAAAGATTGATTCACTCTATTATAACATTGTGCGTTACATTATTCGGAGGTGCAGAACATGGCAAAAGGATTAAAGGTTGTCACAATCGGCGGAGGATCAAGCTATACACCGGAGCTAGTCGAAGGATTCATTAAACGGTACGATGAATTTCCAATTAGCGAACTTTGGCTCGTCGATATCGAAGCAGGTAAAGAAAAGCTTGAGATCGTCGGAAATCTTGCAAAACGTATGGTGAAAAAAGCGGGACTTCCAATCGAGGTTCATCTAACTTTAGATCGCCGGAAAGCACTGGTAGACGCTGATTTCGTCACAACACAATTCCGCGTCGGATTACTGGAAGCACGTATGAAGGATGAACGCATTCCTTTAAAATATGATGTCATTGGTCAAGAAACAAACGGTCCAGGCGGTCTATTCAAGGGTCTGCGCACCATCCCTGTCATTCTTGATATTGTGAAAGATATTGAAGAATTATGCCCAGATGCTTGGCTTGTGAATTTCACCAATCCTGCTGGTATGGTCACAGAAGCCGTACTTCGCTATTCAAACCATCGCAAAGTCGTTGGCTTATGTAACGTACCAATCGGCATTCGCATGGGCATCGCCAAAGGACTTGATGTCGACGCAAGCAGAGTCGAAGTCAGCTTTGCTGGATTAAACCATATGGTCTTTGGACTGAACGTGTTCTTAGATGGCAAAAGCATCATGGATCAAGTAATCGAAGACATGGCAGATCCAAACTCCACCATGTCCATGAACAACATTCAAGCGATTCCATGGGATGCAGATTTTTTAAAAGGGCTTGGTGTGATTCCTTGTCCGTACCACCGCTACTATTACAAAACAAGTGATATGCTGGCTGAAGAGAAAAAAGCAGCAGCGAATGAGGGAACTCGTGCAGAAGTCGTCCGTGCACTAGAAAATGACCTGTTCGAGCTTTACAAAGATCCTGATCTTGATATTAAGCCGCCACAGCTTGAAAAACGCGGCGGTGCTTACTACAGTGATGCAGCATGTAACTTGATCGCATCCATTTACAACGACAAACATGACATTCAGCCTGTAAACACAATCAACAATGGTGCCATCAGTGACATTCCAAATGATTCTGCCGTTGAACTGAACTGTGTCATCACAAAAGACGGCCCAAAACCAATCGCTGTTGGTGAAATGCCGGTCGCTGTCAAAGGACTTATTTCTCAAATTAAATCCTTTGAACGTGTAGCCGCTGAAGCAGCCGTGACAGGCGACTACAACACAGCACTTGTCGCCATGACCATCAATCCGCTCGTCCCATCAGATGCCATTGCAAAAAGCATCCTAGATGAAATGCTAGAAGCACACAAAGAATATCTGCCACAGTTTTTCAATAAAGTAGAAGCATAAAAAGAAGCCGCACTTGTCAAAAGTGCGGTTTTCTTATTTCCCGGCAAACAACTGATCCATCTGAGCACGGTCATAGTCTAAGAGCCAGTGCTGTAAACCTTCATAAACTGGACGCAGATGTTCTGGATCTGCCGCAATAAGATCACAGCCTCGATCATCATATAAGTGGAAAATCATCTGTTTTGAAAGATTGATAAGATAAATGTCATAACCAAACTTTCCTTTCAAGATTTGATTCGGTTTGTAGAAATCCTCTTGGCATATAGCTTGTAATAGCGTGCGCAATCGAATATCTTGCAGCTGACACTTGAGTGTAAATCTCTCTATTTTCATTGTTTCTTCTAGTTTTGATTGTACATAAGTCAAACGCTCGTGACGCAATCGGTGACACACTTGTCGGTCGGCATATTTTTGATAAACAAGGAGCTTTTGCTTCATTAATTCATGTTCATGCTGCGTATAGACATCTGTGACAAATAGAATATCGTCTTCTGAATCAAAAGCATATCTGACGATTTTCAAAGCACGATCTCCTGCTTTTTCTAATACAACCGATTCTTCTCCTAATGACCAATCTGCCACTTCAAAGCGAAGACCAAAAGGCCACCCATAAAAAAGAGGCGGCGTGAGGACAAGATCAGGAAAATGACTTTTTAAAAAACGATTGGTTTGATCGCTCATGTCATGTCCTTCCAGTGGTTTTATTTCTTATTTTACCGTTGAAACTGATGGAAATTCAATTGGAAATAAACTGTCATTTCTTATATGATAGAAAGAGATGGAGGTGTGACCAATTGAAAAAATGGTTTTTACAGGTGTTCCTCACCGCATTGATCACGATGTGGATACAGACTGGACTTGATCAGGCGAACATCATTCATATCACCAATGTATGGGTCGATGTCAGCAGCTGGATCCTAATCTTCTTTGTCATCTACGCACTTTTTGAATGGACTGCTCACGTCTTAGCAAAACGGAAAATCGCTCATCGCTGAACATCTCTTTTTACAGAGATGTTTTTTGTTGAAACTCTTCCTGCACAAGTTCATGAATCACGCCCATTCCTGCCTGACTTCCAGCTGCTGCTGCAAGAACAAGCTGAGCAGGTCCGCCTAAATTATCACCACATGCAAAAATACCGCTGACGGTTGTACGCCCAAGAATATCTGTTTCAATGCCCCCATTTTTCGTCATTTGACAGCCTAGTTTTTCAGCAAAAGGGGTTGACTGCTTGAAATCACTTGCGACAAATCCGCCTTCTCTTTTCACCGTTTCCCCATTCGCAAGGTGAAGAGAGTGAAGCTGCCCATTGTCATGATGGATCGCTACAATTGGCACATCAATAACTTGAATAGAATGTGCTGATAACAGTGCTTTCTCCTCTTCAGCTAACACTTGCTGTCCATTTGTAAACACAATCAAATCCTTTGTCCAATTGGAAAGAAGTTTCGCCATATGCAAAGCACGCTGGTTCTCAGCAATCAGAGCCAGCGGCTTGTCCTTTAGCTCCCAGCCATCACAGAAAGGACAGCTAAACAACGTCTTTCCATACACTTCATGAATCCCCTTCATTTCTGGCAATATATCCTGAAGTCCAGTTGCCAAAATGATTTTTTTCGCTTCGAATCTTTCTCCTTCTTGTGTCAGTAACGCGAAGTTGTCCTCATGATTTTGTATCTACACAATTCTGCTTCGTTTGATTTGGATATTGGGGTAGTTTTGGAGATCCGCTTCTCCTGCTTGTCTGATCTCAAACGGTGTCATTCCATCGTTTGTAATAAATCCATGTGATTCCTGAGTCACTCGATTTCTTGGCATCTCATCATCGAATACCATGACCTGTTTTCTGCCCCGCCCCACAACAAGAGCTGCATTTAATCCGGCTGGCCCGCCTCCAATAATGGCACAATCTAATAACATATAAATCTCTCCTTTTTATCCAAGACTTTAAAGACTCTTAATATCTATAATTTACTCAAAAAAAATCACATCTTGAAAAATGGATTTTTTTCTGTCTGCTCTATTTGACTTGCAATATCAACTAACCGCTTTTGACTTAACGTCTCCTGCATTTTCATTTCAACATCCTGCATGACTTGTTCAATCAAACAGTCATCATGAGGCATGAAAGAATCATGTGCTAAAGAACAACGAAATAAATGGGTTTGTCCTTCTACCGCCTGAATGACGTCTAAAAACGAAATGTCCTCCTTCTTTTTCAGAATGGTGTAACCACCTTTTGCGCCAGGTGTTGATTCAATCAATCCTGCCTTCACAAGCTTTGTTAAAATTTTAGATAAATAGGTAGGTGAAAGATCTTGCATCTTGGCGAGAGGCTCAACGCCTATTGCTTTCCCCTTTGGTGCAAGGGTTAAAAATACCATCGTATGCAGCGCATAGTTGGTCGCTTTAGAATATTTCATCGAAACATTCCTTTCTATCTATTATAGACCTTTTATATCTGTAATTGATCATAAAAGAATCAAGAAGAAAAAGCAAGTATTGTGGATCTGCTTCTTTTTTCATTCCACATTTCGCATTTCCTTCCGATAATAGAAGTAAGCACGAATAAAAGCTTGATGAAGACTAGAAGGAGTGAAAAAAATGTCAGATCAACAGCACAATGCAGCACACGAAGAAGAAGAGGAATTTAACGTATATGACATGCTTCCACCCGCAGGAACAATCATTGGCGAAGCAACAGAAGAAGAAATGGAAGCTGCGGCAGCATTAGAAGTGAGACATTACGCCTTTATGCGTCTGCAAGACTCGTACATTCAATTTGATGGATCTTCTTATAAAGAATTGCTTAAAGACTTTCAAGAACTAGAATTTGATTCTGCAAAGTTTTGGAGAGCCATCGCACGACGCCTGCAAGTCCCATACGAATGGCCAATCCGAATCGACCATGCAAACGGTCCTATTTATATTGGTGAAACAGAAGATAGCCGTGATGTTGAGGAGAGTGCGGAGTAAAGGAATTGGTGACCCCCTTTTGGTGAGGGGGTCTATTTTAAAAATAATAGATACTTATTCCTCTAAATCAAATTCCAATGCGATTGATATATTAAAGGCAATGTGGGGCATTTCATCTATTTCTGATTGACTCAAATGCTTCGCAAAACGACGTGCATGCTCGACAACATCAGCATGCTGCTTAATCATTTCGTCATTCATTATAAAGATCGTATTGATTGCCCAGCCAACAGTCGTTAACATTTCTTCGTCCTGAAGGGTATCCATATATGTTTCTACTTCAGAAAAAATCCACTTAACATCATCTATTTGTTCCACTTGAAAATTCGAGATTTTTGAAAGCTGTTCAGGGTCTTTGGTTAAAAAGATATCTTTCACTTCTTCTTTTGATAATGGTTTATTCTGTTTTTCATATTCAGCCAGCCATTCTTCATCTGACATTTCATCTTCTTCGCTATCTTCTGCGGTATAATGCCCCGCAATCAATTCATCAAACGAATCCGTTAATTTAAAATCCGTTTCATATTCTAGATCAAAGTAATGAACCGGCGGATGTTCCTTTGTTTCTCTATAATCCAATGCGATCCACGTATGACCATCCCCACAAATCAGCACAAGCCTCTCAGGCAATTCCCATTCTTCTATTAAATAATCACTATCCATGATACCTTCGCCTTTGGCAATTCCTCTTAAATGATCAAATGACACATGATCTTCTGCCCATCCATTCGGATGGTCTGTTGGAAAAGCATTATGCAAGGTATAACCGCCATTTTGTTCGAGGATAAGCTTCTTATATGTATCAGGCAAGATGACGCCTAGTTTCTTTTCCGCTTTTGCAATGCCTTTTTCATTGATTTTCTTAAATGTCTCTTCACTTTCTCTGTCTGTGTCCCAAAATGGTTTCAAATAAAATACCTCCAATTGTTATTTCTATCTCATTTTACCATTTAAGAAAACTAGTTTAATAGTCCTATTCATAAAAAAAGAGAAGGGTTCTCCCTCCTCTTGTTGATCATGATTGTTCTTGATTTCTCGCTTCAAATTCATCTAGCATTGCACGCACTTCATCTGTTGATGATGTGTTCATTAATTGGTTTCTTAGGAAGCTCGCTCCTCTGAATCCTTTTACATAAATCTTAAAGAAACGATGCAGTGCCTTAAATGGTCGCAAACCTAATGAAGAATATTGATCATGAAGATCAAGATGTAATCTTAAAAGACCTAGCAGCTCATCACTCGTATGCTCTTTCGGCTCTTTTTCAAAAGCAAATGGGTTATGGAAAATCCCACGCCCAATCATCACACCGTCCACTCCATACTGCTCAGCGAGTTTTAAGCCAGTTTGACGATCAGGAATATCACCATTGATCGTCAAAAGCGTATCAGGTGCTACTTCATCACGCAATTTCTTAATCTCAGGAATGAGCTCCCAATGCGCATCCACCTGGCTCATTTCCTTTCTTGTGCGAAGGTGAATCGATAAATTCACAATGTCTTGCTCCAAAATGTGTCTGAGCCAACCACGCCATTCATCGACCTCTGTAAACCCTAGTCTTGTTTTCACACTAACAGGTAATCCCCCTGCTTTTGCCGCTTGAATCAGCTCTGCCGCAACGTCTGGACGAAGAATCAATCCACTACCCTTCCCGTTTTGCGTGACATTTGGGACAGGACAACCCATATTAATATCAAGCCCCTGAAATCCTAACTCCGCCATTCCAATACTCATTTGTCTAAAGTTCTCAGGCTTGTCTCCCCATATATGAGCAACAATCGGCTGCTCATCCTCTGTAAATGTTAAACGGCCTTTCACACTTTGAATGCCATCAGGGTGGCAGTAGCTCTCACTGTTCGTAAACTCTGTAAAAAACACATCCGGTCTCGCCGCCTCACTCACAACATGACGAAACACAACATCTGTCACTTCTTCCATTGGTGCTAATATAAAGAATGGCCGTGGTAAATCACGCCAGAAATTTTTACTCATCTTTCATCCAATTCCTCTCATAACATAGCGCCTTAAAGGGCATGTCCTTCTGTAAATTCTTTCAGCAATTTTTATCATTATATACTTTAATATGAACTAGGCAAAATTGCAAAAAAGGACATTTCAAAACCAAATAAGGGGTAAAGATTAATTTTCGACCTATAATTACCGCTTTGTATTCAAGTGAAAGGCAGCCAAAATAAAAATATCCCGATATCGGTGTTATATCACGAAATCGGGATGCTTCAATACATTATGACTGTTGAATCACAAGACTAGCAACGCATTCAACATGACTCGTATGCGGAAACATATCCACCGGCTGCACTTCCTCCGTCACATACCCACCATCTTCAAGAATACGCAAATCACGAGCTAGCGTCCCTGGATTACAGGACACATACACAACACGGTTTGGTTTCATCTTTAAAATCGTATCAAGCAGTGCTTCATCACAGCCTTTTCTTGGCGGATCAACCACTAGCGTATCTGCTTTGATGCCTTCTTTGTACCAGTTTGGGATAACCGTTTCTGCTTCGCCGACTGCGAATTCAACGTTGTTGATTCCGTTTAAGGCAGCGTTGCGTTTTGCATCTTCAATCGCTTCTGGCACAATTTCCACGCCATATACTCTGCCTGCTTTTTGTGCGAGAAATAAGGAAATTGTACCGATTCCGCAATACGCATCGATCACGGTTTCTTCTCCTTGCAGCTCGGCATATTCAAGGGCTTTGTCGTAAAGCACCTTTGTTTGAGCTGGATTCACTTGATAAAACGAGCGGGCTGAAATAGCAAATTTGATGTCGCCAATCGTGTCATAAATGTATTCTTCTCCCCATAAAACGGTCGTTTCGTCTCCGAAAATGACATTTGTCTTCTTTGAATTCACGTTTTGCACAATTGACCGAACGTGTGGGAAGCGTGCTATAATCTGCTCAATCACTTGTTGCTTTTGCGGAAAATCAGCCGTTCTTGTGACAAACACAACCATCATTTCACCTGTTGCAATACCGTAGCGAACCATGACATGACGCAACCAGCCTTTATGACGTTCTTCGTTATATGCTTTGATACCGAACGCTTGGCATATTTCTTTGACAGCTTGAACGACTTCATCGTTTTCTGATTGCTGGATCAAACATTTTTCCATATCAATGATTTCATGGGTACGCTGCTGATAAAATCCTGCAACAAGTCCGCCTTCTCGTTCACCAACTGGTACTTGTGCTTTGTTTCGGTAATTCCAAGGGTCTTCCATGCCGAGTACAGGATGAACTTTTACACGGCTCATATCAAGCTTGCCGATCCGCTCCAATACGTCCTTTACTTGTTTCTGTTTAAAAAGCAGCTGGCCTTCATAGCTCATGTGCTGAATTTGACAGCCTCCGCACTGCTTATAGATAGGACATGGCGCATCTTGCCTGTGCTGACTTTCCTTTGTCAGCTCCATGAGTCGTCCAAAAGCAAATCCTTTTTTGACACGTGTGACTTTGATTTTCCCTTGCTCGTCAGGAAGGGCATTCGGTACAAACACAGGGAAACCCTCAATTTTCGCTACACCTGCACCTTCGTGCGTTAAATCTTCGAAGGTTACATTGTAGTATTCATTCTTTTCAACAGGCGGTTTCATTTTCACCAATTTTATCACCTCATTTGCAAAGAAAAACTTGGTCGCCATAAGGAACCAAGTTTAGTCTTCACCCTATTTTTTCAGCTGTTGCTTTTGGCACAATAAATTCAATATGGCGATACAGATTTTCAAATTCACCTGGCAGCATGCCGCCGTATTCACCATCTAAATTCAATTGCATTTTATCTTTTACATCTACCTTCACGCGATTCGCTTTTGCGTAGATGACATTGTTATCATGAATATGCTCGCCTCGAAGTGCAAGGCTGACCACTCGAATGGCTTCTGCTAGATTGACCTTCTTTAGAATGATCAGGTCAAACATCCCATCATCTAGAATGGAATCTGGTGCGAGCTTTTCAAAGCCGCCTACTGAGTTTGTTAGTGAAACAAGAAACAGCATGATTTCGCCATGAAACAATTTGCCGTCATATTCAATTTCGACTTCTGTCGGGCGAATGGAAGGAAGCATCTCCATGCCTTTCAAATAATACGCAAGTTGTCCTAGCATGGTTTTCAGCTTACTAGGCACTTCATAGGTCAGCTCTGTTAATCGGCCGCCTCCCGCAATATTAATGAAATACTGTCCATTCACTTTACCAATATCAAGCGGCTTTGCTACACCATCAATGATCGCATCTGTCGCTTTTAAAATATCTTCTCTTGGAATGCCAAGTGCTCTTGCGAAGTCATTGGTCGTTCCAACTGGAATGATTCCTAATTTTGGTCTTTTTTCAAGCGGCGCTAATCCGTTGACGACTTCATTAATCGTGCCGTCTCCACCAGCTGCTACAATTAAATCAAAGTCTCTCTGTGCGGCTTTTTCGGCTGCTTGTGTTGCATCTCCTGCACATGTCGTCGCATGACAAGATGTTTCATAGCCAGCCTGTTCAAATTTTTGCAAAACCTGCGGTAAATTCTTCTTAAAGAGTTCACGTCCAGATGTCGGATTGTATATAATTCGAGCACGTTTCATTCATCATCATCCTATTATCATTATGCAATCTATTTTCACCACTAACAACCTTTAATTATACTATGAGATTTGAAAATGGCAACAGAACAACCCCCTAATATTTGAAATCTCATGGCACGTTTCCCTGAGCAGATCAACATTCTGATAAGATAAAAGAAAACGATGAAAAGGATGGTATGCCATGAAAAAGCCTGTCTATTTCAACCATGACGGCGGTGTTGATGATCTTGTGTCCTTATTTCTACTTCTTCAAATGGAACACCTGAAAGTGATCGGAATGTCTGTGATTCCTGCTGATTGTTATTTAGAGCCTGCGCTGAGCGCTTCTCAGAAAATTATTGATCGTTTTAGCCCATATGAGATTGAAGTCGCCGCTTCCAATTCTAGAGATGTGAATCCTTTTCCAAAGGAATGGCGCATGCATGCTTTTTATGTAGATGCCCTGCCGATTTTAAATGAAAAAGGCGCTGTTGATACAAAAGTATCTAAGCTTCCTGCACATCTTCACCTGATTGAAACGGTGAAAAAGTCAACAGAACCTGTTACGCTGCTCTTTACAGGACCGCTCACAGACCTTGCACGCGCCTTAGAAGAAGATCCTTCCATCTCAAATAAAATTGAGAAACTGGTGTGGATGGGCGGCACATTCCTTGAAAAAGGCAATGTCGAAGAACCCGAGCATGATGGAACAGCAGAATGGAATGCTTTTTGGGACCCTTATGCTGTGAGCACCGTATTTCAAGAGCGTTTTCCAATTGAAATGGTCGCACTGGAAAGCACGAATCAAGTCCCGCTCACACTCGATGTCCGTCAACGCTGGGCTTCCCTTCGCTCTCACATTGGGATTGACTTTATTGGACAATGTTATGCCTTTTGTCCGCCTCTCATTCATCACGAAACGAACTCGACTTACTACTTATGGGATGTGCTGACAACGATCACTCTTGCATCCACCTCATTTACCCGTTCAAAAGAAATGAATGCAATTGTTTATACCGAAACACCAAGACAAGGACGTACCGAAGAACATCCAGATGGAAAATTGATTCAAGTCATTGACCACGTCGATCGGGATGCCTTTTTCGAGGCCTTTGAAGAGCTGATGAGAAAAGCGGTTTGTCAGATTTCATCATAAAAAAGCCCCGCTTATTAGCGGGGCTCAGATTGTTGACAAAGGACTAAAATGTACTTTTTTAGCCCTGTGTCTTCTTTTCAGCGTGATAGAAAACCTTTGCATTCTAGGAAGAACGAGTACCGGCGCGGAGCGAATTTGACATTCGTGAGCACCAGCACGCAGGATTGACAAAGAATGCGAGGGTTTGTCTACACGCTGAAGCCCCGCTCATTAGCGGGGCTTCCTCTTACTCTTCTTCAGCGTACTTTTTCTTACGTCTAAACTTGCTTAAGATTTCATACACGATTGGCACGATGACCAATGTGAGAAGTGTAGAACTTGTTAAACCGCCAATAACGGTGACGCCAAGTCCTTTTGATACGATCTGACTTCCGCCTTCAAAACCTAATGCGAGTGGCAGCAATGCACCAATTGTCGCAAGTGCCGTCATTAAGATTGGGCGTAATCTTGTTGTACCTGCTTCAAGTAAGGCTTCTCTTGTTGAAAGACCTTCTTTTTCTTTATGAATCACTCGGTCAATCAAGACAATGGCATTTGTTACAACGATTCCGATTAGCATCAGCAATCCAATCATGGCATTTAAGCTGATGGTTTCTTTCGCTACAAACAATCCAACGAGTGCCCCAATAACCGTAAATGGAAGTGAGAACAGAATCGCAAATGGTGCAAGACCTCCGCCAAATGTAATGACGAGAACGAGGTATACAATCGCAATCGCTGCAAGCATTGCGAGTCCTAGCTGTGTAAAGGATTCCTCAATATCCGCACTTACACCGCCTGTATCAATCGTAACGCCAGATTTTAAATCAAGCTTGTCAACTTTCTTCTGAACATCTTGTGTCACACTTGATACGTCGTCTGTTGTCATGTCACCAGATACTTCAGCGTAAATCTTCCCATCACGCTTTGTTACAGTGTTTGCTGTTGTGCCATCTTTCACTTTCACCACATCGCCAATTCGGACTTGTTGTCCTGTTGGTGTTGTGATCTTTTTATTCTCTAGATCTTTTTTACTCTTGTATTCATCTTTTTCCGTTTGAAGCTTCACATCTAGTTCTTTGCCGTCCTCTGTTACTTTCGTCAACGTTGTTTCATTACTTTGAGGAGCGATCGCCTGTGCGATTTGTGAAGCGGTTAAGCCTAGTTTCGCCAGTTTTTCTTGATCTGCATTAAACGTATATTCGTCATATTTCTCAGATAAGCTTGTGCTGACGTTTTTCAAGTTCTTTTCATCTTTTAAAATGTTCTCGACATCTTTGACTGTGCCTTCAATATCACTTGCTTTGTCACCGTACACATAGTACGTCACTGTGTTGCTTGCGCCAGCAGATGAGAAGTCTTGTGATTTCCATTCCCCTTTAGACGTTTTGTCTTGAAGGGCTTTAACCATACGATCTTTTTCTTTATCAAAGTTCGGTGTGTCCTCGTCGTATTGTACGAAGAATAATGCACCGTTAGAGTTTCCGCCAACACTTGCTGTCATTGCATTTGAAGAGCCTAATGAATATTGAACTGTATTGACATGATCACGTTTCATTAAGTAATCTTCTGCCTTTTTCGTTTCAGCAACGGCTTGTTCTCTCGTTTGTCCAGGCTCTGGCGTGTATGTCACCATTGCCGTTTTTTCTGCTTCCTGTGGTAAGAAGCTGACACCGACAAGTGGTGCGAGGAATAAGCTTCCGACCAGCATCAGAATCGCAATTCCTGACGTGATCCATTTATGGTTCAATGTCCAATTGAGTACACGTCTATAACCACCAGCAAGTTTGCTTGGTTTGTGTTCTTTTACCTTTTTCGCTTTGCCATACAGGTTCTTTTTAAATAGGCTGTGAGCCATCATTGGAACGATTGTAATGGCAACAAGTAGTGAAGCCATTAGAGCAAACACAATGGTTAATGCAAATGGGATGAATAATTCACCAATCATTCCACCCACTAGCGCTAATGGCAAGAATACCGCAATTGTGACAATCGTCGAAGACATAATCGGAATAAACATTTCTTTTGTGGCTTCTCTAACGAGTGCTTTGCCTTTTAACGGTTCATCTTTTAACGCCATTCGTCGATAGATGTTTTCTATGACAACAATCGAGTCATCGACAACACGTCCAATGGCGACTGTCATGGCACCAAGTGTCATGATATTTAATGTGATATCGAGCTGATTTAATAATAAAACAGCAATCAACAGGGATAACGGAATGGAGATGACCGAAATTAATGTTGATTTGATATCTCGAAGGAACAACATGATGATAATGATCGCAAAGATTGCTCCGATGATCGCCTTGTTCAGCATTGTGCTGACAGATTCTTTAATCGGCTCTGCTTGATCATATGTCGTGCTGACTTTGATTCCTTTATTGTCTTTTTTGAATGTTTCAAGTTCTTTTGTGACTGCTTCTGCTACACTCACTGTGTTAGCATCAGAGCCTTTGACAATTTGCAGACCGATACTGTCTTTTCCGTTCGTTCTAGAAATCGATTCTGCATCTTTCACGACTTTAATATCTGCAATCTCAGAAAGTTTGATCGTCGGCAGCTCTACCGATTGACCGCTTGCTGCACCTGCACCAGTTTGTTGCTGAGCTGCTGCCTGCTGCTGACTTGCACTTCCAGCCTGTTGATCAGCACCTTGAGCTCCTGCATTTCCTGAGCCGCTAGAAGGCGCTCCAGCTCCTGCGCTTCCCGCACCGCCGCTTGCACTTGGTGTAACAGGAATTCGCATGTTTTTCAAATCTTTAACACTTAAAATATTGCCATCCACTACGACTGATTTTTGCTTGTTGCCAAATGTGTATAACCCTAAAGGTACATTGACATCAGAGCCTTTGATCATGTTTTGGACAGTTTCTTCATCTAAACCATATTCCTTTAATTTCTTTTGTTTAAAAGAAAATTCTACTTCTTTGATTTGTTGTCCAGAAGCTTCGACAGAAGAGACACCATCTAAACCTTGAAGAGAAGGAATAAGGTCATTTTCCACTTTTTGTGTCAGGTCTTGTAATGATTCTTTATCACCGGAGACACTAAGAGCTAAGATTGGAATCGCATTGATGCTAAAACGTGCGATTTTTGGTTTTTCTGCATTTTCTGGGAAATTGATATTGCTAATGGCATCTTCAATTTCCTTCTTTGCTTCATCCATATCTTTATTGTAATCGTACTCGATTTGAATCGATGAGGCATTTTCAAAAGAATTAGAAGTGACCACATTCACCCCATTGAGATTTTGGATCGACTTCTCAATTGGGTCTGTCACCTTATCTGATACTTCGTCCGGCGTTGCGCCAGGATACGTTGTAGAAACCGTAATGACTGGAGTGTTGATATTCGGGATTGATTCTTGTTTCATATTCAATCCGGCATATAGACCAGCAACTGTTACGATAATCGTCATGAGCCATACAGCGAACTTGTTCTTTAATACAAAATTGATGATCGAATTCATTATGTCCTCCATTTTCCTTTATGTATTGACTGACTGGTCATTCTATATCATAATAAACGGTGATATACAATGCCGTCAACCATTTCACTTGCGTTTGACGTAACATTCTAAAGCTGAAGGGGCCTTATTTCATGAACGAAAAAAAAGAAAAAATCATTAAAGCAAGCATTCAGTTGTTTGCGAAAAAAGGTTTTTCTTCTACGACCATTCAGGAAATTGCAGATGAATGCGGAATTTCTAAAGGTGCATTTTATTTGCATTTCAAATCAAAAGAACAGCTTTTCAACAGAGCGTTTGAATATTATATCGACACGTCTATGCAAAGTATTGAAAAGATTCGAAAAGAAAATCAGCATCTTGCGCCTAGAGATATCTTTCAGAAACAAATCGCTGAACAGTTCCAGCACTTTGCTGAGAACAAGGATTTTATCATTTTGATCCTCAGCGAGAACATTATTCCGGAAAACCAGCAAATTAAAAAGTATTCCAAAACGGTTAAAAAGCAGATGAATGATGAAATCCAAATTTCTATTTTGACCACGTATGGACAGGAGATCGAACCATACATAACTGACCTGTCAGTCATGATTCAAGGAATCATCCAATCTTATGTGCAGGTACTGCTTTTACAAGATCAGATGCAATTATCATGTGATGAGCTCTCATCCTTTATTCTCGACCGATTTGATGATTTGGTGCATGGGCTTCTCCATTCTCATGCGAAGCCGATTCTAAAGCAAAACATTTGGGATGATGAAGCGCCAAATGCCGCTACTCTTCAAGAAGAGCTTCGATTGTTAAAATCTGAGCATCTGCTTTCGGATGATACCCTTGTATCCATTGAAGTTATTGAAGAAGAATTGGCCAAAAATGAGCCTCGCAAGCCGGTCATTCAAGGGATGCTGACAAATTTAGAAACGTGTGAGGACTCCGCTGTCCAAAGAGCTGTGGAACAATTGAAGCTATTCCTCCAATGACAATACGTGGCGATGTTCACTTTAGTTCACCTTTATCCCCTTCGAATATGTGCTAAAGCTTATGCTTCATTATAAAAAAAGAACCAATGAATTGATATACGGCGGTGGTCTGAATCTGTGATAAGACCCTGTCATATCCATCAACAAAAAAACCGCCTCTTCCATGAGGCGGTTTTTGCGATTTATCGTTTTTTGATTTCTTCGAGAAGAATCTTGTTGACCATCGGCGGGTTTGCTTGGCCCTTCGATGCTTTCATGATTTGTCCGACTAAGAAACCAATTGCGCGGTCTTTTCCATTTTTGAAGTCTTCAATGGATTGCGGGTTGTTATCAAGTGCTTCTGTGACAAGTTTGAGCAGTGCACCTTCGTCAGAAATTTGGACAAGTCCTTTTTCTTTGACGATTGTTTCTGCGTCGCCCCCATTTTCGATAAGTTCTTTGAATACCTTTTTGGCAATTTTAGAAGAAATCGTTCCTTTTTCGATAAGCTTGATCATACCAGCCAGTCCTTGCGGCGTTAGCTTCGTATCTTCCAGCTCTTTTTGAGCCGAGTTTAAGTACGCAGATACTTCACCCATGAGCCAGTTTGATGCTTGCTTCGCTTCAGCACCTTCTGAAATGGTCGCTTCAAAGAAATCAGACATTTCTTTTGTCAGCGTCAGTACCATTGCGTCATATGCAGGAAGTCCAAGTTCATCAATGTAGCGTTTGCGGCGCTCGTCTGGAAGCTCTGGAATGGATGCTCTTACGCGTTCTTTCCACTCGTCATCAATGTATAGCTCCACCAAATCTGGTTCTGGGAAGTAGCGGTAATCATCAGAACCTTCTTTGACACGCATGAGGATCGTCTTTTTAGACGCTTCGTCATAGCGGCGAGTTTCTTGTTCGATCAAGCCGCCAGAAAGCAATACTTGCTCTTGACGTTTTTCTTCGAACTCAAGACCTTTTTGGACGAAAGCGAATGAGTTTAAGTTCTTGAGCTCTGTTTTCGTTCCAAACTCTTCACGGCCGATCGGACGAAGAGAAATGTTGGCATCACAACGTAGTGAGCCTTCTTCCATCTTACAGTCAGAAACGCCTGTATATTGAATAATGGATTTTAATTTTTCTAAGTAAGCATACGCTTCTTCTGGCGTACGAATGTCAGGCTCAGATACGATTTCAACAAGTGGTGTACCTTGACGGTTGAAATCGACGAGTGAATAACCGTCGCCTGTGTGCGTCAGTTTTCCTGCATCCTCTTCCAAATGAAGACGTGTAATACCAATTCGTTTTGTTTTGCCGTCTACTTCAATTTCAATCCAGCCGTTTTCACCGATCGGTTTATCAAATTGAGAAATTTGATACGCCTTTGGGTTATCAGGATAGAAATAGTTTTTACGGTCAAATTTTGTATCAGTTGCAATCTCACAGTTCAGTGCCATTGCTGCTTTCATCGCAAAGTTCACCGCTTCTTTGTTCAGCACAGGCAGTACGCCTGGATAACCAAGATCGATGACACTTGTTTGCGTATTGGCAGCCGCACCAAAAGGCGTCGGTGAGCTTGAGAAAATTTTTGATTGTGTTTTGAGCTCTACGTGGACTTCAAGTCCAATTACCGTTTCAAAGTTCATTCTGATTCACCCCTTACAGTTCAGGTTTTGCTTTATGATGATCTGTTGCTTGTTCGAAAGCGTGAGCCACGCGGTAAACGGTTCCTTCATCAAAGTGTTTACCGATGATTTGCAGTCCTAACGGAAGACCATTTGCAAATCCACAAGGCACACTGATTCCTGGGACGCCTGCAAGGTTAACAGGGATCGTTAAAATGTCGTTTGCATACATCGTCAGTGGATCGCTTGTCTTTTCACCAATGTTAAATGCCGGAGTTGGTGTTGTTGGTCCTACAATGACATCATACTTTTCAAAAACATCTTCAAAGTCTTTTTTGATCAGTGTACGGACTTTTTGTGCCTTTTTATAGTATGCATCGTAATATCCTGAGCTTAGAGCGAATGTGCCAAGCATGATGCGGCGTTTGACTTCGTCTCCAAAGCCTTCAGAACGGGTATTTTTATATAAATCAATCAGGTTGTCTGCATTGTCTGTACGGTAGCCATAGCGAATACCGTCAAAACGAGCAAGGTTTGCAGATGCTTCTGAAGATGAAAGCAAGTAGTAAGTCGCAAGCGCATATTTAGAATGAGGAAGAGACACTTCTTCCCATGTGGCACCAAGTCCTTCTAATACTTTCAACGCTTGAAGAACAGACTCTTTTGCTTCTTCGCCAACACCTTCGCCAAGATATTCTTTTGGCACAGCGATTTTCAAGCCTTTGATGTCGCCAGTTAATGAAGAAAGAAAATCTGGGACATCGACATTTGCACTCGTTGCGTCCATTTGATCAACACCAGAAATCGCTTGAAGAACATATGCATTGTCCTCAACATTACGCGTAATCGGCCCAATTTGATCTAATGATGAAGCAAATGCGATTAAACCGTATCTAGATACACGGCCATACGTTGGTTTAAGACCAACAACACCACAGAATGATGCCGGCTGGCGAATGGAGCCGCCTGTATCCGATCCAAGAGAGAATGGTACTTCTCCAGCTGCAACAGATGCTGCTGAGCCACCACTTGATCCACCTGGAACTGTGTTTAAATTCCACGGGTTCTTCGTTGCTTTGAAGCCAGAGTTCTCCGTAGAAGATCCCATCGCAAATTCGTCCATGTTTAACTTACCGATTGTGACAGCTTCCGCTTCTCTTAAGCGGTTCACAACGGTTGCATCATAAATAGGATCGAAGTTTTGCAAGATTTTACTTGATGCCGTTGTACGTAAATCTTTCGTCACGATGTTATCTTTGACACCGATCGGCATACCGAACAATAGACCAAGCTCGTCCTTTTCACCAACGGCCTCGTCCAATTCTTTTGCGTACGCACGTGCTTTCTCTTCGTCCAGCGCTAGGAATGCTTGTACTTTCCCGTCTACTTCATGGATTCGTTTATAAGACTCGTCCACTAAATCAGAAACAGACAGTTCCTTTTTATGTAAAAGCTCTTTTAATTCAGAAATTTTGTGGTCAAACAGTGACATGCCTCAGGCCTCCTTTAGTCCAAAATTGATGGCACACGAATATAGCCGTCTTTATGATCAGGCGCGTTTTTGATGACTGCCTCAATGGAAAGACCTTTATTCGGAACATCTTCTCTCATGACGTTTTTCATTTTTAATACGTGTGTTGTTGGTTCAACGTTTTCCGTATCTACCTCGTTTAACTGCTCTGCAAATGAAATGATGCTATCAAGCTGTTCTGTAAACATCTCAGCTTCTTCTTCTGTAATCGCAAGCCGTGCCAAATGCGCAACATGCTTTACTTCTTCTATTGAAATTCTTGACATGCAGGTTCACCTCCAAAATGATACGTGTTCGTGGTCATGATCATAAGTCATATACACTTTATCATATCAAATTTTACTGTTCTAAAGCAACTTTACGAGGACGCCCAGAAAGGCTTTGTCCACTATTGTCT
Source organism: Bacillus sp. 22446 (assembly GCF_052044955.1). NCBI lineage: Bacteria > Bacillati > Bacillota > Bacilli > Caryophanales > Bacillaceae > Bacillus > Bacillus sp. 22446. The sequence continues at coordinate 56,700 of NZ_JBQEOD010000010.1, forward strand.
AAAATATTCATCAAGCTGACTTTTATTTTTCAGAAAATTTTTTCTTTTATTTAATTGAGTAAACGCTTACATATAGACGCTTATCACGCATACACGTATTTTTTTGTATGATGAGGATGTTTAAGAAGGTTGATCACTTGGGAATACTCTGATAGGTTAAGTAACCATAGCAGTGAGCAGACAGTTCAATAGGCTGTTCTTTGTATATTTTGATTGAGGTGATGTCAAATTAATACGAAAAAGGTGATATGGAAACATGAGTATTGAGATTGTAATTTCTCTATCTATTTATTTTATTGGAATGCTTGCCATTGGCTGGTATGCATTCAGAAAAACAAACGACTTGAATGATTATATGTTAGGCGGACGCGGGTTAGGTCCTTATGTAACGGCTCTATCTGCTGGTGCAGCTGATATGAGTGGGTGGATGCTGATGGGGCTTCCAGGCGCTATGTATACAACCGGTCTTTCATCTGGATGGCTTGCTGTTGGTTTAATTAGTGGGGCTTACTTAAACTATCTATTCCTAGCGCCACGATTGAGATCATATACAGAAGTTGCTGATGATGCGATTACCATTCCAGACTTTTTTGACAAACGGTTTAAAGACTCATCTACTTTATTGAAAGCTGTCTCAGCTGTCATCATTATGATTTTCTTTACGCTTTACACCTCATCAGGTATGGTATCAGGCGGACGCTTATTTGAATCAGCGTTTGGTGCTCATTATATGTTTGGTTTAATCTTAACTTCTAGTATCGTGATTTTGTACACACTATTCGGCGGCTTTTTGGCAGTTAGTTTAACTGATTTTGTTCAAGGAGCTATTATGTTTTTAGCATTAGTGCTCGTGCCGATCGTTGCCTTTACTCAATTAGGTGGACCTGTTGCCACATTCAATGATATTCAACAGATTGACCCTAAATTGCTTGATATTTTTAGAGGAACGAGCGTCATTGGCATTATTTCCTTCCTCGCTTGGGGACTCGGTTACTTTGGACAGCCGCACATTATTGTTCGCTTTATGGCGATTACGACTGTAAAAGATTTAAAGCCAGCACGTCGTATCGGTATGAGCTGGATGATTGTGTCTGTCATTGGTTCACTATCTGTCGGTTTAGTCGGCGTGGCGTATGTTCATGAAACAAGCACCACTTTGGCAGACCCAGAAACCATCTTTATTGTGTTTTCTAAAGTGTTATTCCATCCATATATTACTGGATTTTTACTTTCTGCCATTTTAGCTGCAATTATGAGTTCAATTTCTTCTCAGCTGCTTGTCACTGCAAGTGCGATGACAGAGGATTTATACCGTACATTCTTTAGAAGAAAAGCCTCTGACAAAGAACTGGTGATGATTGGACGTATCTCTGTACTAGTCGTAGCGATTGTTGCCATTGGTCTCTCTCTAAACCCAAGTGATACTATTCTTGACCTTGTCGGTTATGCTTGGGCTGGATTTGGATCTTCATTCGGTCCAGTCATCTTGTTATGTCTATACTGGAAACGAATGAATCATCATGGCGCTTTAGCCGGAATGATTGTTGGGGCTGTTGTCGTTCTCGTTTGGATTTCAACAGGCTTAAACAACACGACTGGATTGTACGAAATGGTTCCTGGATTTATTTTAAGTGGTTTGACTGCTATTATTGTCAGCCTCTTAACAAATAAACCGTCTAAAGCTTCTAAAAAGCTATTTAGCAAAATGGAAGACCATCTCGAAGAAGAAACAAAATAACTAGACATGAGGAGTCATCTGCATTATGCGGATGACTCTCTTTATTTTTAAATAAAATGCTTTTCTTTCTCCCGTTTCTGAATAAAATAGAAGTTGTGCAGCCATATGGGCTGTGAGAAGATCATATACATGATGTGAAACGTACATGAAGTGAAAGGAGCGATACGCATGTTTTGGACAATTGAATGGGATACGGTCTTAAAATTAGCCGTTGCCACCTTAATCGGTTTGATCATCGGTCTTGAACGCGAACTTAAGAAAAAGCCGCTTGGGCTGAAAACGTGTATTGTCATTGCTGTCAGCTCCTGCGTATTAACCATCATCAGCATTGATGCAGCCTACAATTTCCCTCGAGTCTCTAAGCTTCAAATGGACCCACTCAGGTTACCGGCGCAAATTATATCTGGTGTTGGTTTTATTGGAGCAGGTGTGATTCTTCGCAAAAGCAATGACGTCATCTCAGGACTTACGACATCTGCGATGATTTGGGGAGCAGCAGGACTTGGGGTTGCAACAGGTGCAGGTTTTTATAAAGAAGCCTTCCTCAGTCTTTTCTTTATTCTTGTCAGTGTGGAATTTTTACCTTGGCTCTTCCAGCGGATTGGACCCATTCGCTTACAGGAAAAAGAAATCCGCATCAGAATGTCACTTTCTGATCGAAACCGCATGACAGAGATTTTAAAAGAAATGAAAGCACTCAATATTCGTATTCATTCTGTACGTATTGATGATTTAAAGGAAAAAGACTATCCGATCATGGAAGTACGTGTTCGCGTACATAAAGACCGCTATACAACCGATGTGTACTTTGATATTAAAGATTTAGAAGGCGTTGTTGGTGTGAAGTGTGATACGGTGTAGGATAAAAAGCCCCTTGCTATGTGAAACAGCAAGGGGCTTTCTATTTATGTTGTTAGCTGATGAAAGTCAAAAGGCGTAATTGGGGTTTTGTCCTCAATCTCCTTTCGAAAACGCGCCAGCATGGCACTTTCGTCAGCACTTAGTGTTCGGAGATCAAATGCTTGATGTAAAAGCCCATAAATAAGCATATGACGCAGCATAAGGAAATCTGGTATTGTCGCCAGCCATGCGTCATCAAGCTCATTCTCCTGTCGATAGCCTTTGAGAAAATGGCTCATAAATTCACCCGTAAATTCAGCTTTATCCTCATACGGAATCACCGGATACCAAAGAACGTTGTATAGCAAAATGCTTATATCATTGATAAACCAGTGATACCCACAATCATCAAAATCAAATGCAATGATTTCTCCCTGATGATAATGGAAGTTCCCGTGATGTAAATCCGCATGCACCAGTCCATAGACATCCTTGGATATTCGGAGCTGGTGAAGCTTTTGCATCAGTTCATCTTTTCTCTGCAACACAACCGTTTGATCAGAAGGAATATACGTTTCAAGCTTTAATTGCTCCTCCTCATACCACTCTTGACGCTTATAGCGAGGATCTTTCACTTGATATTGTTTAGTCGTTTGATGCATACGCCCAGTATAGGCTCCTAACGCTTGAAACAACTGTCCATTCCAATCTGCTTCGGTCACTTTTCTGCCGGGCGCCTTTTCGTACACTCTCAGCAAAAAAGCGCCTCCTGCTTGATCGGGAATCGCTTCAACATCTTTTCCTCTTGCGGATAAAACCGGTTTAGCTACTGAGATTCCATGTTGAGATAAATACCGAATCCAGTCCATTTCTCCTAGAATATATGTGCGGGAGCGGCGAATGGTATGGGTAATTTTCAATATATAACTCGACCCTTTTTCATCCGTATATTCATACACATAATTTTCTGCATCGGCTAGAAATGTGACCTGTTCTGGCTGAAAATGATAGAGTAGAGCCGCTTTCTTTAAGACCATTTGTTCATCGTATCGTGCTTTTACTTCTTTATGCATGCTGATTCTCCTTTTATCGTCTTTTTACTTATACATGACGGTAATCAGCATTTATACGAGCATCAACATACCTGCCTTTCCTTTTGGTTTCTTCACATACTTTGACAAAAGTTGAAAAATTCCTCTAATTAAAAATAAAAAACCGCAAAAGGCGGTTTTCAGAATGTTGACAAAGGGCCAAAATGAACTTGATTTTAGCCCTTTGTCTTCTTTTCAGCGTGATAGAAAACCTTTGCAGCCCTAGGAAGGACAAGTACTGGCGCGGAGCGAATTTCACATTCGTGAGCACCAGCACGCAGGACTGACAAAGAATGCGAGGGTTTGTCTACACGCTAAAAACCGCCAAAAGGCGGTTTTTATTTAGTCATATATATGGACTGTTGGTTCTTTATCTTCAGCATTTTTTGTGATGAGGGCTTCTTGCTGATCAGAAGAGGTGATGTTGATTTCTATATTGGTGCTCTTATAGTAATCCATGACTTCACCTGTTAAGTATTGCGTAAATGCCACGACTTCTGTTTTTCCGTAGAATTGCATTGGAATTTCTACTTTCATTTTTTGCAAGTTCCCGTTTTTATAGAAACCTTTGCCTACCACACCTGTGTAATTCGGGAAGTAGTCTTCTACCTTTGTCTTGAAGCGGTCAAATCGCTCTGAATCATCTTTGTAGCTGCTCTTGGCATTATCTGAAGGGAAGAAGACATTCTCTTCTTTAATCGTATCCCAACTACCAATATCAGCTGATCCTGCTTTTACATCGGTTTTAGCGATGAAGTTTCCTGGAACAATAGATGATTTTGGTGCTTGTTTATAAAGAGCAATCATGACTGGGACTTTTTGCAGTCCGTCCATTTGACGAAGGCGTTTAATGACTTGTTCCGCAATTTTTTCGCCCTCTGCTAAAAGTTTCTTTGAATTTTTCGATGAATCGATGGTCACCTCTTGCTGAGGATCCCCGATATTTTCGCGATAATAATAGACAGAGTTAAGCGCAAGACCGATGACAACCCCGCCAAGCTGTAAGCTATTTTTATCTTTTCTGATTAAGTAATTATGTTCTAGCATGGAAGCTAAGTAGATTGGACTATTTTCATTTTTTGACTTTGTTGAACCTGAGTTTGGAAGAGCAGGGTTTAAGCCTAAGTTCTTAAAGTCTTTGTCTTCTTTTTCAGCTTTTTTCAGATCACTGCCTGTTTTTTTGCGGGCAAGCCAGCTGAGAACAGTATCTTCATCTAAATGCTGTCCTTCTTGGAACAGATAGTCGTTTGTATTGAATGATTCTGTTGCCAGGCGCATGAGCCCTGTTTCAAATTCATCAATGTCTAAGCGTGTATTGAGACGCTCTGCTGTTAGTCCTCTTGCCGCTCCTTGTTTAAACGGCAGCACCATTTTGTAATAGGAATCAGAAATGTTGTACATTGGGATGATCGCTGTTTCTTTCGTTTCATCCGTTTTTTGTGTGACCTCTTCCTCATCCTTTCCCCCAAAAGGTGCACACGCTGACAATACCAGTGTGAGCATTGTCAGCAGCAATAGCAACTTTTTCAATAGAAAACACTCCTCTTATTTCTTTAGCTCCTCGAGCATTTTGGCTTCGTCCCAAATTTCAATATTGAGTTCTTCTGCCTTTGTCAGCTTACTTCCAGCTGCTTCGCCGGCAATGACTAAGTCTGTTTTTTTACTTACACTACCTGCTAACTTGCCACCTAATGCTTCGATCGCTGCCTTTGCATCATTTCGCGACATTTCTTCTAATTTCCCCGTCAGCACAATCGTTTTTCCTGCAAAGTAGGAATCACTTTCTTCTACTTTCACCGGTTTTGGCCCAGTGTAGGTCATATTGACCCCAAGTTCTTTTAGTTCATTTAGCAAATCTAGAATTTCTTCTTTCTCAAAGTACGTGACGACTGCATCGGCCATTTTTTCACCAATTTCATCTACTTCAAGTAATTGTTCTTTCGTTGCTTGTTTTAACTGATCGATATCCTCAAAGTGCATGGTCAACGTCTTCGCTGCTTTAGAACCAATAAATCGAATACCAAGTCCAAATAATAAACGTTCAAGAGAGTTTTCTTTCGATTGCTCGATCGAACGCAGTAAGTTATCGACTGATTTTTCGCCCATTCGTTCTAGCTGAATCAACTCTTCTTTTGTTAAGCGGTAAAGATCTGATACACGAGAGACAAGCTGTTCTTTGAAAAGTTGTGTAATGACTCGCTCGCCTAGCCCATCAATATTCATCGCATTACGAGACACAAAGTGAATGAGTCCTTCACGTATTTGAGCGGGGCATTGTGGATTGATGCACCGAAGCGCCACTTCTCCTTCAATTCTGACCAGCTCACTATGACACTCTGGACATTCAGTCGGCATGTGAAACGGCTTTTCTTCTCCTGTTCGCTGATCAACAAGAACCCCTGCAACCTCTGGGATAATATCGCCCGCTTTTTTGACAATCACTTGATCAAAAAGGCGGATATCCTTCTCTTTGATCAAATCTTCATTATGAAGAGAAGCGCGCTGCACTGTCGTCCCTGCCACTTTTACAGGCTCAAGAATCGCTGTTGGGGTGATGACGCCAGTACGCCCCACACTTAGTTCAATATCAATCAGCTTCGTCACGACTTCTTCAGCCGGAAATTTGTACGCAACAGCCCAGCGTGGACTTTTTGCTGTGAAGCCTAGTTCTTCTTGCTGAGCCAATGAATTGACTTTAATAACAATGCCATCGATTTCGTACGAGAAATCAGCACGCTTTGTTTTCAGTGTTTCAATGAGGTCGATCACTTCTTCAATGGTTTGGCACATCCGTCTTTCTTTGTTCGTTTTAAAGCCAAGCTCATCGAGAAGATCAAGTCCTGCGCTTTGCGTTTCAACACCAATTTCATCAAGCTCCGCTATACTGTAGACGAAGATATCAAGGTTTCGTTTCGCTGCAATTTTCGTATCGAGCTGACGAAGTGAGCCAGCAGCCGCATTACGCGGGTTCGCAAACGGCTCTTCTTCGTTTTGTAATCTTTTTTCGTTAAGGGCTTCAAAAGAAGGTTTTGGCATAAATGCCTCGCCTCTCACTTCAATCGACAGAGGCCGATTGATTTTGAGCGGGATGGAACGAATGGTTTTGAGGTTCTCGGTAATATCCTCACCTGTTGTCCCATCACCCCGCGTGGCACCCCGGACAAACACGCCATTTTCATAACGGAGAGAAACAGCGAGTCCGTCAATTTTCAGCTCGACATTGTAAGCGACGTCGTCACCGACTGCTTGACGAACCCGGCGGTCAAAATCAAGAAGGTCCTGTTCATGAAACGCATTGCCGAGACTAAGCATCGGTGTACCGTGACGTACTTTTTGGAAGGCGTCTAAAACAGCTCCTCCTACTCTTTGCGAGGGTGAATCCGCTGCTTTTAAATCAGGGTATTCTTCCTCCAGAGAGATCAGCTCACGCATCCGCGCATCATATTCAGCGTCAGGAACACTTGGACGATCCAGTGTGTGATATTCGTAGTTGTATTGATTCAAAATCTGGTGTAGTTCCTCGATCCGGCGTTTCGCTGCTTCTTTATCCATCTGCTTCTTCCTTTCACTTCATCCGTTTTGTCAGTCCTATCAGTTTATTGCTTTTCGATTGGCGCAAATGCGGCAAGGAGACGCTTAATGCCTGTAGGGCTTGGGAAGGCAATATCAAGCTCTGTACTATCCCCACTACCTTTTACACTCACAACCGTGCCAACGCCCCATTTTTTATGAGCGGCTTTATCACCGACAGCCCAACCAATGCTGCCGCCGCCTGTGTTTTGAATGGTTTGCGTTTGGGGACGTGAGACAGGCCCTCGTCTTTGCGGTCTTTCTCTCGTTTGGCCAAACGGTGTTTTCGTTTCTTTTTTCTCATTTAGGTTGTCCAATAAATCAGCTGGTATTTCTCTGATAAATCGTGATTCCAGATTCATGTTCGTCCGGCCGAATAACGTTCTCATCTTCGCACTTGATAAATAAAGCTCTTCTTCGGCCCGAGTGATCCCCACGTAAGCAAGACGGCGCTCTTCTTCCATCTCGGCATCTTCCATTAATGATCGGCTGTGCGGGAAGACGCCTTCTTCCATTCCCATTAAGAACACAACAGGGAATTCAAGCCCTTTTGCTGCGTGAAGCGTCATTAAAATGACCGCATCCTGATCTTCTTCCTCAGCCTCATCCAGCTTATCAATGTCTGCGACGAGGGCGAGGTCTGTCAGAAAGGTGACAAGTGATTTATCTTCATTTTGTTCTTCAAAGTTTTTAGTGACCGATAGAAACTCGTCAATATTTTCTAAACGGCTTTGTGCTTCAATCGTTTTTTCGATCTTCAGTGCTTCACGATAGCCTGTTTTCTCTAGGATCTCTTCCGTTAATTCTGTGACAGATAAATAATCCTGCATATTTGTCATTTGATCAATGAGCTGTTTGAACTCATCAAGTGCATTGGCTGCTCTTGCACTGAGTCCAATGAAATCCACCTGACCAAGGGCTTCAAACATAGAGAGATCATTCATTTCTGCGTATGCGGCAATTTTATCAACAGAAGTCGCCCCAATTCCACGCTTTGGTACGTTGACAATGCGCGCAAAACTAATGTCGTCATCTGGATTTGCCACAAGGCGTAAGTATGCCAAAATGTCCTTGATCTCTTTTCTGTCATAGAACTTCGTGCCGCCGACAATGTTATATTGAATGTTCGCCTTCATTAACGTTTCCTCTATGACACGTGACTGAGCGTTCGTTCGATAGAGGATCGCAAAATCAGATAACTTACGCTTGCCGCTCTGATAAAGCTGACGAATCTTGCCAGCGACAAATTGACCTTCACCGAATTCATTATCTGCTCGGTAATAGGCAATCTTCGCTCCTTCGTCATTTTCTGTCCAAAGGTTTTTTGGCTTACGGTTTGAATTGTTTTGAATGACCGTGTTTGCAGCATTCAGAATACGTTTAGTCGATCTGTAATTTTGCTCAAGCAAAATCACTTCACTGGACGGATAATCTTTTTCAAAGGAAAGAATGTTTGTAATATCCGCTCCACGCCAGCGGTAGATGGACTGATCCGAGTCACCGACCACACATATATTTTGAAAACGCTGAGCGAGCAATTTCACAAGCATGTACTGCGCTCTGTTTGTATCCTGATACTCATCGACATGAATGTATTGGAATTTTCGCTGATAGTGTTCTAATACTTCAGGGATCCGCTCAAACAGACGAATCGTCATCATAATAAGATCATCAAAATCGAGTGATTGGTTTTTGAGTAATCGTTTTTGATAATCTGTGTAGACGTCGCTGACCACTTGATCGTAAAAGTCACCGGCTGTTTTTGCGTATTCCTCTGCGTCAATGAGTTCGTTTTTTGCACTACTGATTGAACCTAAAATGCTACGTGGATCAAACTTTTTAGGATCGATATTTCGTTCTTTTAAAATGTTTTTAATGACTGAAAGCTGATCAGATGTGTCTAATATAGAAAAGTTGCGATTCACACCAATACGGTCAATATCGCGTCGTAAAATGCGCACACACATGCTGTGGAACGTAGAGATCCAAATGTCATCCGCACCAGGCCCTAAAATGGCTTGTACACGCTCACGCATTTCTCTTGCTGCTTTATTTGTAAAGGTAATCGCTAAAATATTCCACGGTGCCACATGCTTTTCTGCCATTAAATACGCAATTCGATGCGTGAGCACTCGTGTTTTTCCACTACCTGCTCCTGCCATCAGTAGCAGCGGCCCGTCTGTTGCTTTGACCGCTTCTTTCTGCGCGTCATTCAGCCCTTCTAATAGATGATTCGATATTTCATTCATTTCATTCACCGCCAATTCGAACTTATGTTCTATTTTAACCCGTTTCGTCTTGTTTGACTATGATGACTTTTTCACTGCGTCGACTGTCTTTAACGCTTCTTTAAAATTGTCATAAATGACGTTTCCCACTACGACAACGTCTGCGTGCTGTGCAAAGTCTTTCGCCTGCTCTTCGCTTTCAATACCGCCGCCATAAAATAGAACCGTTTCATGTAGCACTGCTTTGGTTTCTTTCACAAGCTCTATGTCTCCAAGCGTCCCGCTGTATTCTAAGTAAAAGATGGGCAGTTTCATCAAGTGCTCTGCCACTCTCGCATATGCCCTTACGTCATCTATATCCAGTGCCGTATTTGCCTCTGTCAGCTTAGCCGCTTTACACTCTTCGTTTAAGATGACATATCCTTCCGGCACAATCTCTTCCATTGACATCAAATCACCGTATTCCTTCATCGCATCCTTATGCAGACCAACAATCCAATCAGGATGAGCGCTGTTTAACACAGTGGGGATAAAATACAAGTCAAAGCCAGGCACAATCATCTCATGTGTCGAGATTTCAAGGACACATGGCACAAGAAAGCGGCGCACCTTTGACATCAGTTGCAGCACGTTGTCTTCTGTCACGTTGTCACTGCCGCCAATTAAAATGGCATCCGTACCAGATTCACAAATCGCTTCAAGTTGTTCATCGGAAATCTCTTTATTTGGATCGAGTTTAAAGACATGCTTCCACTCGGTAACATCATACATGAAAAACGTTCCTCCATTCGTTTCATTCCATTTAAATATTATAACAAAATCAGACACCGCAAAAAATGGGTAACCTCCTTCAGCTAAAAGTTTCATTCTTTTGAAAATAGTCGATTTTCACTTTAGGCGAGGTGAATGGAGACTATATGAAAAGCTCCACTTCAAGAGGAGCTGAGGGAGATCAATAGATGGATGCTGAACTGAAATGAGAGCTACTTCATCTCATCACATGATATTATACATGAAAGGAACATTTTACTATCGACCAAGCAGGTGAATGATTTGAAAAGAACCATCACATATGATCAAACGATCGACATCGGATACATCTATCTCATCCCGCCTCGAATCGGGACAATCAAAGAAACCATTGAATTAGACGTGAATGAATGTGTGAACGTAGACATCGACAAAGAGGGCCGAGTGGCTGGGCTGGAGTTATTTGCAGAAGAAGCCAAGGTGTTGAAGCACACACCCGTTTATGAGGACGAGCTTTCGTTACGTTTTACGGATCAGGAAGTTCTCTCAACCTATCATTTATCGGGCATTGAATTTCTTTTCTCGACGCCTGATCACGAAGGGTTGATCGGTTTTACGATTGTAGATCCTCTTCGATATCACATCAAAAAAAAGACAAGAAAAAACCGTTTTGAATGGTCAAAACGGTTTTTCTAAACTATTGTCTCACTTCATTAAAATAATGAACAGATGTCATGGCCCCTTCATCGACCATCTTGTTGTCTTGAATATCTAACGGATCAGGGTGACCAGCTTTTTCAGGAACCTTTTCATCTGAGCGGAACATGCTTGCCCATTTTTTGAGATGCTGTTTATTTTTCACTGCTAATAACACTGCACCACCAACCCCTAATCCTGCAAGTACATACGCATTCGGACGCTTATTCATGTATGTTCCCTCCCCTTATGATCTTATTTGTAAGTTACCCCGCCTTTTCATTTCTAAACGTCACAATCTGTTGAAGTGGTTTCTCTTTCAATGAAAAGTGGAATAACAACAGTAATGATAGAGAAAAGAGGGGATTTTCGTGACAACAACTTTCATTGTCATTGGCGCATTATTAGTGATTTTTTTCATCATACCAATCATTTTATTCATCTGGATTTGGATGCGAGATGAAAAACAGGAAGAGCATTCTGTCCTACGAAATTATCCGGTCATTGGAAAGCTACGGTTTATTTTTGAAAAAATAGGACCTGAGCTTCGTCAATATCTGTTTCTAAATGATCGAGAGGAGCTTCCTTTCTCAAGAAGAGAATACGAGCAAGCTGTCATGTCTGGGAAGTACAAAAGCCGGACAATGGGCTTTGGATCAAAACGTGATTTTGACAAGCCTGGTTACTATATTCGCAACGTCCTATTTCCAAAGCAGCGAGATGAGTTACGCATCGATCAATCTGAAAAAATCCAAACAAAAGTGTATCAGATCGATCAAGACAATTTACTGAGAAGAAGTGAACATACCAAAGAGATCGAAGCAAAACCTTACTATCTCCATCAAGACGATGTACAAGTGATAGGCGAGCACACATGTCAAAAGCCTTTCCGTGTAAAAGGCCTGATTGGTCAGTCAGCCATGAGCTACGGATCTTTAGGCGACAGGGCCATTACAGCATTATCCTCAGGATTAAAGATGGCTGGCGGTACGTGGATGAACACAGGTGAAGGCGGGCTTTCTCCCTATCACCTCAAAGGCGGAGCCGATATTATATGCCAGATTGGGCCTGGTCTATTTGGCGTGAGAACAGAGGATGGCGCTTTTTCCTTTGAAGAGTTTAAGAAAAAAAGCGAGCACGAGGAAGTCAAAGCCTTTGAGCTGAAGCTGGCTCAAGGAGCTAAAACACGAGGCGGACATATTGACGGTGAAAAGGTCACCGAAGAAATTGCAAGCATCCGTAAATTGCCACCCCACCAATCCATTGACAGTCCAAATCGATTTGAGATGTTCCACTCCATTCCTGATATGTTTGATTTCATTGAACAGTTGCGAAGTATAGGCGGAAAGCCTGTCGGCATCAAGCTTGTGGTCGGACATAAAGAAAACATTGAGGAACTTGCAGCGTACATGAAAAAAAGCGGAAAGCATCCTGATTTCATTACAGTAGATGGCGGAGAAGGCGGCACTGGTGCATCCTTTCATGAATTGGCAGATTCCGCAGGGCTGCCGATTTTCACGGCACTCCCAATGGTTCATCAAATATTGAAAGAATACGGTGTCAGAGATCAGGTAAAACTCTTTGCTTCTGGCAAACTTCTCTCACCTGATAAAATCGCCATTGCCCTTTCCATGGGAGCGGATTTTGTGAATATCGCACGAGGATTGATGTTCTCGGTTGGCTGTATTCGGGCGCAAGTATGCCACACGAATAAATGCCCTGTTGGGGTTGCCACCACAGATCCAAAGCTGCAAAAAGGTTTATCCATTGAAGAAAAGAAATACCGCGTCTGCAATTATATCCTGTCCCTTAGAGAAGGTTTGTTTAATTTATGCGCAGCAGCTGGAATTGAATCACCTATTCATTTTAACGAAAAACATATTATTTTTAGACAAGAAAACGGTCAGACAAGTGAAGTCCCTATGTTCTCAGGCACAGAGCAGTCTGTCTAGTTTAAAAAGGTGCGTTTCCGCACCTTTTTTCGTTGACATTCTTGCTCAATCACGTATAAAGAACTTAATAGATCTTTGATAAGGAGAAAGAGTATGCGTGAAAAAAAGGTCCGCGGTATGAAACGAAAGACTCAACAGATCATAAAAGAAATGAACGCAAATACGCAGTCGTTTCCGGCGAATGTTTCCGACTACTGGCACCTGCCTTTACCAGCGGCTTATGATTTTATGACGTCCAACAGAACACCGAAAAAGATCAAACGTCTATGCATTCAAACTCTATTGAATAGAGCTGAGCATCTCATTGATTTGAAACCAAACGACGGAGAAATATATCGTGTCGTGGTCGCAGTCGATCTGCCTGGATTATGGCATTCACAAATCATTGTGTTTAAAGGGGATTCTTATGTGAAAAATTTCTTCAACAGACAAGATAAGTATCAGACATGGCTTCCTCTTTCTGATCAGAGAAATATTCAAAAAGAATGGGATTTATCTGTTGCACAAAATATGCGAACCATCGGTTTTAAAGAAGTAATCACTGATGACGATGAAGTGTCCTATGAAGGTGAACGATGGTTTATGGGGGAACTTGATGACATCAAATAGAGCCATTTCAAATGAAATGGCTCTATTTGTTCAACTTCAAAACGACAAATCATAAAGAATGTTTGCAGTGAAAGCTGCTTTATTTTGTTTCGTCCGTTGCTTGTTGCTCTGCTACGCGGTCAAGTGCCATCGTATAGGCATCATTTCCGTAGTTCAAGCAGCGTTTGACACGTGAGATAGTTGCAGTGCTTGCACCTGTCTCCGTCTCAATTTTATGATACGTGTTTCCCTCGCGAAGCATACGTGCTACTTCAAGACGCTGTGATAAAGATTGGATTTCATTGATGGTGCACAAATCATCAAAAAATCGATAACATTCTTCCAGGTCTTTAAGGGATAAGATGGAGTTGAATAGCTGATCTAAGCTTTTGCCCCTTAATTTATCAATTTGCATCTTTATACATCTTCTCCTTTACTATTGGCACACCGCTCCGCACTGACTTTTCCGAGAAAGCGGTATCTTTCCTGACTCATTTTTTTCAACCTCAGCAATGAGCTTTGAACGAATCATGACAGGTTTGGTTCTACGCTGAAAATGCCATCAGGTTCTTTCGTAAGCCGAAGCTTCTTTATCGTAAACAAATTCGACAAGTTTTGTCATATTCCTTGTGCGACAATCTGACAAACTTGTTTGCCTCCGATATCTAGAACACTTCTGCTCTGTTAAGTCTTTCCCTAAAAAACAGTATGTGTAGAAAGCTTGGCGAGACGACAAACCTGCGCCCCGCCTTGCTTAATTATTCAAAATATGTTGGTCGGCCAGCGTAACCGACAGATTCATTTTACAATTGGGCACTTCATTCGTCATGTCAAAGCCCTATGCTTTGTCACCATATCTAGCAGCGAAGAGATCCATTGCTCACTCCTGCCCTATAACAGCGGTCAGAAATCTAGCAAATATGATACAGCTCCACTCTGTTATATTTTAACGCATTATAGACGGAAAGAGTACAGTTTTTTTCATGACATCAAATATTCCTCTTGGTGTCACTCGAATATACGGCAAGTGTGTGCTTTGGAAAAAGACAAGTGTATCAATTGGGCAGTCAAATGGATACCCGCGCTCAATGAGTAGCTCGCGTAACGTTTGCTCCTGCTGAAGAACCGTTTCAAACGATTCAGCTGATGCACAGCCTGATAATTGCAACGGGATTTCATGCAAAATCTTTCCGTTTTCTGCGAGCACAATTCCCCCGCCAATTTCTTTCATTCGCTTATGAGCAAGCATCATATCATCTTTATTTTTCCCAATCACTAAAATGTCACCAGTGGTTGAAAATGAGCTGACAAATCCTTGCACCTTGTTTGCAAATCCTTTTAACATTGTGTTCACGCGCCACTCGCCTTTTCGATCAATCAGACTGAAGAAGCTTTGATCATGGTCACAGGACAGCTGGTTGACAGAGTTATCAATCTCCACTGTATAAGGCTCCATAATAACAGCATTTCGCATTTTGACACCAAGCGGCATTGAGAATTGCAAGTCACTCATTGTCAGGTCATAGCTTAAATCTAATGGTTCAAGCCCGCCATTTTCCCATTTTGTCTCTTGGAATTGATGCTGGTTCTCCCCCTCTAATTTAAGGATTACCCCTTTAGAAATCACCGTTTCTGGATTTGGATTCATCGGATCATCTAAAATATTCAAAGAAGCCAATCGGCCAGGACCGACCACCCCTAATAAGTCATCAATTTGATAGTATTTCGCAATGTTAAAAGTCGCCATATTGTACGCATCAATAGTAGGCACGCCTTCTTCAAGGGCAATGGAAATGAGACGATTGATCATGCCTTCTTCATAAAAGTGAGGCGCTGATCCATCTGTTGTATAGAAAAAGTGATCGTAGTGCCTAAAGTCACGCTCATGCAACTCTCTTAAAATGTTCACTAAATCTGGGCGGATGGAAGAATGACGCAAGGACACATGATAGCCAAGAGACAAGCGTTTGAGCACATCGTCTGCGTTCATTGCTTCATGATCACTGTCCGCTCCAAACAGCTTCATTTTTGTTAGCGTTTTCTCAGAAGCCCCAGGGAAATGCCCTTCAATTCGTTTTCTCTGCTTCTTCGTTTCTTGCATGCAATATAAAATGAGATCATCACCGTCCATTAATCTTGGCCAGCTCGTTAATTCGCCGCCTTGAAGGACGTCGGGATGATCAATCCATTCTTTCCGATAGTTAATAGGAAGCATCTCATCTTCATACCTGACCTCGGTTTGAAGATCGTATCTGGACCACCAGAAATACTGAAATGGCTGCTTTTTTAATTCACATAGAGTAGAAAGCGCTTTCTTTTCATTGCTTTGCAAAAGAAGAAATAAGTTATCGCTGACCATTGTTGTTGTGCCAAATTGAGACACATATTCTGCAAGTGATTGGGGATTATAAATATGGAACGGATGCGCGTGAGGTTCAATATACCCCGGCACAATGTATTTACCTTCACAATCAATCACACGTTTAGCTGATTTATTTTGAGGAAGCTCTGCTCCGACATAAACAATTCGATCATCATGTATCCAAATATTTGCCTTCACCCATTGCTTCAAAAACGGGTTTAGCACGAGTCCATTCGTTAAAAGGAGTGTTGGAACTATTTTTGAGTCGACTACATCGATTTGTGTGCGGATGTCATTGTTTCTCCAATTAAAAGTACGTTCGGACATTCACATACTCTCCTTCATTTGTATTAGCCCTATCGTAACATAACGAACCACGTTACGCATTAATGAAACGTTACAATTTCTTGAAATCACACTTAAAATAATTTAAAAAAGGAGAATCACTTGCAATGAAACCTAATCTTGGCTTAATGGAAGCGCTCATGAGAATTGCCTGCGGAATGACGATATGTACTGTAGCTGGATCCTTATATGCTCGAAAACCATGGAGTAAAATGCTGCTTTTTGGCATCATGCTCGGCGGATTAAAATTGGGCTCTGGTATTCTTCGTTTTTGTCCAGTGACCTATATGTGTGAACAGCAGAATACACATAAAGAGAAGGCTGAGTAGACAGCCTTCTTTTTTTGTATGTGAATCATTCCGCTGCTTCGCACCATTTGACCAACGTACCAGCAATGATTTCTGCTGCTTCAATCACATGTTTGATCTCAATGGATTCATTCGGGAAATGGGCAAGCTCTGTCGTTCCAGGTCCAAACACAATGATTGGGATATCCGCTGCTTGTGACAGTAATCCGCCGTCTGTCCCCCAAGGGGCGGCTTCCACCTTTGGCGGGTGCTGCATGACCTCTTCGTATTGTTCCTTCAATAGACCTAAAAGCGGGTGATCAGAGTCGATTGACCCTGGAAGCCATCTTGCACCAAACCACTCCACCTCCACAGGATGTTCTTGAAACCAATCATCCTTTTCAGCGAGTCCAGTCATCCAATTTTCTAATTCCTTCTCTGCCTGCTCAACTGTCTCACCTGGCATCACACCAAGCCTGCCTTCCATTGTGACAAGATCTGCGACAGAGGACGGCCAATCACCGCCTTGAATTTTCCCAATGTTGATTGGAATTGGAATCGGGATATGCTGAAACAGAGGCTCCGTCACTCGCTGATTTCTTTCTTTTTCTAGTGCCGCTATATGAGAAAGGACCACCGTGCTCTTTTCAATAGCAGAAACACCGTGATACCTTGTTCCGCCATGAGCTGCCCTTCCTTTAATATGCAGCCTGAACCACTTTGATCCTTGCTGAATCGGAAAAATGTTCATATGACTTGGCTCCGGAATGATGGCAGCATCCGCTGTGTACCCTTTCAATATTGCTGCAAGTGTGCCTGCCCCGCCGCTTTCCTCTTCGACAACACTATGAAACACCACATCTCCTTTCAGGGGAATCTGAAGCGCATGCAGTGCCTCAAGCGCAAAGAGTAAAGAAACGTTTCCACCTTTCATATCTGTTGCCCCGCGTCCATAAAGTCTCCCGTTTATGATATGCCCGCTGTAAGGCGGATATGTCCATTGATTCTTATCTCCTGCCGGGACCACATCTACATGCCCGTTTAATAAAATCGATTTGCCACCACCTTTCCCTTTCAATCGTCCAGCAACGTTGGGACTCCCTTGAAAAGATCGGCGCGGGGAATAAAAATAAGGATGCTCTAGTAATTCATCGCCGCCAATTTCCCAAACGTCTACATCAAAGCCAATGGCGGACAGTTTATTGGCCACGATCTGCTGCACATCTTCTTCATTTCCTTGGGTGCTGTCACATTGCACCATTTGCTGAAGAAGCGTAATGGCTTCATCCTGATGCTCTTTCATCCAGTTTCTGATACGTGTTATTGGCTGCAAGTCGTTCATCCTTTCTACACAACAGATTTGACATCAGGCGCTAAAATTAATGGCGCTTCAGTCGCCCTTATGACATCTTCCGGCTGAAATGGCGGCATGACTTCACGTAAAATGAGCAGCTGAGACTTGACCTCAATGACCGCCATATCCGTAATAATCAAATCGACACACGCTTTAGCGGTTAACGGCAATGTACAAGCCGATTTCACTTTAGATCGACCGTGTTTATCAAGATGGCTCATCACCACCACCACTTTTTTCGCTTTTTGCGCCAGCTCAATCGCTCCGCCCATACCCGGTACTCTTTTCCCCGGTACAATCCAATTGGCAAGATCCCCTTGGCTGCTTACTTCAAGTGCACCCAAAATCGTCATATCCAGCATGCCTTTTCGGATGATGCCAAAAGCAGTCGTACTGTCCATGTACGAGCCGCCCTTTGTCAACGTAATGGGAAAACCACCGGCATTGCACAAATTCGGATCTTCTTTCCCTTGCAGAGGCGAGGCTCCTGCCCCCATAATGCCGTTTTCTGCATGCAGCCACACCTCGTAATGTGATGGAATGTAATCTGCCGCTAGGGTCGGAATGCCGATCCCAAGATTCACAATCATGCCATTTTCAATTTCTTGTGCTGCTCTTTTGGCAATGCGGTGTCTTAAATCGATGTCTCCCATGCCCATGTCCAGTTCACTCCTTTTGATTGCACGATTTGATTCACAAATACGCCTGGCGTCACGATTTCCTCTGGATCGAGCTGCCCTGCTGCCACAATTTCTTCTGCCTCCGCTATGGTCCAGTCTCCTGCCATCGCCACAATCGGGTTTGTATTCCGTGCGCTTTTATCAAAAATCAGGTTTCCCACTTCATCTGCTTTGTAGGCATTGACGATGGCAATATCCGCTGTAAGCGCAGGCTCTAACATATAATTCTTCCCATTCAGTTGAACCAATTGTTTCTCATCGAGATTCAGGCTATCCATCCCAACATCTGTCACAATGCCCGTCAGCCCCATTCCGCCTGCTCTGATTTTTTCTGCAAGAATGCCCTGCGGATAAAAATGAACGTCTAATGTACCAGCCTGCATTTTCTGTCCTGCAATGGGATTTGAGCCGATATGGGAGGCGATGATTTTTTTCACTCTTCCTTCTGTGATGAGCCTGCCCACACCAATTTGCGGGAAACCTGCATCATTTCCGATCAATGTCAGATCTTGAATATTTGCTTCCAAAATGGCATCAATCAACGATGGTGGTGAACCCACGCCGCCAAATCCGCCAAACATGATGGTCATGCCATCTTTTAATCGCGTCATCACTTCATCCAAACCCACAGTTTTGTTCATGTTCGTTCCTCCTTACATAGCAGATGGGAAAAACCCTCGATTGATCACTTCTTGTTCGACTTGTGTGATGGTCTGCCCGAATAAATCAATGAGTTCATCCATTTCCTGCTGTGTGATGGAAAGCGGCGGTGCGATCATAACCGCTGCGCCTCCAACCCCGTCCTCTCCAGCGCTTGCTGGATACACCAGCAGTCCATTTTGTTTTGCCGTTTCAACGACGAGATTGGTTATCTGAGCATGTGCAGGAAATGGCGTTTTGGATAAACGATCTGCGACAAACTCAATGCCAATAAGCAATCCCTTCCCTCTCACATCTCCTATGATGGAATGATTTACTTGCAGATCTTTTAAAGCATTCATAAGATATCGCCCAGAAAGGTCAGCCCGGTCGGGAAGCTGATGTTTTTTCATATATCGAATGACAGCTAATGAAACAGCTGCTGAAAGCGGATTGGCACTATATGTGTGCCCTGCCATGACAGAGCCGGAGCCGCTGATAATCGGTGCCATCACACGATCCGTTGAGACAACTGCTGCGATTGGAGAATAACCTGCGCTCATGCCCTTTCCGAGAACCATGATATCTGGTACCGTGCCCCAGTGTTCCATCGCAAACATTTTCCCAGTTCGTCCAAAGCCCGTCATGACTTCATCTGCGATCATTAAAATGTCGTTTTCTTCACAGACACGCTTCATCGCTTCGAAATATCCGTCTGGCGGCAGGAGCGCCGCTCCCGCTGCGCCAACAATCGGTTCAGCAATCAATGCGGCGATCCTCTCTTTTCCTATACGCTGGATGACGGTCTTAAATTCCTGAACATACCACTCGACCTGCTTGCTGTCTTCCTTTGGCAGCCATGACCGGTAGCTATAGGGCGGTGACAGCACTGGGTGCTTTTCAAGCAGTGGTTCAAAGCGCTCCCTCCTTGCAATATGACCTGACATTGACAGCGCCCCTAATGTAATGCCGTGGTAACTCATCCATCTTGAGATGATATGATTTTTTTCCGTCTTCCCCTGCTCCTGCCAATGCTGAATCGCCATTTTCATAGCAGTCTCCGTTGCCTCTGAACCGCTCCCTACAAAAAAAGACCAGTTCAGATCACCTGGGCAAATTGTACTCAATTCATAAGCTAGTTCTTCCGCTGGTTCATTCGTAAATTGTGACCTGTACGTAAAGCTCACCTTTTTCGCTTGCTCCGTCATCGCATCAATAATCTCTTGTATGCCATGTCCAATACTTGCCGTGACTGCCCCTGATGAGCCATCTATATATTTTTTTCCGTCCCGATCATATAAATAAATCCCCTCTCCTCTCACAGCCACAGGATATTGCTGATTTAACATCGGTTTGATTAAGTAATCCCGGGTCTCCACTTTGTCATTCCTCCCTCTCTTGTCAGCAGCTGCACTTTTCTTTTTACATGAATCGCAAGAAAATTTTGTATACTTGGTATAAGATTAGCTTAATCAAGAGGGCAGTCATCCTCCATTCGCCATATGCCCGAATTTCACATGTGTTTTTTATACATGGTGTATAAGAGTGTTCAAAAGGAGGTCATGAGTCTATGGCGATTCTCGTCAAAGATGCACTCTCGCTCGATATGATGAAAGAAACCAAACTGCTTGCTGGAGAAAATGGACTGGATCGTCTTATCCAGTGGGTGACCATTGTGGAAATTATTGAGGACACGTCTAGACTTTCCGAAGGAGAATTACTTGTTACAACTGGATTTGGGCTGACAGAAAATAAAGAAAGACGCATCCGGCTTGAAAAATTAATTCAATCTCATCGTCTTTCAGCCATTGCCATTTATAAAGGCGTGTACTTAACGGAAATTCCCGCATCACTCATTGAAGCCGCCGAAAATAGCGGTATTCCACTCATTGAGATTCCGCCCCATGTCAATTTTTCAGACATCACAAAAGCCGTTCTAGAACAAATCGTCAGCAGTCAGCTCCATCAGCTCAAATATTCTTCTGCGATTCATCAAAGACTGACCCATTTAAATGTGAGCAATAAAAATGTCACGCAAATTACAGATGAACTGGCACATCTCACAGCGGCAAATATCGTCGTACTGGATGTGTTTTTGCACCAAACAGCAGCTCATCTCGAAACAGACGAAGTGACCTATTCTCCTGCTTTTGGCTTTCTAACAGATGACGAACCGATTGAAACCTCTTCTCTACTCAAGCAGGCAGAGGAAAAAGGCCGGCTCGTCTATGACACATATGGTGCGTTTGTTCTAGCTGCATGCCCTGTGATTGCAATGGGGGATATTTTTGGGTTCATTGTGGCGTTAAAGAAAAAAGAGACGTGGCACCATCTCGATGCCATCGCCATTGAGCATGCCGGTGCGGTGTATGCGATTGAATGGTTGAAACAAAAAGCCATTCAAGATACAGAAAACCAAATGCAGGGGCATTTATTGGATGATATGCTGCAACAGCAATACACAGAAGAAAGTTATGTCATCGAACAAGCAAGAAAGCTGCAATATGATATGAGCGAAGAACAAGTCGTCATCTACTTTCAATTTCAGCATCAGCACACACAGCTCGATCATCAAATGGTGCAGCGCCTATCCCAATTGCTCACATCCATTTTTGAACGCAGACAAATTCCTTTTTTATTAAAAGCAAGGCTTGATTCCATTTTCGTTCTGACACCCGCAGGAAAAAACACGTATCAAGAAACAAATTGGTATCGCGCATCAGAAGAATGCCGCAGTACTTGGTCTTATTTTTTCCCCGTCCATCCCATTGTGATTGGCATTGGAAGAGCCTACGACCAGATCAGTCTCTTTGCTAAAAGTGCAAAAGAAGCCCAGTATGCAGCAAGGCTTCTTCCTCTTTTGAAAACAGATGACAGCATCATTCATTATCAGAAGCTCGGTCTATATGGGATGCTGCTTGAAATGAACGAAGCCGGAATGAATTTGCATGACTTTTATGTGGAGCTGTTAAGCCCGCTGCTTTATACAAAAAAACAAGGGGCTGACCTCATTCATACACTCGAAGTGTATTTGGCACACAATGAAAATATTCAAAAGTCAGCGGGGGAATTGTTTATTCACCGACATACGTTAAGCTACCGGTTGAAACAAATTGAAACGAGAACAGGCTGCAGCCTCAAATCCACTGATGATCGGATGAAGCTGCAGCTCAGTATCATGGCGTACCGCCTATCTGGTCTGCTTGATCAGATGAGAACCATTTCATGATTCATTTGGCGTTTTGACCCATAGATTCATATCTTCAATTTTGTCAAAAATATAGCAATTGTTTTGAAAGCGTCCGGTGTATGTATACCCGAGCTGATAAAATACTTGATTCATTCCATAGGACAGTGCACGGGCGAGAGAATAAAAGACATAAATGTGCATGGATTGAAGCTCTTGTTCGAGGGCTAGAATCAAATGATGCATGAATCCTAGTTTTCTGTATGTGGGAAGGGTTGCACAATCTGTTAATTCTGCATGACCATACGGTACATTGATTTCAGCAGAAGCGGCACTTACAAGTTGACCGTCATGTTCAACGGCATAAAAAACCGTCCCTTCCTCCATTACCTTTCGGATGTAATCTGGCTCATTCATTGGTGTGGGGTACGTTTCAAAGACCGTATCATAGAGCGCTGCCAGCTTGTGCACATCCTCTGGACCGGCTTTCCTCATCACATACTCATCCTGCCACACGCCTTGATTTTTTTTAATCGGCTTTTCTTGAATAGACGTAACGATTTCATCTTCCTTCAGCCAAAACGGGCTGTTCATTCGATCTTCGGTCAGAAAGAGCGACATGCCGTATGCATCACTTCCGAGGAAATAATGAGAAAACACCCCTTCAAGCCGAAAGCCTTTTTCTAAAAAAAGCGGCATATGCTCACGCCTTACTTTTACAATGACCTTAGACACCTTGCAGTCCCCCGCTTCCTGAAGCACGGACTGAATCACATCCTGCACCCTGCCGCTATAGTCATCCAAACGAATTCGCTCATTGAATGGATCCATACAGATCAAAGCAGAAAAACGCTCGTTTGCAAGTTTCTTCAATTGCACCATACACTCATTCCCCTCTTAGCTAATGAAAAACTTCCAAATTAAAAATGAAGAAATAGCAACGCCAGAAAAAATGGATAGGATCATATAACTAATGGCAAAGCCTTTTTTCAATTTATTCTGCTTAATGGCAGTCACCATGATGTTATTTATAGTTATGAGATATAAAACAAGCATGACGTTTGCAAAGATGATAAATGCTTTGATTTCCATGTTGCCTCCCTAAATCTATTCGTGATCCCATACTACTTCTTCATCATCTGCCCGCATCCCTCCTATGAACAGAAGAAGAAAAAAACACCTTTCCATCTCGTCAGATAGAAAGGTGTTTTGATTAAACGTTTTTCCCCGCAGCCTTCAGCGCACGGGCGCCAATGTCACGGCGATAAAATAAACCTGGCTGAATGATTTCTTCAACCGCTTCATACACTCTTGATCTTGCCGCTTCAAATGTGTCGTCAAATGCGGTCACATTTGCTACACGGCCGCCATTTGTGACGAATTGATCGTTTTCCTTTTTTGTTCCTGCGTGGAAGGTGACGACATCAGAGACCGTTGTTTGCAAAGCACCGATTGGCGTGCCTTTTGCATAGTCTTCCGGGTATCCTTCTGATGCAAGAACCACACTGACAGCGGCTGTGTCTTTCCACTGCAAGTCCACATCTTTTCCATCTAGAATATCTAGGAAGACTTGGACTAGATCTGATTCAAGGCGAGGGAGCACTACTTGCGTTTCAGGGTCGCCAAAGCGTGCATTGAACTCAATGACTTTTGAGCCTTCTGGTGTTAGCATTAAGCCCGCATATAAAATGCCTGTAAACGAACGCTCTTCCTGCACCATCGCGCGAGCTGCTGGTTTGACGACGTCTTCCACCGCTTTTTGTACCACTTCATCAGAAATTTGCGGAACCGGTGAATAAGCGCCCATCCCGCCGGTGTTTGGTCCTTTGTCATCTTCAAATGCCCGTTTATGATCCTGTGCGATCACCATCGGATACACTTTTTCTCCATTGACAAAGGCCATCAGAGAAAACTCTTCACCCGTTAAAAATTCTTCAATGACAACCGATGCACTCGCATCGCCAAACTTTTCATCCTCTAAAAAGTCATGTAGGCAGTTGATTGCCTCTTCAAGCGTCATTGCAACTGTCACGCCTTTTCCTGCGGCAAGCCCATCTGCTTTAATGACAATTGGGGCACCCTTTTCTTCCACATATGCCTTCGCTTCTTCAAATGATGTAAAAGTGGCGTAAGCGGCTGTCGGGATATCATAATTTTTCATTAAGTCTTTTGCAAATTCTTTTGAGCCTTCAATGACTGCGGCTTTTGCATTCGGTCCAAATACCTTTAGACCTGCTTCTTCAAATGCATCGACGACACCTGCAATTAAAGGAACCTCTGGACCGACAATTGTTAAACCGATGTTATTGTCTTTTGCAAAACGAATTAACGCCTCATGATCTCCCTCGTCGATCGGTACAAGCTTTGCTGCGTCTGTCATTCCATCATTGCCGGGTGCGACAAATACTTGGCTGACAAGTTCGCTTTGATTCACTTTCCATGCGATGGTATGCTCTCTTCCGCCTCTGCCGATAATTAATACGTTCACACTGTCATCCCCTTAATGTTTGAAATGTCTAACGCCAGTGAAGACCATGGCGATGCCGTATTCATCTGCTTTTTGGATTGATTCTTCATCACGAATGGAACCACCTGGCTGGATGATCGCTGTGACGCCTGCCTTTGCAGCAGCTTCCACTGTATCGCCCATTGGGAAAAATGCATCAGAACCTAGTGCACTGCCTTTTGCCTTTTCACCTGCTTGCTCAATCGCAATGTTAGCCGAGCCAACACGGTTCATTTGACCAGCACCAATACCTGCTGTCATTTGATCCTTCGCTAGAACGATGGCATTTGATTTCACATGCTTGACGACTTTCCAAGCGAGCTTTAAGTCTTTCCATTCGTCTTCAGTCGGTTCTCTTTTCGTTGGAATAGAGATCGTTGCTTCCTCTAAGCCGTATGTGTCGATATCCTGAACGAGCAATCCACCATGAACACTTGTGAGCTGCTTTTCTTTTTTCCCAAGATCTGCTTCTACATCTAATGTTAGTAGACGAAGGTTCTTTTTCGCTGTTAACACGTCAAGTGCTTCTTGGCTAAACGATGGAGCGATGACGATTTCTAAGAAAATCGTATGGAGCACCTCAGCCGTTTGCTTGTCTACTTCACGATTAAGCGCCACAATGCCGCCGAAAATAGATGTTTCATCTGCTTTAAATGCACGATCAAATGCTTCTGCAATCGTTTCCCCTGTCCCAACACCACATGGGTTCATATGCTTTACAGCCACAGCCGCAGGCTCCGTAAATTCACGTACAATTTGAAGAGCTGCATCTGCATCTTTGATGTTGTTATAGGAAAGTTCTTTTCCATGTAATTGCGTTGCAGTAGCTAAAGAGCCTTTGCTTGGAAGTGCATTTTCATAGAACGTCGCCGCTTGGTGCGGGTTTTCTCCATAACGAAGAGATTGTTTTTTCTCAAATGTGACTGTGAACTGTTCTGGCTCTGTTTCGCCAACAAAGTTCGTTAAGTAATCCGCAATCAGGGCATCGTAAGCAGCTGTATGACGGAATACTTTTGCTGCAAGCTCACGTTTTTTCTCTAGTGAGACGCCGCCTTCTTTGATTTGTTGAACGACAGAATCATAATCACGCGGGTCTACAATCACAGTGACGTCCTGATGGTTTTTAGAAGCAGCACGAAGCATACCCGGTCCGCCAATATCAATGTTTTCAATCGCTTCTTCATACGTGACATCGTCTTTGGAAATGGTCTCTTTGAATGGATATAGATTCACAACGACAAGATCAATCGGCTGAATGCCGTGCTTTTCGATCTGTGCCATATGCTCATCGTTTTCTCTCACTGCTAACAGTCCACCGTGAATGTTCGGATGAAGCGTTTTGAGACGTCCGTCCATGATTTCTGGGAAGCCAGTCACTTCAGAAATACCAATGACATCAATGCCGTTCTCTTGAAGAAGTTTGTGTGTACCACCAGTTGAAATCACTTCAACGCCAAGTTCTGTTAGTTCTTTCACAAAAGGTACAAGATTTGTTTTATCGGAAACACTGATTAATGCGCGTTTGATCGTCATGCCTTTGTCACCTCATTAAGATAATTCTAAAAGTGATTTGATCACTTTTGGATATAGTGTGTGTTCTAATTCATGCATTCTTCTTTCAATGGATTCAAGGTCTTCCCCTTGTTCAATATGAATGGCTGCTTGATCAATAATCGGGCCGGTATCCATGCCTTCGTCGACATAATGAACCGTAATGCCTGCCACTTTGACTCCTGCTTGATAGGCTTGTCCAATCGCATCGAGTCCAGGAAATGCTGGCAGTAAAGAAGGGTGGATATTCACGATTTTCCCTCTGAATGCGTCAAGTAATGTCGGACCGATCAGTCGCATATACCCAGCGAGGAAAATCCATTCCACTTCATGCAGCTTCAGCTGTTCAATGATGGTTTGCTCAAAAACGGCTTTACTCGGGAAAGCCTTCGGCGTAAAAGAAAAGGACGGAATGCCCTCTTTCTCTGCCCGCTCCAGCACCTTCGCACCCGGTTTATCACAGATCACAATGGCGGCTTTTGCCGGCCACTGTTCTTCTTTTAACGTATCAATAATGGCTTGAAAATTTGTCCCGCTTCCAGAGGCGAAGATCGCAAACTTTTTCATGAGAGGCTTCCACCACCGAAAGTGACGCCTTCTCCTTTTTGAACTCGTCCGATAAGAAAGGCTTTCTCTCCGTCTTGTTCAAGTCCGCTGATCACATCGACGAGATCATCCTCTTTGACGGCTAGGACAAAGCCGATGCCCATATTAAATACATTGAACATCTCTTCTGCTTTCAATTGCCCTTTTTCTTGAATAAAGGAGAAAATAGGCGGGACCGGCCATGAGCCGTTATCAATCTCAACACCAAGTCCTTCAGGCAGCATACGTGGTAAGTTCTCAATAAAGCCACCGCCTGTCACATGTGCCATACCGTCAACCTTGCCAGCTTTCACTTGTTTAAGAACAGGCTTGACATAAATCTTCGTCGGTTCAAGCAGCTCTTCTCCAAGAGGTCTTGTAAAAGGTTCATACGTTTGGTGAAGGTCTAGACCTGCGTCTTCCAGCAATACTTTTCGTACAAGAGAATAGCCATTGCTATGAATTCCGCTAGAGCTGAGTCCAATCAGCAAATGACCTTCCTTGATGTTCTCTCCTGTGACGATTTCATCCTTTTCAACGACACCTACAGAAAATCCAGCAATATCATATTCCTCTTCTGTGTAAAGACCCGGCATTTCTGCTGTCTCTCCGCCGACAAGCGCTGAACCAGACTGCTCGCATCCGTCAGCTACACCTTTGACGATGGATTCAATTTTCAAAGGATCTGCTTTTCCAACTGCTAAGTAATCTAAGAAAAAGAGCGGCTCTGCCCCTTGTGCAAGTACATCGTTCACACACATAGCAACAGCATCTACACCGATCGTATCGTGTTGATCCATTAAAAATGCCAGCTTTAATTTCGTACCAACACCATCTGTTCCTGAGACAAGTACGGGCTTTTTATATGGCAGTTCAGATAAATCAAACATCCCACCAAATCCGCCTAGAGCACCCATGACACCTGCTCTTTTTGTACGTTCTACGTGTGTTTTCATTCGTTTGACGGCTTCGTATCCTGCTTCGATGTCGACACCGGCGTTTTTATATGCTTCTGACATCCCATTCACTCCTTTTATCTGCTTGTCTTCCATGTATTTTCGGCAGAATGAAAGAGCAGCATATCAAATCACGTTGACTGCTGCTCCATTATTCGATTATTTCGTCAGGACTGTTTCCTTCACATGAGGAAGGACAGTATCTTCATAAATTTCGGTCGGGTATTTTCCAGTAAAGCATGCTAAACACTGACCGCGCTGCGGATCATCATAATTTCTGCCAATCCCGTCCATTAAACCGTCTACAGATAAAAATGCAATGGTGTCTGCACCGATTTCCTGTCTAATTTCTTCCACTGAATGAGATGACGCAATCAGCTCTTCGTGTGTAGACGTATCAATTCCATAAAAACACGGATGAGCGATTGGCGGTGAACTAATGCGTACATGCACTTCCGTCGCACCTGCTTCTCTTAGCATCGTCACAATCCGGCGGCTTGTTGTTCCTCGTACGATGGAATCATCCACCATGACGACACGTTTGCCTTCGACCACCCCACGCACAGCAGACAGCTTCATTCGCACGCCCTGCTCACGCAATGCTTGAGACGGCTGAATAAATGTCCGGCCGACATAACGGTTTTTAATTAAACCTAGCTCATATGGAATACCTGTTGCTTCGGCATAGCCAATCGCTGCAGAAATACTGGAGTCTGGCACACCTGTCACGACATCTGCTTCGACATGAGCTTCTTCTGCAAGCTTCTTGCCAAGATTCTTTCTCGCACTATGCACGTTGATGCCATTGATATTGCTGTCAGGTCTTGAGAAATAAATGTATTCCATGCTGCACATGCTGCGGTTAATGTTCATCGAGAAGCGCTCAGATTTTAAGCCTTCATCATTAATGATCAGCATTTCGCCAGGCTCCACATCACGTAAATAGGTAGCACCAACGACATCAAAGGCACATGTTTCAGAAGCGACAACATAAGCATCCCCAAGCATACCAAGTGAAAGTGGGCGTAATCCGTTCGGATCAAGCGCTACGATCATTTCTGTTTCCGTCATAATTAAGAAAGCATAAGCTCCTTTTAGCATGGACAGAGCATTTTTGATTTGATCCTTCAAATCCATATATCCGCTACGCTTAATTAAGTGAGCGAGCACTTCGGTATCAGAAGACGTTTGAAAAATACTTCCTTGGTTCTCTAGCTGCTGTTTTAATTGCGTTGCATTGACCAAGTTTCCATTATGAGCAAGGGCAAGGCTGCCATTGTTTTGTGAGCGGAAGAAGAGGGGTTGCACATTCTCAAAGCCGCCTCCGCCTGCTGTCGCATACCGAACGTGTCCGATCGCACCTTTTCCCTTTAAATCCTTAAGCTCACCATTTTGGAACACTTCCGTAATCAGTCCAAGGCCTTTGTGTGACGTCAGGTTTTCACCGTCTGTTGCAATAATTCCTGCACCTTCTTGTCCTCGGTGCTGAAGGCTATGCAATCCGTAATAGGTGATTTGCGGGGCTTCTTCGTGTCCCCAAACCCCAAAGACGCCACATTCTTCGTTTAAGCCTCTGATTTCAGCAAGCATGGGATCGCTCCTTTCCATGCGCGTTCAAGCTCGTTGACTGCCGCATGAATCCATTGTTGTCCTTCTTGATTTTTGACAGTGAATACACCATCATTTGTGACCGTTCCAACTTCTTTTGCATCTTGCACAGCCGCAGCAAATGCTTCGCGGTTTTCTGGTTTCACTGTGACGACAAAACGTGACTGTGATTCACTAAATAGTGATGCAGCGCTGTTTAGATCGATCTGGATATCAGCGCCAAGACCATCTGTTCCAAATGTACTTTCAGCTAGAGCTACACCAAGACCGCCTTCAGACACATCATGTGCTGACTGAACAAGTCCGTTTTGAATTGCTGCTAATAGGGCTTCTTGACGCGCCAGTTCTACATCCAAATCAATTTCTGGTGCTTTTCCGTAGATACGGCCTTCTGCCATTTTTTGAAGCTCACTGCCTGCGAATTCTTCCTTCGTTTCACCAATGACGAAAATCACATCGCCTGCCTGCTGGAACGATTGAGTCGTAATATGAGCTGTATCTTCAATCAAACCAACCATGCCAATAACTGGCGTTGGGTAAATGGCTGTTCCATTTGACTCGTTATATAAAGAGACGTTACCGCCGATGACCGGTGTGCTTAATGTACGGCAAGCTTCGCTAATGCCGTCAGCAGACTTTTCAATCTGCCAGAAGATTTCTGGTTTCTCCGGGTTACCGAAGTTCAAGTTATCTGTTACTGCAAGCGGACGAGCGCCTGAGCAGACAATGTTACGTGCGGCTTCTGCAACGGCGATCTTCCCGCCAACCTCTGGATCAAGATAGAGATAACGTGCGTTACAATCTGTTGTCATCGCAAGAGCTTTTTTCGTCCCACGGATTCTGAGCAC
This sequence comes from Bacillus sp. 22446, assembly GCF_052044955.1. Lineage (NCBI taxonomy): Bacteria > Bacillati > Bacillota > Bacilli > Caryophanales > Bacillaceae > Bacillus > Bacillus sp. 22446. The sequence continues at coordinate 87,061 of NZ_JBQEOD010000010.1, forward strand.
GCCCGCATCAGAGCCAGGTGCAACGACTGTGTTTGTACGAACCATATAGTCGTATTGATCGTAAACCCATTCTTTACTCGCAATCGTTGGCTGTTTTAACAGCTGTTTCAATGTATCTGCTGCATCTGTGATCGCTGGAGCTTCCACTTTTGTTTCTAAAAACTCACGATAGTATGCAGGCTCACTTGACGGCTTGTGATAAACCGGTGCTTCTTCTGCAAGTGCATCAACTGGAAGCTCACACACTACTTCTCCTTGATGGAGTAAACGAAGCATTTTATCATCTGTCACATGACCGACTGAGACTGCTTCAAGATCGTATTTTTCAAAAATATCAATGATTTCTTGCTCACGGCCTTTTTCAATGACCAACAGCATTCTCTCTTGGGATTCAGACAGCATCATTTCATACGCTGACATGCCTGTTTCACGCTGAGGGATCAGGTCTAGGTTCATTTCGATACCTGAACCGGCTTTACTTGCCATCTCTGCACTTGAGCTAGTTAAGCCAGCCGCTCCCATATCTTGAATGCCCACAAGCGCATCATTTTTGATGACTTCAAGACATGCTTCAAGCAAAAGCTTTTCCATGAACGGATCGCCGACTTGAACCGCTGAACGTTTTTCTTCTGATTCATCAGAAAATTCTTCAGACGCAAATGTTGCACCGTGAATCCCGTCACGTCCCGTTTTAGCACCAACGTACATGACCGTATTGCCAACACCTTTTGCCTGCCCTTTCTTGATGTCTTCATGGTTGATTAACCCTACACACATCGCGTTAACGAGCGGATTGCCTTCATAACTTTGATCAAAATGAACTTCTCCGCCGACTGTTGGAATACCGATACAGTTTCCATAGCCTGCAATCCCTGCCACTACTTCTTCAAACAAGTACTTCACGCGCGGTGAAGTCAGTTCACCAAAACGAAGAGAGTTTAATACCGCAATTGGACGAGCACCCATGGAGAATACATCACGGATGATTCCGCCGACACCTGTTGCCGCTCCTTGATACGGTTCAATTGCAGATGGATGGTTATGTGATTCGATTTTAAATACAACCGCTTGGTTGTCTCCAATATCAACGATTCCAGCGCCTTCCCCAGGACCTTGAAGAACATGCTCTCCTTTTGTCGGGAATTTGCTTAAAACAGGCTTTGAGTTTTTATAACTGCAATGCTCTGACCACATGACAGAAAAGATACCCGTTTCTGTGTAGTTTGGCAGCCTGCCAATAATGGATTCGATTAAAGCGAATTCTTCATCACTCAATCCCATTTGCTGATACAATTTCTCTTCTTTAATTTGCTTGTGACTTGGTTCAAGCAGTAGTGACATGAGTGTCCCTCCAATTTTTCACGATAGATTGAAACAATTTAAGTCCGTCTGCGCTGCCTAGTAATGAGTCAACCGCGCGCTCAGGGTGCGGCATCATGCCGAGTACATTGCCCTGTTCATTCGTTACACCTGCAATTCGATTGACACTGCCGTTAATATCGTCACCGTAAGTGAAAGCGATTTGGCCTTGTTCAATCAGCTTCGCTAACGTGTCTTCGTCACAGTAGAAGTTGCCTTCTCCGTGTGCTACAGGAATCGTAATCGATTCACCTTTTTGATAACCGCTTGTAAATTGCGTTTCGTTGTTCTCTACAATGAGTTCAACTGGACGACAGATAAATTTTAGATCTTTATTTCGTCTCATTGCGCCTGGCAGAATGCCAAGCTCTTGAAGAATTTGGAACCCGTTACAAACACCAAGAACAGGTTTTCCTTCCGCAGCTGCTTTTTTCACAGCCGGCATGATGTTAGAAAAACGAGCAATCGCACCGCATCTTAAGTAATCCCCATAAGAGAAACCGCCTGGTACGAGTACACCGTCAAAACCATCAAGACTCGTTTCGTCGTGCCATACATATTCAACTTGTTCACCTAACTCATCTTGAATCGCATGGTACATATCGATATCACAGTTAGAGCCAGGCAAGACGATCACTGCAAACTTCACTGTGCGACAACCTCCTCCACCTCATAGCGGTAATCTTCAATCACCGTGTTGGCAAGCAATTTTTCACACATTTCTTTGACCACTGTGTCTAAGTCACGATCTGATTTCTCAATGACTAGCTCCATATATTTCCCGATACGGACATCCTTTACTTCCTGATAAGACATACTGTGCAAAGCGTGCTGCACGGCACTTCCTTGTGGATCAAGAACGCTCTCTTTTAAGCTGACAAAAATTTTCACTTTATACATGTTTATGGCCTCCAAGTCTTTTGAAAATTTCTTCGTATGCATTTGTTAAGCCGCCCAGGTTTCGTCTGAACACGTCTTTATCAAGCTTTTCGTTTGTGTCTTTGTCCCAAAGCCTGCACGTATCAGGTGAAATCTCATCAGCTAGCAAAATACGATTCTCGTGATCTATTCCGAATTCAAGCTTGAAATCAATTAAATTCACATGGCAATCTGAAAAGATTTGCTTCAATTCTTCATTCACTTGTCTTGTGATCTGTTTCATTTCCTCGACCTGCTCAGGTGTCGCTGCATGTAAAATGCGAATATGATCTTCTGTAATGAGCGGATCGCCAAGTGCATCATCTTTGTAGTAAAACTCGATCAAAGGTGTGTCCAGTTTCGTTCCCTCTGGAATCCCAAGACGTTTTGACATACTGCCTGCCACCACGTTTCGCACAACGACTTCAAGCGGTACGATGTCTACCTTTTGAATGAGCTGTTCTGTTTCAGATAGGCGTTTCACAAAGTGATTGTTGATTCCTTTCTCATGTAGCATTTGAAAAATCAAGCTGGAAATTTCGTTATTCAGTCTGCCTTTGCCTTCAATTTCCGCTTTCTTTTCACCGTTAAATGCTGTAGCTGAGTCTTTATATTCAACATATAAAATATGCTCGTCATCGGTCTGATAGATTCTTTTCGCTTTGCCTTCGTAGAGAAGTTCTTGTTTCACAGTCATTCAGATTGGCCTCCTAATTTGAATGTTGGCAATTTTCAGGATTAGGCGCCTGACTAGCAGGCGGCCCATTTCTTACGCAAGACCTAGACGTTCGAAAATCATATCGACATTTTTCAAGTGATAGTTGTAATCGAAGCAGTCAGCGATTTGTTCAGGTGTTAAGCGTGAAGTGATTTTCTCTTCTGCTTCTACTAATGAACGGAATGGTACTTGTTTTTCCCAAGCTTCCATCGCCTTTGGCTGAACTGTGTCATATGCTTCTTCACGTGCCATACCTGTATCAATTAATGCAAGAAGAACACGCTGTGAGTAAATTAAGCCAAGTGTGCGGTCCATGTTGCGTTTCATATTCTCAGGGAACACCGTCAAGTTCTTCACAATATTAGAGAAACGGTTCAGCATATAGTTCAGTGCAATCGTTGCATCTGGTAAAATGATGCGTTCAGCAGATGAATGAGAAATATCACGTTCATGCCAAAGCGGTACATTTTCATAAGCAGTCAGCATATAACCACGGATGACGCGGGCAATTCCCGTCATATTTTCAGAACCGATTGGGTTTCGTTTATGCGGCATCGCTGATGATCCCTTTTGTCCTTTTGCAAAGAATTCTTCTACTTCACGCGTTTCACTCTTTTGAAGACCACGAATTTCAACAGCAAATTTCTCAATGCTTGTTGCAACTAAAGCAAGGGTTGCCATGTAATCTGCATGACGGTCACGCTGCAAGGTTTGGGTTGAAATTGGTGCAGCTTTGATGCCAAGTTTCTCACATACATATTGCTCAACAAACGGGTCAATGTTCGCATATGTGCCAACAGCACCAGAGATTTTGCCGTATTCGATGCCGGCTTTTGCTTGTTTAAAACGTTCTAAGTTACGCTTCATTTCCTCGTACCAAAGACCAAGCTTTAGGCCAAATGTTGTCGGTTCAGCGTGTACACCGTGCGTACGACCCATCATGACGGTATATTTGTGCTCTTTTGCTTTTTCTTTTAGTATGTCAACAAATCTCTCAATGTCCTTGAGCAAAATATCGTTCGCCTGTTTTAATAGATATGAAAGCGCCGTATCCACTACGTCTGTAGATGTTAACCCGTAATGAACCCACTTTCTTTCTTCTCCTAGAGATTCAGATACAGCACGCGTAAAGGCAACCACGTCGTGGCGCGTGTCTTGTTCAATCTCCAAAATACGTCCAATATCAAAGCTTGCATTCTTGCGCATAGTCACAACGTCTTCTTTCGGAATGATGCCAAGTTCTGCCCAAGCTTCACAAGCGAGAATTTCTACTTCAAGCCATGCATTAAATTTGTTTTCCTCTGTCCAGATTGCTGACATTTCTGGTCGTGCGTAACGTTCGATCATTTCCCGTTTCCTCCATCTCTTTCAGTCCATATCTTTGTGATGTTTGCCATCCATTCATCATCAAGCTGTTTCATAAATGTCATATGACCCATTTTGCGGCCGGCTTTTACTTCATGTTTGCCATATAGATAAAGCTTCGCTTCCTTTAAAAGCTCAGGATGTTCTTTTGGGATGTCCACTTCATCGCCCAGCAAATTCACCATCATGCCCTCTGATAAAAGAGCTGTTCCGCCAAGCGGCAAACCGCATATGGCGCGAATGTGCTGTTCAAACTGACTCGTCTCACATAAATCCAATGTGTAATGTCCAGAGTTATGCGGGCGCGGTGCCAGTTCATTGACGAGCAGCTTCCCTTCATTTGTCAGGAACAGTTCAACAGCAAGCGTACCGACCAGCCCTAGCTTTTCAGCAAGCGTTGTTGCCAGTTCTTTTGCTTTCTCCTGAATGCTGCCATCTACCCGTGCAGGCACGATGCTTTGGAATAAAATATTGTGCTTATGAATGTTCTCAGCGACTGGGAATGTCGCAATTTCCCCATGAACAGACCGCGTCACAATCACAGACAGTTCCATTTGGAAAGGAACCCAGCTTTCTAAAATACATGTCCCATGAGTGAGAAGTGCAGCCGCTTCATGAAGCTGATCCTTCTCTTTGATCACGTACTGTCCTTTACCGTCGTAACCGCCTCTGCATGTTTTCAGCACAGCTGGCAAACCAAGCGCATTTACTGCGTCTTCCAGCTCCTTCTCATCATGAACGATGCGATAAGGGGCGACTTCACAGCCTGCATCTACAATCCCTTTTTTCTCCGTTTCACGGTTTTGGGTTAAAAGAAGGAGTTCGCTTCCTTGCGGTAAATACGCCTCTTCCTTCAGTTGATTGAGTGCATCATAATCAATGTTTTCAAATTCATATGTGACCACATCACTGATGTCCGCCAGCTGCCTTATTGCTTCAAGGTCACTGTATGCGGCTGTAATTTCTGTATCAGCAACCTGTCCGCAAGGAGAAAGTGTGACTGGGTCAAGAACTGCTGCACGGTAGCCCATTTGCTTTGCACTGACGGCCATGTATCTGCCAAGCTGTCCGCCGCCGATGATACCAATGGTTGCGTTTGGAAAAATGGTCTGCTTAGCCAAGCTGATCACTGCTTTCTAATACAGTTTGTTTTGTTTGCTCTCTTCTTTCTTCAAGGCGTGCTGCAACGGCTTCATCGAATGCTGAAATCATTTGTGCGGCTAGAAGCCCTGCATTTGTTGCACCGGCTTTGCCGATTGCCACTGTAGCAACAGGTACACCGCCTGGCATTTGAACGATGGATAATAAGGAATCCAGTCCGTTTAATGCTTTTGATTGTACGGGCACACCAATGACCGGCAGTGTCGTTTTTGCTGCGACCATCCCCGGTAAATGTGCTGCGCCTCCAGCACCGGCAATAATGACCTTGAGTCCTTTACCTCTTGCTTCAGTCGCATATTCAAACATCAAATCAGGTGTCCGATGTGCGGATACAACCTGTTTTTCATACGGAATGTTCAATTCCTCTAAGATATCGCACGCATGTTTCATTGTTTCCCAATCAGATGTACTTCCCATGATGACACCTACAAGCGGCTTCATTTTGTCCCCACCTTTAAGCTATTATTCGATTTTGTATCGTTTGACACGCTTCCCAAACCTAAGTAGCTTGTCAAACGCCGAACAAAAAGACCCGGTTTGTATTGCATTGTTAGGAAGCAACACAAACCGGGCCATGGTAAGCGCTGTTCGCTTTTAAAACGCCATGTCAGTTTTGTTCACTATCCTGCATAGTCCAGTCATTTACGGTAACTGGGTAGAAACTTATGGGCCATATTCCCAAGATTATATGAGGCTCGTGTTTTGATTTCATGTTTATCTTAACAACGGATGTTCATGATGTCAACGGATTTATCGAACAATCTATGAAGTCGTCGTTTTAATGTTCGGATTTAGAGTATTTTTCCCTCAAATACGATTTTTTTCCCAATCGGAATGATCTGAATCGACCCATTTTCCTTCTTTTCCTGAAAGATCGGTTCCTCCATTCGTCGGACAGGTGAGTAGCCTTCCTCCGCCATCTGGGACAACACTTGATCAATCGTCATGTTGTCTTCCACGTAGAATTTCTTTTTCTTTGGTTTTGCGGTCATTCTTTAATTCTCCTTTTCTTCACAGCCTTCACCCAGAAGCCGCCATGAATCGTTTTGGGCTCATACGAAATGATAAACGCCTTTGAATCAAGCGTTTTAATCGTTTCATATAATTGCAGTTCATATTTTCTCGGTGTTAAAATTTGCATCGCTGACCGGTCTCCTTCAAGACCTCCTACTACCCAGTTGGTGACGCCATATCCTTTTTCTCTCAATTGTTTTGGGAGATCTAGATCGATTTCTTTTGTAATCACGTTCACAGTAATGTAGCCAAGTGCCAGCTTCTCTTCAATTTTCATCCCGACAATGATTCCAATTCCATAACCTAGCGCATACGCAATGACATTTTGTACTTGATCTAAGTTATCTAACACGATACTCAAACCAATGACATAAATCAGCATCTCGACAGTACCAGCAAAAGCGGCTGCATACCTTCTGCCTTTCATTGTTAAAATTAAACGCATAGTGGAAAAAGAGACATAAACAATGTTAATCACTAAAATAATCAAAACCATGGTGAACGCATTGGATAAAAGTTGTTGAAGCACGATTCGAACCCCCTGCACTAAAAATCAAATAAAGCACCCCATATTCTACTAGAGAACAAACCTTGATACAATCAAATTTGCGCGAGAAAAACACATATATCTTTCGACAACAAGGGGTGGTCTTTGTTACCAAGAGTTTACCCGTTTTTTCCTCTTCTCAACATGAAAAACCTCCTTTTTCAAAAGGAGGCTTTAGATGGTTGATAAAGGGCTAAAATATACTTTATTTTAACCCTTTGTCTTCTTTTCAGCGTGATAGAAAACCTTTGAATTTTAAAAAGACCGAGTACACGCTGAAACGTGTTTTATCCAAACCGAACTGGAACAAGTGATGGGATCAAATACTCTCCGACAATGCCCCATAAAAGGGCAATGATGACGAGCTCAATCAACAAAAAGACCCAGCCGGCATACATCAAGTCTCCCCGCACAGCATCTTGCTCTGATTGAATGGAGCGGAATAGCACAATGGCAATCAGCTGAAGACCAAAAAACATCATGACGGATAAAATCACCGTTACAAATGGAATATTCAGCATGGCAAATACAAGCCAAAGGATAGATAAAACCAAAACCGGCACAAGCACGGCACCGAACTTCATGATCACTTCTTTCAGCGATATGTTCCCTTTCAGCATGTACTTACCGAGCACCCAAACCGTCAGCATCATCAGTGTCAACAGAATGAGTGTAAAGACCGCTACCTTCAAAAAGGCGTCACCAAAAGAATAATGAATACCAAAACCTAATAAACGGGTCTTTGACGCCTTTAATTGAACGTAGTTGCCTAAAGCAAAAAACACACTGAATAACACAATTGAAATCCAGGCGTACTTCATGCGTAAAGTGTCCGCTTGATGGATCGCACGACTCGGTGATTTTAACATTGCGAGCCCATATGAGCCATAGCGCTTAAACGCACCTCCTACACCTCTTGCAATGCGCTGAATGGCTGAACCCTCTTCATCAGCTGGCTTAGCCGTTCTTCCTCGTTTTGCAGCACTGCGGCTGAGGCGGGACTGCCTCGTTTCTTGATCTATTGATGGCTCTTCGTTTTCGTTTTTTGTTTCAGATGTGACTTGCTCTTGATCTTTCTCTAACATCCCATATCAACTCCTATCTCAGACAATCCGCACAGGCTCAGGTGACCTGTCCAGATGACTCCTATTAAAGTAGCGGAGTCTCTCTATTCAGTCAAGATTCCTTGACGTTCATACGAATAGACGGATAAAAGAATGAAGAGGTTTTAAATGGAGAGAAAATAAGACAAAACAAAAAAGCTGATGAGTGGATCAGCTTTTCATCATCTTTCATCACTTTTCATGAACGATAGCGCCCCTGCTTTGCTTTCTGAATCCGAAGATTCTCCTGGTGTGCTGGGAAACGAGTCTTTTCTGTCGTATCGACTTGTGTAATTTGTCCATTATGAATGGTGATCACCACCGACCCGTATTCAATCCCTTTTAAGGCAGATAAAATAAAATTCAGCTTTTGTTCATCCATCGCTCATCCCCCATCCCACTAATTTTGCTTGCGCTCTTTTAAATAGAGAACCTCATTTTCCAGCTCATGAATCGTATAATGCATGAGCGCTTCATGTTTTTCTTCATGCCCCCATAAAAGGAGCTGCTCAATCAATACCTGCTTTTTCCGCTCAATCACCTGCCTAAGCCAGCGTGACAAGTCATCCCCTCCCGTTATGATGAATGCAAGAAAAAAGGCACTCTGAACCCTTCTATAGAAAAAAGGAAATCAAAGCGCCTTTGGTGATCCAATCAGCGAATTATGTCTTTTTATCATAAACACATAATTCCTATAAGTCAACTATGTTTTTAAAATTTCCCTACAAAAAACAGCAGCCTCCATGAGCTGCTGTTTCAGACAAACCATTAATGATTTAAGAAAGCAAAATATAGAATAAAGATGACAAACAGGCCGTACATAATTGGATGCACTTCTTTTGCTTTTCCTTTAAAGATCATGGTGATCGGGTAGAAAATGAAACCAATTGCAATCCCTGTCGCAATACTATATGTGAGTGGCATCATAATCATGGTTAAGAAGGCCGGTACCGCAATTTCAAAACGATCCCATGCGATCTTTGCAAGAGGTGCTACCATCAGTGCACCGACAATGATTAAAGCAGGTGCTGTTACATTCGGTGTCACGACAGATAAAAGCGGCGAGAAGAACATCGCAAGTAAGAAGAAAATACCTGTCACGACAGCTGCAAAACCAGAGCGGGCACCCGCAGCAACACCTGAACTTGATTCAACATAAGACGTCGTCGTTGATGTACCAAGAACAGAACCGACGACGATAGAAGAAGAATCCGCCAGAAGCGCTTTTCCTGCACGCGGCAGCTCATTATTTTTCATTAAACCAGCTTGTGTCGCCACAGCCACAAGTGTACCAGCTGTATCAAAGAATCCAACGAATAGGAACGTTAAAATAACCACAAGCATTTGAATGGAGAAGATGTCTGGCAAGTGAATCAAGGCTTGACCAAAAGTTGGAGACAAACTTGGAATGCTATCTACAATTTGAGATGGAACTGGCACAAGACCAAGGATCATCCCAGCAATAGCTGTCACAAGCATCCCAATGAAGACACCTGCATTCACACGAAGAACCATTAAAATGACAGTCACAACGATTCCAAATACCGTCAACAATACAGGACCACTATGAATGTTTCCAATCGAAACGAGCGTATTATCGTTATTGGCAATAATGCCAGAGCCTTGAAGCCCTACAAATGTAATAAACAAACCAATCCCTGCACCAACCGCCAGCTTCAGCTCACTCGGAATAGCATTGATAATTTTTTCACGAAAACCTGTTAAAGAAAGAGCAACGAAAATCAATCCTGAAACAAACACCCCGGAAAGTGCTGCCTGCCAGGAGATTCCCATACCAAGAACAACTGAGAAAGCGAAGAACGCATTCAGTCCCATACCTGGTGCAATTGCAATCGGGTACCTGGCGATCAATCCCATCAGGAAACAACCTGCCGCAGAAGCTAACGCTGTAGCTGTAAAGACAGCCCCCTGATCAATTCGTAATTTATCTGGAAAATCCGGTACTGCTACTAAAGCAAGTGTGATCGGATTGACAAACAAGATGTAAGCCATCGACAAAAATGTCGTTAAACCGCCGATGATCTCTCTGCGATAATTCGTACCTAACTCATCAAACTGAAAAAACTGTTTCAAAGCCAACTGACTCCCTTCATGTCCTTTTGCTTTAGTCTGCCCCATTCACAAGTCAAATAAAAAACGCCCCAACAGTTTTTGGGACGCTTGACTACAATGTGAATTCAGACCGTGACATCAAACAAGAACAATGCATGATTTATATCAAACGAGTGTGAATTGACGTAGTCAAGCCATTTACGGTAGCTTGGTAGAAACTTGCGGGCCATATCCCCGCCATTATACGACTTCTATCTATTTGATTTCTGTGTCTATTGTACCAACTTCATTTTTAAAACACAATACAAAAAGCGAACATTTTTCAAAGAAATGTCCGCTTCATTCGTCTTATTACACGAATTTGGAAAATAAAGGTATAAAATCTCAAAAATTTAGCGCATTATTTTTTAATTAATTCAATACGGTATAATTTATCTTCATTAAAGAAAAATTCTAGGAGAAGTTGTTCATCTTTATCTTGATATTGAATTCCTGTCTCATACCCTTCTACAAACCAAAGATTTTTGTATTCTTCCCCATACGTTTTTATTACATCCTGAAACGTATCAAAAATCTTAATACCTTTTGAGGTTTTAATTTTTTGGTCTTGTGATTGGTTAGTAATGGAGATTATTTGATCATCTTTATTAGATGTTACTAAAAAATCCCCATCTCCCTTTTTTGAATATACGACTTCATTATCAGACGAAAATTGATCACTTTTCTTAAGCATGTGGTTATCAATCTCTTGACCAATTTTAAAACCACCTAATGATTCGTCTTTAAGAGATACTGAATGAAAATTCACAAAAAATAATACATAAAGAACAATTATTATTGTTAAAAACAAAACACTTATTATTGAAATTGATTTCAAACTTAGAAAATTCTTAAAAAACATAAAAGAAATTAAAAATATTAATACTACACCTGTAATAATAAAAACTCCCAAAATTCTGATCTTCCTCCTTTTTATTTACTAGGTGAGAACCAACCTGTATGTTTATGATAGAGTCTTGAATGCTTAGCGATATTAGGAGAACATTTCCCAGCTGTACTTTTATTCTTAGTCGAGCAGTAAGGGCTATTGGTATAATCTTTTAAACATTTAAAACTTCTAGCTAATGCTACATCACAATCACTTTGAAAAAAATTGATGTTTGCTTTAACAGGATGCTTCGTTTTACTGTAATATCTACCATCTCCTGTAAATCCATTAAACCTATTACAATGTACATATGCTCCATGCTTAGGTTTTTGTCCGTTTTTCAGTCCACCAATTTGTACTTCACCGTCTCCTTCTACCTGCTCTTCTATTGACTCTTCTTCGCCTCCCATATTCTTTATGATACCAGTTAAGTCAACATTTTCATAAATAACTGTTTCGTTTTTTTGTTTATTAATTTCAATTGACTTGGTCTTTACATCACTTGTAAGGATATTTTTAACAGACACATCAACATCTTCTGAATCATCTAGTTCAAAAACAGCTTCTCCATTAGAATCAGTTTTTGCTTTTTCACCATCAACTTCAATTTCCTCACCTTGATAAGTCACTACTCTTTCTAATTGTTTTAAATCTTCATTTAAGCTCCATCCTCCATCAGTATAAGTTTTAATAACAGACTCTGGCATACTTTCTTCAATAGGAAGAATTTGCTTAACAACTTTTTTTACTTTTAATTCTACTCCATTTACTTCTTCTGCGTTTACATTTAGCGGTAAAAACAATCCTGATAAAAATATAATTAATATTAAAAACTTAAGTTTAGACATACATACTTCACCTCATATTTTTATAATTCGGTTGACCATAACCAATCTGTGAATCTCTTTCTGTTTTTCCTGCTAGAACTACCAATTTTTTATATAATTCAGTATTATTTTTAATAAAAAAACAATTCTTCGTATTAGCTATAAATGCTGTTAAAATGGCAGCTGAAACAGAAGTTCCCTCTATTTGCTCTCCGTCTATATAACTTTTAATTTGAACAGGCATAACAAAATCTATATAACCATAATTTGAATTAATCCACTTTTCTCCTGTATCTTTTATACCTCCAACACTTAAAACTTTTGTATTAGATGAGGGGTAGTTATTTTTTTTTAGACCTTGATTTCCAGAAGAGCTTACAAGTGCGACATTTTTGTTATACAGCTGTTCTAATAATTTATCAATTTTTAAATCTCCAGATTTTAAATAAAAACTCATATTCACAATATCATAGTCTTGACCAAGAATTGTTTTTAAATTTTCCAAAACTAAATCTTTTGAAATTCTCCCTTTTTCATCTGATATAACAAACAAATCAATTTTAGTATTTTTTGATGTGAGAGAACTTACAATAGACAATATCTCATCAGAATGAGTCTTGCTTTTTAGAGATGTATCTATATTTATTTCATCAGCATAATTAATTCCTTCTTTACTATTAAGTGTATCTAGAATTGCAACTTTGATATATTTCTCATTTTTACAACTAGGCATTTCAAGACTTTCAATCCCACCAACTTTTTGAGTTTTTTTTAACTTCACTAAATCTCTTTCATTAAAGCTTAAATAGACGAAACTACCTACAAATAATATAAATATAAAAAATAATATTTTACTTTTTGATGTCATAATTATTCATTAAATTATTTAAAAGTTTAGCACGAACATTATTATAGTTTTTACTAAAGTAAACATTTAATATCATTGATTTGTTTTTTTTCACGTTATATAGATTTTTATTTACACTTTGAGTTTTATATAAATATATAATTTGATGTTTACTACCGTGGCTACCGTGGTTATGCGATGATTCATGACTAATATTCGAATCATTCATATTATGTTTGTATTCACCTTGCTTCATTTCGGTGAAATCTATTCCATATTCATTATAACTAGAAAAAACTTCTTCATTTTCTCCATTTATATCTAAATCTTTAGCTACTTTGTTTATTTGTTTCCCTTTCTCTAATTCACTTTCAAACTCCGAAAGTTGATTATGTTCTCCTTCAAAAACCTTTATTTTAGAGATTTTTGTCCCAAATGATTGTTTTTCCTCTTCCAAAAAATTCTCGATTTCTTCTTCTGTTATTAACTGAAATTTTTGAGCTAAGAATTTAACCTTGAGATATTCATCTACATATTCTTTTGTATCTTTGTCAGATAGGTTTTTTTTTGTAGAGTCAGCTAATTTTATATAAGGAAACTGAAGAATTCTATCTTTATCCGCTATTTCGCCTTTTTCTTTTATGAACTGCTGATGAATTAAACTAGAGTTGATAAGATTATCAACTGCTGTATCATAGGGTTTGCCTAGCAATTTTTTTTGAACATCCTTCATAGTTAATTCTTCCTCACCTATTTTAGCAACCACTTGATTTTCTTTTTTATAATTTTTGAGTATCATCCCTCCTAAAATTAGAATAACTACTAATAAACAAATTTCAATTACATAATGAATTTTTTTACTCATACTAACCTCACATTTTTAAATCTACAATATCATCATTTTTTTGAAAAAACAACATTATTTGGGTGAATTTTAAATAAAATCTGTATTATCTCACTTTGATTACCATATATATTATCACGTATACTTTAATGATTATAAAAGTCTTAAACTTAAATAAATTGGAATCTGTAATATTACAAAAAAGCTGATTGTAATAAAAAACCTTTTTCATATCAGCCATTACTTTTATGTACTGATTATGAACCAATTCCTAACCCGCAGCTTTATCTCGATCGTTAAAACTTGCAATGTGGAAAAACAATGAATTCATTTATTATATTCAATTATTCTAAAAAACAAACTTCTGATATCCATATCAGCCATAAATTTGAATAATACACTACTGTCCCCCAATGTATTTGAATTACACTATTTCCACATTAGTTGAGTTTAGGTCGTTATTTATTTTCTCATGTTTATTGAGGTGTTACGATTTGAATTCTTTGAATTCTTTCAATCCCTATGCTTCTAGAAAAAGTTCCTCGAAAAATGTTTCCTTCTTCTTTTTAATTCTATGTCATGTTTTCAAATACCAACTTCATTTTTAAAACACAATACAAAAAGCGAACATTTTTCAAAGAAATGTCCGCTTCATTCGTCTTATTACACGAATTTGGAAAATCACATCTAGTTCTTTATACACCCATCACTGAATTCTGGCAAAAACCGTTTCTGCTACATCGAAAAATGCCTTCACAGCAGGAGAAGCTTGCGCGAGCGATGGACAGGCAAGCGCCACCTCACGATGATGCGATACATTCAGATGACTGATCTGCACAAGTTGCTGCGTTTTTAGGAATAACTCAGGACCTATCGTCACACCAAGTCCTTCCCCAACCATGCGGGCAATGGTCGTACAATCATGCACTTCAAATAAAATAGACGGCTTGATTTGCGCCTCTGAAAAAATATCCTCTACATGGGACTGATACATACCAGTTGGCATAATAAACGGTTCGTCCGCTAATTCTTCTATGTCTACAATTGGCTGCTGCTTAAAACGATGATTTTCGTGATAGGCAACCACCATTTTATCTTTCATAAGTGGCAATAGATCAAACGCTTCATCCGCTTTACCTTTTACAACAAACCCAACATCAATAATGCCAGAATCGAGCCACTCCAATATTTCTTCATATGTCCCCTCATAGAATTTAAATTCAATCTTTGGGTGCTTTTTCTGATAGCTCACAAGCAGTTTTGGCAATAAACAAGCGGATGCACTGGCAAATGTTCCAATCCGAATCAAGCCAGATTCAATATTTTTGGTGAGCGCAATTTCCTGCTGAATTTTCTCTACTCGATTTAGCACTTCTCTTATATGCGGAAGAAGGGTTTCACCGGTATCTGTCAGCGTAATGCCCTTTTTTCGGTCACGCACGAATAAAGACACGCCCCACTCCGTCTCTAAACTTGCCACCGCATGACTCACGGCAGACTGTGTCATATTTAATGCTTCAGCTGCAGCTGTAAAACTGCCTAGCTCAACCACCTTAGCCATCGTCTCGAATCGAACAAAGCTCATGAGTATTCACTCATCCCTTTCATGAAAAACATCAATTTTACTTATGTTAGCACGGAATTTAAAATGAATACAACGTTTCAACATAAAGGAAGGGTTCAAAATGAAAAGTACATCTTATCCATTGCTCATATTTCTTTTAGCCGTCGGTTCTTTCGTCACAGGCACTTCAGAATTCGTCGTATCAGGCATACTGGACATCATTTCTGACGATCTGCGCATCTCCATCCCGGTTGCGGGACAGCTCATCACCATCTATTCTCTTTTTTATGCCGTGGGTGCCCTCTTTTTAGTCATGGCCACATCGAAATTGAATCGAAAAAAGGTTCTTTTATCGGCGATTTCCATGTTTATAGCAGGGAATGTGCTCGCCTTTTTTAGCCATCACTTTATGCTGCTCATGCTCTCGCGGGTCATCATGGCCATGAGTGGCGGCTTATATATTGTGCTCGCAACAAATTACGCAGCGCAGCTCGCCCCGCCAGAAAAAAAGGGGAGTGCGATGGCAACAGTAATCACTGGATTTACAGTTTCACTAGTACTCGGTGTACCGATTGGAACATTTTTAGCAGGATATGTAGATTGGCATGCCATTTTTCTCATCATTGCAATAGGAACCGCTTGTCTCTTGTTTCTTCTGTATCGATTATTACCGCCTATGGAGGGACATTCCCATGTACCATTCAAACAGCAAATTCAAATTCTTCAAGACCGTAGGGTGTTAAGCGGCTTAGCCACGACAGCCTTTTGGATTTTAGGGTACACGATGGTATTTGCTTACATTTCGCCATTATTGCGACAGACATCCGGATTTACGCTTGAACTGACAAGCATTGCCTTGCTTGTCTTAGGCATCTCCGCTTTTATTGGCTCGCGCTTTGGTGGATACGCTGTCGATCAATGGGGACCAAACCGAACCATTTCAATCAGCATCACGGTTCAGATGCTCATGCTCTTTGCATTATCCTTCACACAATTTTCTGTAGTTGGCGTCTTCATCACGCTCGCCATTTGGGGCACCGCCACATGGACAACAACACCAGCGAAGCAATTTTATCTCATCTCCCTAAAACCCGAAACATCGGAAACCGTGCTGAGCTTTAATACAGCGATTATGAATATCGGCATGATGCTCGGCTCGTCAATGGGTGGTCTGATTATTCAATATACAAATGTAACGAATTTAAGTTGGATCGGCGGGCTAGCCAGTTTTGTTGCATTGATGTTGATTCGGTACTCGTTCCATCGCAATCGACTGGCGCATCAACAGATAAAAAGCGGACATGTGTAATCATGTTCGCTTGCTTATTTATCGACTAGCTTTTGATGTTTCTTTTTTGACTGGAATGGTTACCGTTATTTCTTTTTGTGGTGCCAACATATTCAGTTCTGATAAATCAAGATAAAGCCCATATTCTTTAAATGAAAAATGGTTTAATGATAAAGTATCTAACTCCTTATCATCAAATTCAAAGGTGGATTGCATGGAAGCTGTCTTTAAATTCGTTATCTTCGCATGGTTCCCTTTCAAGTAATACCCGCTTTCATAGTCTGCTTGTGGATCCTGCCATGATTTCATCTTTTCAACATCACCTAATCCAATGAATTCACCTATATTCTCCATCACATCCTGATCTAATTCTTTTTGATCTATTCCAGTAAATTGATAATCAACAATCACAGAACGGTCTTTTTGCTCTATCTTATTGATTTTGATTCCGATGCCATGGTGTTTTGTTTTAAACTGAACAGGCAGCTTTGTCTGAAGAGGAATGATTTTGCTTTCTTCCCGTTCGATATTCACATATGTGTCAAATGTCAATTCAGTCGCCTTTGGATTGATCGGCTGATTCAAAATCGTTAAATGATCTTTTCTAGTTTTGTCAGAAGACATTTGTTTTTTTCTTAAAACGGTTCCAATCTCAAGCTGATACTCATTCCCTAAATTATCCTTCATTCCATCTATACTGACTTTATCATCTTTGGCAAAACCATTGTAATCAATGGCATATTGAATTGCAGAGCCATTCACTCCGTTTTCTACCTTTACATTTCTTATTTGATAACGTCCATTTAAAATAGACACGTCTTTTTGTCCCGCTAATAAAGTGGTTTTTTGCTTGACCACAGGTAACTTGAAGCGCCAATTCCCTACAATATCCCCAATCTTCGAAATAACAAGCGGTACTTGCTGACCTTGTTTGATCGTTTGTCCATTTGTATAGACTTCCGTCTGCCCAACATAGCGGCCATCTTTCATTTTTTTCAATCCCTGATTGTCGTAACTCGGTTGGAAAGTGTCATTTATACGATCGAAGTTGTTGACTATGAATGGTACAGAATCTTCCTTTGTATTCAAATTCTCCACAGTAAACGTATAAACAAGCCGCCCGGCATCATAGTACACACTGTTCACTTTCACAGTAACCCCTCTTGATTCAGCCCCCTCATTGACATGCTTCACCAACTCACTCTGAAAAAGAGACATTCCTACTTTATCGTGAAACATCATATATAACTGTCCAACAAACGGTACTCGAGCCATCGCTGTATTAAGAGAAGGAAAAATGAAGCCTGATGAAAAGTAAAGGACAACAAGGGCGATAACTGAATAGATTGGCGTTCTCCAATTCCATGTGAACCAACGTCTTTTCTGTTCCGCTTTCACATCTCCTATTGCTTGGCGAACCGCAGAGGTCACTTCAACCTTTGGTACATCAATCTCATCATAAAGCTTCTTCATTTCTTTTCGTTCCATCGACACTCTCCTCCTTCTCCAATGTTTGCTTTAATAACTTTCTTGCTCGATACAAATGAGTTTTGACAGTTCCTTCGGGCACACCCATCTGTTCAGAAATCATTGAAATCGAATAATCTTGAAAATAAAATAGCTGAATCACGAGCTGATATTGCTCATCTAACACATCAAGTGCATTTTTTAAATCGAGCTTGTCTTCCAAAAAATCATGGCGCTCAACGCTCT
Organism: Bacillus sp. 22446; assembly: GCF_052044955.1. Lineage (NCBI taxonomy): Bacteria > Bacillati > Bacillota > Bacilli > Caryophanales > Bacillaceae > Bacillus > Bacillus sp. 22446. The sequence goes on from NZ_JBQEOD010000010.1 coordinate 105,330, forward strand.
CATGATGCTGTTCAAACGGAACAACATCTTGCTGCTTTTTCTTCATCGCAAAAATTGTATGAATCAAAATTCTCGTCAGCCAGCTAGAAAAATAAGCCGGTTCTTTTAATCCAGATAGATGCTTAAACGCTTTAATGACCGTCTCTTGAACAGCATCTAACGAATCCTCTTTATTTCTTGTGTAGAGAAAAGCCGTTTTATATAAACGCTCCTGATACATCAGCATTAATGTCTCAAATGCCGGGACATTCCCTTTTTGTGCTTTTTTAATTAGACGCACTTGCTTCATCTCATCCACACCTCCTACACCTGTTAGAGCAAGCTTTCTCTCAAACGGTTTCAACAAATGGAAATTTCTTTTACTTAGCATATGTCGGATAAAAATAGAGAAAGTGAAGAATAGAGTCGAAAGAACAAGTTGAATATTTGATATAATGGAAGAAATATCTTCAAAAAGGAGTATGTCAATTGTTTCGATTCGAAGAACCCACGTGTGCTAGCTGTCAGAAAAAAATAGAAGGAAACGAAGAAGTGTACGTCAAGCTGGTCTATCCAAAAAGACGAGGAATGACAGAAGTGAAGGCTTGGCTAAGGAATGAAGGGGTTTTTTATTGTCAGGCATGTACAGAACAAAAGACATCGCATGGAGGATAATCAAATGAAAAAAATCAACTTTCCACAAACATTTCCAACCATACATACCGAAAGACTAATCTTAAAACAAGCGACGATCGAAGACGCTGAGGATATGCACATCTATTTATCCAATGAAATTGTGTGCCGCTACATGGGAATTGATGCTCATGAATCCATCGAAGACACAAAAGGAGAAATCAAGTGGTATGACAACATCTTCAAAGAACAAACAGGCATCCGGTGGGGCATTTCTTTAAAAGATGATCCTGCGATCATCGGCAGCTGTGGATTTCTTAACTTGGAAAAACAGCACTGCCGCACGGAAATTGGCTATGAATTACATCACCACCATTGGAGAAAAGGCATTATGAGTGAAGCGATTGCTGCGGTGTTACGATATGGATTTCAGGAAATGAACGTGAATCGAATTGAAGCGATCATTGATCCAGCAAATACGTCCTCTGTTCAATTATTGGAGAACTTTGATTTTGTGCGAGAGGGTTTATTGAGGGAGTATGATCTTGGTCAGAACGGGTTTGATGATGTGTTTATGTATGCGATTTTGAAGAGGGATTACGAGAAAAAATAGACTATTACTTTTTTTAATTACAAGTTAATGGACCAAAAAAGTTATTGTTTTCCTTCCGAAGTAATTTATGTTAATATTAAATCGCTAGTACTATTATCATTTATTAGAGTACTAGGTATGTTGTATAACAATGTCAAGAGATATTACTGTGAAAGCTGAAACTTGTATACCGTATGCTAATCTTAAGATCAGCATACTAGATAAGTAGCTTACCAAAGTTATATCTATCATCATAGAACACCTCACCATCAGAACTTGTCTTCTTGTTATATTATACATTATTTGTATTTGTGAGTATTAAACTCACCCCGCCATACCATATAATATGCCGCGTGGTATAGTAGAGCCTAAGGATCGCGGCGCTTTAGGCAGAGTGCAAGTCAGAAGAAATATAGTAGCGGGACTAGGTCTGTACTTGCTCCAACAATAAAAAAGGGATGTGAGTTTTAAATGGTACATAAATATCCATCTAAACCTTACTTGCATTTTGATAAAATTGCATCTTTTAATAAAAAGGTAGAAAACTACGTCCTGGGTTTTAAACAAAACTCATCACATAGTTTTCTACCTTTAATTTTTAGTGAGTTAACCTTTGAGAAGTTTAACGATATTAAAGATGAAACTGCTATGAAGAGAAACGGTCAATTAGTACCTATTAAAGAAAAAAAAAGACCGATTATGTATGCTGCTCATATTGATAACTTTATATACAAACATTACAGTCTAGAGTTAAATGACTTATATAATAGGTATGCTAAAGATAAACAAATTGATGAATCTGTTACTGCCTATAGAAACAACAAAAAAAGACAAAACAATATACATTTCGCAGCTGAAGTAATTAACTTCATTGCGAAGAATCCAGATTGCTATATATACATAGGAGATTACCAAAATTTTTTCGACACTTTAGATCATAAATTACTTAAAGAAATGATTAACTTGATTTACGGAAGTAAAATGCCAACACATCAATATAAAATCTTCAAGAGTCTCACTAAATATTCATACATTAATAAAAAAGAGATAAATTTAAGATTGGGTGAAGATAAAGAAATATTTAGAACGAACCAAACCTGTTATTTCACTTCATTTAAAGAGTTTAGAAAATTCAAAAATGGGAGAAGCTCAATTACAAATGATAACAGCAAAATTCTAAAAGTAAATACGGATATAAAAGGTATTCCTCAAGGAACAGCTATGAGTGCTATTTATTCTAATATATATATGATAAAGATCGATGAATATATTACTAATTTATTAGATAGCATAGGAGGTTTATATAGAAGATATTCTGATGATTTCATATTGGTTTTAACTAATATAAACGAAAAAAAATTTCACACTATTAAAAATCAAATAGAGAATCAAATCAAAAAATACAAATTATTAATTCATCCCCAAAAAACGCAAACCTTAACTTTTGACGGAAGAAAAATTTTCGATATTAAATCTCAAAGCCTTTCTAAAATTGATTATCTAGGATTCATTTTTGATGGTAATGAAGTTAGAATAAGAGAAAAAAGCATTTATAAATACTATAGAACTGTTTATAAGTTAATAAAGAAAGGAGAAATTGTTTCAAGAAAAAAGGGCTTTACTAAAGAACGAATACGCTTAACTTATAAAAGAAAAATATATCAACATTATCATCAGTTAGGAGAAAGAACTGACATAAAATATAACTATAGGAAAAGAGAATTCGGAACATTTATCACATACGCAAATAAGTGTAATAAAATATTTAATGAGATTTCGCCACTTACTACAAATTTAATGAAAGAACAAATTAAAAACCACCAAAAGAAAATCAACAAAAAAATCCAGAAGTCTTTAAATACTCTAATGGATTAATGTTAATAGATTCATTACCTAAAGAAAAAGTAACTTTTATTTCATGTCAAATCAACCAAAAGCAGCTCACACACGTCGTGGCACGTATACAACGTTCAAAAAACAACCGTAGCATTTTCTTATATTTTTTATTAAACGGTGAAATTAATTATTAAATTCAATAGAATCTAATCAAGAGAATTAAAAAAACCTTATAATAGGCGATCACACAACAAAAAGAAAAGGAAGAAGCTTTCAGAATGATATCCTATGTCTTTGAACCATATAAACCTTGCCCTTGTGGTAGTAATGCTAATTATAAATTTTGTTGCTATAAAAAAAGCAAGGAAGTCTATAGTGGTGCCACTCACTTTAATGCTAAAAGATTGTATTTTGAATCTCACAAACTTTTTAGGGAAACTGACTTTAAGGTTTGTTTCGGCTTCGATGAAAAATGTGAGAATGGCTTTATCGAGGCACATTCTCTACAAAATAATGGTGTATTAAGTTTAATTGCCCATGAGAATCATGTCTATTCATTAGATATGGTCTTTCACGAAAAATCGTTACTCCCAAAACTACAATTCAAAAAAATCGGAAAAAATCAAGCAAGCACATTTAAAGGCTTTTGCAAACATCATGATGAAGTATATTTCAATATCATCGAAGATAAGCCATACAATAATACTCCTGAACAAAATTATTGGCTTGCATTTAGAGCACATTGTTTTGAGGCGCATAGAAAATATCGTTTAAAGAAAAGTTATTCTAATCTTTTTAAACAACGTCCTCATGCAACAAGAAATAAACAAATTGCGGCTAATTATAGAGTTAATGAGTTATCAATAAGAGATACGGAAACTGATTATTCTAGATTTAGAGAAATTTATGAAAAAGGACAATTTAACAGATTAGAAAGTTTCGTTAAGATACTCCCTTTTAAAATTGGATTCACTGCTACGACAGCTGTTGCAGTAAATGTAGATATTCAAGGTAACCCTACTATCGATATTTATAACTATGATGAAAAACTATTTGTTCCAAGTATCTATATATCTGTGCTTCCGAAAGATAATGAATCAATTATTATCGTTTCAAGATTTAAAGAGGACAAATGTTATAAAAATCTCATTAGTTCTTTAGATGCTTGTACAAATGATGACCTTCTATTTTCTTACCTAACTCATTGCTTAGCTGAATATAGCGAAAATATCTATTTCTCACCTGATTTAGTTGATAATCAATTAGCTGAGGTAGATAAAAAACTAATATTAAGCGCTTTTTTAGGAGTAGCGAGCCCAACTCTTGAAATTAGATATAGAAGCATGAAGAGTATGTTTAAATTGAATTTATTTCAATATCATTTATAGACTATAAAAAACACTAACATTAGTAGGCGAAACGAAAAACAGGATTTAAAAATTGATTAAGTCCATTTGTAAATTTCATTTAGTGATTTTTGCTAAATTCATATTAAAGAGAAGAAGGTGACTGTATGAATAGACTTTTTGCCTTGTCTAAGAGTAACAATAAAAGAGCGCTACTTTACTTTTAAAAAAAATAAATAAGAATATTGATTATTAGGTGGTTGCATATGAATGAACAAACAAAAAAGTTTGCTTATTTCCCAGTACAGGATAGACAAATACATGTCTTGGAAGCACTTTGGCTGAGAAATCAAGGTATAATTGAAATGAATCGAGAAAACCCTGCCTTTTTTGATTTCAAGAACCCCTCTATTCGAAGCGGAGTATTACCAGTTTCCCCTACTTTCAGTGGAGAAAAAAAGATTAAAGACGCATTTTACCGATATTATCATAAAGAAGACATGAAACAGATTCTTTATTCAAAAAAAATGACAACTGCTCATTTCCTTTTTCAAATGATGTTTTCACAACTTAATCAATTCAAAATTGAAGACAAAGAAAAAAAGGAAATTAGAGTAGCTATTGAATCAGCAGAAATAGAATCTTATATTAAATATAATGATAAAAAAGGTATATTAATTGATATCTTATTGCACATCAAACAAACGGATCCATACTCTTATAAGTATCTATGGAATAAAAAGTTGGCAATTGAAGTTAAAGTAACCCACGCTGTTGATCCAAAGAAAAGGCGCATATTACGCGATAATAATATTTCAACTTACGAAGCACCTGTTCCTAATGTTATTAAAAAATTGATTCCAAAGGCTCACGAAATATTAAAGAATAAAATGCTTAGACAAAGAGAAATTGACAAACTAACTAAAATTTATAGCAAAAACAGTTGGACTTTATTTGGAGACTTTATTGTAAACTCTAAAGTAGAAGATGAAAATAAGGAGAATTATCTATTGTTATCCCAAGCTGAAATTGAACTAGATAAATACAAAAAAAAGAAAAGAGAATTATCTGAAGAAATACAAAAATCTGAAGAATATAAGTTACATTTATCTAAAATTATTCATAAGCTAAACAAAGACTTATACTCTCTCAAAGAAAAAGTTGAAGTTAATCAAGAATTACTATTGGCTTCTCAAAGAAATAATGATTTGGTATTAAAATTGAAACAAAAAGAGCAACAAATTGAAAATCTTAAAAAAGAAAATGATATCCTCAAGAACAATTTAAATAAACTTCATGACGAATCATTTTTGAAATGGATCAAGAGGAAAATTTTTAAATAACCTTTAATCCAAAATCATAATTCTTTACTAATTTATAAATTATAAAATCAAAGAAATTTGAAATGAGCATAGAAATGTAAAAAAGAATCCGAACTATTGGGAACACTTTGAAGTGGTTCCTAAATAGTTCGGTTTTCTTATTGAAAAAGAGTTTTTATCCTTATTAAAATTATTCCCACTCCATGATTATTAGAGTTGAATAAAAATAAATACAAGATTGTTTATTTTAATGCCTCATAATAACAAAATGACAAATATAGATTGGTTAGAGGCTCAATGAAAATAAAGATAAGCACCCACAGGACAAAAAAAATCAATTGAAAAAGACATCCCTACCACTATCTCTTTTCTGTCATCTTGGTATAATAGAAAAAATCAGAAAAATGAGAATGCGATGATAAGGAATAGTACTTGCCGAAATGTTTTCAGAAAGTTGCTGGTTGATGAGAAGCAATAACAAAAAGGCAGGGAACTCACCTTAGAGTAGCCTTAGTGAAATGAAAAGGATTGATGTAGTTAAGGTCGGCACCCCACCGTTATATGGGAAGGATATAAGATATAACAATCTGTATTCGAATAAGGGCATGATAATGTAACGTTATCATGAAACAGGGGTGGTACCGCGTAAGAAGAAGTCTTTCGTCTCCAAGTTCAATCTTGGAGATGATAGGCTTTTTTTATATTCCAATTACAGGAGGAATCGATGATGTTTAACCACAAAAAATACGAAAAGAAATACTTTTTGCCACCGAACCTTACTTATGATTGGGTGAAGAAAGAAACATTAGAACGTGCTCCGATATGGTGCAGTGTGGACTTACGGGATGGAAATCAAGCATTACCTATTCCTATGAACTTAGAAGAAAAATTGGACATGTTTCAGTTACTAGTAGAGATCGGTTTTAAAGAAATTGAAATCGCATTTCCAGCTGCTAATGATACGGAGTTTAAGCTATTACGGACACTGATTGATCGTCATATGATTCCAGACGATGTCACGATTATGGTGATCACGCAAGCGAGAGAGCATATTATCCGCCGAACCTTCGAAGCCATTAAGGGGGTACCGAAAGCGATTGTTCATTTATATAATTCAACTTCAGAAGCGCAGCGCAGACAAGTATTTAAGAAAACAAAAGATGAAATTAAACAAATTGCCATTGATGGCGCTATTTTAGTAAAAGAACTGGCCGAAAAAACAGAAAGTGATATTTATTTTCAATATAGTCCTGAAAGCTTTCCAGGAACAGAAGTGGATTACGCGTTAGATATTTGTAATAGTGTTTTAGATATTTGGAAACCGACACCACATCACAAAGCGATCATCAATATTCCGACAACAGTTGAATATTCAATGCCTCATATCTTTGCAAGTCAGATTGAGTATATACACAAAAATCTGTCTTACCGAGACAGTGTGACATTGTCTGTTCACCCTCATAATGACCGCGGGTCTGGGGTGAGTGATGCAGAATTTGGTGTGCTAGCTGGCGCCGAAAGAGTCGAAGGTACATTATTTGGTATCGGTGAACGTACAGGGAACGTAGACTTGATTACCTTGGCGATGAATATGTACTCACAAGGTTATGATCCACAATTGAATTTCAATAACCTAGAAGCGATTCGTAAAAAATATGAAAAACTAGCCAACATTACTGTTCATGAGAGACAGCCATATTCTGGGGAGATGGTTTTCACCGCATTCTCTGGGTCACATCAAGATGCGATATCTAAAGGGATGAAATATAGAAAGGAACATCATGTTGATAAATGGGACGTTCCGTATATCCCAGTAGATCCAGTTGACCTAGGGAGGAATTATCAAACGGATGTGATTCGAATCAATAGCCAGTCTGGCAAAGGCGGCATAGGCTATGTCCTAGAAACAAATTATGGCATTCAACTTCCTTATCAAATGAATGAAGCCATGGGATATGCAGCGAAGAAAGTATCTGATCAGACAAATAGGGAATTGTCTGTCGAAGAAATATATCATGTTTTTAAAGAGCAGTATGTTGATTTTCACCCTCATTTCCAGCTGATCGATTATCAATTTCATAAAGGAGAGAAGCAAGAAGTCACCTTAACTTTGCTGAGAGATCATCAACAAATTGACATACAAGGAACTGGCACTGGAAGTTTAGATGCAATCAGTAATGCGTTAAAAGCACATTTTCATCTCGAGTATGATTTGGAAGTCTATAAACAGAATTCTTTGGGCAACGATTCTCAAGCAAAAGCCTGTGCACAGATTGGTATTTCATATCAAGGAAAAATGCATTGGGGTGCTGGAATCGATAAAGATATTATAGAAGCAACAGTAAAGGCCCTGGTGGTTGCAGTAAATAAACTAGAGGTTTGGATGTAGATGGAAACAGATACACTTGAAAAACATGAAGCGATGCAATTTTTAAGAGAATATAACGAACAAGAAATCTTTTATCAACAATACCAACAGAAAAAGCATGACAATCAATCATTGCAATTATTTTTGAAGGATTATGATCAAAACAATTTCATGCAAAAGCAAATATATATAGAAGAATTTTTGCTAAAAGGGCAGAACGAATTTGAAAAAGAGGATACCATGTGGTTAGGTCAGGAGAAAGATATCGAAGTGAGAAAGTATAGCCGTTTTATGCCTCAATTGTCGGCTATCCATGATTTCTTTGAGATGATTTATGTTCTAGAAAATGAGATGTATGTAGAAGTGGAAGATAAAAAAATCGCTTTAAAATCAGGAGATATTGCCTTTATTCCACCTGACACAATACACAAGCCAATTGTAATGGAGAATACAATCGCAATCCAAATCATGATCCGCAAAAGTACTTTTCAAAAAGTGTTTTTTAAAATGTTAAAAGGAAATCATGTCATTTCAGAGTTCTTTTTGAATGCATTGTATATAAAAGAAAATAAACATATTCTTATTTTCCATAGTCACATGGATAAAAATTTGCTAGACTGCTCTCTGCATCTATTTACAGAAAATCACAATCGATTTCCTAGTTACCAGTTGATTATGAATAATTTGTTTGAGATATTATTATGTCTCTTATTAAGATTCAAACCAAGTCATATGAACGTCATTCAGGTCAAACCATATAGTGATATACGTATGATTCAAATGCTTCAATATATTCAGCAATGTTGTGAGCATATAACACTCCAGAAGATGGCAGAGGAATTTAACCTTTCACAATCTTACCTGTCTAAATATATAGCTCGTAAACTCGGCAAATCATTTCGTGAAATTCGACAAGAAATAAGATTAGAAAAAGCCTGCGAAATGCTAAACGGTAGTAATTTACAAGTGGATCATATTTCGGGAGCCGTTGGTTATCAAAATGTAGAGCATTTCATTCGTTTATTTAAGAAAAAGTATCATCTAACACCACATCAATATCGTTTAAATAATAAAGTCGAGCAAACTTCAAATCAATACGAATAAAAAGGAGACATCATCATGTCAATCAAGAAAGTAAAAGATTATTTTAAACAATATGAGATGGATACTCGAATTCAGGAATTTTCAGTATCTAGTGCAACCGTAGACTTGGCTGCTTCTGCATTGGGCTGCGAACCTGAAAGAATCGCAAAAACACTCTCCTTTCTAGTAAATGGACAAGCTATTTTAGTTGTGACCTCTGGTGATGCAAAAGTTGATAACAAAAAATTCAAAGAATATTTTAAAACAAAAGCGAAAATGCTGCCTCCTCATGAGGTCGTTGACTTGGTCGGTCATGAAATTGGCGGAGTATGTCCTTTTGCTATAAAGAATGACGTTTCTGTTTATTTAGATATGTCACTCAAACGTTTTGAGACAGTCTATCCAGCCTGCGGCAGCAGTAACAGTGCTATTGAACTAACAATCAAACAATTAGAAAAACACTCCGGTTATACACAATGGATTGATGTGTGTAAGGGATGGAATGATGAATTCACACATTAAAACGAAAGGAAAGAATTAAAAATAAAAAAGAGCTAGAAACCCTTGATACACAAGGTTTCTAGCTCTATTATAACTATTCCCACTCAATCGTAGCAGGCGGCTTACTCGTAATATCATACACCACGCGGTTAATATGCTTCACTTCATTGACGATACGAGTTGAGATCTTTTCTAGCACGTCCCAAGGGATTCTTGCCCAGTCACTCGTCATACCATCAATAGATGTAACAGCACGGATACCGATTGTGTAGTCGTATGTTCTTGCGTCACCCATGACACCTACGCTGCGGATGTCTGGGAGAACCGTGAAGTATTGCCAGATGTCGCGCTCAAGGCCGAAGTTGGCAATTTCTTCGCGTAGAATCGCATCAGATTCACGGACGATTTCTAGTTTTTCTTCAGAAATTTCACCTAGTACACGGATTCCTAGTCCTGGACCTGGGAATGGCTGTCTCCATACGATGTCGTCTGGAATACCTAGCTCTGACCCTAGAGCACGAACTTCATCCTTGAATAGTGTATTGAGTGGCTCAATCAATTCAAACTGCATGTCTTCTGGAAGACCGCCAACGTTGTGGTGAGATTTGATTGTTTGTGCCGTTGCTGTTCCACTCTCAATGATGTCAGTGTAAAGTGTTCCTTGTGCTAAGTAGTCGATTCCTTTAAGCTTGTCCGATTCGTCATCGAATACATAAATGAATTCGTTACCGATGATTTTACGTTTTTGCTCAGGATCAGACACACCTTTTAGCTTGTTTAAGAAGCGATCTTTCGCATCTACTTTAATCACGTTCATGTTGAAACCTTCGCTAAATGTTTTCATAACCCCTTCTGCTTCGCCTTTGCGAAGAAGACCGTGGTCAACGAAAATACATGTCAGCTGATCGCCGATGGCTTTGTGGATCAATACAGCCACAACAGATGAATCTACACCGCCGCTTAGTGCGCACAATACTTGTTTGTCGCCTACTGTTTCACGGATTTTCTGCATTTCGATTTCAATGAAGTTCTCCATTGACCATTTGCCATCGCACTCACATACGCCGAAGACAAAGTTTTTCAATAGATCATTTCCGTACTCAGAATGACGTACCTCTGGGTGGAACTGAACGCCATAGAAATTCTTCTCAGCTAAGCTCATCGCTGAGTTTGGACAATGTGCACTTGTTGCATCAACTGTAAAGCCTTCTGGTACTTCAACGACAAGGTCACCATGGCTCATCCAAACGACTTGATCCGTTGGAAGGTCTTTGAATAAAGCAGGTGTTCCGTTAATATGAATGTCTGCTTTTCCATATTCACGCTGGCTAGCCGCTTCTACTTTCCCACCTAAATAGTGAGTCATCAGCTGCATGCCGTAGCAAATGCCTAGAACTGGAATGCCTAGATCAAAAATCTTTTCGTCACAACGGAAAGATCCTTCATCATATACACTGTTTGGTCCACCAGAAAGGATGATTCCTTTCGGCGCCATTTCTTTAATTTCTTCAGCAGTTAAAGTGTGCGGATGAAGCTCACTGTACACACCAAATTCACGAATACGGCGAGTGATCAGCTGATTGTACTGACTACCGAAATCGAGAACCAAAATCATTTCATTTACTAAATTTGTCATGGTGTCACCTCTATGTCCAATATAGTTTTTATAAACGCACAGAAAAAATGAGAGGAGAAAACCTGCTCTCAGTGTAAATCACGCTTTTGAAGCGCCCAGACTCACATCCGAACGCTTCAATTTCATGTATTTTAGAAGGTTTTAATATTCACCTATTCTAACAACAGGAAGGTACGGGGTCAAGACTATCTCCTGTTTATTAAATTTTCCCATAACTTCACCGACTGCCGCCAAAGCGCCGACGCATCTTCTTGTCGATAGAGCGCCCGCTCATAGAACTGCGTTAGTTCAGACATGTGATGATTCCCTTCCTTGTCATCGATCAAAGAAGCAAATTCTCTTAGCGTCATGCCTGGCTTTTTCTCAATCCCTCTGCGCCTTAGCTGTTTTAATAGAGCAGCATATGCGTAGAAAAAAGCTTCCTCATCTGGCAGACGTTTTACCTTTCTCACAATAAAGATTGGCAGCCATCTTGCTCTGAACCGGTAAAGCATCCAGCCTATGAAACCAAGAAAGACAATCACACCTGCTGCGTAGCCCAAGATTGAACCAACATGAACCATACTTGGCTTTGCTTTAGTTGCTTGTTCCTCTTGTTTTGCCGCCTGTTCTGGTTCTTGTTGCTGCGGCTGTTGTGTCTGCTCGTTTTCTTGTTGATCAGATGCGGGCTGATCTTTTTCATCCTGTTGATCATCTGTTTGGTCGTTGTTAGCCGTGGTTTCATTCGTAAATGTCTCTGGGTTCGTGAACCCTTTTGTCGGTTCAAAAGTCACCCAGCCACGGTTTGGAAAATACACCTCTACCCATGAATGGGCATTGTTATTGGTCACTTCATACACATTGTTTCCATCCATCTGTGTTTCATATAACTGACCAGACGTATATCCTTTCACCCATCTCGCCGGAATTCCAATCGAGCGAAGCATCACAATCATCGAGGTTGAAAAGTTATCACAATAGCCAATCATCGTATCAAATAAGAACTGATCCACATAGTCTTCGTCACGCCCAGGCACAGCGACATTTTGGGTTTCATATGAAAACTTCGCAGATCCTAAATAATCCTCAATCGCTTTTGTTTTATCATACATATTATCCTTCGTTTCCGTTAAGCTGTTCGCCAATGTTTTCACACGCTCTGGCAGCAAGGATGGGAGCTGCAAGTATTCACGTCCGACCTGCTGGTTCACTTGCTGCTTGGTCGGTACTTTGATCCGCTGCAAGTCCTCTAGGATAAATGTAGGTGATAAGAAGCTGACTCGATAGTTCCCTAAATTTTTGGGCGGTTTTTGAGTAGACGGGACAATTTTCTCCGTTTTGCCCATCATTTGTAGTGGAATGTTTTCCATTGGCGTCAGCATAACCGTACCAATCGGATAAACAGCATGATTAAATCGATAATTTGATTCCATATCGACTCTCGTTTCATGCTCCTCTGTTTTCACGCGATTGGTAAACCACTGGTTCGGCACTTCATTCCCTTTTAACCGAGTAGGTTTCGTATCATTTGAAGCATCCTCCCAGCCTTTCCCCGTGTAAATACTTTTTGTTTCCACACGAAAATAAGACGGCTCTTTTCCGCTCCATTTAAATACCGGTGTACGGTCCTCACTAAACGGTCCCCCAAGCGACGAATCATCCGTACTATATCCCACCTTATTATGCCCGGCAGAACCATCTTGATTCGTGACCGCTTTAAAAAACGGGACAGGGTCAGGCCATTTCGGATCAGATTTTGGCAAAGACGCACCGAGTGATGCTGATACAAGAACAAGTGCCAGCATGGGTAAGAACCAATTGAGACGCGCTTTCTGTGACACCCGCACACCTTCAGCCGAACGAAGCCGGTCGAAATAGAGCAGGCCAAGCAAACAAAAGCCAAATACCATAATTCGAACGATCGCAAAAGTCGCATCATAAGGCGTAAACGTATCAAGAATCGTGACATATACAATCGTCATCAGTAAAAAGAAAAAGATACGCTGCTGATACACAACCCAATAATGAAGCAAATAAACAAGTAGCCAAAGCAAAATATAAAACAACAATGTGCGGAAAGACGGATACATGTCACTCCACATGCCCATGCTCATCAAAGAAATATTATCTTGAATATCAGCAAACAGCGCAGGCAGATAACTTGGCTCTGATTGATAAAAAATCAAATATAATGCGAGCAAGATCAATCCAGCACAAATAGGAAACGTCACATACCACTTCAATCGAAAGAACGTAAACAAACACGTAAGCCCTATAAAAATGATGAAATAAGACGTATGACTCGTCTCTGTAAAATCTTGAAGCGGACGAAGCCACTCCCAAAGCAGCATAAATGCGACAGCATAATAGATGAACAACTCAAAACGGCTTTGCCGCTGATGCATATAAATGTTTGTCACCTCACAGTTCTTTCGTGCAGCCGGTCCTCAAATAAAAGGGTCGTGTGTATCCCAGAAGCTTTAAGCCGGTCCACAAGCTGTTTTTCTTTTGCCGTCAATCGATCAACGGCTCTCTTCACTAAAAGAACGGTGATGTTCTTTCTGTTTCGATTCCCAAGTAAAATGGCAGCAAGCTCTTCTTGCAGATGACCTGTCACCACATACTTTCCTGTCTGCTGGTGCTCACTCGATGTTAATGATTGATAATCAGGTGCACGAGAAGGCTGATACTGCACCTTTGTTAAATAGTAGAGCATGTCCTGTAAATGCCTCTCTCCTTGATCCACTCGAAATAAGTGCTGATCCCCAAGCGGGACAAGGCCTACCGGCACCCCTTTTTTCACAGCCGTTTGCAGAACCGATGCGGCCATAGACACAATCGTTTCAAAAGCGGCTTTATCTGTAAAATCAGCAAACACCACCAGATCCTTTGTCTGATTCTGTTCAAACTCCTTCGTCATAAGCTGACCTCTTCTAGCTGTTGTCTTCCAGTCCACCCAAGCGAAACGGTCTCCTTGCTGGTATTCACGCACACCTGTTGTCACATTTGTCGGTTCATTTAACCAAGAGTGCAATGCTTTGCCTCCATTTTCATTCACCGATGCAGCAGATTCAACCGGAATATCCAATATTTTCGGATACACAAGCAATGTTTTCTCTAGTGGAAGAATCACTTCTTTTTCAACAAACCCAAACATATCACCCGTTTTGATTCTAACCGCCGTCAATTGATGCTCTCCCCGCATGATGTCATTGAATTGATATGAAAATCGCCACGTTTTCCGAAACCATGGAAAGATCATTCGCTTCATTTCAATCTGTTCCTGTAAATGGAAGGTATCCGGCGGGTCATCCTCAAGTATGACGTACACGTACGGAAATAAATTCGTCCGCTTGATTTCAAGGTCAACAGACAGCACATCTCCTGCCTTTAACCGGGTATGCTGTAATGTCCTTTTGGCTGTGGCACGAAGTGGAACAAGGGCAAACAACAAAGCATACAAAGCATATGGTGAAAATGCATAAAAAAGGAACCAGCTCACAAAACCGCCCTGAAACATGGCATAGCAAAAGGCTGCTGCCGTGAGAATGACGAGCATCATCACCCGTAACCATAGTGAAAAAGCTAAACGATTACGTGACTTCATTGAGTCATCGACTTTTGAACTGGTACGCCAATATGCTCAATCATCTGTCGCAACAGTGTCTCCGCCTTCTTCCCTTCATATGTTGCTTCTGATGTCAAAATCATACGATGCGGCAATGTGTAAGGCGCCAAATACTGTACATCATCAGGAATCACATAATCCCGCCTGTTCAACAGCGCATACGCCTGCGCCGCTTTCATCAATGCAATTGAACCCCTTGGGCTCACGCCTAAATAGACAGACGGATGATTTCGCGTCGCTTGGGCGATTTCGACAATATATTCTTTAATCGATGCATCCACATGTACGGTCTGAACCGCTTGCTGCAAAGCATGGATATGATCTTTTGTCATGACTGCCTGAAGCGTGTCAATTGGCGATTGTTTCTCCTGCAAATTCAGCACCTCAAGCTCCTCCAGCATGGTTGGATACCCCATCTGCAGCTTAAATAAGAAACGGTCCATTTGCGCTTCTGGAAGTGGATAGGTTCCCTCATACTCCACTGGATTTTGCGTAGCCATCACAAAGAAAGGATCTGCCAGCGGCATCGTTTCTCCGTCCACTGTGACACTGCCTTCTTCCATCGCTTCAAGAAGGGCTGATTGTGTTTTAGGAGAGGTTCGGTTGATTTCATCAGCCAAAATAATCTGCCCCATAATCGGTCCTTGTCTAAATTCAAACTCGTTTGTCTTTTTATTATAAATCGACACACCTGTTACATCTGAAGGCAAAAGGTCAGGCGTAAATTGGATTCGCTTAAACTCACACCCAATGGATTTTGCCAGAGCACGAACCATCATGGTCTTCCCAACGCCAGGCACATCCTCTAATAGCACATGCCCCTTCGCCAAAATCGCAACAAGGCTTAATATCGCAATATCTTTTTTCCCCACCATCACTTTATTGATGTTATCTACGATTTTTTGTAAATCTGAATGCATCGGTTCATCAAATGCCATCCTGATCCTCCTATCACGTTTCCGTCAATTTTCATATAGTCTAACTTTACCATACAACACGCATTTGCATGAAACATCAACACGTAGAAAAAAGAAGCCTTCTCACGATGGAAAAGACTTCTGCTCCTCTTTAGGCTCACTTGCTGGTTCCATATGAACATGAGAGTGTAAAATATCATGTTCCTGCTTCATTCTGCGTTCAATTTCATCTGCAATATCATGGCTTTCTGCGATGTTTAAATGCGGTTCTACTTCAACGACCACATCCACATGGACGGTGCTTCCAAGATAACGAGCTTTAATGTCTTTCAAATCGCCCACTCCTGGTGTCGCTTCAATCGTCTCTTTATATTTAGACATATCTTTTATATGAAAACCGTCCGTTAACGAATGAGACGCATCTCTGAAAATCTCCCACGCCGTTTTACAGATAATTAAGCCAATCACAAACGCAGCAAGCGTATCAACCCACGCCAGCTGAAATTGAGAGGCGATAATTCCGACAAACGTCCCGATACTCACATAAGCATCTGATTTATTATCAGCCGCTGCGGCATATAGCGCCTGGCTATTAATTCGTTTAGACAGTTTACGGTTATACATATACACGCCATACATCACAACAGCACTTCCTGCTGCCGTCCAAGCTGCAATCATATCAGGCGTTTGATGCTCTGATGAGAAAAGCGACTGGCCTGCACTCAGCAAAACCTGAAGCCCGACAAGCATCATAATAAAGGAAGCCACAAGTGACGCAATATTTTCAGCTCTAAAATGACCGTATGGATGATCCTCATCAGGTGGCTTCTGAGAAATACGCAGCCCAATTAATACGGCAAGCGAAGCAATGATATCTGTCGTATTATTCAAGCCATCTGCGGAAAGGGCTTCTGAATGAAACACATACCCAATGATCAGTTTGACAGCAGATAAGATCACATAGGCTATAATGCTGACCCAAGCACCTGTTTCACCTTGTCTTAATTCGTTGTAGCGCTCCATACCGAACAGCGCCTCCTCACACATTACTTTTCTATATTTATCTTACAAAGCCAAGCCCGTGTGGGTCTACAGCAACATGATTCGCTTGAATCAGCAAAATAGGAGACATAGAAATGTGTTGACCTAAGCAAACTTATTTTTATAAGGTCAATTGACCTCAAGACCTACTCCCATCAATGTTTTTCAAAACCCCCCTGAAAAATGAAAAAGAACAAAATGACTCTACTATTTAATTGTCAGAATAGTTTTATTTCAAAACACAACTTTTCTTTCTTCCTTCTTATGCTATTTTTAAGAATGGGCAGAGGAAAATGAGGGAACATAATCTCTCAAATCCTTTATACTTTTTAACATCATGTTAAGAGGTTTGAAATGTCAGTTTGATAACCTGTCCAATGCTGAATGACAATTCAGTATGATAAAATTTAAAATATTCTAAAAACAAACTCTCAAATAAAAGAGAAATGTTTGGAGGTAAAGAAATGTCCAACATGACAAACGGTCTTCAAAAAAACCTTAAGACAAGACATATTTCAATGATCTCCATTGCCGGGGTCATTGGGGCAGGACTATTTGTTGGTAGTGGTGCTGTCATTCATTCTGCAGGGCCTGGATCGATTCTTTCCTATTCATTTGCCGGACTTCTGGTCATCTTTATTATGAGAATGCTTGGAGAAATGGCATGTGCCTATCCGACAAGCGGCTCTTTCTCACAATATGCGAGCGACGCCATCGGCCCGTGGGCCGGGTTTACAATCGGCTGGCTTTACTGGTTCTTCTGGGTCATCGTCATCGCCATCGAAGCCATTGCCGGTGCTGCCATTATTCAATATTGGTATGGAGATGCACCTGTTTGGCTCACAAGTCTTATCCTCACAATCCTCTTAACTTTGACAAATATCTTTTCTGTTAAATCTTTTGGCGAATTTGAATATTGGTTTTCATTGATTAAAGTCGTCAGCATTATTCTATTCCTACTCATTGGTTTTGCATTTATCTTTGGTTTTGGCGGTCATCATACTGCAGGTCTTGCCAATTTAACGGGGAATGGCGGTTTCCTTCCAAACGGATTCGGCTCTGTACTCCTCGGGATTGTCGTTGTCATCTTTTCCTTCATGGGAACCGAGATTGTGGCAATTGCCGCAGGTGAATCAGCAGACCCTGTCAAATCTGTGACAACAGCTACCCGTTCAGTTGTATGGCGTATTATTGTGTTCTACGTCGGGTCGATCGCCGTCGTTGTCACGTTACTCCCATGGAATTCAGCGAATATTTTAACAAGCCCGTTCGTTGCAGTATTAGAATACATCGGTGTCCCATCAGCCGCCCAAGTCATGAACGTCATTGTTTTAACAGCCGTTCTTTCTTGTTTAAACTCCGGCCTATACACAACGTCCAGAATGCTTTATTCATTAGCTGAAAGAGGCGAAGCACCAAAACGTTTTATGAAAATCAGCAAACGCGGTGTCCCTGTAGCAGCGACAGTCGCAGGTACCTTCTTTTCCTATATTGCCGTCATGATGAACTACTTTTACCCTGAAACCATCTTTCTATTTCTAGTCAATGCCTCTGGTGCCATTGCACTTCTTGTCTACTTGGTGATTGCCGTTTCACAATTAAGAATGCGTCGTAAAATTGAAAAAGAAAATCCAGAACAACTCAAAATCAAAATGTGGCTGTTCCCATACCTTACGTACTTTACCATTTTGGTCATCTGCGCCATCTTGGCCTCTATGCTGTTTATCGAATCGATGAGACCTCAGCTCATACTGACAAGCATCATTACCATCGGTGTACTAGCCGCCTACTTCATCTTTAAACCGAATAAAAAAGTGCCTGCAAGTGCAGCGCTTGAAAATAAACACCCTTAATTCTCCCGCTGAAAAGCGGGTTTTTTTATTTTATTCACCTATTTGGATGTCCGCACTTATAATGTATCAAATTGATTTTAAGTGAGGATTAGTCAACATGAACCTAGAAAAGTTTGTTGACGAGCTGCCAATTCCAGAAGTCGCAGAGCCCGTCAAAAAAAACCCAAGACAAACGTATTATGAAATCGCTATGGAGGAGGTGTTCCTAAAAGTTCATAGAGATCTGCCCCCAACCAAGCTATGGACCTATAATGGCAGTTTGCCGGGTCCAACCATTAAAGCGAATCGAAATGAAAAGGTCAAAGTGAAATGGATGAACAAATTGCCGCTGAAACACTTCCTGCCTGTCGATCATACCATTCACGCTGGACATCATGATGAACCCGAAGTCAAAACAGTCGTTCACCTGCATGGGGGCGTGACACCTGCAAGCAGTGACGGTTATCCGGAGGCTTGGTTTTCGCGAGACTTTGAAGCGACCGGCCCCTTCTTTGAACGAGAGGTTTACGAATACCCTAATCACCAGCAAGCATGCACATTGTGGTATCACGATCATGCCATGGCATTAACACGATTAAATGTATACGCCGGATTAGCTGGCTTTTATTTGATCTCAGATGCGTTTGAAAAATCACTCGAATTACCGAAAGATGAATATGATATCCCTTTAATAATCATGGACCGGACATTCCAGGAGGATGGCGCACTGTTTTACCCAAGTAGACCAAATAACACACCAGAAGATAGTGACCTTCCAGATCCCTCCATCGTGCCATTTTTTTGCGGGGAAACGATTTTAGTCAATGGAAAAGTATGGCCATATTTAGAAGTAGAGCCTCGAAAATATCGTTTTCGTATCTTAAACGCGTCCAATACAAGAACTTACGAGCTTCATCTAGATAACGACGCCACAATCTTACAAATTGGATCTGATGGCGGCTTTTTGCCAAGACCTGTTCATCACCAATCTTTTAGCATTGCACCTGCTGAACGTTTTGATGTCATCATCGACTTCTCAGCTTACGAAAACAAAACGATTGTTTTAAAAAATACGGCAGGCTGCGGTCAGGATGTCAATCCAGAAACAGATGCGAACATTATGCAATTTAAAGTCACTCGTCCGCTCAAAGGAAGAGCAGCTAAAACATTACGTCCGATCTTCAAACCACTGCCACCGCTCCGGCCGAGCCGAGCTGATAACGAGCGGACGCTAACGCTTACTGGCACACAAGATAAATATGGGCGCCCGATTTTATTACTAGATAACCGGTTTTGGAATGATCCTGTCACGGAAAATCCTCGACTTGGCAGTGTAGAGGTATGGAACATTGTCAACCCAACAAGGGGCACACACCCTATTCATTTACATCTTGTTCAATTTCGGGTGATTGATAGAAGACCATTCGATACAGACATCTATCAATCAACAGGTGAAATCGTGTATACAGGACCAAATGAAGCGCCTCCTTTGCATGAACAAGGCTACAAGGATACAATTCAGGCGCATGCCGGTGAAGTCATTCGCATCATCGCTCGGTTTGTCCCATATAGCGGACGATATGTGTGGCATTGTCACATTTTAGAACACGAGGATTATGACATGATGCGGCCGATGGATATCATTTAGTAAATATGAAACCTCCTCTCTCTTAATTGCGTAATATGAAAAGGGCTAACAGCTTCTATATATTAGCCCTCTATTTTCTTTTCAATCTCCATGAGAAAAAACGAACAATGTATCGCATGAATGGCATTTTTTTGAACATTCCACACTTAAAAAGTTGACGAAGTAAACCGATAATACTACTATATACCCATTACCTCTATCAAAAGGCACTTAAGAAACCATGCACGAACAAATAGAAAATCGTCATAAAAAACGGAGGAGTTCAATTTGAATGAAGAAAAAGAGACTTGCCAGGTCAAGCAAGAAACAGTGGCAGGTAACAGGGAGAAGCTTTCAATTCATGAAAACGAGAGCATTCGATCAAACATTGAACAACTAACAATTGAACTCGGTGAACAAAAAGAATTCAATCACTTCATATTAGATGAAAAACAGAAGACCATCAGCACATTATCGGCTCTCATTGCAAAAGGTGATTGTGATGAAGAGTTAAAAGCTCATTTTGTACAAGCATTACATATCGGGCTCTCTGTTATAGAGATTATGGAGATCATTAAGCACTGTACAAAGGTTGCAGGATTCCCTCATTCCATTAATGCCTTGTTTATTTTTCAAAACTTACTAGATGAAAACAATAAATAAGAGAAAACGAGAAGTCTTCTGTCCTCTCGTTTTTTTATTTCCACTTACTTTACTCTCTTACGCTGATTCTGTCACAGTAGCAAAATATCAAAATACCACTCATTTCCTTGCTTAAAAAGTGATGTTCATTTCACAAATCCGCATTTTTCACCGACACATCCCTTGACAAAATAAAAAAACGTCCAGTTATATGAAATAACTGAACGCGCACCTTTTACCGATTGACAGTGAAATTGTTAACAATCCCGCCTTCTTTCTCCCAAGCGGTTTCTACTGTTTTCTTCTTAATATCATATTCAAAAATGGTTCTGACCTTCGCCTTTCGTCCTGTGTCATCCTTTAATTCCTTTGCGTTCTTTCCAACACCTAAGAAATAAACAGATGTACCATCCGCAGAAAATTGCGGCTGGGCAGCACTTAAAATACGCACATCTTGGCTGTTTTTAACGAGTGTCTTTGTTTTTCCTGTATCTACATCCATCACCTTAATAGATGATACTTCTTTTTCATTTCGAACCTTCACTTCTGTATAAATGAGTTTTTTATGATCTGGTGAAAAAGAAATATCATTGATGGTTTGAGAAATACGTGCAATTCGCTTTCCCTTCTCACCTGTTTGAAGGGTAATCTTCATGGTCGTTGGTTCAGGATCCATTCCTTTTTCATTTGCCTCATCCGTCTTTTTATAATCCTCTTTTAACGAATAATGCTGAATGGCCAACAGATTTGATGCTGGATCATAAGCAAAAGAACTCACCGTATCATCATCACTTTTTTCTGGATATAACACTTTCACTTTCTGTGTTTTCAAATCAAAAGACGCTACATAAAATTGCTCACCTGAATCCTTGTTATACCTTAGATATAACTCTTTTCCGTCACCAGAAAGTCTCATACTGTCGATTGAGTCGTCACTCGTAAAGAGCGTTTTTTCTTTATCCGTTTTCACATTCAATTCCCGTATACTTACTTTTTGTGTGTCTTCATCTGTATACGTGTAGTATAAAAGCTGTTTCACCTGATCATAAGCAATTGAAGGATATGCTGTCAGTTTCTCTGTATGAAGCGCCTTGTCATGCAAGTAATAAGTATTGTTTAACTTTTGATCCGTAAATGAAACAAGCAATTCGTCTTTTGCATCTTGATTTGTTTTCACTTTTCCTGCATGTTTTGCCTCTTGCCCCGGCTTCATCATGAAAAAGATGACGGCCGCAATCACTGCGACTCCAATTACTGTGATGATCCACCATGTTGATTTTTTCATTGACTTTCAGACCCTCTCCACAAGAAAAGAAGCCAGAAAATAAACTTTTCCCGCTTCTTTGCATGCCTATGTATTAATAAGTGTAATGCCCTTTGACGACACCTTTACTTGTTTTATACCCAAGTGCTTTGAATGCTTTAGGACTTACGTCTAATACTGCGTTTGGCATTCTACCTACATCATATTTATATACTGTAATCACTTTATGTGGTTTCGCTTTTGTTGTCACTCTTAGTTTTGTACCTTTTTTCGGTACGTCAAATCCCATTTTTGTTGCTGCATCCCAATGACCGAGTTTTTTTCCATCTGCGCCTTTTTTACCGACACCATTATACCATGTAATATTGCCGCTTACTTTTTTTGCACTTGCTCCATGTGAGAAACTAAACGCTAAAAATAAACTAGCTACTGTTACGATTGTCGCGATAAGCTTTTTATTCATTAAAAAATCCTCCGTATTTGGTTTCTGACCCTATTATACATGAAGATGCACCCAGTTATTTTACAGTCACATTACAATTCGAATACAAGTTGACCACTTAATGACCGATTTTGTTCATAAATTTCACCAAAAACAGCCAGAACATTGTCAGTAGATCCCTCCCTTACGTTTTATATAATAGAAATGAATCAAAGATAAGGAGGAATTTTCATGAAAAAGTGGTTCATCGTTTTGAGTGTAAGTTTGATCTTCGTTTTGATGCTTTCAAGTATTCCTGCCTCTGCGGCTGGTCCTCGTCACGGCGCCATCGTGACACAAACGGATGAAGCCAAATGGTCAGGTATCTCGGCTGATATTGTGCTGCCAAAAACAGCAACCATTAAAAATGGCTATGCCGACTGGTATCTTGGTCTCGGTTCTGCCGTTGTTGAAAGCGGGATTTCAAAAACATCTTCTGGCTATAAGGTCTTTCTGGGCACCGGCTCCCAAGGCGGCAGTCAATATTGGAACAGCGAATACGATTCAAGTATTAAAGATGGTGCACGTGTCAACTTAAAGCTCATCAACAATGGTGATGGCACAGTGTCACTATACGTCAACGGGAAACTGCGTTATAAACAGCCTGTTTTCAATCCTAGTCGTCTGAAAGACCTCGATGTCGTCAAAATGGTACACGGCGTACAAGATAATGGAACAAACAGCTACTCGCAAGCAAGCTTCTCTAATGTACAGCTTCGTGCAAATACATCTGGAAGTGTCTATAAAAAATGGGACGGCACCGTCAAATCATCTCTTTTACGCAAAAATCTAGAATCTGGTGCTCCGGCTCCAAAATTCACAGTCATTTCGTCTATCCCACTTAGTACAACCCTTTCAGCACAATAAAACACGAGCACCCGACTTTGGGTGCTTCAAAATTGCTGACAAAGAGCTAAAATGATTTTATTTTAGCTCTTTGTCTTCTTTTCAGCGTGCAAGAAAACCTTTGCAGTCTAGGAAGGGCGAACACCGGCGCGCAAGCCTGACACCTAATGCGAGGGTTTGTCTACACGCTGGAGCAGCCAACTTTGGGTGCTTTTGATTGTTCACAGCTTATCAACACTTCTCTTTTAATCAAAACATCAATTCGTGGTAACATAAGCATACATACTTTGAAGAACAAAGGAGAAAGAACGTGAGAAAAAGTCTACTTGTTTTCATGAGTCTTGTTGCAACCTTCTCTATCCTAGCAGCTTGCTCAAATACGGCAAAAGAAGAAAAAACAGAATCTACGGCACTTCCAACGATTAATGAACGCATTCAAAATGAAACGAAAGAGGTCATGGAGCAGTCTAAGCTCGTAAAAGACACAGCGATCACCGTTGATCAAAAGAAAAAAGTCATTTCCTTAAACGTGACGGCTTCATCTGAGACCAATAGTGATTACGCTGAAGTCATTGGTTTGAACTTTGCCAAAACACTAGCTATTGGTGCATCCACTGAAAAGGAAAACAACCTGCATAAACCGGAAAATGACAGCCTCGGCGCCCTCTACTCCTTTTATGACCTAAACATTACCGTGAAACAGGAAAACGGAAAAGTACTGGCAAAAGGAAAGAAAACAACAACTGAAACAAAGATTACCTGGGAGAGAGCCCAGTAATTGGACAAGAAAATTCTTTATGGATTTTCTTGTTTTTTTTAACAAAACTATTAACATTGTGAAAAGAATGCCGATGAGTAAGATTGTGTTGGTTCTTAAGTACCAATAATTCTTATTTACATATCGGAGGAAAGTATCATGAAAAGAACGACAGAATTTGTTTTAGGCTTAATTGGAGGTATTTTGGGATTTTTCGGTGCAATGTTTGCACTTGCTTTTGGAGGACTAGATGCCGCATTTAATGAATCAGGTACGAGTCAATTCACAGGATTAGGCTGGTCAGCGATGCTTTTCTCTATTCTTGCGATTGTGGCATCTGTTATCGTGAAGAAAAAAGCAAAGCTTGGTGGCATTTTATTATTAGTTTCTGCTGTAGGCGGTATTATTTCTATTTTTGTGTTCTTTATCCTTCCAGCTGTATTAATCATCATCGCAGGATGCATGGGTGTGTTTAGAAAAGAGCCTGTCAAAACAGTTCCTGCTGAATAATGTTGATATAAAAAAGCTTGTAGAGGGCGGCTCTACAAGCTTCTTTTATTGTATATTTTCATTTAAATCTTCTCTTATGATATCAATCAGCGTGTCAATATCCGAGTGAGCTCTAGATGCTAATCGTACCAGCAAATGATCGATATACTCATACAAATGACGATCTTTCAACATATACTTCCCATAATACGGAATGACAAAGAAATAGAGCAAATCAGCTACTTCTAGTGCAACGTCATCACCAAATTCATTCTTTAGCGCCTCCCCAACACATTGGATCAGCCAATTCAAATCTTCTTTCTTTTCAATCGGAACGTACATCAGCTGATGAATACGGTCCGTATCTCCCGTTTGTAAAATCTGCTCCGCTGCTCCCTTTGATAGAGCACCAATCTCTTTAGAAGATATATTAAGAACCGCGAATTCATTCTCTGATCTGTCTTGATCCATTTGCAGCACGTTTTGGTCCATCTCGACTCACTCCCCGTTCTCAGATACTTTTATTATAAGGAATTCAGCTGATTTTTTATGGAAATAGTGGATTTTTTTATGTAATTTTAAACAAAAAAAGAACCTAATGATATGATTCAATCTCAATTGGCAAAAAAACCATTGCACTTTATTTCAATCTATCTCAATATATGTATGTTAGTAGATTGAAAGGGATGAGAGAAATGAAGATGAAACACCCGTGGATCAAAGGAATTATTGTCAGTGTGGTTCTCGTACTTGGGCTTGGAATCTTTCCTGTCCAGCTGCCCTTTTTACACATGACTCATGCGACACCAGTCGCAAAAGCAGCTGCACCGAAATACGTGACAACAGCGAATGTTCATCTTCGCAAGGGACCTGGAACAAAATATTCAGTGATATTGACCATTCCAAAAGGGAAAAGGATTCCTTATCTTAAAAAGAATGGTTCATGGATTCAAACAAAGTATAAAGGAAAGACGGGTTACGTCAGCTTTCAATATATCAAAAAAGCAGGCAAAAGCTCACCAGCTTCATATACTGCTCCTTCCACTAAAACGCCAGGTACGTATGTAAAAGGGCTATTGGTTGTGAATAAGAAACATAGACTCCCATCTTCATACAATCCCGGAGAAAACAAACAAGCGAGAAAAGCTGTAAACGCTATGATCGCGAAAGCAAAAAAAGCAAACATCCGACTCACCGCTTTTAGCACCTTCCGTTCATACGACCGTCAGCGTGTCTTGTACAACAATTACGTCGCCTCTCATGGCAAAAAACAAGCAGATCGATTTAGCGCAAGACCAGGCTATTCCGAACATCAAACCGGCCTTGCTTTTGATATTGGCGGTGCCAATTCGAAACATTGGGCTGAAGATTCTTTTGCCAATACGAAAGAAGCGAAATGGCTGGCCAAACACGCCCATGAATTTGGCTTTATCATTCGCTATCCGAAAGGTAAAGAAAAAGTGACAGGCTATCAATATGAACCATGGCATCTCAGATACCTCGGATCAAAAAATGCGAAAAAAGTGAAAAAGAGCGGCAAAACCCTTGAAGAATATTTGAACATAAAAGGATAACAACAAAAGCACTCTTTTTCTTCAGAGTGCTTTTTTCATATATTCTCTTCTCTCTTTTTCATCGCAGCCGCCATTTCCACTTCACCCTCTGCTTCCAGCTGTTCAATAATGCGAGCATAATCTCTTTCATGGCGATTTTGGCTTAACTTAAAAGCAGCTTGAACTTCATTAATGATGATTTTGAAGCCCACAATCCCTTTCATTTGTTTCTCTAACAGTTCCTCAGATAACGTATCCCATAACACTGGCTGATCTCTATGACTTTCATATGTCTCCAGCATCGCTGTTAATTCCTTGACCAGTTCTGATTTTTCGAGCAGTGCAGCCTTTCCATATACATGTACAGCTTGATAATTCCACGTCGGTACGGCTTCTTTCTCATACCACGAAGAGGATATGTAAGCATGCGGCCCTTGAAAAATGACGAGCACCTTCTTGTTCTCTTCAAACGTTTTCCACTGAGGATTTCCAATCGCCATATGCCCTGAGATCACATACGAATCGCCAATTTGATGAAAATTCACTGGAATATGGGTCGCAATGGGCTTTTCATTCGTTGTCGTCACAACTGTAGCAAATGAATGTGATTGAATAAATGATTTGATTTTCTCCATATCTTTCACTTGAAAGAATGATGGTATATGCATGTTCCCTTCCCCCTTTTTGATTACCTCAATGTTTTGGTCATAATGAAGTCCATTTGCTCCTCGTCCCCCATTTGGAAAGCATGCACTCCTGTTTGAACAAACCCAAGCTTTTGATAAAATGCCATGGCGGCTTTATTATGCTCCCACACACCAAGCCAAACATCACGTTTATGATGTTTCTCTGCAATTTCAAAGGCTTGATTCATTAAATATCGACCTAATCCTAGTTTTTGAAAGGACTGTTTGATATAAATGCGTTCAATTTCTAATGTGTCATCACCCATCTCTTCTGACTGTGCATCGTCCATATTGACCTTTAAATAACCAGCAAGGCGCCCATTTACTTGAACCAAATAAAATTGTGAAAAGGGATGTTGTAATTCTTTTAGCAGCTGGTTCGAATGAAAATCTGTCTTCACATATGCGTCGATATGCTCCGCCTTGTTTTGCTCCTGAAACGTTTCTATAAAAGTATCGGTTCCGATTTTTTGCAGCTCTTTTATATGTTGTTCATTACACCGAATGAGCGTGACGGTCATGAAGTAACCCCTCCTTAGTCATTAGTAGCTTCTCTTTTTGCCTTTTTTCACATCTTCCCAATCTTTTTCGATATTCTTTCGCACCCTCAAAAGATACTGATAAATCTGTTCCGCTTCCTCTTCAGAAAACCCATCTAGCGCTACCCGATTTGAATGATCATGTTCTCGTTTGATCATTGGATAGACGGCTTTCCCTTTCTCAGTTGGAAACAATTTCTTGATTTTTTTATTCGCTGAGTCATGTTTCTTCTCAATAAATTCATGCAGCTCTAATTTTTGAATAGCCCGAGCAGCCGTAGTTCGATCCACCTTAATCATTTCCGCTAGTTTTTCCTGAATGATGCCAGGCTCCTCACAAATACGCACAAGATACAAATACTGCCCCTTCGTTAAATCATACTCTTTAAATTCAATATTACTAATGGAATCAAGCGCGCGAGCAATCACGCCGATCTCCCGCAAAATTTCTTTCATATACCTCGACTCCTTTTATTGCATTTACAACAAATAACTAAAGTTAGTATAATTGATTAATGTTGTATTTACAACAAATAACCCACTTCTTTATTGAAAGTGGGTTTTCAACTCTTTATTTATCACGCCTCTTCGATCCAAACAATCCAAACACGACCGCCAGTGCAACAATAATCGCCACCCAAGTCGTAAAGCCCATATGATCACCGCTTTTCTTTTGAAAATCATCTCTTTATGTTAGATAAAACCAAAAAAATCACTGTCTCTTTAGTTAACGGATGTAAAGCGGTGAAAGTTTCAATTCATTTAACGCTCTTAACCAAAAAATAGACAAAACAAAAACCCCTATATTTCAAGGGGTTTTCGAGGGTGTTTACATCATGCCACCCATTCCGCCCATGCCGCCCATATCCGGCATTCCGCCGCCTGAGCCGCCTTCTTCTGGTTTGTCAGCTACGACTGCTTCAGTTGTAAGAAGCATAGCTGCTACAGAAGCTGCGTTTTGAAGTGCAGAGCGAGTTACTTTTGTTGGGTCAACGATTCCTTTTTCGATCATGTTTACCCATTCGTTTGTTGCTGCGTTAAAGCCTACGCCAATTTCTTCGTTTTTCAAGCGCTCAACGATGACTGATCCTTCAAGACCTGCGTTGTGAGCGATTTGACGAATTGGCTCTTCAAGAGAACGTAGAACGATGTTCACACCTGTTTGAACGTCACCATCAGCTTCGATGGAAGCGACTTTGTTGTATACATTCACAAGTGCTGTACCACCACCGGATACGATACCTTCTTCAACTGCTGCACGAGTTGAGTTCAGTGCATCCTCAATGCGTAGTTTACGTTCTTTTAGTTCTGTTTCAGTTGCAGCACCAACTTTGATGACAGCAACGCCGCCAGCTAGTTTTGCAAGACGTTCTTGTAATTTTTCTTTATCGAATTCAGAAGTTGTTTCTTCTACTTGCGCACGAATTTGGTTCACGCGTGCTGCGATTTGAGCAGAATCTCCTGATCCTTCTACGATCGTTGTGTTTTCTTTTGTGACAACCACTTTAGACGCACGGCCAAGCTGACCAATTTCAGTTGATTTCAGGTCAAGTCCTAGGTCTTCTGTGATTAATTCCCCGCCAGTTAGAACAGAGATGTCTTCAAGCATTGCTTTACGACGGTCACCGAATCCAGGTGCTTTTACTGCCACTGCGTTGAATGTTCCACGAAGTTTGTTCACAACAAGTGTTGCAAGTGCTTCGCCTTCTACATCTTCAGCAATGATCAATAATGGTTTTCCTTGTTGTACGACTTGCTCAAGTACAGGAAGGATTTCTTGAATGTTTGTGATCTTTTTATCAGTGATTAAGATGTAAGGATTTTCAAGAACCGCTTCCATCTTATCAGAATCAGTAACCATGTATGGTGAAGCGTATCCACGGTCAAACTGCATTCCTTCAACCACTTCAAGCTCAGTTGTGAAACCTTTAGATTCTTCAATTGTGATGACGCCGTCGTTTCCTACACGCTCCATCGCTTCAGCAATTAGGCTACCGACTTCTTCATCTGCTGCAGAAATAGACGCAACTTGAGCAATTGATTCTTTACCTTCGATTGGTTTAGAAATCTCGTGCAAGCCTTCAAGTGCTACTTTCACTGCTTCTTCGATTCCTTTACGAACACCAACAGGGTTTGCACCAGCTGTTACGTTTTTAAGACCTTCACGGATCATTGCTTGAGCTAGAACTGTTGCAGTCGTTGTACCGTCACCAGCTACATCGTTTGTTTTGCTTGCAACTTCTGCCACAAGTTTTGCACCCATGTTTTCAAATGCATCTTCTAATTCGATTTCTTTTGCAATCGTTACACCATCATTTGTGATAAGTGGAGAACCGAATTTTTTCTCAAGAACCACGTTACGTCCTTTAGGTCCTAAAGTTACTTTTACAGCATCTGCAAGTGCATCTACACCACGTAACATCGCACGACGTGCTTCTTCACTGAACTTAATATCTTTTGCCATAATAACGAAACCTCCTCAGTCTTTTTAGAAATTTATCTCAATCTTTGTTTATGTGATTAACCAATAACAGCTAAAATGTCGCTTTCACGAAGGATTAAATATTCTTTTCCTTCATATTTCACTTCAGTACCTGCATATTTTGAGAAGATAATGCGGTCGCCTGTGTTTACTTCTAACGCAACGCGCTCACCACTTTCAAGTACACGACCTGAACCTGCTGCAACAATTTTACCTTCTTGCGGTTTTTCTTTTGCAGAATCCGGTAAGACAATACCGCTAGCGGTTTTTTCCTCAGATTCAACGAGTTCAATGATTACGCGATCGCCTAATGGCTTTAACATAAGAAACAACCTCCTCAATTTTTATATGTAGTCTTTTTTAGCACTCATCATCAACGAGTGCTAACACATTTATTATAATAAAGAATGTCTTCTGTAATTTCAAGTAAAAACCTTTAAAAATTTTTACGCTTTCATGATCTTTTTTTATCACCGATTCTTTCCTTTTCAACGAAAAAGAAGACTTGTGTTACAATAAATCTAGTTCTTTTAGTAAAGGGGTTTTCGTTACTTGAAAAAACAATATTGGTACATCATCTTAACGTATATATTGGTGCAATTTTCTGCGTTTCCGTATGTGTTCATCATGAAGTGGTTAGGTTACATTCAGACACCGATGACACAAGCAGAGCTCTCCAAATTGTCAGGAACATGGACAATCATCAGCTTCTGTATTGGACTAATCATTATTCTGCTCATTCTTCGGACTGTGCCAAAAACATCACTTCGAAATGAAGCACCGGCATCAGTCGGCGTGGCAATCGCTTGGATCATTGGCGGTTTCTTTCTTTCCCTCTTTGCACAATCCATTGCGGGGGCGATTGAACAATATGCATTTGGCATTAGCCGAGAATCCGAAAATACCCAAAACATTTTAGCCATTATGGATGCAGTTCCATGGCTTGTAATCGTCATCGCTCTGATTGGACCGATCTTAGAGGAAATCATTTTCCGAAAAATCATTTTTGGTGTCGTTTATGAAAAAACGAATTTTTTCATTGGCGCACTTGTCAGTTCAGTGGTTTTTGCTGCTGTACACAATGATTTCCCACATATCTTACTCTATACCGCAATGGGCTTTACATTTGCCTTTTTATATGCGAAAACAAAACGAATCATTGTTCCAATCGGCGCACACATGCTGATGAACTCGCTCGTCATTCTTGTGCAGATTGAGCCAGTAAGAAAAATGATTGAAGAACAATCTCAAACAATGCAAATGATTATTGGAGGCTTTTTCTCATGAGAAACCCTGTCGTATGGGGCATTATTTATTTTGCCGTAGGTGTGGCGTTCACCTATATGGCCATTCAAAATCCAGGTGACATGTGGTCATTTTACAGCATTTTGCTGATGGTGTTTGCGGCCTATAATATTAATATCGCGTTAAAAATGTTTGCTTTTTCTGTCAAAATGAAAAAACAGCAGCAAAAATAAAGCAAAAACCATTTTCCGCCGTTTGGAAAATGGTTTTTTTATGGAGGTCATGTTTTCATGGAACACGAAAAACTGAACATCATGAACAATCAGCATGAAACGATTGGTACAGCCGCTCGATCTGATATCCATGCTGAGGGCCTTTGGCATGAAACCTTTCATTTCTGGCTTTTAAAAAAGGAAGATGACACAGTGTTTCTCTATTTTCAGCTGAGGAGTCCCTCCAAAAAGGATTTCCCTTCTCTATTTGATATCACCGCAGCAGGCCACCTTCTCGCAGATGAACAGCCTTCTGATGGCATCAGAGAAGTCGAAGAAGAGCTTGGTCTCTCCATCTCGTTTGAGAACCTTACCTTTGCTGGTGTTATTAAAGATGAAATCCATATGCCTTCGTTTACCGATCGTGAGTTTTGCCATGTGTATCTTTATATGGATCAAAAAGAGCACATGGATGTCCATCTACAGAAAGAAGAAGTTGCTGGACTTTATAGAGCAAGGCTGATGGATGCACAGCAGCTTTTAAATAGAGAATGCGAAAAAATGAAAATCGAGGGCTTTGAAGTGGATGCAGACGGCAAGCGACGTGAGGAAAAGAGAGAGGTCCATGTACATGATTTTGTCCCGCATGAACCTGCCTATTATGAGCATCTCTTTCAAGCAATCAATCAATTTCTTTCACAATAGAAAAAGCATCGTGACCCCTATTTGGATCACGATGCTTTTTTATGAGACAACATCATTTTCTTTCTCCTCTGTCTCTGTTTGCTGCATTTTGCGATAGGTCACTCTTGAAATGACAATACTCACTTCATACAAAACAAGCATTGGCAAGGTAACCATGAGGTGAGAAACGAGCTCTGGCGGTGTAATCAGTGCGGCAATGACAAGGAGGACAAAATAGGCATACTTCCGTATTTTTGATAAAAACATCGGTGTAATGATACCAAGTCTAGTGAGAAACATCAACACTACAGGCATCTGAAACAAAAAGCCAAATGGAAGTGTTAACTGCATCAGAAATGTAAAATACTCATGAATCCCAATCACTTGCTCCACATGTAAATCATTTGACATCCGTATCATAAAATCGACGACAAATGGAAACAAAATAAAATAAGAGAAAGCCACACCGCTCAGAAATAAAAGCAGTGCAATCGGAATATAAGCAAGTGTCACCTTTCTTTCTTTTTCATATAAGCCAGGACTCACAAACGCCCAAAGCTGATATAAGATCACGGGACACGTCAAAACAAGAGCAATGACAAAAGCGAACTGCATAAACACGTACAGTGGATCTGTGAGCTTAAACGCGTTCAATGTCAGTGTGGCCGCTTCATCGGTATTTTGTAAATACACAATGACCGGCTTAGCGAGAAAAAAGCCTGCCACCATAAAGGTGACAAAAAACATCGCAATGATCACTAAACGTTTTCGCAGTTCCACAATATGCTCCATAAGCGGCATATCTTTGACATTCATGAAGCTCATCCTATTCTACTGATCTTCTTTTTTCTTTTTTTCTTCCTGATCATCAGCTAAACCTTTTGTGGCATTTTTGAATTCACGTAATGTATCTCCTGCTGCTCTTCCTAATTCAGGAAGCTTTTTCGGCCCAAAAATAATGAGCGCAACAACCGCAATCAGAACCAAACTTCCAGGACCGATCGGACCCATTTGCTCCACCCCCTTTACCCCTTTTCGTCAGTCCTCCTGTGTAACAGAGTAATGCTTTAAGAAATACACAAGAGACTGAAGTTCAACCGCCAAATCTATATGATGAATTCGAATGTGTTCCGGCACATTCAATCGAGCCGGCGTAAAGTTAAGGATTCCTTTGATGCCAAGGGCAATCAAACGATCTGTAATGGATTGAGCTGCTACGGCAGGCACTGTCAAAATCGCAACAGGAATATCTCCTACCTCTTGCACATGCTCTTCAAGCTTATCCAAATCATAGACAGGCACGCCGCCTATCTCACTTCCTATTTTACTCTCATTGACGTCAAAAGCCATTGAAATTTTTGTATTATTATTTTTAATGAAATTATAGTGTAAAAAAGCAGTCCCTAAATTCCCGACACCGATGAGCATGACATTCGTCATTTCATCTTGGTCAAGGGTCTTTCTAAAGAAGGTCAAGAGGTAATCGACGTTATAGCCATACCCTTTCTTCCCAAGTGCACCAAAGTAAGAAAAATCTCGGCGAATGGTGGCAGAATCCACTTTGACTGCATCACTAAGCTCTGCCGATGACACCCTTTGTTTTCCTGATGCATGCAGATTTTTTAAAAAACGGTAGTAAAGCGGTAAACGTTTGGCTGTCGCTTGTGGAATTTTTGACTGGTCTATATTCATATAAGATCCTCCAACTTAAATATCAGATGCTCTGTGAAAATCACCGTTTTTCCCGCCTGTTTTTTCTACTAGATAGGTCGGGCCGATGATCATCCCTTTGTCTATTGCTTTGCACATGTCATAAACGGTCAGTGCACATACTGAGGCAGAAGTGAGCGCTTCCATCTCCACACCCGTACTTCCTTTTGTTTTCACCTGTACTTGTATGTTCAGAATGTACGCATTTCCGTCTTCCTCCCAATCAAAGGAGATATCGACACCTTTTAATGCAAGCGGATGACACATTGGAATGATGCTGGACGTTTGCTTTGCTGCCATGATGCCAGCTACCTGCGCGACAGACAGCACATCCCCTTTTCCAATGTCATGCTTTTGTATTTGATGAAATACTTCTTTTATCATACGAACGCTTGAAACAGCAACGGCAGTTCTCACTGTAGACGATTTGTCACTAATGTCGACCATCTTTGCTCTTCCTTGTTCGTTAAAGTGGCTAAATTGACTCATCTTTCAACGCTCCCTCACTCAAATCATACACTATTTTTTCCTATCTGTCTTTCATTTGACCATGGCAGCCGTATGTAAGATTTGCCGGTTTACTGCTGATAAGCTACACTTAACATATTATAGCAGAGGTGAAGTTACATGATGATTCTACAAGTGAATCAGCTGTCCAAATCGTTTGGCGCTGATACCGTTTTAACGAATATAAAATTGGAAGTCAAAGCGAGGGATCGTATTGCCATTGTCGGTCGTAACGGTGCAGGAAAATCCACGCTTTTAAAAATCATTGCCGGTCAAATGTCTTACGAACAAGGTGAGATCATCAAACCGAAAGACCTATCCATTGGATATCTAGCACAGCATACAGATGTGACGTCTACACGTACGCTAAAAGACGAACTACTATCCGTTTTCGATCATTTAAAAGAAATGGAACAAGAGATGAGAACCATAGAAGAGAAAATGGCTTCTTCCACAGGAACAGAATTAGATTCTCTAATGAAAACCTATGACAGACTGCAGCAAGCATTTAAAGATCAAGGCGGCTATCAATATGAAGCAGATGTCCGCTCCATTTTACACGGACTCGGCTTTAGTCATTTTGAAGATCATACAACCGTCCAATCCTTAAGCGGCGGTCAGAAAACCCGTCTAGCGCTTGGAAAGCTATTATTGATGAAACCAGAACTCTTGATTTTGGATGAGCCAACCAACCATCTAGATATTGATACCTTATCATGGCTTGAGCAGTATTTGCAAAATTATACAGGAGCCATTCTCATCGTTTCCCATGACCGGTACTTCTTAGACAAAGTCGTGAACCATGTATATGAAGTGTCAAGAACAGCGATGAAAAAGTTCGCTGGGAACTATAGTAAGTATCTTGACCAAAAAGCTGAGCAGCTAGAGCGTGATATGAAGCTGTATGAAAAACAACAAGAAGAAATTTCGAAGCTTCAAGATTTCGTGGATCGCAACTTAGCAAGAGCCTCCACCACAAAGCGTGCTCAAAGCAGGCGGAAACAGCTGGAACGGATGGATCGTTTAGATAAGCCGTTAGGAGATGAAAAATCCGCAAACTTCCATTTCGATATTATGAGGCAAAGCGGAAATGACGTGCTGAAGGTGCATGATCTCGATATTAGTTACGATCAAAAAACGCCGCTCCTCTCCTCACTCTCTTTTCATATTAAACGTGAAGATAGCGTGGCACTCATCGGTCCTAACGGTATCGGGAAATCAACTCTTTTAAAAACCTTAACGGATACGTTAAAACCAGTAAAAGGCGAGATCAGCTTTGGTTCTCATGTGACGATTGGCTACTATGATCAGGAACAAGCCAAGCTGACATCCTCCAAAAAAGTGTTAAATGAACTTTGGGATGATTATCCCCATATGACTGAAAAAGACATTCGGACTTGTTTAGGAAACTTCCTTTTTTCAGGTGATGACGTCTTAAAGCCTGTACATGCTTTAAGTGGTGGAGAAAAAGCACGACTTGCACTGGCAAAGCTGATGCTCCAAAAAGCCAATTTCCTCATTCTCGATGAACCGACGAACCATCTTGATTTAGACAGTAAGGAAATATTAGAGAATGCACTAATAGATTATCCAGGCACCATCTTGTTTGTTTCGCATGACCGTTACTTTATTAATCGCTTGGCAACAAAAGTTCTCGAGTTGTCACCAAATGAAACAAAAGAATACCTTGGTGACTACGACTATTATCTTGAAAAGAAAAACGAACAATTAGAGCTTGAAGCACTCCAAACTCAGGAGACGCATAAAAAACAAGCAGAAAAACCAGTAGAAACAGCAAAACTTTCCTATGCAGAAGAGAAAGAACTCAAAAAGAAAGAAAGACAAAAGCAGCGCCGAATTGAAGAAATTGAAGAGCGTATTGCTGTCATCGAAGACAAGCTCGGTGAAAACGAAGAGCTTCTATGTGATCCTGCTATTTTCCAAGATCACGAGAAAGTACAAGCCATTCAAACAGAAAATGATGTGCTCAATCAAGAGATGGAATCACTTTTTGCGGAATGGGAAGATCTATCAGATGCATAAAGAGTGCCCTAACGGGTGCTCTTTTTTTAAGGTGAGAATCTTTATCCACAATGATACCCACAATAACATCTTGATTATTCTTAAATATTTTAAAGTTATCCACTTTATCCACAGTATTTTAATCACATATCCACACAAAAGATCACATTTATACACATTCTCTTCATTTTAAAACGAATTTTCTAACAATTGTGGATATATAACGTTTACATGTGAATAAATCGCTTTCATTTCAATAGAAAAAACTCCTGTATATCCACAGGAGTTCCAAATTTTTGACAAAGGGCTAAAATGAACTTGATTTTAGCCCTTTGTCTTCTTTTCAGCGTGATAGAAAACCTTTGCAGCCCTAGGAAGGATGAGTACTGGCGCGGAGCGAATTTCATATTCGTGAGCACCAGCACGCAGGACTGACAAAGAATGCGAGGGTTTGTCTACACGCTGAAACTCCTGTATCCACAGGAGTTCTTATTCATAGGAGACAAGCGGCAGTCCAGGTTGACCGTTCATTGCCATGTCGCCTCTTATTCCCTTTTCAAATGCAATGGTTCCCGCAGCAGCAATCATGGCTGCATTGTCTGTACAAAGAGACAATGGCGGAATCATGACATTCACTTCAGGCAACTTCGCAAATGCTGAAGTAAGGGCTTCTCTAAGACCTTTATTGGCAGCAACCCCGCCAGCTAGAACGACTTGTTTCACACCATACGCTTCAGCCGCTTTTAAGGTCTTTCCAACCAGCACCTCAATCACGCTTTCTTGGAAACTTGCAGCCAAATCCTCTGGCGCAATGGTTTCGCCCTTTTGAGACGCATTGTGTAACGTGTTGATGACCGCTGATTTTAAACCGCTGAAGCTAAAATGATAGGATCCTTCTTCAAGCCACGCTCGAGGAAGCTTAATCGTTGGCTCCCCTTCATGTGCCAATCGATCAATATGAGGTCCTCCTGGATATGGCAGACCCATCGTCCGAGCTACTTTGTCATACGCTTCTCCAGCCGCATCATCCAACGTTTCACCAATGACCTCAAAAGACCCATGCTCTTTCATCAAAACAAGCTCAGTATGCCCACCAGAGACGACTAGAGCTAAACAAGGAAACACCAGTTCACCAACGAGCTGGTTCGCATAAATGTGTCCAGCAATATGATGAACACCAACAAGCGGAATTTGTTGTGCAAAACTCAATGCTTTGGCTGCATTGACACCTATCAAAAGTGCACCAACTAAGCCCGGACCTTCTGTCACAGCAATGGCGTCTAAATCCTGAAAGGTCATATTGGCCTGCGTCATGACTTCTTCTAATACGATCGTCATTTGTTCCACATGATGCCTTGAAGCGATTTCTGGTACCACGCCGCCAAATCGTTTATGGCTTTCTATTTGTGAGGCGACAACATTCGCTACGATCTCTTTCCCATTTTTCACAATGGACGCAGCTGTTTCGTCACAGCTTGTTTCTATACCTAATATGAATCGATCTTTTTTTTCACTCATTTATCTTCACCCACATGACTAATGCATCTTCCCCGTTATCCGTATAATAATTCTTTCGAATAGAAGCTGGTTTAAAACCTAGCTTTTCATAAAGGGATTGTGCTGGCGTATTTGATACCCGCACTTCTAGTGAAAGATGATCTGTCTTTTTTTCTTTGCAAAATTCCATGACATATCGAAGCAGCGCTTCCCCGTATCCTTTTCCCCGGTGCTCAGGGAGAATCGCAATATTCGTAATTTGTGCATCATCCATGACAATCCAAACGCCGCAATACCCAACAGGCTGACCATCTTCTTCAATGAGGAAATAATGGCTGTATTGGTTATGGAGAATTTCATAGACAAACGACTCTTTTTTCCAAGGCGCTGTAAACGAATGCACTTCAATCGTATATACCTCTGGGATGTCCTCTACTGTCATTCTTCGCATCTCTACTGTGTTGAGATTATTTTTGTCCTTCAAGCCATTTCACTTCCGCTTCTGCCAAACGAATATAATTAGGAACAAGCTGATGGACATCTTCAGCAGGGCGGTCTGCCCCTAAAAATGCGAGCACTGAAGGTCTTGGGTTATGAAATGCCTCGTCTGCGATCACAGCAGTTTCTCCAAGTATGGAGAGAACATTCTCTTGATGAAGATGCACATCATGTCCAAGAAATAAAACAGAGTTCCCTTCCTTTTTCAGCTCTTGAAGCCAATCAGTGAGCAGGATATTTTGATCTGGTTTCGCTTCTTTTATCTTTCCACCTTCAAATGTATATAACCCTGTATAAACTTGTCCTCTTCTTGCATCAAATATAGGAGAAATCATTCCATCAAAATATCGAGCATTTGCCGCCAGCGTTTCTAAACTTGAAACAGCAGTTATCGGGATAGACAGCGTCCAAGCAAGTGTTTTTGCAATGGTCACACCGATTCTAATGCCAGTGTAAGAACCGGGTCCTTTGGCTACAACAATTTTGCTTAATTCGTTCGGTGCTACGCCGCATTCTTTCATCAGTGCTTCAACTGTCGGCATTGCACGGACTGAATGATTCTTCTTTAAGTACGTAATACTTTCCCCAACCACAGTGTCATCACGGACAAGAGCTATTCCGAGTGTATGGTTTGACGTATCAATTGCCAGTATGGTCAATGTCTTTCATCTCCTTACAAAGGGCCTCATAGCGCTCCCCTTTTGCATAAAACGTGAGATGACGTTCTTCTTCACGTTCTGTTCTCAGCATTTCAATTTTTAAATACGATGAAGGCAATTGAGGTTCAATGAGATATGCCCATTCAACCAAACATACACCTTCCCCCTCAAAATATTCGCCCAGTCCAATATCTTCTTCCGCATCTTCCATACGATACACATCCATATGATAAAGTGGCAGTCTGCCATCCGTATATTCTTTAATAATTGTAAAAGTAGGGCTGTTGACGATACGGGTAATACCTAAGCCTTCTGCAAAACCTTTTGAAAAAGTCGTTTTACCTGCGCCTAAGTCTCCTTCTAATGTTAAGACATCGCCGGGCATCACAAATGTAGCCAAGGCAGCAGCAATACGTTTCGTCTCATCCGCACCTTTTGTTGTCCACGTTAACTTCATGGTGGAGTCACCTCATTTCTTAAAATGATTATATCCTTTTTTCATTAAAATTGTTTGTTGATCATGGTCTTTTAAAATAACGCTGGACGCTCGGTCATCTTTGACTTGTCCAATACGCGTGACCTGAATGTGATCTTTTTTACATTTCGTCTCAAATCGCTTCCAATCCGTTTCAGGGATCGTACCAGTTAAGACAAAATCCTCTCCACCGAACAAGACCCATTCAAACCACTCTTTATGTAACAACGGTAGATGTGGATGTTTTGGGAGTTGATCAGCCTCAATTTCCAGCGTTACACGACTGGCCTCCGCTATTTCGTTCAGCTCACTCGCTAATCCATCACTCACATCATTCAAGGTCACCCGGGGGAAGCTTGAACAAATAAGGCCAGCAGCAATATGCGGCTGCGGCATTTTGTGTCGCTCTAGAAAAAAAGCAGTGTCAATCGAATGTGCAGCATTTACTTCATTCATTAAAAGGGATAGCCCAGCAGCTGATGAACCTAGTTCACCTGTGACAAAGACAACGTCTCCTGTCTGAGCACTATGACGGTAACAGGCTGTTCCCTTTGGAATCTCACCAATGACCGTTACTGTGATGACAAAGTCACTGCGGGTGGCTACTGTATCTCCACCGATTAAATCCATATGATATGTATCAGCCAATGCTTTCATTCCCTCGTAAAAAGCTGCGACAATTGCTTCATCCCCATGAGGCGGGATCGCAATTGATACAAGATAATACTTAGGGGTTCCTCCCATGGCTGCGATATCACTGATATTCACTGCCAGCGCTTTAAATCCAACCTCAAAGGGTGTGGAAAAATCAAATCGAAAATGGACATGCTCTACCATTGTATCAACACAAACGACCTCTTCACAATGTGAATGAGGTTGATAAACACTAGCATCATCACCGATGCCCATGACCAAAGAACGCTGATGCGTTTCTTTTGGTGTAATTCGGCGAATAAGATCAAATTCATCCATAAAAGACAGCCCCTTCATACAATCAACTGATTGAGCAAACATGATGTCAGACACAGTTAGTATTAGTGTAGCGAATATGAGCCTCGGTTCCAACTAAAAACGATATAAAGAAAGCCTGGTATAAAAAAACCAGGCGTTGTTTGTTGAAGTCATGATCTTTTCTTATCACATTTAGTGTAGCCAAACACAAGGAGTTTCATTGCATCTGGGATACTTATTGAAAGAAAAAGACATAAAAAAAAACGAAACTATACGTTTTCGTTTACAAGTCATAAAAATGGCGGTCCGGACGGGACTCGAACCCGCGACCTCCTGCGTGACAGGCAGGCATTCTAACCAACTGAACTAC
>NZ_JBQEOD010000011.1:0-41481 GCF_052044955.1 Bacillus sp. 22446
TTTTTATAAAAACTCGAATTAACAGGTACGTTTTGTCTTGTTTAGTTTTCAAAGATCATCTTCGTTATCGCTCAGAAGCGACTTTCTTAATATAACATTTGAGCACCGTGTGCGTCAAGTGTTTTTTTGAATTTCTTTTTGTCCGCTTTTCTTTCAAAGTAACTCGGTTGCTCATTAGCGACGTTTAATAATATACCATCATAATATTCATGCGTCAATATCTTTTTTAACAAAATATCCTCGGTGATAGATTTTTTGTCCCTTCGTCTCAATTGGCTCTACTAGCACAATTCCTTTTTCCACAAAGAAATCAATCATCACACTAAGATCAGGCGTGAAATGTTTGAGATCAGGATGTGCAAGAAGCTCGCCAAACAGCCAAATATCCTGCTGTTCCATGACATGACGCAAATGAGCCGCACCAATTTCTGCTTTTGAATGAATCAAGAAATCATTCGCTAGGAATAAAAGTTCTAACCGCTTATGAAGACTTTCGTGGCTTTCAATCAACTCTGAATAAAGTTTATATACTTCCGGTTCCATATGTCGTACTTGGTTCCAAACGGTCACTTCTGGGTGGAAGCCTTTATCAATCACTTCAATACGCGCCAGATGATGCAGGGCATGCACAATGGAATTATATGCATCGAGGAATTGATTTGATTCAAAAAATGCTTTTCCTTCTATATATCTTCGAATGAGCTTGCCATATTCTAAACCAATTTTGAGCTTGCGGTTAGAAAACGGGAATGTACTAAGTTCATCAATCAAGTTGAAAATATATTCATTTCGATCAAACAGGACTTTTCCGTTTAAAATCCAATCAATAATCCGTCTGTTGGTACCTAAGGTAATCCATTCCTTCAACTGATCATCTGTGACAACATTTAAAGAAGCTGTTTGGTGACCGGATTCATAGTGCTTAATAAATAACGGTTCTTCCGCATCCTTTACGATGACTAGAAGCGCTGCATCAAAGTTATCCGTCTCAGAAGATACTTTATGTCTTCTTTCTACTATAATCACAGCTAATGTATCTGGATGACTTGCTCTCTCTTGATAAATAGGACGGAGAAGATTTTCCATAGTGATTCCTCCAATACTCGGGTGTAAGGTTCTTCTCTAATGCTATGTATTTCTCCTCATAGAATCAAAATTCCTTCAATACATGAAAAAAGATCGTTGAATCATTATAAGCAATTTATTCACAAAACTCTATAACTAATTCAAACAGAAAGGTAAAATGTGCTATATTGGAGATAAGGGGGACTAGGGATGGCGAAATACTCCAGTAAGATTAATAAAATCAGAACATTTGCACTTAGTTTGGTTTTTGTTGGTTTTTTGATCATGTATATCGGTGTGTTCTTCAAGGAATCGGTCTGGCTGTCGACCTTCTTTATGCTACTCGGCGTGTTATCGATTGGATTGAGTACAGCCGTTTACTTTTGGATCGGTATGCTTTCTACGAAGGCAGTCCGTGTCGTATGTCCAGGCTGTGAGAAGGAAACAAAAGTGCTTGGGCGGGTGGACATGTGCATGCATTGCAGAGAGCCACTTACACTCGATCCAGCATTAGAAGGCAAAGAGTTTGATGAATCCTACAATCGAAAAAAGTCATAAAAATAAGCTGACCATTCAACTGGTCAGCTTTTTCATCAATGATTTTCTTTTTTTGCACATTCTTGACAAGTGCCATAGATCTCCAAGCGATGATGACTTACTGTAAAACCTGTCACATGGGATGCAAGCTGTTCTACTTCATCAAGGCCAGGATAGTGAAAGTCAACGATCTTTCCGCAGTTTTCACAAATCGCATGGTAATGGTCAGATGTCGCAAAATCAAATCGGCTTGAGGAATCCCCATACGTTAATTCTTTTACTAATCCAGATTCCCGGAAGACTCGTAAATTGTTGTAAACCGTTGCTACACTCATATTAGGAAATTTCCC
Organism: Bacillus sp. 22446; assembly: GCF_052044955.1. Taxonomy (NCBI): domain Bacteria; kingdom Bacillati; phylum Bacillota; class Bacilli; order Caryophanales; family Bacillaceae; genus Bacillus; species Bacillus sp. 22446. Next base: position 1,953 of record NZ_JBQEOD010000011.1, read on the forward strand.
TTCAAGTGCCTTATATATATCGTCCGCGGTTGGGTGTGTCATAGAATTTACGAGAAACTCCAAGATGGCATGGCGCTGCGGAGTAATTCGAACACCGGTTTCTTTTAGAGCGTCTAAAGCATCTTTTAGTTCGTGAGCAGCCATTTCATCATGCACCTCTCTTTTCAAAAATATTCTTATATTATAATCTTTATAAATAGTGTACCCCCAGAGCCGAAACTTTGTCAATTACAATCCTCTTTTTTACCTATTCTTCTTTACAAAAAAGACCGGCACGACTGCCGATCTCATCTCGTCAACATATTAAGCGTGAGCTTTCAGTTCCTCAAGCGCTTCTTCCACATGATCTTTCACCTTTACTTTACGCCACTCTTTCACAAGCTTTCCTTCTTTATTAATAAGAAACGTTGAGCGTTCAATTCCCATGTATTCCTTACCAAAGTTCTTTTTCAGCTTCCACACACCGAAAGCTTCAGACAATTTTTGTTCGTCATCTACAAGAAGCAGGAAAGGTAAGTCATGTTTTTCTTTAAACTTTTGGTGCTTGTCTTGACCGTCTGGGCTTACGCCGATAATCACAGCATCTAATTCGGCAAAGCTTTGATGGCGGTCACGAAAATCACAGGCTTCCGTTGTGCAGCCCGGCGTCATATCTTTTGGATAAAAATAAAGGACAATGTGTTTCCCTTTAAAATCAGAGAGCTTTACTTTCTCTCCATTATCACCAAGTAATTCAATATCAGGTACTTGCTGCCCCACTTCGATTGTCATGATACAATCCCTCCAACCTATTTTTTCATTAGCCTATCCAATTTCGAGAAGATATTCAACTAAGGACGCTTGCATCGGCATGTTAAAATAATGATAGACGACGTGATACGTTGAGATAGGAGGCTATTTATGAAATTCACCGAATCAGAAAAATTACATCAAGAGGCGCTGGAGCATATTGTTGGAGGGGTTAACAGCCCATCTCGTTCATATAAAGCAGTGGGCGGCGGGTCACCTGTTGCAATGGAAAAAGGCGAAGGCGCTTATTTTTGGGATGTTGACGGAAACCGTTATATCGACTATTTAGCAGCATACGGCCCAATTATTACGGGACATGCTCATCCTCATATTACAAAAGCCATCACGAAAGCAGCCGAGACGGGTGTCCTTTACGGAACACCAACGAAGCATGAAGTCACTTTTGCTAAGATGCTGAAGGAAGCGATGCCTGCTTTGGACAAAGTTCGTTTTGTCAATTCAGGTACAGAAGCTGTGATGACGACAATCCGTGTCGCTCGCGCTTATACAGGCAGAACAAAGATCATTAAGTTTGCCGGATGTTACCACGGCCATTCTGATCTTGTGCTAGTTGCGGCCGGCTCTGGACCTTCCACTTTAGGAACACCAGATTCAGCGGGCGTGCCTAAAAGTATTGCCAATGAAGTCATTACCGTTCCATTCAACGATATAGACAGCTACAAAGAAGCATTAGACCGCTGGGGTGATGAAGTAGCAGCTGTTCTTGTTGAGCCAATTGTCGGGAACTTTGGCATCGTAGAGCCTAAAGACGGTTTCCTGCAGCAGGTTAATGACCTGACTCATGAAAAAGGGGCTCTAGTCATCTATGATGAAGTCATTACAGCTTTCCGCTTTATGTATGGTGGTGCACAGGACTTGCTTCAAGTAAAACCTGACCTCACTGCATTAGGTAAAATTATCGGCGGCGGTCTTCCAATCGGCGCTTACGGCGGCAAAAAAGAAATTATGGAGCAAGTCGCCCCGCTTGGACCAGCATACCAAGCTGGTACGATGGCAGGTAATCCCGCCTCCATCCTTTCTGGTATTGCATGCTTGGAAGTGTTAAAAGAAGACGGGGTCTACGAACGTCTTGATCAGCTTGGGGCCATGTTAGAAGAGGGAATTTTAGCCCACGCAAAAAAACATCAAGTAGATATTACAGTGAATCGCTTAAAAGGTGCTCTCACCATTTATTTTACAAAGGAAACGATTGTGAACTACGAGCAGGCTGAAAATACGGATGGTGAAATGTTCGCCCGTTTCTTTAAATTCATGCTCGCACAAGGTATTAACCTCGCTCCTTCTAAATATGAAGCTTGGTTCTTAACCATTGCACATACTGAAAATGATATTTCTGAAACGCTCAAAGCAGTAGATCATGCGTTTGAACAGCTGAAACAATCATAATGAAGAGAAAAACAGACGTAAATTCATGCGTCTGTTTTTTTATTTACCAGCTCTTGATTGTCAAAAGCGAGTGAATCTGTTACATTTTTTCTCAATACCTTCTTTTGATGTTTTCATGAACTTTCAAAAATCACTTGAATATTTCGGAAGACCGCTGTATATTACTTAGTTGTTTCATCAAAATATTTATGATATATGACAAGTGGTCATCTATTATCGAAAAGAAAGGAATGCAGGGACAAAACCAATGAAACTTGGAGCCCGTATTTTAAAAACTGGTATTGCCATTGTACTCGCGCTTTACCTGGCAACATGGCTTGGGTTGCCGACACCCGTCTTCGCGGGAATTGCAGCTGTATTTGCTATCCAGCCATCTATTTATCGATCATTTTTAACGATTGTTGATCAAGTGCAAGCCAATATTATTGGAGCAGCACTTGCCATTACGTTCGGTCTGCTTTTTGGCACAGGACCAGTCATCATCGGCTTAACTGCCGTCATGGTCATTGCGATTAATTTAAAGCTGAAGATAGAACACACGATTCCGATTGCACTCGTAACCGTCATCGCGATTTTAGAAAGTGCAGGGGATCATTTCCTTTCCTTTGCCTTAATTCGAACAGCAACTGTGGTGTTAGGCGTACTTTCTTCATTTTTAGTGAATTTGATTTTCCTGCCACCAAAGTATGAAACAAAGCTTGTTCATCACATTATGGAAAATACGGAGGAGATTTTAAAATGGATCCGTCTGAGCTCCAGACAGTCTACTGATCATTCCACTTTAAAGGATGACATCGATCAAATAAAAGAACGTATGATCAAATTAGATCACATTTACTTGTTATACAAAGAAGAACGAAGCTATTTAAAGAAAACAACTTATGTCAAATCTAGAAAGCTTGTTTTATTCAGACAGGCAATCATGACGTCTAATCGAGCGCTGTACTTGCTGAAAAAGCTTCATAAGTTAGAAAATGAAATTCATTTGATGCCAGAGCATTTCAGAGAGAGCTTAACAGATGAGATTGATTATTTGCTTTATTGGCATGAACGTACCTTGATGAAGTTTGTTGGAAAAATGAAACCGCAGGACGATGATTTTCAGAATGAATGCTCTCTTCGTCTTGAAGCATTAACGAAATCATTTATTCAGCACCAGCAAAATCAAGAAAACGACTTGCTGGATTACAATATGCTGAATGTGATGTCGAGCATTATTGAATACCGTGATGAATTGGAGCATCTAGATACTTTGATTACAAGCTTCCAAACGTATCACCCAAAAGATAGTGAGATTGAGACAGAAGAAAAAGAAGCTTAAATACAAAAGCCCGATTCTTAGAATCGGGCTTACATTTTTGACAAAGGGCTACAATGATCTTTATTTTAGCCCTTTGTCTTCTTTGCAGCGTAGTTGAAAACCCTTGAAATCAAGAAAGGACGAGTACTGGAGCGGAGCGAATGCCATATTCGTGAGCACCAGCACGCAGGACTAACAACGAATGCGAGGGTTTGCCTACACGCTGAGACCGATTCTAAGAATCGGTCTTATTTTATTTTCTTCATTTTAGGATCAAGGGTGTCCCTTAATCCATCTCCCATCAAGTTAAAACCAAGAACCGTCAGCATGATCGCAATCCCCGGGAAAAATAAAGTCCATGGCGCTTGTACGAGATAAGGTCTCGCATCTGCAAGCATTTTCCCCCACTCTGGACTTGGCGCTTGTGCACCTAATCCTAAAAATCCTAAAGCCGCCGCTTCAATAATGGCAGTACCAATCGCAAGCGTCGCTTGAACGATGACCGGCACCATACTATTTGGCAGAATGTGACGGAGAACGATGCGGCGATGTGACATCCCGACTGCCTTTGCTGCTAAAACATATTCTTCTTGCTTAATGCTCAGCACCTTTGAACGAACCAGCCGCCCAAAAGTCGGGACGTTAATAATCGCTATGGCAATAAGGGCATTTTGTAAGGAAGGTCCTAAGATGGAAACGATCGCAATCGCTAATAGAATGCTAGGAAAAGCGAGTAAAATATCAAATAGTCTTGAGATGACAGCATCCAGCAATCTGCCGCCGTAACCTGCCATCAATCCAAGCAATGTCCCTAAAATAACCGACCCGAGAACGGAGAAGAAACCCACCCATAATGAAATCCGAGCTCCATGCACGACTCTAGAAAATATGTCTCTCCCGAAATCATCCGTACCAAACCAATGCGCAGCTGAAGGGGCACTAAATCGTTCGCCTAGTGACTGCTCGTTGATTCCATAAGGAGCAATGAGCGGTGCAAAGATTGCTAGGATCAGAAATAAAAAGACAATCACAGTGCCAATGACCGCCAGCTTGTGCTGAAAGAACAGTTTCATCGATTCAAGAATCAGTGATTGAGAGCGTTCTTCCTTTTGTTCAGGTGCTTGAAGCTCTTTTTGCGCTTCCATGTCGTCACTCTCCCTTCTCTAGTATTTAATCCTCGGATCAATGACTGCATACAAGATATCCACAATGAAATTGATCAGCACAAATATGAGCGCAACAACAAGAATGCCAGTTTGAATAACAGGATAATCACGATAGCTAATTGCATCGTAAATATACCGCCCAATTCCCGGCCAAGCAAAGATCGTTTCTGTTAAAATGGCTCCGCCTAGCAAGAGACCTGTTTGAAGACCAATAATCGTTAAAATCGGAATGAGCGCATTTTTCAGCCCATGCTGATAAATGATGAAAAATGAACGTACCCCTTTTGCTTTTGCTGTTCGAATAAAATCTGAATGAAGAACTTCCAGCATACTTGCCCTCGTAATCCTTGCAATAATCGCAGCAGGAATCGTTGCGAGAGCGGTACTTGGTAAAATTAAATGCTTGATGCTGTCAAAGAATTGATCAAATCGTCCTTGCAAAAGCGTGTCCAGCGTATGAATATAGGTGATCGACTCTACCGGATTTCTGACGTTTTCTCGTCCTGTAGTCGGCAAAATACCTAATTCAATCGAGAATAGCCACTGTCCCATTAAGCCTAACCAGAAAATCGGCATGGACACCCCAATGAGCGCAATAAACATGGCCACATAATCAAAGAAAGAATGTTTAAACCACGCACTAATGATTCCGGCATTCACACCGACAATAATCGCCAGCAACATAGCGAAGAAAGTCAATTCTAATGTAGCGAATAAGTAAGGCTTCATTTCCTGGGCAATAGCCGCTCCTGTTCGTATGGAAGTCCCTAGATCGCCTTTTAAAAGCCCCAGCATGTAGTGACCATATTGAACGTACCACGGCTGGTCTAAACCAAGCTGAATCGTCAATTGCTCTACTGCTTCTTTCGTTGCCCGCTGTCCTAAGATGACCTGCGCCGGATTTCCAGGGATAAACCGAATAATAGAAAATACAACTAAGGTCATTCCGATCAGTACTGGAATGAGCATTCCTGCTCGCTTCATACAATAAGCAAACAAACAGCTTTCACCGCCTTTTCATTGTTTGGATAAGGGAGATCGAACGATCTCCCTTATTTGCTTATTCGAAATATACGTCAGTCAATGCTTCGGAACCAGTCGGATGCGGCTGGTAGCCTTTTAAATCTTTAGATGCGGCAAGCATTGGAATTGAATGGACTAATGGAATCCAAGGTGCTTCATCATGAATGATTTCTTGAGCTTCTTGATATAATTCATTTCGCTTCTTTTGATCCGTATCGGTCTGCGCTTCAATGAGGATGTCATGCATTTTATCGTTTTGGAAGAATGTATAGTTGTTACCGCCAATACTGTCTTTATCTAATAATGTATAGATGAAATTATCAGGATCGCCATTGTCCCCTGTCCATCCTAATAAGAACACATCTGCTTCGCCTTTACTTGCTTTATCTAAATAAGTCGCCCAATCATATGTGACGATTTCGGCTTTGACACCAACTTTTTCAAAGTTTGACTGAATGACTTCAGCTACCTTCATCCCGTCTGGCATATATGGACGCGGCACAGGCATTGCCCAAAGCTTGATGCGAAAACCGTCAGGGAAGCCTGCCTCTTTCAATAGTTCTTTTGCTTTTTCCGGATCATATGGATATGGCTCAATCTCGTCATTGTAGCCTTCTAATGACGGAGGAAGTGGATTTTTTGCTGGTTCAGCAAGCCCTCCATAAAACGACTCGATGATTGATTCTTTATCAACTGCATAATTGAGTGCCTGACGAACCAACTTGTTATCAAGCGGCTTTTTAGTGACTGTCAGCCCGATATAACCTACGTTCATGGATGGTCTTTCAATCAGCTGGAGCGCTTTGTCTGTTTTAATGCCATCTAAATCGGACGGATTGACGCCATCCATTAAGTCGATTTCGCCTGTTTTAAGCGCATTTAAACGAGCAGAGTTTTCAGGAATAGAGCGGAAGATGATTTGTTTCAGTTTTGGTTTATCTTTTTGCCAGTAATCTTCGTTCTTTTCTAAGACAATACGGTCGTTCTGTTTCCATTCTTTAAACTTAAATGGTCCTGTGCCCACTGGGTTTTCTCTAAATGAATCACCGCTTTTTTCAACTGCTGCAGGACTAGCGATACCAAATGGTGACATGGCGATGTTTTTCAGAAATGTTGCTTGCGGGCGTTTGAGTTGAAATTCAATTTCATGCTCTCCTTTGACGATGATGTCTTTAATGACATGCCCTTTATCTTTTTTATAGCCGCCAAACATGCCGTAGTAAGGAAATTTTTCGGCATCTCCATTCATCCAGCGGTCAAAGTTGAATTTCACTGCTTCTGCATTAAAATCTGTGCCATCGTGAAATTTCACACCTTCTCTTAAGTAGAACGTGTACGATTTTCCGTCCTTTGCAACATCCCATTCTGTTGCGAGGCCCGGATGGATGGTCGTGTCTTTTTCACCGTAATTCAAAAGCTTTTCAAACATATTCTCTGTGACCTTGAAGGTTTCGCCTTCTGTTGTTGTAATCGGATCAAGTGACGTAGAGTCCCCTCCTCTGCCGAATACGAGAGTGTCTTTTGTGGCTTTTTCTTCTGATGTTGATGAAGATGAACAGCCCCCTAAAAATAACGCAAGTGCTAGCACAAAAATGAAACTACTGAATAACCATGTCTTCTTCATTGTGTTCCTCCTTTTGATATAAATAGCACGCAGCTGCATGGCCTGTTTTCTCCTCATACAAAGGCGGAACAGCTTGCAAGCATTGCGCCCACCTTTTTGGACATCTTTTATAGAAAGGACAGCCATCTTCTGACACCAGGGTGGATTCTTCCGCTGACACATCCTGCGTTTCCAGCACGTGATCCATATGTGGAATGGATGTCAGAAGAAGCGATGTATAAGGATGAAGCGGCTTGTGAAATACGTCCTCCGCAGGACCCATTTCTACAATACGGCCAGCGTACATCACTGCAATTCGGTCGCTCATATACTTGACAACGCCTAGATCGTGAGAAATAAACAAGTACGTCAGAGAAAGCGTATTTTGCAATTCGAGCATTAAATTCAATATTTGCGCTTGAACCGATACATCTAAAGCGGAAACTGGCTCATCGGCAATCACAAGACTTGGATGAGTAATCAGCGCCCTAGCAATTCCAATACGCTGCCTCTGACCGCCGCTGAATTGGTGCGCATAACGGTCTCCATAGGATGGGTCAAACCCAACAATGTGCAACATCTCTTTTACCCGCTTTTGTCTTTCTGCTTTTGTTCCATGTTTATGAACAATGAGCGGTTCTTCTAAAATGTCTTTGATTTTCATTCGTGGATTTAAGGAAGCGTATGGATCTTGGAAAATCATTTGAATGTCTTTTCTGAAGGAACGCATGTCTCGTTCTTTCAGAAGCATCACTTCTTTTCCTTTCATTTGGATTGAGCCAGAAGTCGGTTCGATTAATCTCATTAAGCTTTTGCCAAGGGTTGATTTCCCGCAGCCAGATTCGCCCACAATGCCGAGCGTCTCTCCTTCTTTCACGTGAAAGGACACTTGATTTAAAGCCATAGTCGTCTGTTTGTGTTTAGAAAAAAATGCCGATGTGTCATAACGCTTCGTCAGTTGATTCACTTGCAATAGTGGGTGATTCAGTGTCTTCTCCTCCTTCCATTAGAAAACATGCGACGCGGTGATTGTGTGAAATGGATTGTAAAGATGGGTCTTTTTCAAGACATTGCGTCATTTGATATGGACAGCGTGGTGCAAATTGACAGCCGGACCGAATAGCTCCTGGCTTAGGTACATGACCCGCAATAGACATGAGTTTTTCTTTTTTCTCTTTAAATGATGGAACAGAGGCGAAAAGACCTTTCGTGTAGGGATGGAGAGGTTTTTGGAAAATACGGTCAACGGTTCCTTCTTCTACGATTCGACCGGCATACATAATCATGACACGCTGGCATATTTGCCGCACGACGCCTAAATCATGAGTAATAAATAAAATAGCGGTGTCCATCTCTTCATTTAACTTTTTGAGCAAACGAAGAATTTGTGCTTGGATGGTGACATCAAGTGCAGTCGTTGGTTCATCTGCAATCATGAGCTTTGGGTGACACAGCATCGCCATCGCAATCATCACACGCTGACGCATGCCGCCCGATAGTTCATGTGGATATTTTTTGAGTAATGACGCTGCTTGTTTCAGGCCTACCGTTTGAAGCAAATCTACCGCTTTCGCTTTTGCTTCTTTTTGGCTGATGGCCTGATGTGTGAAAAGGGCTTCTGTCATTTGCTTGCCGATGGTCATGAGTGGATTGAGAGAAGTCATGGGTTCCTGGAAAATCATTGAGATGTCATTCCCTCTGACCTCTCGCCATTGTTTCTCCGAAAGTGACAGCAGGTTTTGACCTTCAAATTGTATGTGACCTGTTGTTTCTGTTTGATGATTCAGCCCCATTAAAGACATCGATGTGATGCTTTTCCCGCAGCCAGATTCGCCCACAATACCTAAGGTTTCTCCTTTTTGAATAGAGAATGAGATGTCATGGACGATCGGCACTCTCTGTTTTTTTTGCTGAAAGGCAATGGACAGCTGTTTGACATCTAGCAATACTTCTTGTTCTTTCACATCTTCACCACCCCGTCATACTTTTTAAAATTGTATTGAGACAAGCTGGGAAATATGTCATGTTTTTGACAAGCATAAAAAAGCCTATCCGCTAGAATCGGATAGGCTTCTACTAATTTAATGTTTGAATGGTAAATAGATGGCGATAGTGGCTGTCTCGGTTCATTAATTCTTCATGTGTTCCTTTTTCCACAATCTCGCCTTGTTCCATGACCACAATGAGGTCCGCATGTGTAATCGTTGATAAACGGTGCGCAACTATAAAAGTTGTGCGATCTTTTGCCAGCTTTTGCATCGCTTCTTGAATGTAATGTTCACTTTCTAAATCAAGTGCAGACGTCGCTTCGTCTAAAATAAGCAGCGGTGGATTTTTAAGAAATACCCTTGCAATTGAAATTCGTTGTTTTTGACCGCCTGATAGCTTTACGCCACGTTCTCCTACTTTCGTGTCATATCCTTCAGGAAGAGACATGATAAAATCATGCGCATTAGCCGCTTTGGCAGCCGACACAATTTTCTCAAAGGATGCTTCCGGGTCTCCCACAGCGATATTTTCTTTAATGGTGTCACTGAATAAAAATGTATCTTGGAGCACCATCCCGACTTGATTACGCAGGCTTCTTGCCTTGTACTCTTTAATATCAATGCCGTCAATTTCGAGTGATCCGCTTGTGACATCATAAAATCTTGGAATTAGGCTGACGAGTGTCGACTTCCCTCCGCCGCTCATTCCTACAAGCGCAACGGTTTGGCCTTTTTCTACTTTCAAGGAGATATTGTGTAAAATCTCTTCCTGTGTATGTTCGTAACGGAACGACACATCTTTAAATTCTACCTCTCCTTTTAAGTGATTGGCTTCTTTTGCATTCGGCTTATCTGTTACTTCATACGGTTCATCAATAAACTCAAAAATACGATCCATTGAGGCTACTGACTGAGTTAAAGTCGTCGATGAGTTAATGAGACGACGAATCGGGTTGTACATCCGGTCAATGTAGCCGACAAAGGCAATCATTGTCCCAATTGAAAGCGACCCGTTAATGACGGTATAGCCAGCAAAAGCAATGATGAGCAGCGGCGCAATGTCTGTGATCGTATTGACGACGGCGAATGTTTTGGCATTCCAATTCGTATGATTGATCGCTTTGTTTAAGAAATTTTTATTTTCATCGTGAAAATTCTCTTGTTCGTATTCTTCAATCGCAAAGCTGCGAATGACAGGCATTCCTTGTACTCGCTCATGCAGGTGCCCTTGTACCTCAGCGAGTGCCTGCGACCGCTCTTTTGTCAGCTTGCGAAGCCGTCCGTAAAAATACTTCACTGCTAACGCATACAGTGGAAAAATAATGACAGACACAATGGTGAGTTTAAGATCCAGTGTACACATAATGGCGATCACAATCAGGACGGTCATCAAATCAAGCCAAATGTTCATAAGCCCTGTGATGACAAATTCCTTTGTTTGCTCCACATCGTTGATGACCCTTGAAATAATTTCCCCTGTTCTCGTGTTGGCGTAATAACGAAGGCTCAACTTTTGAATGTGCGAGAACAATTTTTCCCGAATATCAAATAATACCTTACTGCCTGTCCACTGCGCATAGTATTGTCTGTAGTACTCAACAGGCGGTCTCATCACTAAAAATAAGACAAGCATGATTCCCATAATAATAAAGAGAGTGGATGTTTTTTCTTCAGCCGATCCAGAGCCTTGAATCACATCATCAATGACATACTTTAAAAGCAGAGGCAATGTTAAGGGAATCGAGAACTTAATCATTCCGATCACCATTGTCAATGCAATCTGTTTTTTATACGGTGTTACAAAAGCCATGTAACGTTTTATGACCCCCATGTAAATCTCCTTCCCAATCTATCAGTGCCTCTTATCCGTACGCAATCAAAAACCTGTTGGCTTTGAAAAGCCAAACAGGTTTTAGCTGCTGTTACTTATTTTGTATAACGCAAAAAACGTTCATACCACATATCCACAAATTCTGGAGCAAACGGTCCCTTCCGCTGGTGAATCCAATGCAGTAATGTATTTAGATGCTCTCGTAAGATACTATCGATTTCTTTTGGATAATTCATCTGCCTCTTATGATCTGCATATTCATCCTCATCCAAAATATTATACGTCATGTCCGGAAAGACTTTGACATCTAAGTCGTAATCAATATACTTAATCGCCTCTTCATCTGTCGCAAAAGGAGAGCTGATGTTGCAGTAATAATACACCCCATCATCTCGAAGCATCCCAATGACATTAAACCATTGTTTTGCATGAAAATAGCAAATAGCCGGTTCTCTTGTCATCCATGTTCGGCCATCGGATTCAGTCACCATTGTTCGATCGTTTGCACCAATGATACACAATTCCGTTGCTTTCAGAATGGTGGTTTCATTCCAAATCCTGTGGATCAAGCCATTATGTTTATAGCTTTGAATTTGGATGGTTTCTCCTTCCTTGGGATAGCCCATATTTTCTCCCCTACTTTCTATAACAAACAAACCTAACAGTCCAAAGACCTAATTTCCCAACTAAACATGTCTCTATTATATTATACCGTTACATCATTAAAAAATGAAATGAAAAAGCCATTCAACCCAATTGAACGGCACACTCTTTTACATCACGGTTGAGCTCTTCTCCATTTGCTTATACGAATTGATGACTTGTTCAGTCTGTTTTGTAAATAGTGTTTGGACTTTTTGCAGTTCCTCTCGTTTCTGTTTGATTTGATCATGAAGCTTATGCCGCTCTTCCTTTTTTTCACCTTGCAGCAATCGTTTTTCTGACTCTAAGTACAGATCAAGTTCTCCTTGTACATCGAGCAGCTGATCCATAAGCTGCATTTGTTCTTTGACAAGCTGGTCGAAATCAGACATCTAACTCCTCCCTTTCATTCGTATCGACTTTTTGTATCTATACCATTTCTTGAAAGAAGGAAGAAGTCCTTTGACTGTTTATGTAGAGGTTTTACAGGTTTTGTCGGATGGTGGGGAGAGGCAAAAAGAAAAGCACTTCATTCGTAGATGAAGTGCTTCCCTTTGTTTCAGTGATTAGCTGTTTTGTTGTTTGTTTTGCTCAGCTTTTTGGTTGTATTTTTTTACGTGCTGTGCGTCAGTCTCGCTAGCAAATTCAGTGCCATATTGACCGCCTTGTGCAGCAGCTTGGTTTTGTTTTTTCACTTGTTGTGCGTTTGTTTTGTTTTGTTGTTTATCCATCATTATCACCTCCACGCACATTAATTTGTGCAGAAGGTGTACATCTTATTCATGATTTTTTTAAACAAGCAAAGAACGTCCGCCATCGACGATAATCGTCTGTCCTCTAATCATATCTGCTTTGCCTGATACAAGGAATTCTACACTGTCGACCATGTCTTTAATTTCCACCATACGGCCTGCTGGTGTATTTTTCTTAGCATCTTCTAATAGCTCTTCACGATTTGGGAAGTGCTTGAGTGCATCTGTATCGATGGCGCCGCCTGATACGGCATTTACGACGATATTTTTTTGTGACAGCTCAACGGATAGGTAGCGTGTCAACGCTTCTAGTGCTGCTTTAGATACACCGACCACCGTGTAGTTTTCAAGGTAGCGGATGGAGCCTAGTGAGCTAATGCTGACGATATGTCCGCCGCCGTTTTTCTCCATTAATTTGGCTGCTTCTTGTCCGCAGAATAACAAGGCCTTCGCATTGATATTCATGGTCCAGTCCCAATGATTTTCTTCAAGATCCATGATTGGGCGCTGAACGCCAGATGCCGCATTGTTCACAAATACGTCTAAACGGCCAAACGTTTCGTCAATTTGCTGGAACATGTCTTTGATTTTCTCTGGCTGACCAACGTTGGCTTTGACAACTAATGTTTTAACACCCATCGCTTCAATTTCTTCAGCTGTTTCAAGTGCTGCTTTTTTGCTTCTTGCATAGTTAATGACAATGTCATATCCTTTTTCAGCCAGGCGAAGGGCTACTTCTTTCCCGACACCTCTACTGCTGCCTGTAATTAGTGCACATTTACGCTTGTTCATTATGGTTCATCTCCTGATTTGAATAGTTTTCGTCCATTCGCTTCACACTAATAGGAAAGTTCCTATTAGGAGGTTACATTCATGTATGTCGGACGCGATTTAAGCCAGCTTGGCATGATGTCAAAGGATCAATGGAAAGATACTGAGCTTGCTTTTTTTCACCATGCTTTCCAACAAATTTTACCTTATTTAAACGAAGAAGGGCAATCTAAGTATCGAGAAATCATTTCTGAAATTGAAAACCGTGGGGGTCTGCACCGAAATGAAGCCGATTATACCCATGGTACAACGGTTAAATATGACTAGGCTGTTCAAGTGCCATCTTCCATATTTTTTGATGTGAGACTGGCAAAGCATATGCCTCAAATTCTTCTGTTGTGACTTTTTTTAGCATCGTGTCATCAGATACAGAAGTCACACGTCCAAAGAAAACAGAAATATTCCAGATGAGGTGGGTAAATACATGTTGAATGGTGCCTTCTAAATCACCAAGTTCTGCTTGTACACCCGCTTCCTCTTTTAAGAAATCAATCAGCTGCTCTTTTTCCGTTTTTCTTCCCTTCATTGTTTCCATGTTTGGGAACTCCCATAAATTCGCAAGCAGACCTGTACTTGGACGTTTATGAATATAAAGATGGCCTGCATCGTCAAATAACACCGCTGCTGCCATTGATTTCGCAGTCGGCTTTTTCTTTTTACTTTTCACCGGCAGCTCATGCTGAACGCCTTCCTCAAGTGCTGAGCAATGCATGTTTACAGGACAAATGAGGCATGCAGGAGAGGTTGGGGTACAAATAAGCGCACCTAGCTCCATTAGCCCTTGATTGAATTCTGACGGCTTTTCCCGGGAAATGAGCTGATCAACTGCAAATTCGAAAATGTTTCTCGTTTTTGGTTTTGCAATATCATCCCATATGGACAAGATACGGGAAATGACCCTCATCACGTTGCCGTCTACCGCAGGGTATGGCTTGTTATAGGCGATACTCAGCACTGCGCCGCTCGTATACGGGCCTACACCTTTCAGTTTTGAAAATTGTTCTTTCGTATCAGGGACAACGCCCCCGTAGGATTCATAGACTTCTTTCACAGCTGCCTGTAAATTACGCACTCGTGAGTAGTAGCCAAGACCTTCCCATGCTTTCATGACCTTTTCTTCATCAGCTAAAGCAAGATCCTTCACCGTCGGGAATTGCTCCATAAACCGATTGAAGTACGGAATGACCGTATCCACTCTTGTTTGCTGGAGCATCACTTCTGATACCCAGACGCGATATGGATCTTGATTTTCACGCCATGGAAGTGTTCGTTGTTCTTTTTCATACCAATCGATTAAATCATGCTGAAAGCCCGCAATATCTTTGCGGTCCAGCTTTTCTTGAATGTCTTTCATATCTATACTCCTTCTCACTTGAACCGAGGGCTAACGTTCTGAAAAGAACCTTATTTGTTGTATACTGTTTGTAGATACGTTAACATGTTACATTAAATCGAGATAAAGCAAAAGTGATTTTGCACATAGTCTTGATGAGAGACGTATACTTTGTATGATTGTTCCTAAGCATGACAACTAGGAGGTAATCAATTGGACACTGGTACTCATGTAGTAATGGGCATTTCTCTTGGGGGACTTGCGCTTTTAGATCCAGCCGTCAGCGCAGATCCACACATGGCACACGCCGTGATGATCGCGACCATCGCCGGCTCCCAAGCACCAGACATTGATACTGTGCTAAAACTAAAAAATAATGCAGTTTATATAAGAAATCACCGGGGATTTACTCATTCCATTCCGGCTGTACTGTTTTGGTCATTGCTAATTCCGGCTGTGATTTTCCCATTTGTGCCGGGGGCGAATATACTTCACCTTTGGCTATGGACCCTATTAGCCGTCGTGCTTCATGTGTTTGTCGATATTTTCAATGCATACGGTACGCAGGCCATTCGCCCATTTTCGAAGAAATGGGTAGCGCTTGGGATCATTAATACGTTTGATCCGTTTATCTTTTTTACACATCTTGTCGCCATTGGCGTATGGGCGATTGGCGGGCATCCCGGCTATACGTTCATCTCGCTATATGCCGTGATTTTTTGTTACTATATCGTCAGGGTCATCATGCAGCTTCAGATTAAACGCCAGCTGCGTGCACGATTCGATGAGATTGAAGACATTATTATTTCGCCTACAATGAAGTTCAGACAATGGCGCATTGCCGTGAAATGTAAATCCTCTTTCCATGTTGGACGCAGTATGAATGGTGAGATCATCATTTTAGACACCTTTAACCGTGTGCCGGTCCCTGATACTGAGATTATGAAAATTGCCAAACAGGATGAAAACATTTCAGCCTTTCTCTCCTTCTCCCCTGTCTACCGGTGGGAAGTGGATAAATACAAGGATCATTATGAGGTACGGTTCATTGATTTGCGCTACCGCAGCAAAGGTCACTATCCTTTTGTTGCAATCTGCCATATCGACATGGACCACCAAATCAAAAATTCCTATACCGGCTGGATTTTCAGTGAAGAAAAACTGCAAAAAAAATTAAGACTCGGCTCTGTGTGAGCGAGTCTTTTTTTGTGCTTACATCTTCGTCATATATTCCACAATAAACTCCCAAAAGCCAGGTCCCTCTTGGTAAATCAGCCAGTCTACTTTTTCGATGAGTTTGATATAGAGTTCTTGTTCGAGGTCTTCTCTTTCTTGATATGCCGTGTTTTGTAGTTTCTTTTTGATCATGGGTGTGAAGGTTTCAATGAGTTCTTCCATTTCTCCATTGGTCATTTTGTCTTCGTTCACGGACATCTCCCCCTGTTTCTTCTTTTAGTTTGTTGAGCGCTTTTTTGTGGATGTTTGAGATGTTTTGTCTTGATTCGCCCAGCCGGTCGGCTATTTCCTTCATCGTTTGGCCTTCGACATAAATATGGGTTAGAACCATTTTTTGTTTTTCTGTGAGCTGCTGATAGGCCTTGTACAATCTTGGGTCTTGCAGGTGCTCCCCTAAGTCTTGTTGGTTAAAGAGCACAGCTTCATACGTATCTGCTTGAACAGGGTCTTTCACTTCTTGCGTATCAGGATGATCGAGTATGAGCGGAAAACGATGCTGCTTTTTTTTCACTCGTTTGTCAAAGTCGACTGAAAAGATGCGGATCATTGTGGAAATATACTTGATGATGCGGATTTTTTGATAAAACTGCTTGAACTCGGAATCTAGTTTTTTCGCATTTTCCTCGTTTGGCTCTTCCATGACTTGCCGGAGCAGCTGCTGGTTTTTAGGATTGCTTAAAAATTGCTGAATGAGCGGGTGATCAATTATTTCCTTCCATTTTGCTTTCAATAACAGCCGATAATCCATGTGCATCCTCCCCTTTGTTCTCTCTACTTGCATTAAGTGGACAAAAGTTAAAAAAAGTAAACTTTGTGAAACGGGTCTAATGGTTCATTTTCTCCCCTTTTGATTTCCTATTTCTTCTTTCATACCACTTATAGAGAAGACGAGCATCCGCTGGGAGGTGAGACAAATGGAGACCTTTTTTTCGGAGGAATGGCTGAAGCAGCTCGGTCAGGCTGGATTTCCTGCTATTTTAACGATTTATTTGCTGACACGTTTTGAACGAAAGTTTGATGAATTAAGCAAACTCATCCAACGATTGGTCGCTGTTCAAAAAAATGATGAATCAGATTGACATCTTCTTGATTCGTTTCACCTTATGAAAACGAGGGCGAAATGAAAGGCCTTTTGTCACCTCACACAATACGATGTTGAAAGGGGATTTTATCATGAGTGAAAAGCAAAATGGTGTACCGCAGCCGATTCGAGGAGAAAAAGGAGCAACGGTCAAAATTCCACGTAATCTCGAGCGAGACAGACAAAACCCAGATATGCTCACGCCACCAGAAACCGATCATGGAACGGTTTCCAACATGAAATATTCTTTTTCTGATACGCACAACCGTTTAGAAAAAGGCGGTTACGCAAGAGAAGTCACGGTACGTGAACTGCCAATCTCTAAAAGTCTTGCCTCTGTGAACATGCGGCTAAAGCCTGGTGCGATTCGTGAGCTTCACTGGCATAAGGAAGCGGAGTGGGCGTACATGATTTATGGGGAAGCCCGAATTACATCGGTTGATGCAGAGGGGCGCAATTTTACAGAGGATGTGACCGAGGGTGATTTATGGTACTTCCCCTCAGGCTTGCCGCACTCTATTCAAGCACTTGAACCAGGAGCTGAGTTCTTGCTTGTGTTTGATGATGGTTCCTTCTCTGAAAATAGTACGTTCCAAGTGACTGATTGGCTTGCGCATACCCCAGAGGAAGTCGTTCTCCAAAACTTTGGAATGACAAAGGAGCAATTTAAGAAGCTGCCAGAGAAAGAGAAGTATATTTTCCAAAAAGGAATTCCTGGTTCCCTTGAATGTGACAAGGTGCAAACAGAGCAAGGAGAAGTCCCGAATTCCTTTAAATATGAGCTATTAAAACAAGAGCCAATTACGTCAAGCGGTGGACAAGTGTGGATTGCGGACTCTACCAATTTCAAAGCGTCTAAAACGATTGCATCCGCTCTTGTGAAAGTTGATCCAGGTGCCATTCGTGAGCTGCACTGGCATCCAAATACGGATGAATGGCAATATTTCATTTCTGGAAAGGCACGAATGACGGTATTTGCTTCTGATGGACATGCGAGAACCTTCAACTATCAGGCGGGAGACGTTGGCTATGTGCCATTTGCGATGGGGCATTATGTAGAAAATACAGGCGACGAACCGCTCTATTTCTTAGAAATCTTTAAGAGCGATCATTATGCAGACATTTCACTCAATCAGTGGCTTGCGGTGACACCGAAACAGCTTGTTTTGGATCATTTAGATCAAGGCGAAGAATTCTTAAAACTGCTTGATACAGAAAAACATCCTGTCATCGCTGCACCTAAAAAAGAGGATTAATTCCAACCTTCCTGCAAAAAGGCTGTCCTTTTTGCAGGTATCTTCATGTAAAGGAGTGTTGTTTACCCATGCAACAATCTGTTCACGCTTTATGGCAAGGGCTGAAATGGCTCATGGCGCTATCAGCTGTCTGTTACATATTTTTGTTGTTTTGTGTGCTGTTCTTTCATTTGACGGGTGCTTTTTATCAATCGATTTTATCGTTGATTCTGTTTATGGGCATCTATGTTGTACTTGGGATCTCTTTTGAACATCTGGAACACGTGCTCATGCGGTTTGTTCGTAAGTGTCGGTCCAAAAAACGATCTATCGTTTTCTATGCCGTTTTATTTCACCTTTTGTTTATTTGGGGTGCTGTCTATGTATCAGACGAATTGGTTGACGGCATTTTGCTGACTACTTCTGAAGAAATTCTCTTTGCGCTAAGTATTTGGCTATTTCATTTTTTGTTTGATTATGCGTCGTTTTCGTTTGATAAGGAAGCTTCGTGAGGCGCTATCGTCTTTCTGTAGAGAGCGCTTGTCTGACCTGCTCCATATGATGGAGATCATGTTTAATCAAACCTTGAAAAAAACTTGATAACGTCAGCTCGGTTTGACCGATCAAAAAGGATGTATTCCAGCGAGATGCTTCGATTTTCTTCATTTCTTGAAGCAATTTTGTTCTAATAGCAATAAATCGCCCGATCGTCTCGCTTCTCTCTTCCTTTCTTGCTCTTTCGGCTGACTGCCGGTTCATTTCATGCACATCAGGTGCCTGAGGTAACGCTTTATTGTTCCAAAATTCCTTTAGGCGATCGTGTAAAATAAATTCATCCCATGGAACGAAATGTGCGATGATCTCAGCAATGCTCCACTTTCCATCAGCGATGGCGCTACGCCATTCTTCTTCTGTTACTTCCGTTAGTGACTGTACCCATTCAAGGGTGTGTTCATAGTGTTTTATCACGGTGTCTTTGTTCATGTTTTGTTATCCCCTTCATGTTTTTAAAAGAAGTTGATCAGAAATTGGTTAGTTTCATTCTTGCTAAATCATTTCTAACATATTATCATATACTTTAATTACCAAATGAAAAGGGGGAATTGTGATACGCTGTCTTATATGAAAAAGCTTATTTTTTTGCACTAAAATAAACCGACCGGTCTGTTTATAAAAAGGGAGGAAAAATGATGAAATCTCAAAATGTGATCATTATCGGCAGTGGTGTAGCAGGATTGGCTACTGCTTTATTTTTAAAAAAGGCTGGAATGGAAAGTACGATTTATGAAAGCAGGTCAGATGAAGAATTAGAAACAGGAGCAGGTTTTTTACTGTCTCCGAATGGGGTAAAGATTTTGGATGGAATCGGGTGTAAAAATGAAGTGATCGCAAATGCAACCGTGATAAAGAAGATCCAGCAAATAAACAGTGAAAATGAAGTAGAAGCGATCTTTCACAATTATAGTGAAAAATATTATGATGCCCCTTTACTGAACGTCATGAGAGACCAAATCATCAAATCACTTTTAAAAGAAGTTCACCGCCAAGGAATAGAAGTGAAATACAACAAAAAGTTAATCTCAATCACACAGCAGCCTCATTCCGTTCAGGTTCTTTTTGAAGATGAAACTGTGATAACAGGTGATATCGTAATAGGAGCAGATGGAACTTTTTCTAAAACAAGAGAGGCTATTGCGTTTAATGCTAAATTAGACTATAGCGGTTTTTGGGGACTACAAGGAGTATCGTTTGTGAAGGATTTTGTATTGGATGAGGCAACAAGTTATTTTTACAATGACGGAAACTTTCAATTCATTTTTGGAAAAGCGCATCCAACAAATAAAATGAATATTTTATGGCAAGCTTTCTCTCAGTGTCCTGAGAAGTTACCTACAAAACATTTTGAGAAAGCCAATCAAGAAACCATCCGACAGTTATTATATAAACAAATGGAACATTGGAACATTCCTAAACACCTTTCTGACATCATCGATCATACAAACATGTTCTTTCCAAGAAGTATCTATGAAATAAAGGATTTTCCTGTGTGGTCAAAAGGACGTGTTGTTCTTGTAGGTGATGCGGTACATACGGCGAACCCTTTTGTTGGTCAAGGAGCATCGTATAGTCTAGAAGATGCCATGCTCATAGCAAAGATGCTAAGGGATCATGATTATCGAGATGCGTTCTATTATTATGAAAAGGATCGAAGAAAGAGGACAGAAGAATTGAATGCGCTATTTCAGCACATGAGTATTCAAAACGATATTGATAAAAAAATGAACGAATACACGATTGAATGGGATGAAGAAACTTACGTATGAGATGAAAGATAAAAAAACACCACTTATGCTGAAAAGTGGTGTTTCTTGTTTTTTCTCCGTGCATATAAAATCGCAACGATCAAACTGATCAATGAAATCAATGCGAGAATTCTGATATAAGGCGGATAGTAAGTTAGCACGATCTCGTTTTTGCCTTTTTCTATTGGAAAACCAATAAACGCATAATTGGCTTGTTCAATCTCGGTTTGATGGCCGTTCACCGTGAGCTCCCAGCCTTTTTCATATGGAACAGGCAGAATCATATAATCATCGCCGCGCTTGTTCTCATAAGAAATCGTAAAGCGGTTATTTTTAAGCTTCACCTGCTGGCTGCCATCATCCTGTTTTTCTTTTTCATATGCCCGCGCAAGGGTGCGGTAAGGCTCATGATACAGCTTTAATTGACTCAGCTCATACGTCCCTTTTGGAACTCGTATGGAAAGGATTTTTTCCGCAGGGACTCGGATCGTCACGTCATTAACGCCTGTTTTGTAGATAGACGTATTGCTTTTGCGTGATGTGACGTAGTCATCTACAGATAACTGAAACCCTTCGTTACGGTCGGTCCGCTTCACATAAAAGCTCACATACACATCCCCCACGCGAGCGATATCATCTGGAAGGGTGATATTCAGCCCGCCCGTTTTCCCGTATACATCAAGCACGCCATTTTCGTATACCGCTTGTTCAGTATGAATGTTTGTATCCTTTATTCGATCAGGCGATTGGTCGATTTCAGCATTTCCTTTTTTGTTTAAGATCACACCTTGCAACATCGCATGTTCTTTATCAAGTGCTGACGCATGCTCTAGTGACTTTTCTGAATAGACGGTACTCGTTGTTCTTGCAAATGGGAGCGGACGTGTATTTTCATACACTTCATAATGCTCGCTTTCCAATATTGGCTTAAAATAAACCGGTGGTGAGAAAGACATCGATTTGTCTCTCATATAATACTTCCCGTAGGTCAAACTGTATAAATTCGCTCTGTCCCCCATTGTTGCATACCGGCTGACACTTTCCCGTCCCATATCAATTTGCAGGTCATTCCAGTAGAAATGGAGCAGATGCTGATTTAATATACTTGAATACGCACTCATGCCTTGAAAGCCTTCAAATAACGGGGTGTTGTTGCGCACGCCGTTCATCCAATCAATCCGGGCAAGCGGATCTTCTTTTGAGCGGCTTTGAATCTGCTGAATGAGCTTCATTTGCTCATGTCCAGCATACGCCTCACTATTCAGATACGTATCTGATACGCTCTTAATATTGCTTCTTTCAAATAAGTAGCCCTGCTGATACACGCCTGCTGTCAGTAAGCTCACAACGATGAGCACAGCTGAAAAGAGACGAAGGTGCAGACGTTTCCCCGCATGTATCGAGAGGAAGAACAAGCTGATCACAAGCAGTCCTATTCCGGTAAATACAACAACATCCATATTTCCCTTTGCTCGTTCTGAAAGGGCGACTGCGAGAAGGAATACAATCCAAGCGCCTAAAACCGCACGTTTTTTCCACTTCCACTCCATTTGCGAGAAATGCTTGATGGTGATGGCTACGACTGCTCCGACTGTAAAAGCAAGAATGTATTCAAATCTGTACTGCGGTGCAGAAAAACCATTAAACACGCTCGCCATCTTTGGACTGTAGTGAAAAATGATCAGCAGAACACTGATCGATGTGAACATGAAAAACCATCTGTTCCGGTATAGCGGAACGAGAAACAGACAAATCAGAAAGATGACCGGCAATAAATACACCCTGCTTGTAAACAGCAGATGATCATGCAGCGCAAACCAAGGAATTGCCTGTTCATACGGCGGTCTTACATTATTGAGAAAGCCGTAAACAGACGGGATAAAAAAGGCAGCACTGATCCCAAACGATAACAACGTAGAGATCGCAAGTGTCCAGAACACCTTCCAGCCTCGCTCCTCGCTTTGAAGCTTAATCATATATCTGAAGACGAGATAAATGGCTAAAAAGATAAAGTGAATGTAAGCAAAGTAAAAATTATTGATCAGCATGAGACTGCAAGCCGCAATAAACCATGCCGGCTTACCTGTTTTAAAAATCCGTTCAACCCCGAGCACAAGCAGCGGAAGCCACATCATGCTGTCGGTGAAAAACTCCCAAAACGTTTGATGCCGAAAGTACACAATAGACAGTCCGTAAATACCGGCACCTGTCAGCGCCCCCAGCCTATGTTGCACAATCGAAAGAAGCACACGATATGCGATGAACAGAATGACTGTCAGCTTGATCACACTCAGCCAAATAACAGCATTTGCCCAAAAGTGAATGTCTGTTGAC
The DNA here is from genome assembly GCF_052044955.1 of Bacillus sp. 22446. Taxonomy (NCBI): domain Bacteria; kingdom Bacillati; phylum Bacillota; class Bacilli; order Caryophanales; family Bacillaceae; genus Bacillus; species Bacillus sp. 22446. The sequence goes on from NZ_JBQEOD010000011.1 coordinate 24,807, forward strand.
TGTACAAGGTGAAGCACATTTAACAGCCAGACAACAACGACTGTGACCATAAAGACCATCGACGTTGTAAAATAATAACCTAATTGCGTATATGTACCGCCGCCTAGACCAAATTGATAGGAATAAAAGAAGTTTCCTTTGACGTATTCGTCATACAGCAGCTTTTTAAACGGGAGCATTTGCGAAATGCCATCTCCATCTCCCGTCATATATCGGCCTTGCGTATATTCATATAAGAAAAAGGAGTGTCCTAATAAAGCAAGAATGAGGCACATTCCAATGAGTATCCATCTACGTTTCATCATCTAAATCCTTTCTCCAAAAGATCCACTTTTCATTGAAACAAAACAACCCAGCAAGCGATTCGTGCTTGCCGGTTATTTGACTCCACGTTATTTAAATAACTGCGTTAACACTCGGTCTTGTTCTTTTGAGCTTGTCTCTTGTTCCATGACATTTGATTCTTGAATTAAGTAATGCGGCCTCTTTTTCGTTTCATAGTAAATCCGGCCAATGTATTCTCCGATCACACCTAGACTCAAGAGCTGGACACCACCGAGGAAAAGCACAGCTGAGATTAAAGTGAAATAACCCGGTACCATGATGCCCGTTCTGACGATTTGAATAAAGGTCGCCACGATGTAAATCAAAGAGAGAAATAAGATCAAAATACCCGTATAAAAACAAATACGCAGCGGGCGGTTGTTAAAGGAAATGACACCATCAATCCCGTAGTTAAATAATTTCTTCAGTGACCATTTTGTATCACCGTGCTGTCTTTCCACATTTTCATAATAGATGACCTTTTCTTCAAAGCCAATCCAGCAAAAAAGGCCTTTTGAAAAACGATTTCCCTCTTTTAGCTGAAGCAATGCGTCGATCGCTTGACGGGAAATTAAGCGGAAATCTCCTACACCATCACGCAAGTCCACTTCGACCACCTTGTTCATCACTTTATAATACATCGATGATAGGTAAGAACGAAGCTTGCTGTCCCCTTTACGGTTTCGTTTAGCAATGACTTGATGATAACCTTCTTCGTAGCCTCTAACAAAATCCTGAATCAAATACGTTGGGTGCTGCAGGTCGGCGTCCATAATGATCGCAGCTTCCCCTTTTGCATGCTCAAGACCTGCTAAAATTGCAGCTTCTTTCCCAAAGTTACGAGAAAAGGAAATGTATTTGACTTTTGCACTTTTGTGAGAGAGCTCTCTCATGTATTGAAGCGTATTGTCTTTGCTTCCATCATTCACAAAGATGATTTCAAAGTCATAATGAAAATCGCGAAACTCTTCCTCGAGTGCCTCAAAGATTCGTCTGATGTTTTCACCTTCATTGTAAGAAGGAATTATAACAGAGAGCAGTTCCCGTTCCATATCGCACCTTCTCTTCACTTTTTTCACATAGTCTGTTATGTTCATTATTCCTTTTTTGTCAGAAAACGAAACCCTTTTTTATTATCCATAAATTTCATGTATCCTTAATCGTTACATTATATCAAAGTTTTATTTCCAGTGATTTTCACCAACATGAATTTAATGTAATTTTAAGTTTATCCATTGTAAAAAGCCTGTAATTTTGATCACAGACTGGGTATTGTTTCATAAAATTGTTTGGTCAATTATATATTTTCCTGTTTGTTGAAAAAGATGAGTGGAAGTGAAAAGGGCAACCCTTTTAATGCAGCAGCCCTTTGTCGTTTTGTTGCAGATGCTCGTTTGCCTTCGATTGTTTATTTTGAAATAAATGCAGCTGAGCGCCGTAGCTTTCGATCCATTCTCGGACAATCCGTTCAGTCGTTTCTTGTCCTTTATACTTGCGGCCAGCCTTTGCATAGGTTGTTTCAAAATCACTCCAAAGGAGCTCTACCCATGTACGTGCTTCTTCATATGTGAGCATATTGTTTTTTTCCATTAGTTGTTCGGTTAATCGCTCAAAATATTGTTCCATACTGGTTCCTCCTTCATCTAGCAGAAAGTGCCTTTTTAAAAAAATCTCTTTTTTCATATACTACCCTTACGTCTTCAAAAGACGCAAATGATTTGTATTGTTTGGAGGGAATCAGTATGCGTAATAAAGCAAAGGGCTTTCCAAATCAAGTGAATCACAAGTTTGAAGGCGAACCAGGGGCCACAGATGCTTATGCGTCTAAAAGGCCGAACGGTGAGACGAATACACGTCCACAGGAACGTATGAGGGCATCAGGGAAACGCTAATTTTTCCAAAGGGAGTGCTTGAGATATGAGTTCAAATGGGAAATCGTATATGGAAGACTTTGTTCAATTAAGAACAACCGCTTACCCTCAACCATGGGCGAATGCTAAACATTCTGCCTCTCAGGTCAACGGAGAAACGCAGCAAACGCAGCACGACATCGTACTTCAGAACAACGTCCGTAAACAACGTTCGAAGTAAAGAAAAGGACTGATCTCTAACGATCAGTCCTTCAAATTGTTGACAAAGGGCTAAAATGAACTTGATTTTAGCCCTTTGTCTTCTTTTCAGCGTGATAGAAAACCTTTGCAGTCTAGGAAGGACGAGTACTGGCGCGGAGCGAATGTGACATTCGTGAGCACCAGCACGCAGGACTGACACCGAATGCGAGGGTTTGTCTACACGCTGAAGGACTGATCTCTAGGGATCAGTCCTTTTGCTTAAGCATTGAAATCGGCAGGGCATCTTCTTTATTTGGCGCTGATACTCTGTAGCCCCAAGCAAAAACACCATTTAAATACTCCACATAAAACAGCTCGTCTGTATCTTTGATGTGATAAGTCGTTTTGGTTTGAATAGCAGCTGGATCTAATAAATAGGCTTTCGCCATGTCAATTTTCCGCTCCAACACGGCATATTCATTCACAATGCCTAGCTGCTCAGCCTTTCTTGCTTTTTCAGAAAGAGCGGCAATCTCCTGCTTTAATTCGTATTCTGTCATTTCACTATAGCGTTTTTCCATCTGTCATTCCCCTTTGTCTAAAACGTGATCAATTGTATCAAGATCAAATCCTTTTCGGTAAAGGAATTGCTTCACTTTCATTTTTTTCTCAAATGATCCGTCATAACCTACCTTGCGTTTTGCCTTCTCAAGCATATAGTGAAGGGCTTCTTCTTCCTTTTCCTCTTCTTGTCCATCATAGGCTTCTTGAAGGGCTTTATCAATGATATCAAATGAAAATCCTTTTCGCTGAAGCTGCAATTTGATACGCTGTTCAATTTCTTTTGCGGACCGGTTTTTCTCTTTCTTAACCAGCTTTAGCACTTGTTTCACTGCTTCCTCTAGCTGCAAATCATTCGGATATTGCGATAGTGCTTGTTCGATGGTGTCATCGTCTATGCCTTTCAGCTTTAATTCTTTTTTTAGCACTGACGGGCCTTTGCTATTCGTTTTTCGGTGGGTGCTTACATACGCTTCTGCAAATTCAAGATCATTTACATACTTATAATGTTTTAATTTGTGTATAATTTCACTAATAGCAGGTGCTGGTATGTCTTTTTTCGTCAAATAATCGGTGACTTCTTTCACTGATCTCATCCGATACGATAAATAATCGACGGCCTGCTGAAATCCTTTTTTTACTGCATCACCGAATTGAATCTCTATGATATCGGCTTCGTCCAGCTCTTTTCCCTTTTTCAAATCATGCTGGACGAGCACATCTAGATCAACGCTAAAAGCGTACTTTTCATCAAGAAAGATGTTCACGCGTTCTGTATTGTTTTTCTGAGCAGAGATTTTCGTAATATAGGGCATCCTGTGATCACTCCTTTTTTCAAACAGTCAGGATGTTTCTTCTGATTCAAAATCGTGAAAGATATAGGTATGTATATGAGAGGAGAAGATGTCAATTGAATATCGCCATTACCGGAGGAACCGGGTTTATCGGCCAGCATGTCACAAAGGTGCTCGCAGCTGAAGGACATCATCTATATATTTTAACAAGAAATCCAAAGGAATCCGAACAAAATCATTTACATTACGTGCAGTGGCTGACAGATGGTGCTAAGCCTGAACATGAATTGCCTGCGATTGATGTATGGATTAACCTTGCTGGAAAATCAATTTTCACACGCTGGACGGACAAAGCAAAAAAAGGCATTCTCTCCAGCCGTCTTCAATCCACACAAGAAGTGAGACGCATTATAGAAGCGCAGGAATCGAAACCATCTGTGCTCATTCAAGCAAGTGCTGTCGGTATCTACGGCACTTCCAAGACAGAAGACTTTACGGAGGAGGCCCCTCCAGCCGATACAGACTTTTTAAGTCATACATCTAAACTTTGGGAAGCTGAAGGGCAAAAAATTGAGGCGCTCGGTATTCGCACGGTTTATACACGCTTTGGGGTAGTGCTAGGAGAAAAAGGCACACTTCCTCTTATGACCTTGCCATACAAGCTGTTTGCCGGTGGAACGATTGGCTCAGGCTCGCAATGGGTATCTTGGGTTCACGTGGAGGATGTAGCACATCTCATTGCGTATGCCATTCAACATGAACACATATCAGGTCCACTCAATGTCACGTCTCCAAATCCTGTTCAAATGAAGCAGCTGGGGCAAACTATTGCATCTACCCTTCATCGCCCTCACTGGCTGAAGGTGCCGTCCTTTGTCATCAAAACCGCACTTGGCGACATGTCATTGCTTGTATTAGAAGGTCAACGTGCTCTGCCGAAAAAGGCACTGCTGTCTTCTTATGAATTTTTACACCCTGAGCTAAAAGAAGCGATTTTGCATTTAGAGGAATAAATTTTGTCAAAAACACCCATCCTATTAAAAATGAGATGAGGGGGCGATTTTGATGAAGAAAAAAGAACACCAGCCGACTTCAAAACTGAAGAAAACCCAGGAAGTTCTGTATCAGCAGGAATTCAAAAAAGCGGAAAGAGCAGCAGAAAAAAGAAACAAATAAAACGGATATTCCTCTTTTACAAGCACATAACTAAAGTGATCTTGTAAAGGAGGGAAAAGCTTTGAAAAAAGACCAACACAAAAAATCCAACCACCAGCTTGCGGCACAAGAGACGGATGGCGAATATGTTGAATTTTCCAAAGAACTTGCAGATCCGAATGACGTAAAAGCGATGGCACGTATGAAAGCAGCCGATCAGCGTGCCAAAAAACAATAAGTAAAAAAAACAGACCTTTTGATAAGGTCTGTTTTTATTTGATTTCAGTTAGCAGGCTTGATGCCTTCTGACGTGACTTTTCCTCAGGTACCTCTTCTGGATAACCGATGTGAAGAATCGCGGCAAAGCGTTCGTTTTCCTTTAATCCCATATCCTGTTGAAACCCTTTGTCGTATAAAATACGGCCGCTCTTCCATACCATACCGATTCCTTGATCCCAAGCCAGCAGCTGGAAGTTTTGAATGAGCGCACTCACAGCGGCAAAATCATCATTTCTCACAACTGGATTTTCGTCTTCTTTTAGAACAACAAGTAAAAGTGCTGGTACTTTAGAAAAATAATCTCTGTACTGATTGATCTTTTCTTCTTTTGCGTCTGGATTGTTGCGTTTAAAGAAAGCAATAAACCGCTCAACAAATACCTCTTTTGCTTCATCCGTCACTGCATATAAAAAACGCCAAGGTTCCGTGATTTTATGATTGGGTGCATAGACTGCGTCCTCTAATAATGGCTGAAGCTGTTCAATGCTCACCGGCGTTTCTTTGAATTTTCGAATCGATCGTCTATATCTGACAGCGTCTCGAACCGTTAACGCTTCTGTTTGTTGTTTTGTTTCTGGCATATATGTCATCCTTTCAATCAACCTTAATTGAAATTGATTCTCATTCACATTATAAACATGATCATGTGCTGTTTGCAAATAGGACCTCACCTCTCTGCTAAAAAGTTGTTTGCCTTTTTCAAGTAATGTTACAATCATATTACGTTTTAATCAAATTTTGAGAAAAAAGCCAAGATGATGAAATGGTTTCAGGTATTTCCACTTTGTTAAATGCGGCTATTTTTTCAAAAAGCTTTCAACCCATGATTGGAAGGGAGGCTTCTGGATGGAATGAAAATCAATATTGGGCAAATCATCAAACTCTATCGTTATAAACAAAATATGACCCAATCGGAGTTGGCAGAAGGAATTTGTTCTGTCTCTCATTTAAGTAAAATTGAAAATGGCTCAAAAGAGGCCAATCAAGATACGATCAATCTTTTGCTTGAACGGCTTGGAATTAGTCAAGAAACGCTGTCGCAAAAGGCGCGTCATCTGTTGTCATTGCTCGATGAGTTTCAGATGAACATGTATTTCTATGCGCTCGATCAAGCAGAGCAAAATGCAGAAATGATCATTCATCACGAGGAACAGTTCTTTTCGCTAGATTTAGGGATTCAGTATCATTTGTCCTTATTTCAATTTTATTTATTAACAGAAAAACAGCAGCTTGCCTTAAAAACGCACCGCGTGCTTAAGAAGTTTGAAAAAACCTTTATTGACACAGAAAAAGAAACGTTTGAATATCTAGATGGCATCCACCAGATTAAAATCGGTCAACTCGAAGAAGGATTGAAAAGACTTGAAAGCTGCTTTTCTTACGCTTCTGTTGAACAGAGCGACCTGTATTATCACTATGCAAAAGCACTTGGAGCCATGGGGCATCTCGGTGATGCGCTTGAGGCCACACATCAAGCAATGGATTTGTATAGACAAAAAAATAATTTCAAGCGGGTCATTCATTGTACACTCATTCATGGGGTCATCTCACTGGAATTAAAGGCCTTTCAAACAGCTAAAAGATATTTAAAAGAAGTGATTTTACACACATCGCTTCACCCTGATGCTTATATTAAGATGACAGCTTATTTTTATTACGGGGTTCTCTTAAAACGCCAAGGCGATTTCTCATCCGCTGTGCCTTATTTACTAGATTCACTCAATTATTTTAATCAAGAACAGATAGAAGATCGTTACTGTGAAACGCTTTATGAAATCGCGACATTGTATGCGGAATATGATCGCAAAAAGGCGCTTCCATATATACACGAGCTGCTCAAACAGCCTCGTATTCAACCAAACTGTTTATATATGATTAAAATCTATAAATTGATGATTGAAGAGAATCCTCATGATTTGAAAACTTATTTAGTAGAAGCAGCGATTCCTTACTTTAAACACAATCAGCTCCACAATGAGTACTTGTTTGCTCTTAGAACCTTGCTTTCCTATGCGGCTTCTGAGCTTGATAAGCGTGCATATATGTCTTACACAACGAAGCTGCTTGATCACTTAGCATCATATATCCCGTATTATAAAAAAGCATGACCTTCTGCCGATCGAAGGTCATGCTTTTTCTATGATTAGATGGTCTTTTGTTGATCTGTATCGGGACGGGTGACTTGTTCGACAGAATGAATGTACCGTTTTCTCGCAAAATAATCGTAAGCATGCTGCCCAAAGCCAAGCCAAATGCTGAGTACAATGAATGGGACCGTTCCCCATAATGCAGGGATATGACAAGCCATTCTCAGCCACGTATAAATCCCTGAGTTTTTTTGATTTTTCGCTAAGGAAATAGACACGATTCGTTTCTCTGCCTTCTCTTCACTAATTTTATTCAGTCTCAGCAGCTGTGAGTGTCTAAATGATTCAAAGTGAATTCGGTTTTTCCAATCGAGTGATTTCAACAGGTCAATCGCTTTTGCACATGAAGGACTTTGTCCGTCATAAAACACAAGCAGTCTGAGTGATTTGATGGAACGCTGTTCTCTTTTCTTTGATTCAGCGAGCTTCTTTTTTTCTTGATCGAGATAGATGATTTTTTTCATAAATTGATCGCCAGCCCTTTTCCTTCATTTATTTTTTTTAGTTCGTTCAAAGGAGATTACAACTAGATTACTATAGTTGCTGGGCCTCTTGTATTGGGAAAAAGCCATCCGACGTGCGTTATATGAGCCTTTAGATAAGGGCAAAATAGCTGATTTCATGGCATATATGAGGTTTTTCAACTAAAAGTGGTTGGGAAAATCGTGATGCTTTGCGGTTTTCTGCGGTATTTGATAGAATTCTGCGGTTTTTCTACATCTTTATGCGGTGTTTTGTAGGTAAAACGCAAAAACAAGATAAAAAAAGACTACTTCCCATTGCGGCGAAGTAGTCTTTTGGTTTATATTTTTGCCAAAACTTCTACTATTTCTTTCTCAATATCTTTCCATAAGTAACGATCTGTCGTATAGTGATGTGCGGCTTCTTTCGCAAACACTTTAAATGCTTCCTCAAAATCGGGTGCATCTTTATCCGGCTTTTTCTCGTCGACAAAGCGCTGAGCTTCTGCTGAGCGAGGTCCCCATTTCCCCACTTCTTTCCCGTCCTGATCAATGATGACGATAATCGGAATCGATCTTGCGGTCCCGTTCGTTAAATACTGATCCATCAGGTCTAGGTGCTCGTCCCGAATGAAATAGCGCGCATCAATCAGTGCTTCATTTGCAATACGCATGAAAATAGGTACATTGACCATCGCATCACCGCACCAATCTGCCGTGATCACAAGCGCTCTCAGTTTTTTCTTTTGAAGTTTTTGAAGCAGCTCTTTTTCCTTTTGATGAATTGCGTACTGGTTATACACCGTGAGTAAGTTTTCACGGTTTTTCTCCATGTTGTGTACATATGTACGTTCAGCTAATCCCTTTGTAAACCATTCATTTAGTGTCATGTGAACATCCCCCTTACCCTTCAACTTTACCACTTTTGCTATTCTTTTGTCTAAAAAAACCTTCACCTAGTGAAAGGTAAAGGTTCTTTGGACTTATGGACGCCGTTTTCGATTTGGGTCCATTCCTATCAGCTTAGTGACGAGCACCATTGTAACAGGAAGTGATGTATTCTTTTTATACGCTAAATATTTTCCGCGCCATTCTGGTTTATATTTCTGTTTAAACGACCGTAAGCCGCTAAAACTATACATATATCTGACGTTATTGAAGATGACACTCGCCAAACGTTCTGTCAGAAAAGACTGGTGGAACGTGCCTACATTCGATAATGGTGCCATTCCCATGTTAAAGGATGTGTAGCCTTTTTCTTTCGCCCATTGAAAAAGGTGGATAAAGAGTGCATCCATCATCCCATTCGGTGCATCATGCATATGACGCATGAGGTCGATGGATATCTCTCCTTTTTGATACATCGGCATTAAGGACACAAAAGATATGATCTGCCCTTGTTCATCCTTTAAAATCGCAATCGGTGCTTTTTGAAGGTAGTCTTCATGGAAATAGCCTAATGAAAATCCTTTTTCTTTTTTCTTGCCCAGCCAGCTGTCAGAGATTTGTTTTAAGGTTGAGATCAATTCCTCTGAAAAGGGCGGCTCCAGCATTTCAAACGTATAGCCTTCTCGTTCAAATTTATTTGCGACAGCCCGTAAGTTTGATTTTTTCTTTCCTGACAAAGAGAACGTTTCTAAATCGACCATGGCTTCTTCCCCAAGCTTAAAGAAGTGAAAACCTAGGTCATGATAAAGCGCCATTCCTTCACGTTCTACTTGATAAAAAGCGACACGATAGCCTGCTTTTTCTGTCTGCTCCAAAAATTCTTCCAGTACAAGCGGATAAGAGGCTTTACGCCCAGAAGGATCTCCAAGCACAATAACGCAACGGCCAATCCGGCCAAACTGAAGCATCGCCTCTCCATCACTTGAGAAAAACAATTTTTTGTCTCCCAAAAAACCTAGATGACTAAGAGCATTTCCTCCCTTTTCTTCGAGAAAAGTTTTTAATTTTTCTTCATCGGCTTCTTCGCCGATTGGAACTGCTTTTTTATTAAAAATCAATTTGCTAATGAAAAAGAAAAGAGGGACGCCAATTAAAGCAATCATACTGGTCATCGTGATATGCCGTTCATTATGAACCAAATAGTCCTTGCTTAGGAAATGTCCAATTTTCATCCAAATGAAGTTCCCAATGACATTATAGTTAAACAACACGAGTAAATATCCGGCGGCGGCGGCCACAAACTGATTCAAAGAATAAGGCGCCTGCTGCTTCACAAATTGATTTCGAAGCGAGAAAAATACCACCATGATGACCGGCAATATAAAGATCAAACTCAGGTTAAACCCTTTTAGTAAAGTAAACACAAAGCCGCCTGCTAGGGCAATCATTGTCAATAGATAAGACCGTTTCGTTCTTTTATACACTTCAATGGACAAAATCATTAAAATGATCCCGAACATTAAAGAAAGACCATTAAATCCTGATAACAAAAAGCGTGGAATGGTTGTAATCACACCTAAACGATCAACAGGAAGCACAACGGAAGCCATAATGAGCAAACCGCTTCCAAACGTTAAAATGGACAAAGATCCGTACAATAAACGGATGAGCAGAGCTCGGTGCAAAACAATTAAGACGTTTGTTGTTTCAATAGCAGGCGCCATTCTCGGATTGCCTTCAAGACGCCTGAGTGTTGTTCCAGTTAAATCGTATGCCGCTAGACAAAGTCCAAGAATAAACGGGAAAATGGAGTAAACGAAGCGGTACAATACAAGCGCTGTCAGTACCATCTCTTTATCAAACCCAATGTATTGCATACTGAGTAAAAAGATCAGATCAAACGAACCAAATCCGCCCGGAACCATACTGATTAAACCGCCGATTGACGCAATCGCAAAGACACCTAATACAATACGGACATCAACGTTCATCCCCATAGAGACAACAGCCATGTACATGACAAGACCAGCTGCCAGCCACTCTAAAAACGATGCACCAATATAAGCATAGATCGGGTGCTTCAGTCCGTTTTCACCGCTCTCAATCGAGCTTTTTCGAATGGACGCCATGATGATGTAAATGGGCACAATACAAGCAAAAATAATGACAAATGCCCATAACCACGGCTCCTGACTAATAATACTTTCAACTGGCAAGACCCTAACTAAAATCAAATCACTGAAAATTGATAAGCCTAGCAGAACAGAGGATGTTAAAAGGGCAATGCCTTTCAGCAGTTTTTTCGTATCGGTTATGTATTCCTTGTATAGAAGCGTTCTAAGCCCTGCTCCTGATAAACCACCGAATCCAAGTACACTGTTAAAGGAGTTGGCGATCCAAGAAATTCGGATCGTTTTCCAGCCGCTGATGGGCATATCAAGGCTTTTTCTTAAAATAAAATCATATAAGGACATGGATAAAACAGCGACAAGTCCAAGAAAGACAAGAATAAACAAGTCCATTCGATTCAAGCTGTCAATAATATAAAACGTCTTTTTAATGGAAAGGCCGCTCAGCTCCTGCTTGGCGACAAAAATTAAGACAAGGATGATCACGATCGGAAAGAGCATTTTTAAGATCGTCATACCCGTTTTTTTGTTCCACATGTTTTTCCCAACTTTCTAAGTTGCTTCATTAATTTCAACTGACCATTATTATACAACAAATACCACTTAATTCATGCAGTTTAACATTCAAAAGCTTCATGATACTTTCAATTAGAAGTAAAAATCAGTAATATAAAGAAAAGAGCCGCTTAAAGGAAGTGAACAAGCGTGGAATATAATATTCATGACACCACCGTACTAAAAGAGGAAATCCTATCTCCTGAAGAAAAAAAGACATGGGTGCTGTATATGAAAGTGCTCACTGCTGCAGGACTTGGAGATGTTTCTGAATGGATGAAGCTTGATATGAGTATGCCTCAAATGAAGGTGCTCATGCTGCTCAATAACCATGGCTCTCTTAAGGTGTCCGAAATTGCTGAAAAAATGGGGGCTTCTTTGTCCAATATGACAGGGCTGCTTGATCGGTTAGAACAATCGAATTTTGTGGAACGAAAGCATTCTGAGCGTGACCGTCGAATCATTGTCGTAGAATTGACAGAGGAAGCGAAAAATATTTTCAGAAGTATTTATCAAAAAGGGCATGAAAAAATTAAAAATTCCCTGCAACGGCTCAATGATGAAGAAAAAGAAAAAGTCAATGAAGGTCTAGCTATTTTAGAAAAAGCACTTCGTCCCGAACGTGGCTAAAAAAGGAAAAAAGACGGTCACTTGAGGTCCGTCTTTTTTATTTCTTCTTTTTCTTGTTTATCTGGGGTGAAAAGATATTGACGAATGACTTCCCGGTCATCCCATAGGAGATAACCTAAACCGATAATGAGAAAAATGATGCTGATCCACGTACCGCCTGGGAGTATATCTTCCAGTTCCTCGATCGTTCTTACTGTGCTTACATTTCCACCATAACGAATCTCAAACAAAACGAATTTTGCTATATAAAACAATGCCGCCATGCAGATAAACATAGCGCCGACAATTCTTCTACTAGACATGTGTTGACTCCTTTACTTCCACTGATTTCTTTTGATTAATTCCGTGATATGGGCGAGATGATGCTGTGAATGCCAGACGTACATTCCTGTTGCATCATATAAGGACACCGTTTGTTGATCGGCCGGATGGTAATATGCAGCGTTGAAATCTTCCTCTGTCATCTCGCGAAGTAATGTGACCCACCGGCGATGCAGACTGCTGATTAACGGCAGTGATAGATTGATAGGCGCCTTGCTGTCAGGAAGTGAAGCAAATGCCTCCTGATCATATGGACGTATGTGCGGTGTTTCTTCTGTCAGCGCAAGCTTAAATCGCAAGTAAGCGTTCAGATGGCTGTCCGCTACGTGGTGAATGAGCTGACGAACAGTCCATCCACCTGGCCGGTATGGGGTATCCAGCTGATCATTTGTCAATGGGACAACTGCCTCTTCATACTTTTGAGGAATGAGTGCCAGCTCATCAATCCATGCCTCCAGCTGCTTTTTCGTTTGTTGGTCCACCGGTTCATATAAGCCAATCGGATATTGTAATGATGTCATCTACTGCCCCTCCTTAAAATCCTTCTAGAACAAATTTACCTATCATCTTCCCTTGCTCAAGTGTTTGATGTGCTTGCTTCAAATTGGTGGCATTGATGGGGCTGAGCACCTTTGTTAATGTATGTTTTAACTTCTTCTCTTCAAATAATGTACTCGCTTCTTTTAAAAGCTCGTGCTGCTTCAGCATATCCGATGTTTTGTACATCGGCCGTGTGAACATGAATTCCCATACAAATGCAGCACTTTTATTTTTGAGTAATTGAATGTCTAAATGGTGCTGATTTTCAACAATGGTACAGATCGTCCCTTGAGGTTTAATCGCTTCTGCCAACCCTTTGAAATGGCCATCTGTATCATTTAAGCATAAAATGTAATCCACTTCGCCAATCCCTTTTTCCTGAAGCTGCGCTAAGAGCGGCTGGTGATGGTCAATGATATGATCAGCCCCTAATGAGAGACACCATTCATTTGTTTCAGGTCTTGAAGCAGTGGCGATCACAGTTGCTTTCGCTAATTTGGCGAGTTGAATGGCAATGGAGCCCACTCCGCCTGCTCCACCGATGATCAGCAAGGTCGAGCCTTCTGCATCCCGCTTCATATGCATTCGGTCGAATAGCGCTTCATATGCCGTAATTGTTGTAAGAGGCATGGCAGCTGCTTCGGCAAAAGAGAGATTTGCAGGCTTTTTCGCCACAATTCTCTCATCCACAAGCTGGTATTCACTATTTGAGCCTTGTCGCGTGATATCTCCTGCGTAATAGACGTGGTCACCAGGCTGAAACAACGTACACGCTTCGCCCACTTCCACCACCGTACCGCTTGCATCGTAGCCAAGAATTTTCAGTTCTTCTTCTTTCTGATTCTTCGGTGACCTCACTTTTGTATCCACTGGATTCACCGACACGGCCTCTACTTTCACCAAAATATCCCTGCCAGCTGCTTTGGGCTTTGACACCTCCTGATCGATCAAGCTTTGTTCATGCTCAATTGGCAAATACTCAAATAATCCAACTGCTTTCACTCGCTCGCACTCCCTTTCTCCATGCTTCTTTTCCACATTTTATCATACATTTCTGATGCTGATGGATCAGTCAGCAAGCGATTGCACATTTAGGATTTCTTCAAAGCCCTTCGTTCCCTCACGATGTAAGAAGGACGAGCCTTTTGTAAAGAGAGGACATAGGTGAACCAGCCGCTCGATTTAAAAAAGTACTGAACATAATAAAACTGAATGTGCTGCAAGAAAACGACGATGAACAGAAAAATGGTGAATAATAACGTCACAATGTCTCCCTGTATCCATCCACTGATCAATACCATCACAAAACCGAGCATCATGAACTGTTCGAGCCTCTGCATGATCAGGATAACGAGATGTCCCCGTTTGGTTAGGTCACCTGATTGACGCTTTCGAATGTTTCTTGATTTATAAAACCATACGATACTTGTCACTAGATGATGAATGATAAAAAGAGCGATCATGACCATAAATAAAGGAGTTGATTTAAAAAGGCCTTTTATAATGAATGGGATCACCAAAAAATAAAATGCGGTAAATGCATGTCTAGCTGATAAGAGAAATAGTTGTTTTTCTATGTATCGCTGCATGTGTCTCACCTCTATATGTAGTACGTCTCATTTGTCATAAGGTTCCTTCTGCCTATCAAAAAAGGATGCCCTGAAAAAGGCATCCTTCATGAATCAAGCTTAAAATGCAGCACTCAGTACAACAGGACCTTGCGGAAGCTTGTTATCCTTTTTTGGTTCAAGGGTGACAGCCACCGTATCCCATGATTCGTTTGCTTCTTTTTCAGATAATGCATAGGTGACGGTGCCCTCCCCTTTGCTATCTGTTTTAAAGGCACCGGCCGGAACGGGCTGATCTCCTTTAATGAGCCATACTTGATAAACAGCTGATGAATCAAGCTGGCCTTTTAATCCGCCCGCACTCACGACAAGCTCTTTTTTGCCGTGATGCTCAATCACTGAAAAAGCACCCGTTGTTTTTGCCGATTCGGCAGATGCCAGTGATTTTGTCGCAACAACTTTGACAGGTTGTTCTGCTTGATCTGTTCCATTTGTTAAGAAATACACGTTCCCAGCTGCAGAAATGAGAAGTAGTGCGGCAACGAGAGGCAAAAGCCATTGATTTTTCTTCTTCATTGGCGGTTTCATCTCATTTGCATCACGAACCATTTTGAGATCTTGAGGCGGGTTCGATGTTGCAGCGATTGTTGTCTCTCGTATCTCTTCTGCAAATACTCTTGATAAAATGCGGTCTTTCATCCCTGCCGGAGGCGTTTCGTCCTCTGCTAGAAACGGAATATCAGACATGAGCGATGTCAGTTCTTCAAGCTCTTCTTTGCAATCCGAGCAATGTTTGATGTGTTCTTCAAACTGCGTCTTTTCTTCTCCTTGTAAATGCCCGTTAAAGTAATCAATGACTTGATGTTTACACTGAGTCATGCCTCTTCCTCCTTTCCTCCGCGAGACAGTTTCGTTCGTAAATGCTTCAATGACAATCGAACTCTTCCCTTCACCGTTCCAATAGGGATGCCTAGCTTTTCCGCAATGCTCTTTTGTGTCATTCCTTTAAAATAAACATCTTCGATGATGGTTTGCTGTTCTTTCGACAATGTTGATACTGCTTCACGTATGATTTGTTTTTCTACGTTCCATTCTACTTCTTTTGACACATCTTCTTGATGATCTGCCAAGTATTCAATATGCTCATCTTCAAGAGCTGTTTCATTTCGGTGTTTCCTTAATAGATCGATTGCCGTGTTTCGTGACATCATAAATAACCATGAGGAAAATTTCCCTTTATCTGTATTGTATTCTCCTATGCCGCGCCAGAGCTTGATAAAGACTTCTTGAAGCACTTCCTCCGCCAGCTCACGGTTTCCAGTCATTTTATAAATAAACGAATATAACACACGTTCATAGCGATCGTACAATAATTCAAGCGAGGGCTTATGTCGATCATGTTTGATCTTGTGATACAGCTCAAAATCCTTCAGTGTGTCCATGGTCATCTCCTTCCTTTTTCATGAGAAAGAGCATTATGCATTCATCATGAAATCTTCACGTATGGCTCATCACTCAAATTGCTGAGATCAGCCTCCTTTGTACTTTACTCTTTTTTCAAGGAGAAAAAAAGAGCGCTGAAAAAGGAAATGTGTTCCTCATGAGAATGTACTTACTCAACGGATGGATTGACCATTTGGATCACCCACCTCATTGAAAGTCAAGAATCCATGTGTTTCATTCACTGTTCAGTTGATTTTAGCAAACTCTCATTCGTCTCTCAATTTACATCAGGTAGAACGCACCCTTTCAACATGTCATAATAGAACGAAACAGGAGAACTGGAGTGTCCGTCAATGATTGTAACGATTGTTCTTTTTTTATTAGCTGGTCTGGCTGAAATAGGTGGCGGTTATCTTGTCTGGCTGTGGCTGCGTGAAGCAAAACCCGTCAGCTACGGAATCGCAGGTAGCCTCATCTTGGTCGCTTACGGCGTCATCCCTACATTCCAGCAGTTCCCGACCTTTGGGCGGGTTTATGCGGCCTATGGCGGTGTTTTTGTCGTTCTCGCTGTGTTTTGGGGCTGGTGGGTCGATCGCAAAACCCCTGATTTCTATGACTGGATGGGTGCTTTGATCTGTTTAGCTGGTGTCAGTGTGATGTTATTTGCCCCCCGCAGTTAAAGGTCGGATGATGATCACACGCTAAAAAGCCGGCAATATGCCGGCTTCAGATTGTTGACAAAGGGCTAAAATAAACTTTATTTTAGCCCTTTGTCTTCTTTTCAGCGTGATAGAAAACCTTTGCAGCCCTAGGAAGGACGAGCATCGGC
>NZ_JBQEOD010000011.1:41531-130556 GCF_052044955.1 Bacillus sp. 22446
GCGGAGCGAATTTGACATTCGTGAGCACCGAAGCGCAGGACTGACACCGAATGCGAGGGTTTGTCTACACGCTGAGCCGGCAATATGCCGGCTTTTCCTCTTTTACATTCTAAATTGTGTTTCATACAAACGCCGGTACATCCCGTCCATTGCCAGCAGGTCTTCATGCCTGCCTTGCTCCTTGATACCCTCTTTTGTCAAAACCACAATCCGGTCAGCATGCTGGATGGTCGCTAGGCGATGCGCAATAATAAACGTGGTTCGTCCTTCAGATAGTTCTTCAAGTGAGCCCTGAATAAAGGATTCTGTCTCCGTATCCAGAGAAGATGTGGCTTCATCTAAAATAAAAATTGGCGGATTTTTAAGAAAGATACGTGCAATGGAGATACGCTGTTTTTGTCCGCCAGATAACATCATTCCGCGTTCACCGATGATCGTATCAAGCCCATTTGGCAAGCTATTTACAAGATCCTTCAGTTGGGCTTTCTCCACTGCCTGCCACACTTCTTCATCAGATGCATCGAGTTTTCCGTATAAAATGTTTTCTCGGATGGTCCCATGGAATAAATAAATATCTTGCTGGACGACACCAATTTGTCTACGCAGCGAAGGCAGTGTCATCTTTCTTGTCTCTATGCCATCAATTGTAATGATTCCCTCCTGCCATTCGTAAAAGCGTGGCAGTAAACTGCAAAGCGTCGATTTCCCAGCACCAGAGGGACCTACGACCGCAATGGTCTCTCCTTGTTTCACCTCAAGATTGATGTCATGAAGAACCGGTTTGTCTGATTCATATTGAAAAGACACATGCTCAAAAACGATATCCCCTTTTAACTGATCAACTTCAATGGCATCATCCGCATCCTTTTCATCAGGTGATTGATCGATGAGTGATGCAAATCGTTTAAAGCCCGCTGCACCTTTTGGATACATTTCAATGACTGCATTGATTTGTTGAATGGGTCCTAAGAAGATGCCTGTTAATAGCACAAATGATACAAATTCCCCATACGTCATATTTTTTTGCAGCACAAACCATGCGCCGCATACAAGGCCAAACACTGTCACACTCTTAATAAGAAAATGACTGACAGCGGTATGCACAGCCATCATTTGATATGTGGTTAGCTTTGTCTTTCTAAATTGCTCGTTATGTTCAATAAATCGGTCCATTTCATGTGATTCATTTCCGAATGCTTTCACAACCCGTATGCCACTAATATTGTTTTCCACACGTGAATGGAATTGACCAATACTCGAGAACATTTTATCAAAAGCAGCAGACATTTTTTTCGTAAAGTAGACGGATAATCCGATCAAGAATGGAACGACAATAAATGTGAGAACTGCCAGCTGCCAATTAATCGACAGCATCAAGCCAAAGGCACCCGTGAGTGTCATGATCGCGATAAATAAATCCTCCGGGCCATGATGCGCAATTTCACCAATATCCATTAAATCATTTGTCATACGGGACACGAGTTTTCCCGTTTTCTTTTTGTCAAAGAAGCGAAAGGACATTCTTTGTACATGAGAAAATAGCTGATTCCTCATATCCGTTTCAATATTAATGCCTAATTTGTGCCCAAAATAGGTGACGACATAATGCATCGTAGAGCTGATCACGTATAAACTGAGGAGCAGAATGCCCCAAAACCAAATGGCATCCCAATCACCGTTTGGCAGCAAATCGTCCATCACTTTACTGATGGCAAGGGGAAAGGATAATTCGAGTAAGGCTGCCAGTACCGCACAGGAAAAATCTAATATAAACAGCCCCATATATGGTTTGTAGTATGAGAAGAAACGCTTTAACAATTGACAGACCTCCTACCGATTAGACATTTCTGTCAATATGTCAGCAAACTCTTCCGCTTGATTGGCTACTGCAATCGGATCGTAAGGCCAGAAGAACTCTGTATCCATTTGATAGGTCTGCTCTTTTTTGACAGATTCTAGACTCTTCCAAATAGAATTGTTTTTATCAAATGTTCCACCGTTGCTTTCATCAATGAAAATGTAATCTCCTGCATATTCAGGAAGGGTTTCATACGAAATGACTTCATACCCTGTCTTACTTTTTAAAATCGTATCTCTGACCTGTTTTGGCGGGTTTACCTGTAATTGCTGATATAATGCCTGCCCGCCTCGATAAATTCCGTTACCATATACATAGACATCATTTTTAAAAGCACCCATGATCGAGACTGTTTCATTCTCTTTTAAAGCAGACTTCACTTTTTTTCTAGCAGCCTCAATTCGTTGATCGAAGGCGGTGAGGAATGCTTTTCCTTCCTCTTCTTTATTTAAAATTTTTGCCAGCGTCGTTAATTCTTCATGTGCATCTTTGAAAGAACCGTAAGGATACACGATGGTAGGGGCTATTTTTTTGTACACATCATAGACTTTTTCATCCTGTACTGCTGTGATAATCAGATCAGGTTTTAAGCTAAGTGCTTTTTCAGCTGAACGCTCGTCACTGATGTCCTCTATTCCTTTTATCTTGCCCTTTAAGTGTACGTTCTTTAAATCCTGCGTTGTCGATCCAACAGGCTGAACGTCAAGTGCAATCACACTCCCTAAATATCCATCTACGAGAATTCGTTTAGGTTCAGCTGGAATCTCTATCTTTCCTTTCACTGTTTCAACCGTTTTCGTTTCTTGCTTTGATTCTGCTGTTTTGGCCTGTTCTTTATTGCCACAAGCCGTCAATATCATTAGAAGAATGACAGCACATATCCAATACGTCTTTTTCATCTCCATATTCCTCCTTCATTTTCGCCACTACAAATGAGAATAGTTATCAATTACTAGTCTCATGTATTCTATCAACCTCATCTGTCGTGGTCTATGGAGGATTCTCGCAACTTACATATGGACAATTGTTGGATAGGCTGGCTGTGTCAACTGAGAGACAAACCGGTCCATCAAAAGAAGTGCACGCTCTCCTTCATCAAATCGAAACTCCTCCAGTTTTACTGGATAAAAGGTACCATTTTTCACAGCCGATAATTGACGAAGAACATCACTTTCTTCCATTCGCTTGTCCATTTGCTTATACCACCCATATTGGTCAGAGACAATAAAAAACATATGATCCGCCTCGTATTCTCCAAGTCTCTCTAAAGGAATGACCGTATGTTGATTAGGAAGAAGAACTTCTTCTAAAATGGCTTTTGGAGGTTTTAAGCCAAGCGTTTCGTAAAGATAGAAGGCCCCTCTTGCCTCATAGGACCACATATACACTTTGTCATGTCCTCTCATTTCATAGATCGCAACGGTCTCGCCTTTTTCTCTAAAGGAAGACAGGGTGTTTCTTGCCTGTTGACTAAGCTGTTCAAATCGCTTCACCCAATCGTTTGCCTCATTTTCTCTTCCTAAAAGGTGTCCTATAGACAGTACCTCTTGTACAGCATGATGACCGGCGTATGGCAGAACAAGAACAGGTGCGATTTGCTCCAATCGCTTGATCAATGCAGGTTTTGAATAATAATAGTTAGGGACGATGATGACATCTAATTGAAGTGATTTAAAGACGTCATCAGGCGTGTGTTCATTTATGACGAGCGAACTAGCCAGATGTTCTTTGAGTATATCTGAATGGAGATCGGTTTCTTCGTCAATACAAACAGGCTCAATGCCTATTGCAACCAATGACCCGACAAATTGAAAAGCAGCAATCCGCTCTGGTCTTCGGTTCATTCGAAACTGACTGGGCGTTCTTCCTGTTTTTTGACGGAACTTCCTGCTGAAATATAAACTGTCTGCATACCCGACTTGCCGTGCTATGATTTGAATTTGATCGTCTGTTTGTAAAAGACGTTTTTTAGCTTCGTCTATTCGAATTTGTGCAATGTATTCTGTCACACTCATTCCCATACTTTGTTTGAAAAAGGTAGAAAAGTAACTCTCATGAAACCCCATCTTATGAGCTAAGTCTTTTCTTGTTAGTTTTTGATCATAATGCTCAGCCATATACTGCAAGATCATGTTAATCGAATAATGCACTTTTTCGTTGTATGGCTTGGATTGTTTGCGGAAAATGAACATGATTTCTTCCAGCCATTTCGCCTGTTCTTGTATGATTTGGCTCGTCTGTATTTGTTTGATGTAAGAAAAAAGGACGGCAGAGCCTTTCACCACTTCCCCGTTACCAGGGAGATGATCATGATTCACCTTATAGACCAATTCATTTTGTGCATCATGTGCCAGAGTGAATTGGTCAAATGTGACCGTATAGATCACTACTTGCTCGCTGGATAAAGATTCAACCATGACATCTATTCCTGAGCGGATCAACACACTGTCTTTGGCGTTTAGCTCATATCGAATTCCTTCCATGTCAAGTCTCACCGCACCGTCCGTAGTCAAGAACATCAGTGAAGATGTTTGCCATGAGTCCGTTTGTTTCACAGAAAGAGATCGTTTACTGCTTTCTTTCATGCGAAGAATTGTATGAGTATAGGCGGTCATTTTCTCTTTCTCCTTCCATATAAAAAAGTGCTAAAATAAACCATTTTAGCACTTCAATGTCTGACCGAATGGTGATTATCGCGCTCCAGCCGTTTGTAATTCTTTGTTTTTCTCTTTAAAGCGTTCATTATGTGAAGACACGTACGCTACTTTTTCTGCTTCTGGTTCGATGTATAGCTTTGCGCTATTGAGTGCATTGACTCCATCAACAAACGTACCGGCAATTAAACGCACTTTACTTTTATGTGTGCATAAGTCGCCAACTGCATAGACACCAGGTAAATTGGTTTCCATCTTTTCATTGACCTCGATGAGTCCCCACTCACCTTGCTTGAGTCCCCATTCTGATAGAACACTTAAATCGCCTTTCATGCCATGGTTGACGATGACAGCATCGGTTTCGATTCGTTCGATGTCGCCTGTTTCTAAGTGCTGAATGGTGACGGCTTCAATTTTGTCACCTTGACCATGAAGCTCTGTGAGTTCATGCGGTGTGAGAATGCGAGCACTGGATGCTTTCATGTTGGCGACGTTTTTTTCATGTCCGCCAAACATATCACGACGATGCACAACGGTCACACTTTCAGCAATTGGAACGAGGGCATTTGCCCAATCAACAGCTGAATCTCCGCCTCCAGAGATGACCACCCGCTTTCCTGCAAACGTCTTTAGCTCCTGCACGGTGTAATAAAGGTTTGTTACCTCATAACGGTCTGCATGCTCGATTTCAAGTTTTCGCTGAACTGGAATTCCGTGACCCATGGCTAAGATGAGGGTCTTTGTCAAATGACGATCGCCATTTTCAGCCGTCAGCAGGATATGACCATTCTCATCCCGCTCGAATTGCGTGATTTTTTGATTCAACGCAATCTCTGGTTCAAATGTTTTCGCCTGCGTTTCTAGCTGCTGAATCAGCTGTTCACCTCTTGTTGGTGGCAAACCGCCTACATCCCAAATAACTTTTTCAGGATAGAGGAGGATTTTTCCGCCAAGGCTTTCGTTATACTCCAGTACCTTCGTCTTTAAATCCCGCATCCCGCTATAAAAGGCGGTGTACATTCCTGCTGGACCGCCGCCAATAATGGTGACGTCAAACAATTCAAGCTGATCTGTCATTTGAGTCCCTCCGTTTTTTCATTGAATGATCTATTTATCATTGATATTGATTCTCATTATCATATGTATCTATTGTAGTCTACTCTAGCGAAGGGAATCAATAGCTTTCTATAAAAAAAGAACAGGACGAGCACTTTCTCGTCCTGTCATCCATCACACAATCGTTAATCCAAGGTCCTTTAATTCCAGCGAAACAAGCCTTGCAATCGCATCTGCTCCTTCTTTTGTAAAGTGCGTGCGATCCTCTATGCCTGTTGACAGCATAAAGTAAGAAGTCGTTTTCTCTATGCCGGAAATTTGATAAAACTGGAGACTAACTGTATTTAAATCAACGAGAAGAACTTCTTCTTCATCGGCTAGTTCTTTCATCGCGGCACAGTAATCAGGGAAATCATTGATATATTCTCCGTCTTTTTCATGAAAGCGGCCGACTGGCGTTAATAAAAGCGGTGTAGCTCCTTTCGCTCTTGCTCCGTGAATATATTGAGACAAATAGCTTTTATACGTTGTGAAAGGATCTGTATGCCGTTCGGGCTTCTCCGTTGAAGCATCATTGTGCCCCATTTGTGTAAACAGCCAGTCCCCAGGCTGAATGTCAGCCAATATTTTATCAAGCCGTCCTTCTTCAATGAATGTTTTTGAGCTTCTTCCACCGATTGCGCGGTTGTCGACGCTCACACCCTGCGCTGTGTAGCGATGTAAAAACTCTCCCCATCCTCCTTGAACAGGACGATCTGGATAAGATGCAACGGTTGAATCACCAGCTAAATAGATGGTTGTCATGTTCATACGCCTCCTTTTTCATTGAGCCACCTCTTCAAGAGCGATGCAGACGCTAGTGGCTACTGAAAAGATATGAAACCATTCACATCGCTTATTCAATGATTCTCTTTTTTGTGCTGAAAACCCTGCTTACGAGGAGATATGAGTGTATGAAATATGCGGCGGAAGTTCTATTTTTGTCTCAGTCGCTCTCTTTAATGCCTGAAGCATATAGCCAATGCCTTGATAGGGAGCGAGCGGATAATTCGCCTTTTGGTGAGGCTGTAATAAAGGATCGATCACTTTCCGATATTTCTTTCCGCCTAGTATGACTAACTCATCATATACAGCGAGATTTTTTTCATCAAATTGATGACTCAGTTCTTCTCGTGTCACCTGTTCCTTGTGCGGTTTGCCAAAAGCCACATCATAATTTTCATGAATCATGTCCCCCGCCTTTAGGAATCCGTGCTTTGCGGATAAAATCATCCAGTCTGAAAAGAATGTTTGAGCATAGATTTTCGTTCGCTGATGCAGCGGACTCAAGTAGACGAGATCCGCTGGCTGGCTTCCTGCCTCTGGATTCACGTCCCATATTTTCTTGGCGCCGCACGGGATGATACATATTCGCTTCATCTCTTATTCTCCTTTCTTCGCTGGTATGTTACATAGACGATACAGCCTAGTGCCGTTCCAAGTGTATTTAAGATCATATCATCTATATCACTGCTTCTTGTAATCATACCAGATTGTGAGAATATCCATTGAAGGATTTCAATGATCGCTGACAAGATCAACCCAGCCAGCACCGCCTTTTGAAAGCGACATTTCCGAAAAGCTTGATATAGAAAAAAACCGAGCGGCACAAATAAGAGAATGTTCCCTGCCAAATTTAACAAGACAAGGTTTGGATAGCCATGCTGAAAGGCGTGTAGGTTTTGTTGAATGGAGTGGAAGGGAATCAGATTGACGCTCACTTGATCTTTTGGTGCTGAAAAGCGATTCGGAAAGACCGTTAAATAAAAGAGAACATTCGTATATACAAATAGAAAAGCAAGGACCATTTCTGTTCGTAAATAGATAAAACGTTGCTGCTTTTTTGCCAGTCTATATCTCATATTTAGATAGAACGGGACGAGCAGAAGAAAATAAGCCATTGAAAACATAGCACTGGATGTCATACAAATAGCTGCCCCTTTCTTACATCATGCTTGACCATATTACAGGTTATTCAAGCTTTCCTGTATCTATTCATCACTTATTCTCACAATTCATGCGATATTGACAAATCGTCATTTTCTCGGTATACTGACTGACATTCAGTCATTTTAAGGTCGGTGATCCTGTGTCAAAACGAGAAAAAATTATGCTTGCTGCGATTGATGCCTTTAAAGAGAAGGGAATTGAAAAGACGACTATATCGGATATTGTGAAAACTGCAGGTGTTGCGCAAGGAACTTTTTATTTATATTTTCCTTCAAAGCTGTCTGTCATGCCTGCCATCGCTGAACATCTGATCGCACAGATGGTACCAGCCATTGAAATGGAACTCACTCAGCATGCGGATGTACTTGATCAAGCAGATGCGCTAGTTGAATTTATTTTCTCTTTTACAAGACAATACCGTGATGTTCTTGCCCTAACGTATTCAGGTTTAGCTGCCACCGAGCATTTAAAGGAATGGGAAGATATTTATGAACCGATTTACAAATGGGTCGCTTCTTTTTTAGAAAAGGCAAAACAGGACAAAAGAGTACGTGCGAACTTGAACTGTCAATATGCTGCGAAATTCATTATCGGTTTACTTGAATCATCAGCTGAGCAAATGTACTTATTTACAGAAACAGATACAGAAGAGGTTCTGATTCAAAAGCGAGAGGTCAAGCAATTCCTTCTTTACGCACTCGGCATAGAGACACCTTAACTTAGTACAGCACTTGCTGTACGCTCTTTTTTGGCTTCAAAATGACGAATCGTCAGTTTTAAGTTTTAGGAGGAAATACGATGAAAAAAAGCTGGATGTATGTTGCACTCACATGTTTATTTGAATTACTTTGGGTGTTTGGTTTAAATAGAGCTGATGCTGTGTGGGAGTGGGCGATCATTATCTGCCTGATCCCGGTTGATTTTTATTTTTTAATGAAAGCTTGCGAGAAGCTGCCGACAGGGACTGTGTACGCCGTGTTTGCAGGAGTTGGAACGATTGGTACATCTTTGATGGATTATGCGCTGTTCGGCGGTTCGTTTTCATTAGAAAAGCTTTTATTTATGGGTATTTTAATTCTCGGAATTATTGGACTGAAAGTGTCTGATGGAGATGCACATGAGCAGAAAGGAGAAGCGGTATAAATGGGCTGGTTTTTTGTACTGTTGGCCTCTGCCTGTGAAATTGGCGGAACCATTGGTCTCAATATGTTTAGTAAGAAAAAGCAACTCACGACAGGCATTATATTTGTCGGCGGATTTGCCTTATCCTTTTTGTTTTTGTACGCCTCGTTCTCTTCCGTTCAAGTCTCCGTTGCCTATACGGTTTGGATTGGACTTGGAACAGCGGGTTCTGTCTTGTTTAATATGATTCTATTTAAAGAGCCGAAAAACATGATTCGTATCCTCAGCTTGCTGCTGATTGTGATTGGCGTCGTTGGGCTGAAGTTATTTGCGTAATAGAAAAAGCAATGGAATAGATTATCCATTGCTTTTTAAGTTAATTTTTATACTTTTCTTGGTACGCTTTAAATTGTTTTTCGTATTTTTTCAACTTTTCCCCATCGACTTTTGAATTTAATTTCGGTTTCCGCTTTCCAATCACCATTACATCTTTATCTACAATAGGACTTGATAAAAAGATGTATGGTGCAAAACGATCACACTTCGTATGTGGAAGGGTGACGGATAATCTAGCGTATTCTTCTGTCGGGAATTGGTTTGAAATGTCAAGTTCCTTGAGTCCCTCTAATGCCGATATTGGCTCTAAAGACTCGTCCTTCACTTTTATATTTGATAAGCACAGATATTTTAAATGTTTGAGGTATCTTAAAGGTTGAAGAGTATTTAAATTTAATGTATTCCAAATCCCACCTGACAATTGCAACCATTCTAAACCAGTGTTTTTTTGCAAAGGAGCTATGTCATTCAACTTTGAAAAATCTGTTAAGGATAAAGATTTTAAAAAAGTGTTTTTTGATAGATCCCATAAACTTTGTGCCTTTGTATTCCATTCAAGTGACAATACCTCAACATCTTGAAGAGAACTGATGATTGATAAATCTTCTACTCTCAGTTCACGCATATAGAGCATTTTGGGATTAACTAAGCTCAAGATCGTATTGAATTCCTTTTGGCTCACTTTGTAAATCCACAATTTCGTCAAGTTAGAAAAAGAGTTCAACCTTTCAATATTTTTTGTTTTTCCTGTGATTACTAACTCTGTGGAATTTTCATCTATGTCGGCTAAATCATGAACAGCTTCTGGTCGTGCATCATGACGAAAAATATATTCAGGGTCTTCTTTTAACATTCTTTTACCTCCACACCTACTAATGATGGATATTTAAATGAATTTTATCAGAGTTTTGGAGTCAAAACATGATTCTTTCCGATCTTTCTGCCGAAGAAATAGAGGAAGGAATAAAAACTAGATGATCTTCTTTGTCCGTTTAACCACAATCCGCTAGTTATTACGCCTGTTTTCAATCCATTTTATAAAATCTTTATTATCTAAAATATGGAGCAACAACATATCAACGACTTCGCTTTCATTATACTCCATATATTCTGCACAGGTCTTGACGATAGCTTGTACTCTTTCATATAAACAAATAAAAGAACTCCAATTCATATACGAATTAGAGTCCTCATTATATGACTAATACAACTTTCCCACCTTAAAACCGAACCCGTTCATTAAAGATCTTTCTTTTTTATTTCTCGTTTAATGTGGATCATGCTGCTCAAGCAAGAAATCCATTGCGTAAATCGATTCGCCTTTTTCATCCAATAAAAAGTACACAATCAAAGGCTCTCCAAAGGACCCTATCTGCTGCGTGAACAAAACACATGTGAATTTTTCAATACCTATCGGAATCTTCCTTCTTAATAAAGGATGAAGAATAGGCGAAGTCCGAATTGTATCTATATCCACATCCCAACGTTCGTTTTTTAAAGTGGGATAATGCTCTACTAACAATTGGTGTAACATGTCGGTCGTGAGCGTTGCTTTTCCATCAAACTCATCATCTATTATGTTGGTGTTATACATCCGACGGTTGCTTATCCTTTGAAGCATTGATTCGTATTCCTTTTAAGACAAATCGTTTCTGGCCATCAAGAGTACAAGTGATCAATGTCAGTTCATTTTTCCCGCGATCCTTTAGTACATCAACATCCGTCGGTTCTATCGTAGCTGAGCTGACAATTTTGTATTCGTATGTTTCTGCTTGATGATGTAAGACGACTTTTTCTCCTTTAGGCACCTCTGGCAGCTGCCGGAAAAGCCGGTCGCCCCTATACCCTCTATGGCCTGCAATCGTGAAATTTCCTTCCCCTGGCATTTGATGAGATTTGATTTGAGTCAGTGCAATCCCTAAATTTTCTTTTGTTGTAACAGGAAGCACTTTTTCGTTTAAATCAATTGACGGGATTTCAAGCTCCATCGTATCTCGCAGGTCTTCTTCTGACACAGTTAAATGTGGAATAGAAGAAAGGGCATCACTGTCATTTTCTTCAATCATTTTCAATGCCTGTTCCATGGCTGCTGCCTCTTGAGACGTTCGCCACTCATATAGAAAAGGAACGGAGATGAGCATTAGTCCTGCGACCACCAAAAAGCTGCCTAATAAGGTTCTTTTTTTCATCAATACACTCGTTCCTTCCTTTTACTGAATGGTCCTTCTTCTGACTACAAGAAGAACAGTTCCAGACACTACTAGTAAAATCCCTGCATACATCAAATAACGTAGCCATTCTTCCCCAGTCTTTGGCAATTCACCGTTTGAGTCATGAGGCGGATGTTGATCCCCTTGATCTGAAGCTGGAGGATTTGTGTGGTCCACTTCATTCTTCATTGGAGCATTTTTCACAATCAATGTCTTGATCTCCACTTCGCCCATTTGAATTGTAAAAGCGAGTGGTTTTTTTAACGCTACATAACCATTTGGAGCTTTCGTCTCTGTGAGTGTATATTCACCAGGTTTAAGCCCTTTGACAATGGCTTCTCCGTCTTTTCCTGTTGTCACAGATTTGATGATTTTCCCAGCTTTTGTACGAATGTCAAAGGCTGCACCTTTTAAGGTTCTATCAGTCTGCTGGTCTACCTTTATGATACGCAGACTTCCTAAAATCAAGTGATTCTTCGCTGTTAATTGAAGAGGCTTCTGCTGATTTTTCTCAATCGTAAACCGGATCGGCTGATCATCTAATTCATAGCCATGAGGCGCTTTCGTTTCAACGAATTGATATTCTCCCGGTTTTAGATCGTTGATGTGAAGCTTTCCTTTTTGATCCGTTACAAGTGATTTCTTCAGCGTTTTCCCGTCTTTACTCTGAAGAGCAAACTCTGCGTTTTCCAGCGTGTGTCCCTCATCATCTACTTTGGTCAGTTCCACTGCTCCCGGCGTCAGTTTGTTGATCATTTCTACTTTTGTGGGTTTGTCTTGACCTAATCGAATCGTAAATGAGACAGGTGTCTGATCCAATTCATAGCCGGCAATGCTTGCTGTTTCGACAAATTGGTAGGTTCCTGGCTTCAGTTGATCGACTGTCAGTTGACCGTTTTTGTCTGTCTTTAAGTCTTTCTTCACACGCTGACCGTGCGCATCAATCAGGTCAAAGGTCACGCCAGCGAGCAATTGACCATCCTCCCCTTTTTTCTCAAGCTTCACAGCACTTGTCGTCCGAATATTTTCTTTTGTCACTTTCACCAGTTGATTTGGATTGAAATCAATCTTGAAGTCTACTGGTTCTGCATCAAGTTGATGTCCAAAAGGAGCCTTCGTTTCAACCAATTGGTAAGCGCCTGGTTTCAAATCGTTGACAGTGATGATGCCTTTTTCATTTGTTGTTAAACCTGACATCAATTCTTTACCATCGTCATTGAACAGGGTAAATTCTGCGCCTTTCAATCTTTCTTGTTCTTCCCCTATTTTTGTGAGTTCTACAGAACCTTTCTTGAGCTGATTGATGGCCTCCACTTGAATCAATTCTTTTTGACCTAATTCAACTTCAAAGACAAGTGGTTTCGTACTCAATTCATAGCCTTCAAGACTCTTTCTTTCAACAAATTGATAGGTTCCAGGTTTTAGACCTGTGAAGGTAATCTTTCCATCCTGATTGGTTGTAATCCCTTCTCCTCCTGCCACTATCTTTCCTTTGGCATCAGATAGATCAAAGACAACCCCTTTTAATGATTTCCCATCTTCACCTTTTTTGTGTAACAGCACTCCGCCAGTTGTGCGGCTATTTTCTTTTGTCACACTGACCAGCTTCTCAGGGTTAAATGGCATAGCAAAAGTGACAGGTGTTTCGTCAAGCTCATGACCGAATGGAGCCTTCGTTTCAACAAACTGATAGGTTCCAGGTTTCAGATCGTTGACGATGATCTTCCCGTTCTCATCTGTGACAAGACCTGTTTTTATCTCTTTTCCATTTGCATCTACTAGCTTGAATTCTGCTCCTTCAAGCACATCATTCTTTTCACCGAGTTTCGTGAGCTGGACAGCTCCAGTTTTGAGATCATTGATCACTTTGATCTCTGCCGGTTTTTTTTGTGCGATTTCGATGGTAAACGGATAAGGTTTATTTTTCTTTTGGTAACCATCAATACTCTCTGTCTCCACAAGCTGATATTTGCCCGGTTTGAGGTGATCGACCAAAAGCTTCCCATCTTCATCTGTTGTCAAATCTTTACGCACAACTTTGTCATTTTGATCCGTGATTTCAAATCGAACATCTTGAAGCTTCTTGCCATCTTCCCCTTCTTTCATCACTTCTAATGCACTTGTTTCATAGAGGTTCTTTTGTGAAATGATGACTGGTTCTTTTGGATCGAGTGGTACTTCAAATGTGATGGGTGTTTCATCTAATACATAACCGTCTGGTGCGTTTGTTTCGATGAGCTGATACGTACCCGGTCTTAGTTCATTGATCGTGATCTTGCCATCTTTTCCTGTGACAAGCGCACCATTTAGCTCATGCCCATCTTGATCTAAGAGCTTGAACTGTGCACCTTCTAGTCTCTCTCCGCCTTCACCTATTTTGCTCAATTCTGCAGAGCCTTTGATGATGTCATTTACTGCGGTGACAACCGTTGTTTCTGTTTGATTTTCTTTAATGGTGAACGGCCATTTTTGCTGATTTAATTGATAGCCTTTCGGTGCGTTTGTCTCAACAAAGTAATAAGAACCTGGCTCAAGATGTTTGAAAAGGATTTCTCCTTTTTCATCCGTTTTCAAATGGGTTTGGACGGTATCTCCAGATTCATTTCTCAGTTCAAATTCTGCATTTTCTAATGCCGTACCCGTCTCTTTGTCTTTTTTAGTGAGCTTCACATGCTGGCGGATTTCTTGGTTTTGCACCGTCATGCTATTTCCTGTTTTCGTTTGATCTCCTGATTCGTAAGGCTGATCAATCGTGACATTGATCGGTTCCTTCGTTTTCAAATAACCATCAGGTGCTTTCTCTTCTGTCACGATATAGTCACCATACAGAAGACGATCAAATCGAAGAGCTCCTTCTTCATCTGTTGTCTTTGTTCCAATGACGATACCGCTCGCAGCATCTGTCAGAGAAAAGCTTGCTCCTTTTAGCGCTTTTCCACTACTCGCATCTACCTTATGAATGGTTAAAGCGCCAATCGCTCCTGTGCCATCTCCCATGCCAGCGGTACGTTTGACCACAATTGAGGCTTCGGATTCCTTTTTGATTTCTTTTACATTTTCACCTCTAAACGTTACTTCGTTTTGAAGTGTACTTCCCACCTTATCTAAAATGAGAGATTGGTATTCTAAAATATAGGGTCTCGTGATTTCTTCTTTAAATTTGATTTGAAAAGAATCTGGATCGAATTCAAGGTCTAGTTCATAATCCTTCCCTTTTTCCAGCTCTTCCTTTTTGGTCACTTGCCCCTTTTCATCTATTGTTGTCGAGTACAGATGAAATGAGTTTTCTATAATGGCTTGGTTACTGCTCGGATGGTCGATAATCGTCGCATCTTGGACTGTTGATTGACCAAAGTTGATATTCAGTTTCCAATCAATGACTTTCCCTTGTTGATTTCCTGATTTGCTCGTGTATTTCCCTCCATTTGGAATGGACACCACAGCATTCACGTCTGATTCTTTCGTCTTTCTATCATAAAGGGTCGCTTTATTTTCGTAGGTTTTCTGTACTAAATCCATTCCTTCAACACTTGTTTGATACGTGATTTTGTATGGGGAATCAATGGCATGTTTGAAAATGACTTCGAAACCTGATTCTCCCTTTTCATTTTCAAGGAATTTGATGTCATAATGTTCTTTCGCTAATACTTCTTTTTCTTCCGCACCATTTTCCCCGCCTTGTAAATCAAGCGAGTAGACGATGATTGAATCTTTAAGCAAACGCTGATTTCCTTGAATGAAATCCTCGATTTTCGCCTCTTCTAGATGCTTCAAATTATAGTTCACACCGATATTCCATGTGATCTCTTTTTTCTTTGCATCATATGTTCCATTCTTGAACCCATTGGACTGCGTGTATGTGTCAGGCGTAAAGACAGATTGGTTTTCCTTCGTCAAATCCTTGCCTTCTTCATTTACCCATTCAAGTTTTACATGGTTACGCAAGTTCTTTTGATCTTTATCTGCTCTTTTTTCATAATCAAAAGACGTTGTATATGTGATAGTATGTTCTGTCTTGATTTCTTTTGTAAATTGAATATCAAATCCATTTGCATGTTCAACGATTTGATAATCTGTGCCTTCTTCAAGCACTGTATTACCTGTCGTCACTTTTAAACTATCTTTTTGCAGCGTCAATCCTTCGTTTGTAAACGTATCTTTTAATATCACGTTGTTCATGGTTTGTTGATCTTTGTTGAAGATGATACGCCATGGAATGGTTTTGTTCTTGTAATTCGGTGTTCCGTGGTTTTTCGTTAGGATTTGCTGATCAATTCTTTGCTTCGCTTGTTTGCTCTCTTTGCCAGCTGTTACAGTATTGATAATGTCTTCAGCTTCGAAAATTCGCTCGGTTGCTTTTGTTTGATATGTGATCAGGTAAGCCGATTGGATATCTTGATTGAATTGCAAGGTAAACCCGTTTTGTTCATCCTTTTTTTGAGGTTGAACCACGTAATTTTCAAATGCTTTTGTTCCTGCTTCATTGCCGTTCTGATCAATTGTGACTTCTTTGACTTGAATTGAGTCAGATATTAGCGCCTGTGTACCGTTAAAGAAGTCTTCTATCAAAGCATCCCTTTGAGCCAGCTTTTTTTCGTTATAGTTATACCGAATTTCCCAAGTAATCGTTTGAGTGACTTGATCGTAGTGGGCGGCTTTTTTATTTAAAGGACTGCCTCTTGTCACATTCACTGTTCCTTCTGCTGAACTAATCTCTTTATCAGCAGAGACAAGGGAGGCTTTATTACGAAATGCAGACTGATCTTGATTCGTAATGTCCGTTTCATACATTAAACGGTAAGCGAGATGCACGTCATCTTTAAATTCGATCGTGAAATCTTGACCATCTGCTGTTTGGCCGATGGTGTAGTGATTTTCGTCAAGCAGCTGTCCAAGCGATGTTTCACCATTTAGCTTTGTATCTACACGATAAAGCTTGATTGAATCTTTTTTTAACGCTTGACCTTCTTGAATCGGATCTAACAGTTTCGCTTGTTTCACATCATCTAAGTCCATATTAAAATCGACTGTCCATTGAATGGTTTCAGCATTGTAAGATCGATTGGGTTCTCCCTTTTTAGAGACATTCGGACCATTTGGAATGTATTGAATCGGAATCGATATCGTATCTTTGCCTTCAATCGGGGTAATCACCACTTCTTTTTCTTCAGTGATCACTGTTTGTTTATCTAATTGTGTCCATACTTGAAGTGTTCCTTGGATATTTGAATATTGTTTAATAAAATCTGTGAATTCGATAGAGGCATTTCCGCTTTCATCTACAGAAAAATAACCGATGATCGATTGATTAAATTTCATCTCGAGACGATCGATTTTTTCGTAAATGACTAATTCCTCTGGAACCTTGAAATGGAATTCATCCCCGCCATTATAGTTATGACCATTCGGGATGGCCCACTTATAGTTAATGGAAATCAGTGAGTTGACGTCAGGCTTATCAACTGAATTACCTTCCTGATCTTCAAAAATTAATTTCGCATCAGTAAGGAGATTTTCTTGTATCTGCATTTGTTTTGAAACACTTTGCAATCCTACACGATTAGACACATTCACTTTGTTTTTTAGTAACTCATCTTCATCGCTTTGTGTCTTTTGAACAGTTTCTTGATTGTTAGCAGCTTTGTCTTTCTCCGATGAGGTTGAATCATCTTTTGAAAGATTTTCTTTATGCTCATTTTGCTTTGTTTTCTCTTTTTTCTCAGCTATACTGGTGACGACAATATCTATAGATCCTTCTAAATTCGGATCAAGCTCAATATCCTCATTGAATGTGACCGTCACTTCATTTTGTTTTGAAACGGTATACTCACCAACAGGGATGTTATCGGCAGTAATGAGTTCTTTCTGCTCTTTCTCTACCTGCATGACTGAAGGAAGAGAGAGAATATACGGATATTGCTTTTTGAGATCAATTCCTTTGATAGACCAATGCACAATGGCCTTTCTAACTTGCTGATCTTCTATGTTTGATAACTTGTTGCCTTCGCTATCAGCAAACTCAATATTCCCATAGATATTCTCTTGAATGTCTTTAGCTTGTGCCCCTGCTAAAGGCAAGATTCCTAATATACTAGACTGTATGACTAACACGGTCATCAGTGCCACCGATAATATTCTTTTCAATACATCCACCCTTTTCTACAATTATTTTTCAACAACAATTAAAAAATCATTTGTATACTGTCTGATCAATCACTCCGCTTCTGATCAAATTTTTCTAAAAATTGCACCTTAAGACCCTATGAATAAAATGAGTTGATCAATCATGAGTTTGAAAGGTCATGATGAGTAGTAGATATAGTAGCTGGATAGGGGTCTATAGCAATGGGGAATAGTGAGAGGGAACATGAAAAGAATAAATGTGAATTTTTCTATTTATACTGGAATGAACAACAAATGATTAGTACATGCATATATAAGCATGTATTCACATATAGAACGTTCATATAAAACAAGCATGTATCATATGGTATGTATGGTGAGATAGTTCAGCATCATATAGATCGCATTCCTTCTACTCCCTTCCATATGTTAATCAAAAAGCCGATGCTTTTTATTCTTACATTTACCGTTTCAACAGCAAAAAAATAAACAAAATATCTAAAATGATCCATTTTTATAGGATTCTTGGCATATTTATCACCTTTCAATAGAAAAATATGGAGAATCAGGGCATAACATTTGTTTTCGTCTAATTTTTTTCTCTTTTATCATGAAAAGTGAAGACAAAACGATTTAGCCTAAACATTACAATCATTTCATGCCTATTTTGAGAATCAAATGTTCTTTAAGTGAACTTCATAATATAGAGGCAAGCTAAAGGAAGGAGTTAGTTGTTTGATGGAGCTCATTGATAATAAATCAAAGAGATGGATAAACATTTTAAAATTGCTTGTATCCAAAAATAAGTGGTGGAGCCTTCAAGAGATATCGAATGAACATATCGGTTCTGTTCGAGCCATTCAAAGCGATTTAGAACAAATGAAATCGTTCCAAACAGAGAATGGAGAAGCGTTAATCCACATAAAGCCAAGACAAGGCATATCCATTTGTAATACGCAGACGATACGAGTGGATTACTATATCAAAGAAATTCTAAAGGATACGATTGAAATTCGATTGATTGACGGCATTTTTTTTGAAGAAAACAGATCTTTCTATGAATGGATGGAAACGCTGAATATCAGTAGATCCACATTGTATAACACAATTCATAAAATCAACTCGATCCTTACATCCTATGACATCGAGTTACGCCCAGATAGTATGCAGTTTCATGGAAATGAGAAGGAGATTCGTCAATTCTTTGTTGAATTTTTATTTGAAGTGTATGGAAGCCGCCTTTGGCCATTTGATGATATTCAAAAACAAGACGCAGTGAATTTATTACAAGAACTATTTCAGGTGCTCGAAGTCAATGTACCAGATGTCGCGATAGATAAATACTGCCTGTGGCTCGGCGTTTCCATTCACCGAATGCGAAAAGGTTTTACAATCAGCCGTAAATATACATACTCAATGAATGAAGAAAAACAAACCTCTACAGCTAAAGGGATCTATGATCAAATCAAAAGATGGGAAGAGCACATCTGTCGAATGACCAAAGACGTATTTGATGTGACGCTGGATCACCATGAATTTGTCTTTTTGCTATTGATCGAACCAGCTATTGGACACTTTAAATCAATTGAGTCTGTCGAAGAAAAATTGACGTTCTTTCAGTCGCATACACCACGCCTCTATGATGCCATTCATTCATTTATCACCCAGTTGGAGTCGATTTTTCATCAAGAAATAGCGAATCGTAAGGTGATGACACTCGTTCTTCTCCAATATTATGTGTATTCCAATGAAATTACCGTGAGAGATGGATTCCTTTTCAAAAAGAAATCGAGCTATTTATCAGAGGTGAAAAAACAGTTTCCCTACTTCTATTCGAGGATTAGTCATATCATCCAAGAGTTAAAAACAGACGATATCCTCGCTTCTTTTGTGAAAAATGAACGGGAATTGATTCGTATCATTACATCTTCCTGGAGAGGGCTTGTTCATTTGGAGATGGAACGGAGAAACGTGCTGAACATTTTTGTTACTTCAACATTAGGTTATTATCATAGTTTGTTTATTGCTGATTTAATTAAATTAAGTGTGCCTCCTCTCATTCACATTTTCACAAGTCCAGAAAATACGTTAAATGATGTCACGATGGATCAACTTGGGATTGATATGATTGTGACCGATACTGAGCTTCCTCTTCAGTTCGGGCGATCTACGCTGCTGATCAGCTCTTTTCCAACAAAAAAAGAATTGGACAACTTGCACCGCAGATTGGTTGATATGACAAACTGATGTTCATCATAAAAAAAGCTGCTGAGACAAGCTCAAGCAGCTTTTTGGTTCTGTATTAATGAAGCACGATTTGTTCATTCATCAAATCAATGGCGTAAAGCGATTGCCCATATTCATCTAATAAAAGGTATACTTTGAGCGGGGCAGTGGTTTGATCTGTTTGCTGCGTGAATAGGACACAAGTGAATTTTTCAATCCCATCTGGCAGCTTGCTTTTCAGAAAAGGATGAAGAATAGGAGAGATTCGAAGGGTATCAACATCTTTCAGCCAAAGCTCATCTTGTAACGCAGGATAATGGTCAACCAAAAACTGACGAAACACTTCCAATGTACTCAAGGTAGATATCCTCACTTTCTTCTAACTTGGCTTCAAACTCACCTAAAAACAAACGGAACCAACTCATCATATGATCTCGGTACACGTATTTTCGCATACGGCTTGAGACATGATCACTCACTTTTTAGACTTGATACTGTAGATCAACTGTACTGTCACGAATGTTCAATATGTATAACGTTTCCTATGTCTTCTCATTGACTCCACCACGAATCCAAACAATGGACCTATGATCATATTCTTACCTGTTTTCTTTCGTGATGAAATGACAACTTCCTGCTACAATATTCCATTTTTCTGCAAAAAAGAGGGAGATGGGACAAAAAAAAGAACAGCTCCTCACTGTTCTTTTGGAAGTTATGAAAGGTCTGTCAAAGAGAACACTTCGCCGCTCACTGCATCAATGCCATCATGACAATCGAGCCTGCCGCATAAAACATATTGTTTTTGCACATCGTCATAGACATAGATAGGTATAAGTTCGAGGCGTTCTCTCAATGTTTCAAAGGCTTGTTTCTGAGTTATGGTGATTTCACTAGCTGTTTGAGATGGATTGAGTATCCCACATACTTGAAACATCTCTTTTTTATCTATGTAATTAATGGCTTCAAAAGTGTTGGCATCAATGAAGACCTTGATTTTATCCATAAATCCACAGCCTTCTTGTTCATTCGTTTTTAATATCGCATGGATGTATCCGTGATCACGTTGGAGTGTTTTTAGAACCCACTTTCCTGTATCCTTTGGATATTTTTGCGCCAAGAAGGTGCAGACTGCTTTGATACACTCATCCTGGTCTTCTTTTGATATCGGGAGGGAATCTGGTGATGATTCCAATGAGAAAGCTTGTTCAGCTGAAATGTTCTCATGAATGTCCATTTCTTTTTTTTCAAAGGCACTGTTTATCGGTTCATTCCACTCAATGACTTCATTCATGTGTATACAATGCGTTTCTTCACGCCCAATTTCAAACGGAAGAGTTCCTGTTCCATCGTTCTTCACATAGATTTCTTCTAACGCATAAATAGACCGGATTTGATTGTGCTCGAAGGAAGGCCATTGAAACAGCTGCACTTGCTGCTCAGCTAAGTTCTCCACCTGATCAAGGGAAAGCACATACTCCTCATCTTTCAGTAATGTTTTGGCTAAAAATGGACCGTGGTGTGTAAAGTACATGAGCTGTCCATGTTCATTCCATTTCACTTCGATTCTGCCTGAAGGTGTTACTTTCACACCATCTATTGCTTCTTCGAAAGAAAGTTCCCCTTTTTCCTTCTGATGCATATGAAAATGCTCTCCATAGATCAATCCTGTTTCTTGTTCGATCCATTGAATGACATGAGCTGGATAAGGTCTCTTAAACGTGACACCATGCTGCGCATAGGTTTTGTCCATAACAAAAATAACTGATTCGGTCTGTCCTGTATTCAAGTTCACTTCAATGACAGCTGTGCCGTCTGGGTTTAGATCATCGTCCTCAGGTTCCGTTTCATGAGAGGGAAACCATTCCATATTCAATGTATACACCGTTTCATTGAACATATTGACGTAGCGATGAAAACTGTGTCTTTTTAGATAGTAAAGATCTAAGCCAAATGTCACCTTTGTCTGGTCGATCAGTTGTTGAATGTTTGCATTCAATAAATTCACCTCAAAATGATGATGTTTTATGGAAGAATAAAAATAACGATAAAGATGAAAATGACGATTGCCATAAAAAATCCTAATGCGATTGCCATTATATTTGACTCTTTTGTGTAGCCTGTTAATTCACCTACAGTCGATCGGTCAATTTTTCTAAAACGAAAAAGCATGCTTATATTTAAAATGGCTAGAACCATCAAAAACAAGAAAATGATCAATGCAGGATCGACGTCACTGAATGCATTATCCACATTTTGTAAAGTGAATGATTGAATAAACATAATGACACTCAATATGATTTTCCACACATGATCTAACCGTTTTTCTTTTTCCCACTCTTTCCCTAATTTCTCTTTTTCATAAATAGCTACCTGCTCTAAAATAGGGATGAAAGACTTTGTTGTTCCTTTTCTGATAAAGCCTAAAATGCCTTGGATAAGGATTAAAATTCCTAAACAAAAAAGGAAATGTGTCAGTTGGATTTTAACAATTTGAATCAACATAAAAAAAATGATGATCATAAGTCCGACAAATAAATTAGAGATAGCGATTTGTTTTGTCCTCATCTTTTTTAGTGCAGCTTGTTCCATGTGATAAACTCCTCCTCGTTTCAAATTTTTCTGATAAACGCTCTATCCTTATTACGATTTTAACGAAAAAATGTTTCAATATTTTCCCTTTCAATTGTCAATTCGGCTTTTTCACAAATGAAAAGACGCCCACCATTCAATGAACGTCTTATCCTTCTTCATGAAATCAGC
Organism: Bacillus sp. 22446; assembly: GCF_052044955.1. Lineage (NCBI taxonomy): Bacteria > Bacillati > Bacillota > Bacilli > Caryophanales > Bacillaceae > Bacillus > Bacillus sp. 22446. The sequence continues at coordinate 63,869 of NZ_JBQEOD010000011.1, forward strand.
ACATCATATTTGAGCTGTTCTGTCTTTTATTTGCTGGGCTGCCAAGTGTTTAAAGTCATCAATAGACAGCAGCTTTGACATTTTTTCTCCATGTTGTCTGATGTTCAGTGTTTTTTCTTGCATTTCTGTATCTCCAATGACAGCGATATAAGGAATTTTTTGCATTTGTGCTTCTCTCATTTTATAGCCGAGTTTTTCATCCCGTTCATCGATTGTGACTCTAATTCCGATATTTCTTAATTGCTGCCGCACCTCTATGCAGTAATCAAGGTGAACGCTTGAGACAGGTATGATTTGTACTTGGATTGGTGCGAGCCATAACGGGAAGACGCCCGCAAAATGTTCAATGAGAATACCAAGGAACCGGTCAAGTGAACCAAAAATGGCACTATGAATGACAACTGGCCGCACCTTTTCATTTTTCTCGTTGATATATGTTAAATCAAATTTCTCTGGCATTTGAAAATCCAGCTGAATTGTGGCGCACTGGTGGCTCCGCTTTAGTGCATCTTGAATATGAAAGTCGATCTTCGGACCATAAAATGCCCCATCTCCTTCATTTAAGTAGTAGTCAATCTTTAACTGATCAAGCACATTTTTTAGCGCTTTTTCGGATACATCCCAAATAGCGTCATCCCCTAATGCTTTTTCTGGACGAGTGGATAGTTCGACTGAATACTCAAAACCAAATGTCCGATATACGTAATCAACTAATTGGAAAATCTGTTTAATTTCAGCTTCAATTTGTTCTTCTCTCAAAAAAATATGGGCATCATCTTGGCAAAATGTTCTGACCCTGAACAATCCATTTAATGCTCCGCTGAATTCATGACGATGCACCTGACCAAATTCAGACATTCTAATTGGAAGGTCTCTATAGGAATATAAGTTATTTTTGAACATGAGCATATGCCCTGGACAGTTCATCGGCTTTAAAGCAAAACTTGTATCGTCTACTTCTGAGAAATACATATTCTCATGATAATGATCCCAATGACCTGACTTTTCCCAAAGTTCTTGGTTCATCATAAATGGCGTACTTACTTCTTCATATTGCGCTTTTCCTCGCACTTCTCTTGAAAAGGCCATTAATTCATTTCTGACAATCTGACCTTTTGGTAAATAAAACGGCATGCCTGGCGCTTCTTCTGAAAACATAAAGAGGGATAACTGTTTCCCTAATTTCCGGTGATCACGTTTATTTGCTTCTTCCATGAAATGAAGATAATCAGCTAGATGATTTGGATGCTGAAACGCTACACCATACACTCGCTGCAAGACATCCTGATTGCTATCTCCCCGCCAATAAGCCCCTGCCACACGTGTTAGTTTAAATGCCTTTAAATACCCTGTAGAAGGTAAATGGGGACCGCGGCACAAATCGATAAATTCTCCTTGCTGATAAATCGTGATGGCTTCTTGTCGAGGGAGACTTTTTAAAATATCCAGTTTATATGGATCATGTGCAAACATCACTTCAGCTTCTTTGTAAGAGACTTCCATTCTTTGAATAAGGTGATTCTCGTTTATGATGTTTTTCATCTCTTTTTCAATCATTGCCAAATCCTCTACGCTTAACGTTTGATTCAGCTTCATATCATAGTAAAATCCATTCTCAATGACAGGTCCGATCCCCAGTGTCACATTGTCATATAACCTTTTCACAGCTTGGGCTAATACATGTGTAGCTGTATGACGTAACACTTCCAGCCCTTCTTTTGAATCAAGTGTTAGAATCGAAACCCCCGCATCGTTGTTTAACGGATAACTTAAGTCCACTGTCTGATCATTGATCTTTCCCGCTACTGCTTTTTTTCTTAAACTTGGGCTAATATGGGAGGCAACCTCTGCGACTGTCGTACCTGCGGAGAACTCCTTGATCTTTCCATCTGGAAATTGAATTTTCACCATTTTTTCTCTCATCACTGACACACCTTTCTCTTTTTTGAAATAAAAAAACACACTCATCCCTCATAGAGGGACGAATGTGTAATCCGTGGTTCCACCCAAATTCCCATAACGCGTATTCGCTTTATGGCTCTGGTGCCGTAACGTGGCGTAGACGGTATTGGATACTGTAATGTTCCCCAATACAGCTCAAAGGTGGTAAGATAGCTTTTCTGCGTTAGGAAGATTTCACCGTGACTTCCCTCTCTGTGAACCGATAAAAGCTACTCATGTCCTTTTCAAAGCAATCATGCTATAAAAGTAAACAAAAAAAACACACCCATCCCTCATAAAGGGACGAATGTGTGATCCGTGGTTCCACCCAAATTCCCATAACGCGTATTCGCTTTATGGCTCTTGGTGCCGTAACGTGGCGTAGACGGTATTGGATACTGTAATTTCCCCAATACAGCTCAAAGGTGGTAAGACAACTTTTCTGCGTTAGGAAGATTTCACCGTGACTTCCCTCTCTGTGAACCAATAAAAGCTGCTCATGTCCTTTTCTTCGCTTTTGATTTCTCCATATATTACATGATGATGGGGAATGATGTAAAGATTTATTTTGTATAGTGCTATTGAATTTTATTCACTAAATGAAATGTCTTGTCATTTCACTGGGGCTATATTCGACTTGATACTTAGGAGATAACGCATTCTTCACTTCTTCCGTTATACACTCCCCTGCTTGATTAAATTTCTTTTCCATTTCTACCCCTTCTGGCAGCAAGTCATCTGTTTCTTCATCAAACCAACAACCATACTGTATGGCCCAATTCCATATTTTAGAGAATAGTACATCGCTTATAGGTACATCATCTCTTTCTAAATGACATTGACAATGTCCGCATTGAAAAGGTTCGCCACCATAGGTTCCTTCAATTTTCACATAAGGTTGGTGCTCAAAATCACGACAACATACCCATTTTTTGAATTCCCGACCAAATGTTGTCAGTTTTATCGAGTAATAACGCATGGACGTTCGTTTTCCTTTCATAGCAAAAACACCTTGATCAATCAGCTTCTTTAGCCGATACTCAATAAAATCATCTCCGATATATTGTTCTAAATGACCAAGGACTTCTCCAATTAAGCGTGGAGTTACAATGTATTCCTCTTCTGGCTCGGACAGATGAAGCCGCTTAGCCATTTTTACTAAATAAGCATCAAATTCATCTTCTGGTACGTTAATTGTTTGTTCACTTCGCCATATCCGCAGCGTATGATCTGTTTCGGCAATGTGAAGCCACTCTTCTTGTAATCGTTCTCTTTCTTCCTTGGAAATGGTGTGAAAGTGATTTTTACTTTCATAAATAATTTTAAATTTTTCAGATGGGATTTCCCCAGTATGTCGAAGGTCCATGCGAAACGTCTTTGTATTAAAATGGTGATCATATGCAATCGCTGTATTGATGACAGACACGTCCACGTTTTTTCCTTTTAATAAATAGATGGCAAATCGTAGACCTATTTGTTCATGTGCATTGTTGCCTATCCATATCATTAAATGTGATCCATCTTTTATATCCTTCACTTGTTGAATCATTATTTGCTGATCGATGACCATATCATCAAATCTACCAAACTCATTGGACATGACATGACGAAGCCACTCAATACGAGTCTCTTGTCCTTGACGTTCATGTAAGTGTGTAAGTGGGCCAATGGAGTAGATATCATCAAAGGTGATGATGTCTTCCACTGGTTTTTGCTTCATTTCTCGTAATGCTTGTTTTAAACTACCAGCAGTTGCTGCCCCAAATACGATATGTATCATTATTCGTCTCCCTTTATCTTACATTTTATATCATCTTCGCCTATTCATGGTTCTTACGTCAATTCTATTGAGTCAATTTCATTCAAAAGTACGACGATGAGAGGATAAGATCTATATAAAGAATGCAGAATTGAGGAGACTAGATTTTTTATAAAAAATGAAAAACCCCACGAAATGGGGCAGTTAGTTTACTGAGTTAACTTTGAGACTTTCTTTCTAATGATCTATTGATAGAAATACCCTCCAAAAGGGGAAATTCAGTTTATGTACTTCTTCACAAGTTCCCCTTCACAATCGTTCTTTTGGCTTTCTTGACAATTCTGCTGGTTGCTTTAGTATCAGAATCTTTTAACCACTGTTCACACAGGTTTATGACCCAATTTGGTTGTGTTTTACTAGCGTCATTGAGCCAGTTTCCTACAGAATCTTGAACATATGTTGATGGATCAGATTTGAGCAAGTCTAGAATAGGCTGTGCCCTCATTGGCTCTTGTTTTAATGACTCAATATGCTTTGTCCAAACACCTCTTGGGCGAATAGCTTCTACTGAGAATCGGCGAATATTTTCATCTTTACTTTTAGCCCATTCTGTTAAATGTTCTATACTTTGATCGAGCTGATCCGTTAGGCTTTCTCTCACTGACATCCACGCAATTTCTCGAACTCCAAAATGAGGATCAGCTGCAAATGGTTGAATGTACGCCAATTTCTCTTCCAAAGTTGATAAACGGTGTTTGTTCATATAAGCAGCCCAACAACGGACGCTATCAGATACATGGTGAGTAAATACCTGTAGCACTTCCGCTTGTTTTTCCCCATTCTCTTTCTGTAGCCATTCATCTAACAATTGACCGATAAGACGAATTGCTTTCATTCCAGACTCAGCCTTTTGTTGAGTGATCTTAGATGTTAAACCGTCTAAATGATGGTCTAAACCAACGGATGGCAAAACATGACGTAATAGCGTCACATGATTGACAGCCAGCCATTCAGTTAAATTCACACTCTCTATTTTTCCTTGATTCAAAAGGAACAAGACGTCATGAGGGATATCAGTCCCCTTTCGAGCACCTTTTCGATTGATGATCTCCTCGCTTATTTGCATTTATTTTCTCTCCTCGCCTAGTGGTGCTTTTGTTTGATATTCATCGTTTTTAAAAGAAATATATGAATGCCTTCAATCTTTGGATATTGCCCCCTATTGTATCAAATAAACAACTTTACTGGTGCATTCTTCAAATCAAAAAGGAACTACCCAAAATAAGTAGTCCCTTCCATACAAAATTGAATTTAAGTTACCTTCCTTGCTCGATCACCTTCAAACTCTTCTGCTGAGAAATTCTGTCAAACGCCACCATCAGTAAAGCGAGAAGAACCGTTCCAGCACTGATCCAGCTCAGGTGCAATATAGATGTCCTGCTCAATACAATCCCCCCTAACCCCGAGCCTAAAGCAAATCCGAATTGAATAAATGATGTATTGACACTTAATGCGATATCAGGAGATTTTGGAACAAGGGTTACAAGATATAGCTGCTGAGCTGGTGATGTACTCCATGTTGCGATCATCCATATCATGATAACAGCCACCATGACCACGAGATTCCCTGTGACAAATGCTAGTAGCATGAGCATCATGATTTGCAAGATGATGCCAGAAAAAATCGTGAAGATTGGTCCTTTTTTATCTGCTGCCATCCCTCCAAGGCTTGACCCTAAAAAGCTGCATATTCCCGCTAGTAACAAAATGCCACTGATTTCTGTGATGCTTAGGTTGGCTGATTTTTGCAGGAAGGGCGTTAAATAGGTAAATAACGTGGAATATCCCCCTACATAGAATAACGTGACTGCCACTGCAAGTAATATACGCTTGTCTTTTAAAATCGATAATTGCATACGAAGCGTCACCGGTTCTTGTTCTTTCATAGAAGGGATCCGCCTATACACCACAATCAGCGGAATAAGCGTGATCACTCCAATGGCTGCGAATAATCCTTTCCATCCGATCACACTGCTTAGAAATGTCCCGATTGGAACGCCTAAAACCAAGGAGCTGCTCAATCCCATTAAAATGATGCCAATCGCTGTTCCTCTTTTTTCCCGTTCTACAAGACGAGTTGCAACCGCCATCGCCACTACAATCGCCGTTCCCCCACTGATTCCTTGTAAAACTCTTGTGATCATGACCATTTCAAACGAATGACTGATACTTGTGATGAAGTTACTTAAAATAAAAATGATCAGCGTCCATGTTAATATTTTTCTGCGGTCCATATTGATGGTTAGTGCGATGACAATCGGTGCACCGATTGCGGCCGAAAGTGCTAAAGATGTGACCAATAAGCCAGCAGTAGACGTTGTGACATGTAAATCATGTGCGACCATTTGAATAATGCCCGTAATGATGTATTCGATCGTTCCGATTAAAAAAGCTGCTAAAGCAAGTAAATAGACAACGGTTTTATTTTGCATCGTGACGTTTCTCCTTTGGGCCATGTTTACGATTTGATTTCATTTTTAATAGGAATTTGAATTTCAATGAGTCTGCCTTCTTCATTTTCTGACAATGGGTAATAGATTTCTCGGCCCGGCTGATCATCTTTCACGCGGTATCCGTTATGTTCAATCCATGTCGCCAGGTCAACACAAGCAGTTTGTGCGGATGGAGAATGGGAATGAAATAAGAGTGTTGCCATGGTGTCTTCTGCAGGTAACGTGCGAATTGTCATTCCCTGAGGAAGAGAGCATCTTAACGATTTGACGGAATACCCCACCTCAAATTCGAACTCACTTTCTTTCTCCAGTGATTCTCTCCATAGCACCACTTGTGGTCCCGAGATCGATTCTTGTTGATGTTTATGTAATAAATGATGAAACATTTGAAAGAATGAAGGGATTTCTTCAACAGTTCCGTTGGATTGAAAAGACATGATGCGTTTACTTTCAACAGATTTAATGATGACCTCCTGTTCTTTTTCAACACACCCCTCTCGTTTGATGAGATGCATCCGCTCCTTAATACGGGCTAATTTCTGTTGTTCTCTCTCGATCAATTGCTGAATCTCACTCTCTTTCAAGAGAAACATGCCCTGAATTTGCTCTACTGAGATATCTTCACGAAGAAGCTGCCCCATTTGCTTTAACGTAAAGCCTAATTCCTTATAGAGAAAAATTCGATTGACCTCAAGTAACTGCTCAGCTGAGTAATAACGGTATCCCGAATCTTGATCGATCTGCTGAGGCTTTAATAAATCAATTTGGTCGTAATACCTTAAGGTTTTGACAGGCACTTTACTTAACATAGAAAAATCGCCGATCTTGAACATCCTGCATCTCCTCCGATTTGTTGATCTGATCACAGTATAAACCTTTCAGTTAAGGGGAAGGTCAACATGAAGTTGATTAAATTTTTCAAAAGCACAAAAAAACCTAGATTTCTCTAAAATCTAGGTTTTGCTCATTATCCTACTATTTTTTCTAACAATCCCATCTCTTCAACAATCTTTATATCATCCATAAATCGTTGCAAACTTACTTTATGTTCTTTCTTTTGTAAATCTGTTGAATAACCTAAGCATAGATTAAAAATACAATCTAACCTTTGTCCGACTCCACTATAAAAATAATTCGTCAATATTCCATTATTTTCACTTGCAAGAACCACAACTGTAGCGATCTCTAATACATATTCTATATCTTCTATAGAAATCGTTCGATCCTTTTTCTTAGCAGTCATGAATTCATGACTATGAATAGAACGAATCCTACCTTCAAGTAAATTGAGTATAGACCTTTTATAGATGACATACACACTGTGAATATGATGTTTATCAGGACAATAGGGATCTTGTAAAATGAATTTTATACGTTCATCTTCTTTTTCAATTTTTATTGCATCAAGATCATATAATAAAATATGATCAATTTCTTCTATTTTCATAGTAGGATACATGTGGGCTACATCTGTTTTGTTTTTCATTTGATCACCCCGAAATCTAGTCTCTCTTACTCCAAACGTTCCAATCTTTCAAGCCACTTGACAATAGCTCCGTTTTTAAAGAAATCGAGTATGACACCCTCGCAAAATCGTTCAGCTCTCAGAACCCCCATGATGAGAGCCAGTACACATTGCGAATTTAAATTGGAAACGTCCACATCCTCCATGTCGTTCATTCCCCATTCAATTCCATTTTCTTTGAGGATCTCTCTATAGCGGGTAATCTCCAGTTCTTGATGCTGTTCTGCAAAGGTATAGACATCCTCGATAAAACGACGGACCGTTTCGGAATAATTCACATAGGGCATCTGAATCGGGTGTTCCGCTGTTCCATCATTTTCTTGATCTATGACCCATTCACCAAGCCGCTCTCTTCGAAGCAACGGTATATATTTTGTTAAAAGGTCGAATTCATTCATCCTAATCCTCTCCATTTCTCAATAAGACCTATAGTAAAAACCCACAACTCTATATTAAAGTCATGGGCTATTTTTTATCTAACTAAATCTATTTCGAATCATAAAAAGGCCTTTATTTACCTAGTCTTACCATCGATACAACTTCTCTAAATTTATGACAGCAAACATTTCATTACAGAATCTTTCTTCCATATTTTCTTTAAATGAAAGATTATATACCATAAATACCACATATATCCTTTATAAATGAAGTAAACCTATGCTCATTTTTTCATTTGCTAAATAGTACGAGTATATCAATTCTGCGGGCAACTGTCTTATTTGTATATTCTGTAACCCGAGAGCATCTAACATTTCTATATTGACGTATCCCTTATTAATAATGCTATGTTGTTCAGTTGGAAACAGAAAGCAATTTTTAACATCTTGAATTCCATGATCATTAACAAATTTTTTAAATGCCAACTGATATAAGTACTGCTTTGTAATATCGCCAATTCCGGGTTGTCCCCGTAGTTCTTTGCCATGCGCAAGTTGAATATTATAATACTTAGCATCAAATATAATGAACTGGTGTGAGTTATTCTTCTTATGGATTGACACAAGGTCTGGAACGAGGGTTTCCCTAGCAGCCTTTTGAAACTCAGAACCATCATGCTTATAACCATTCCACTTTGGCCTTTCTATTAGTGAAATGAGCAGATCATAAGGATTGTATCCGTCAGTTAAAGTGATAGACAGTGAACCGAGTGGAGTTTGTAATTGATTGTCTAGTACTTCTGCACATACTTTTTCCCATACTAGATTAAAACTGTTTGTACCAAACATAGTGAAACAATCAATTTCTGCAAGAGCGCTACTATGTGCAACAAAGGCATATAATGTCTTTAGTAATATCTGCTTTCTTGTATTAAACTGCAAACTCAATTCATTTTGTATGCGGTAAAGTATATAGTCTGTTTCTCCAAAGTCACTTAGTTCTTCATCAGACACTTCAATCGGTAATATATCAAACAAATCCAACAAATCTGCATCTTGTAGTTCTCTAGAGCAAATACTTACAATAGATCCATGAAGTCTTTTAAAGTAGTCAAAATCATCATTAATACGTTTTTGTGTAAACAGTTCTGTGTAATATGGTCGATTATTACTGAGGTAAGTAAAGGTCTCATTTATCGTCTTGTCCCACAGTATTTCACCAGAACCATTAGTTTCAATTATATTTTTTGTATTCGTATATGCACCATTTTCGTAGTAGTCATTTAGCAAGAAAATCATAACAGCAAGCAAGTTGAAAGCACTGCTCTCACTGTTATCATTATACATACGAATAATTTGCTCCTTGGCATTATACTTTTCAAGAACTTTTATTATTTTTTTTAACTCTGGTAAAGGCTCATTATTAGTTAAGATATATTTAGGATAGCATTTTAATACAATACCCCAAACAGTTATTACTCCAACGAAAGTAAACACATAAAGATATTCGCTTTCACCAATCTCTACATCTACAACTTCAATATCTTCGTCCAAAAGATCTGACATATTTTTTTGATTATCCGTTGCTTTTACAGCCTTTAGAACACCAAACTCTTTCAAACGCTTAATAATACTTACGGTTTTTTCTTCCGAGCATTGAAAGATGCCCTGTAATTCAGTTTGATTGTATCTTTTCTGTTCTCGGACAAACTTCGATATCATTCTGCGCCGTCCTCTGTAATTATAGGAGTAGTAGCAGGGAATTTATTACTAATATTTTCGGCAAAGATAAATACACCCTTATCCTCAAATTCTTTGCAAATCGAAGAGTATTTTGTCTTGTCATTGCATCCATCAAAAAGAGTCTGGCGTTTTTGTTTTGCTGCGTCATCAAATAAATACATAATAACTTTGCTCTTAAATGCGGCGATAAACTTTGTTGGATTAATAGGCTCAGTTTCAGGAACGATTTTTTTTGACAGAAAATAAGGGCCAATCAACTTATCCTCATTCACTTTATATGAAAGAAGTTCAGTATTTATTGCCTTACGCAATTCATTCCACTCAACGCTTCTCTTGTTTGCACCTTTACCCAGTTCAACAGTTTTACCTACAATTTTTTCTTCACTATCATCAATACCTAAATAAGTGAAGTCCCACCTACGTTTGAATGCAGTATCCATCGGGAATACACCTTGGTCAGCACTATTCATAGTTGCCCATATAAACATATTATCTGGGATCTTGATTTCAGAATACTCTTTTGGCTTACCACCTAATTCTTTAGCAAGATATTTTTTAACATCCTCAGATGTTTGAATAGCATATTCACTAACATTATCATCATCACGGTCTAACAACTGAAATATATCACCAAATACAGCTGCAACATTCGCTCTGTTAATTTCTTCAACAATTAATAAATATGGCTTAGGATTATCTGACTGAGCATTTTTAAGTGCTTTAACATACGTCCTCATAAATGGGCCAGGAACGTATTCATATGTAATTTCGCTAGCAGGGTTTTTATTTGAAATCAGATTTACATATTGCCTAATCGCATGACCATGATTTCGTTCAACGCTATTATTACCACTAGTATCAGAGCCATCTTTAAATTTGTTATATAGCAAATCATATTTTTCTTGAGCCGTTTTATCATCCAATAGAACAGTTAAAATAGCCCTCTCATCTTCGCTTCCGATAAGATTTTTTGCTGAATCCACCATCGTAGGCTTGTAAGTTCCCACAAAGTTAGCATAAGAATAGTCAGGATGGAAAGTCACACGCTCGTACTTGCCACCATTTTTAAGTAAAGAATCCTTATCTCGATTTAAAGTATAACTTTTACCTGTTCCTGGAGCACCAAAGATAATTCTATTATGGTGGAAATCATTATTTTGATATCCCGTTCTAAATTTTAATAATTCAGCACTAGAAGAATCAGCAAGATAGTCATCATTGGATTCATGTGTCTCATCTGCTCCACTCTGCACTTCTTCATACTCGTCAATTCCTACAATTTTTGTAGTACTTAGAGACAAGAATGTAGAAACACGTTTTTGATAATCAGCAAGGTTTAGATCTGGATCGTTTGTAGAAGTAACTGTTCCATGCGAATAGTTCAAATATGGATTAGTTCCATCATTTAGTGAGGTTTTTAGAACTCGTAATGAACCCTTGGCTTCTTTATCACCATTAATGTCTACAGTAGCGGTGGTAGTTAAGAGTTTACGATAGATGCTATCTTGATTAAAAATTACACCTTGACCCCTATCATCCAGTTTAAATACTGCTGTTTCTGACAAAGCAGTTAACACAGATTTAAGTAATTTGTCTTCACGTTCACTTGTGGCAACATTCAATCCCAACCAATTAAGCAAAACTTTCTTATATTTCTCCTCTGCCACAACCATAGCGACATCAATAATATCCATATTCGTAGTAAAATGTATCTCTTTTGGATATCTCACACCGCCTGTTCTCTCAGAACTAACAGGCTTAGTATTATCCTGAAAAACAATTTTCCCCAATTTCCAATACAGTTCAAACGCTACAATAAGAGCTTCCATTTGTGATTTTAATAATTGATTGTTACCCACCGTTCTGCGGAATAGTTCATCTGAAATGCCATGACCACTATACACTGGTGAAGCGTATGCAACAAGCTGATTCATGACTTCATCGGAGATACGGATTGAATCACCATCTTGAACCGAATACTTTACTTCTGCCGGACGTCCTTCACTTTTCCAAATCAAAATAAAAAGGGCAAGTGTCGCTTTAACGTTGGGCAAAGATGACTTAATGCCAAGTTTTAAATCTATATCTTCATAAATCTCCATGTTTTCAGGCCTTTGCATATTTTGTATCCTCCTTATAGACTTCTATATCCTTCATAATTTCCTGAGCAATGGCTTTAGCTAATAAAGGTGGAACAGCATTTCCTACCTGTTTCATTTGAGATCCTTTAGTGCCAACAAAGTGAAAAGAGTCTGGGAAAGACTGTATGCGTGCCGCTTCACGAACAGTAATTGCACGATTCAAAAAAGGATGTGTAAACTTTCCTGATGATGGTGTATCAAATCGCGTCGTAATAGTAACAGATATTTCATCTTTTCTCATACGGGTCCATGTACCACTATAAATAGATTTTGTTAAGTGCTCTTCTGGAAGAACTTCCTTTCCACTATTTGGTGGAATTAATGACAACCTTTCTAAAGCTAAAGCAGAATGATTAGTTGCGACATGATTATATAAAATAGTCGATTCTTTTCTCAAAGTTTCTTGGTAAGAACTTTGTGGTGGGTTTCTATATTCTTGTTTTTCAGATCCCTCACCAGAAATCAAGTAAGATAAATCACTTATCGCATCCCAGATTGTTACTTTACCTTCTTGTGGTGTTGGAAGTGGAGGAGCAACATCTCCTTGCTTACCAATAATTATCGCACGTCTTCTATTTTGTGGCACTCCATAATCTGATGCATTTAACACTCCCATGTTTAATTCGTACCCCATATCATTAAAGAGTTTCTCTAGTTCATTCTTAAAATACCCGCGTTCAGCGGTAAGTAAATTAGGGACATTTTCCATTACAAAATACTTTGGACGTACTTTCTCAACAACTCTCACAAAAGATTTAAAAAGGAAATTACGTTCATCATGAATTGTTTTTCTCTGACCCTTCTGCGAAAATCCTTGACATGGTGGCCCTCCAATAATGACATCTATTTCCTCAAAATACCTTGAAAATGTTTTTTCAAGATCTAAAGTTGTTATATCAGCCACTAACATATCCGTATTAGGATGGTTTATTTTATAGGCATCTGCTATTGAGAAATCATACTCATTTGCAAATACTACATCAAACCCTATTTGTTCAAATCCCAAAGACATTCCTCCAACACCAGCAAATAAATCGATTACTTTAGGCTTCATTTGGCACCTCCTCGATACGCTTAGATGCAGCATTAAAATAATTTTCATCTAACTCAATTCCAATAAAATTTCTATTATGTCTTTTCGCTGCTACTCCCGTTGTTCCGCTACCCATAAATGGATCCAAGACAGTATCACCCTCCATAGATAAAATTTCCACAAAGTGTTCCATTAATTGTTCTGGCTTTTGAGTAGGGTGCTTACCATACTTTTTCTCCCCATTTGGTGTAATTGATGTTTCTATAAAATCATGTATTAAGCGACCTTCATTATTAAATGTACCTGTACGTGTCTTATAAGTGAAGTATAACCATGCTTCAGTTGAATTGACAAAATGGAGGTTCATATTTCGTGGCATTGGATTTAACTTATGCCAAACTCCAGTAGTCTTATAATAAAAACCACTTTTTTCTGCAAGCCTGATCAACGTTTCAACTTTAATAATTGCCATGAAAACAATCATTGAACCACCTTTTTTTAACACCCTAGAAGACTCCTTAAAAAGGTCGTCCATTGATTTTTGCCAATCACCAAAATTAAGGTCATCCCAACCAGCTGCTCCAAAAAAATTTTCTCTCATTTTCACAAGATTAGTATCTCTATTTTTCATAAAATTCCCTAAATTATATGGGGGATCAGTTATTATCAAATCAACAGTTGCATCTTCTAATTGCTTCATCGTTTCGATACAATCACCGTTGTATAAGCGTATTTCTGCCATAAAACTCTTCCTTCCAAAACTTATTCTATCGCGCTTTTTCCACTCTTGACCCATTCATCAACTTCTGAAAGTTTAAACTTCCACTGTCGTCCAATTTTACGAGCAGGGATATCTGTTTTTTTTATCCAATTTCGGATTGTATCTTTTGTAACCCCTAAATACTCTGAAATTTCTTCAAGGTTTGACCATTTTTCATTCATCTCATTCACCTCGGACATCAAACTGGTGATAATAATCATTAACAAGCAATTATAACATAAAAAAACAATGAATATAAATATTTTAATATAAAATCACACTATTTAATTGAAATAGATGGTAATAGATAAGAATAATCAATGATAAATATTGTTTATATTAAATAATAATTATTTCAATTCCATATTGAACCCATTATGGTTAGACTTTTGTTATTTTTTACATCCATCCTATCTCAACACCTCACAAAATTATCCCTTCAATCATCTCAACCCCACACCCATTTCTTCAGTCGATATGTTTCTCCAATAAATAAAAACAAGGATTTCCGTGACTAGGAGCACCCACCCCGCAACCGACAGAATGTTTCCCAATCTCGAAAATCCTTTATTTATAAGTGTTTTGTATAGTTCTATTTCTCTATCCTTGACATCAAGGACACACACTCCACATGGGACGTATGCGGAAACATATCCACTGGTTGCATGTATTCGATCTTGTAGTCTTTTGACATATATTCGAGGTCTTTTGCTAGTGTAGATGGGTTGCAAGAGACGTAGACAAAGCGTTTTGGTTTGACTTGTTTGACGGTGTCTAGGAAAGTGCGTTCGCAGCCTGTTCTTGGCGGGTCGACGACGATAACATCGGGACGGAAGCCTTCTTTGACCCATTTTGGCAGCCAGTGTTCGGCTGTGCCTGTCACATAAGTCGCGTTTTTCATGCCGTGTTTTTTGGCATTTTTCTTCGCGTCATCAATTGATTCTTTGATGACATCCATACCTCTTACTTCTTTTGCGCCATCTGAGATCCACATTCCAATGGTTCCAACACCGCAATACGCATCGACTACCTTTTCTTTGCCAGTCAGTTTGGCCGCTTTTTTCGCTTCGTCGTAAAGCTTTAATGTCTGCTTCGGATTCAATTGGAAGAAAGCCCGTGCACTCAATTCAAATGAGACGTCTCCTAAAAATTCTTGGATGACCATGTTGCCAGCTAGGTGCGATGTTTTATGCCCAAAGATGACTGATGTTTTTTCGCCATTGATATTGTGCATAATAGACGTCACTTCTGGCAGACGTTTTTGAATGGCTTCGGCGATTTCTTTTTTCTTTGGAAACTCAGGCTTTGATGTGACAAGGACGACTTGGACTTCACCTGTTTCAAAGCCGACACGCACAACAATCGAGCGCACGTCGCCTTTTCTTGTCCGCTCGTTGTAGACAGATACGCCGAATTTCTCTAAAATTTTGCGGACGACGCCTGTTGTTTTGTTCGTTTTCGGATGCTGGACGATACATTCCTTGATTGGGACAAGTTTATGAGAATTCAGCCCATAAAGCCCTGCGATGATGTCGCCGCTATGTGATCTTCCGACTTGGAACTGACTTTTATTCCGGTAGTGCCACGGATCTTCCATACCAATTGTTGGTCTAATGTCGATCTTTTCAACCGACAGCTTTGTATGACGCTCCATTGATTGAATGACAATATCGCGTTTTTCCTTTAACTGCTGCTCATACGCCAAATGTTGAAGCTGACAGCCTCCGCACTCTTCGTATACTGGGCACGGCGGTTTCACTCGATGTTCTGAGCGCTTGCGAACTTTCCTCACCGTACCTTCTGCATATTTCGCTTGAACATTCGTTGCTTCCACTACTACTTCCTCACCTGGAAGTGCACCTGGGACAAAGACCACTTGCTTTTTAAAATAACCGACCCCTTCCCCATTAATGCCAAGGCGTTTAATGGTAAGCGGGAACTGCTGCCCCTTTTGCAGAAGGGCTCCTTGCTGTTTTTCTTTCACGTTTATTCTCTCCGTTCTATTTAAACCTTTATCGGTTGTCCTCATTTTATTCCATCTGAATAGTATATCACGACTTGGACGAAGAGAGAAAATGCCTTTCAATTATTTGTCTGTCTCAATACTTCTCCATAAATAAAGGGAGGCGTAGCTTAAATACGGTGCCCACTCCTTGCTTAAAACTGCCATCTCTTCTTTTGTTGGCTTTTCTGGCAGGTCAAAGTGACGTTTGATCGCATTTTGAATCCCGATATCTGCCATTGGAAAGAGATTTGGTCTTCCAAGTCCATTCATGAGGACATTTTGAACCGTCCAAGGTCCAATCCCTCTAATCGGAAGCAGACGTTCTTCAATTTCAATATCCGGTAAGTCGTGTAATTCTTCTAAATCCAGAGAGCCGCTCACTATTCGCTTTGAGACATCAATGACATATTCCGCTTTTCGCTGACTGAATTGCAGTTTTCTCAAATCATCGGTTTCAAGTGATGCAATGGTTTCCGGTAAAGGGTCAAACCAAACGCCGTCGATTTGCTCACCATACGTATGAACAAACCGTTTCGTCAGCTCATAAGCAAATGCAAGATTGAGCTGTTGATGAATGATGCATTTCATCAAGCAATGATATAGATGGAAATCCAGCATAAGCGGCGTTCCGATATGACGTTCAAAAATGGGCGCAAGATTTGTTTGAGCAAAATGCTCATGCACGGCATGTAATTGATGCTCCATGCCAAATATCCGCTTCACCTCAGAAAGGATGGCTTCCTCCGGCCCGTTAGCCTGTACCCGGAACGAAGGTGCTTCTTTTGTTCCTGTCGCTTGAACGACTGCAATGTACGGTTTATGATTCAGCCTCATCGGTACTTTGATTTCTCTTTTATCCAGATCGACCGCCTTTAATGGATCGCTCGACAAACGTCTCAGCACTTGATCGAAGTGATAGGGCGGTTCAACCAATAGGTGTTTTTCCCACATGTTTTTCCTCTTCCTTTCTGTCAACACACGCAGATGTGATTGTTTCACTTTGCATGAATGATTCTCTATATTGAATACTTTTAAATATAAAGAGTACAAGAATTTATCAGTTATATCTTCCTTATTTATGGTCATTCTCCTTTTGGATAGATGAAAATTTTTAGTCGAATTCAGCTAAAATTCGACAGCAATCTTCAACATTTTAGGATCATTTTCCTTAAATTAGAAATAGAACCTATGGGTGATATCTTCTATTCCAAAAATATTTGTATAATTATGACATATCAAGGAGGTGAACAAAGGAATTAGCGGATTAGGCAATCATTTGTTTCATCTTGCAGGAACATATTTACCTCATTGATAACCGGCTTCACCTAGTTTCACGTTTTACTAAAAGAAGACCCAAAATTTAAAAACAAAGGAGATCCGACCAATGAAAAAAACAATTCTTTCTGTTGCCCTTGCCACTGCTGTTTCTTCGACACTACCAGTATTCGCTGACGCTGCTGAAAAAACATCATCAGCACCCGTCTCTACTACACTACAGCAAACTGTTTTAAACAAAGCTGCTGAAGGTAAAGCTGGAACGACAGCTAGTCCTAATGTTAACGTCAATTTTGATGTCCTTGGAATTGCCAATGCAATCATTAACGCAGTAAATGCAAATGCCAACCGTTCTGGATTCGTTAAAGGTGTAATGGAAAGCACATTCTATGCTGCTGGCGGCAGATATAACGTCATGGTCTTTAACCTAAGCCAAAACTATGAAGACCGCTTTAATGGCGTGAAAACTTTCGCTACTGCTAACCTTGGTAATGTTGTTTACGGTATTTGGGTTTTTGAGAGCGGTACATTTAAAAACAACGGAGATGGCGGCTGGGATAACTGGGCATTTAGAGGCTGGTTTGACCGTCAAAATAAATTCGTTACGTTCCATCGTCCTTAATTCTCGCTTTATCCATCAATCATACACGCACATTGGACCGATCTCATCGCTGAGATCGGCTTTTTTGTGGTGAAAACGTATAAGTTCACCGCTGCTGCTTCATGATATAATGCAAGTCTGGAGGGGTGCACATGCTGAAAAAACTTGCAGTGACAAAAAACGGCGACTTGATTGAACATGCAACATTGCAGCAGCTTTCAAGCCCCGATATTGCCTGGTATTGGATTGATTTTTATGCGCCAACGGAAAAGGAAGCAGCACTGTTAAAGGAATTTTTTCAGTTCCATCCGCTTGCGATTGAAGATTGCTTCCATTATTTACAGCGGCCAAAGCTTGATTTTTATGAA
Organism: Bacillus sp. 22446; assembly: GCF_052044955.1. Classification (NCBI taxonomy): domain Bacteria; kingdom Bacillati; phylum Bacillota; class Bacilli; order Caryophanales; family Bacillaceae; genus Bacillus; species Bacillus sp. 22446. Next base: position 81,910 of record NZ_JBQEOD010000011.1, read on the forward strand.
GGGTATTTATTTTTCGTCCTTCATGCCCTCAATCAAAAAACACTTCGATCTGAAGAAGTCGACCTGTTTGTTGGAGAAAACTATATCGTTACTTTTCATTTGAAGGAAGCACCCTACATTGATCGAGTCATTCGAAAGCTCAAAGGGTCTGATAAAGCGCGAGAGAGTGGTCCAGAGCATATGGCTTATATGCTGATTGACCAGCTCGTCGATGATTATTTTCCTATTATTTATCAAATTGAGGACAGGCTCAATGAAATCGAGGATGAAGAAGGGCATAAAACGTATGGTACATTAATGAACGAAGTATTCGGTATTCGATCCGATTTGCTCAAACTGCGCAGAACCATTATCCCGATGAGGGACCTCTTATATCGAATTGTGAACACGAATATGATGAAAAGCGATGCAAACCGGCAAGCATATTTTAATGATATTTATGATCATCTATTGAAACTAACAGAGATCGTTGAGTCAAATCGTGATATGACAGCCGATTTACGAGACAGCTATCAAACACTAAATTCCAACCGAATGAATGCCATCATGATGACACTGACCATTGTCTCGACGATTTTTATTCCACTCACCTTTATTGTTGGGGTGTATGGGATGAACTTTGATAACATGCCTGAATTACACTGGAAATATGGCTATTTTGGCGTACTGATTTTCATGGGTTTGCTTGTCTCAGGGATGCTTTTGTGGTTTAAACATAAAGGATGGTTTAGGATTTTCAAATAGTTTTTTGAGAGAAGTGCTTGAAAGGGAGATACTATGGAAAACTGGATTCCACTGTCAGACAAAGAACTAAAGTACGCATGGAAAACATTTGATCAAAAGTTTAAATTTAACCCAAGCATTTCTCGCTTTCCCGGTTTTCAAGCACCATCTCCTTACATCACATATGATATCTCTGCTTATTTCGCGGACCCTTCTCTCCTAAGTGCGGATGAAGACCTTGAAAAGAAGGCACTGCTGTCTTTTCAGGAGAATATCACCGGAACTGGCGAATATATGCTGGTACTTGATTGGCAGCATGAATGCTATTGGATCACACCATACGGCTCATTTGAAAAAGATGAATTTGGAGAATGGAGAGTTCCTGTGCTCCCAAATGGAGATGACTATTTCTTTTTATCAAAAGAGATGACCTGGGGTCTACTAGGACATCCTTGGGAGCAAAGCATCACGATTTTCGGTGAGGGCTTGATTGACTCCTTTACTCGTCATCGTCCCCTTTTGTTCCAGCGTAAAATAAGAGAAGGATAAGTCAAAAAGCTTGCAGTGTCTGCAAGCTTCGGATTGTTGACAAAGGGCTAAAATGTTGTTTATTTTAGCCCTTTGTCTTCTTTTCAGCGTGATAGAAAACCTTTGCAGTCTAGGAAGGACGAGTACTGGCGCGGAGCGAATGTCACATTCGTGAGCACCAGCACGCAGGACTGACAAAGAATGCGAGGGTTTGTCTACACGCTGAAGCTTGCAGATGTCTGCAAGCTTTTTTCTATAGCTGAGGGAGATGCCATACTTTTTCAAGCATGAGATCGTCTAAGCTTTTAAAGGTATATCCTTGTTTTTTTAAAGCAGTGATGGCATCATCAAGTGCCTCAGCATTGTCCCTTGAGACGGTATGAAGTAAGTAAATGGCACCCGGATGCGCCTGTTTCATCATTTGATTGTACGCATACTGTTTTCCTTTTTGATGGTGGATATGCCAATCTACAAACGCTACTGACCAGAAAACGCTTTGGTAGCCAAGCTGTTTCGTTTCCTTTAGTACCCTTTCACTGAACACCCCGCGCGGTGGACGAAGGTAGAGGTTATCTTGTTTTCCTGTGATTTTGTATACCGCTTCATTGACACGATCCAGTTCTTCTTTGATTTCTTTCGTGCTCTTTGTTGTTAAATCTGGATGGTGATAGGAATGGTTGCCAATAATATGACCTTCCTCTGCCATACGTTTGACGAGCTTGGGCTGGTCCTTTACGAAGTGCCCAGTCACAAAAAAGGTGCCTGGTACTTGATGCTTTTTCAGCACGTCCAAGATTTTGGGTGTGTACCCATTTTCATAGCCATTATCGAAAGTAAAATAAATCTCTTTCTTTTTCGTATTTCCTAAATAGAAAGCATCATATTTCTTTAAGAGTGTCGTCAGTTCCTTGCCGGCATCTGCTGGCTTGTGCCCTTTGCTTTTAGCAAATCCCCAATGAATAGGCTGATTAGACACGGCTTCTAAGTTTGAAAAAGGCATCGATACAAAAAGCGCACATAGACAGATCAGTATGCATTTTTTCATTTACGTCACTTCCCGGTTTTTCTTCTATTGTGCAGAATATACCGGGTACTCATACACTTTTTGACCTGCCAATTTAAAGAAAAAAGCCCGCATCAGCGCGAGCTATTCTTCCTTCCAATCGGTTTTAAACCGTTCATATTTCGCTTCTAGGTCGTCAATCATCTGGATGAGTCTGTCTATATCCTCAACGTCTGTGGATTCAGGATCTAATGAATCAATCACATTCATAAACATATCTAATCGGTTCTTTAAATAATCAACCTGCTGCTCTTTGCTGTCTGCTGCCTTGCCCATAGATACACTCCCTTTAGCATTTGTTTATAGCTTATCTTTTTTTCCTTTGTAAATCAATTGTGTCCCCTCTTGCGTATAACGGTGATGGGGCTTAAAATTAACTGTTGGCGGGTCTATGTTTGCCCGAATGAAAAGGAGATAGATACCATGAACCAAAAAACAGCACTTCGTCCGATTACACCTGCATTCGACCCTTGGGAAGCCTATCTCGATGTGCAGGATTACGGAGAAATGAAGCTGACAAATATTGAATTGACGACAACGACGTTGTGTAACATGAGATGTGAGCACTGTGCGGTTGGCTATACTTTGCAGCCAAAAGATCCGAATGCACTGCCACTCGATTTACTGCTTCGCCGTTTAGATGAAGTACCACTCTTGCGTTCCCTTAGCATTACAGGCGGAGAGCCGATGCTGTCTCTGAAATCTGTACGGGAATATGTCGTCCCTTTATTAAAGTATGCCCATGAACGCGGCGTCCGTACCCAAATTAATTCGAATTTAACGCTTGATTTGGCTCGATATGAAGAGATTATTCCATACTTGGATGTCCTACACATTTCACATAACTGGGGAACAGTCGAAGAGTTTGCTACGGTTGGTTTTGCAATGATGGACCGAAAGCCAACCTTTGAGCAGCGCGAAAAATTGTTTAACCGCATGATCGAGAATAGTCAGGCCCTTGTGAAAGCGGGTGTAACCGTATCTGCTGAAACGATGCTGAATAAGCGTACGCTTCCTTATATTGAACACATCCATCGTCAAATCGTGGACGAGATGAAATGCCAGCGCCACGAAGTTCATCCGATGTATCCAAGTGATTTTGCCAGCGCCCTTGAATCATTGTCGCTTCCGCAAATGCGGGATGCGATTCATCAGTTGCTCGATGTTCGTGATGAGAACACATGGATGCTGTTTGGCACATTGCCATTTTATTCATGCAGCACAGATGAAGAAGACCAGCGCCTCTTGACTCGATTGCGTCAAGCGAAAAATGTGACAGTACGAAATGACCCTGATGGCCGTTCACGGTTGAATGTGAATATTTTTGATGGGAATATTATTGTGACAGACTTTGGCGATACACCGCCATTAGGAAATATTGAAACCGATACGTTGCAATCAGCTTATACACGCTGGATGAACACAAAATTGGCAAATGAACTGAATTGTCATTGCCCAAGTGTGCAATGCCTTGGTCCGAATGTTCTTGTGAAAAACAGTTATTATCAAGATGTTGATTTTACTTCTCGTACAGCCAGGGGGTAACCGATAGATGGACGAAACATTTCTGACAGTGGTCAAGAACAAATACATTGAAATTCTCCTTGTTGGCCTCATTCTTTGGCTTGCCGTCTTTATGATCAACAAAGCGCTTCAGATTTTCTTTAAACGCACTGAATTCATTGAAGATAAAAAGAAAAAAACGATTGAGAGCTTGGTCAAATCAGTTTCAAAGTATACAGCTTCCATATGTTTTGTCTTATATGTGATTTCTTTATTCTTTCATGACTTTGGGAAGATTCTTGCGGGGGCTGGTGTGGCTGGAATTGTCATTGGTTTTGGTGCTCAAACCTTGATTCGTGACATTTTAGCTGGTATCTTCCTCATTTATGAACGGCAAATTCATAAAGGTGACTATGTGACGGTCAATAATCTTTTTAACGGAACCATTGAAGAAATTGGTCTCCGGTCTTTGCAAATTAGAGAATGGAGCGGCAAGCTGTTAACCATTTCAAACGGAGACATTCGTCAAATCCAAAACTACAATATGCACTACATGCGAATCACAGAGTCAGTCTTGATCAGCGCAAACCAAAATCCTGACATTGCTTTCAAGGCGCTAGAAACAGCATGTGATCAGTTAAATCAAATGCATCATGATTTACTGAAAAAAGATGAATTCCAAAACGCCATTGAACCTTTTCAGGTTCATGGCATTATGGGGCTCAATAAATTGAATCGCGGGATTGAGATCACCGTAAAAGGAATGGTCGAGGATGAAAAATACTTCGAAGCCGCCCTCGCTGTGCGAAAAGAAATGATCACACAACTTCATCAGCATGATGTGAAATTGCTTGAGGATCTCGTCTATCCACAGCCTGCAAAATAACCTCATTTTGATGGGGTTATTTTTTTGATTGTTTTTAGTTAACCAATTAACTAAAAGGAAGGATGTTTACATTGAGAAAAACTGAAGCGATTTTTTTTATTAAGCAAATGTATCAAGAGGTGTTAATCCAATTAGATATAGAAAAGGTGGAGACTTATTTTTCTTCAGATTATCAGCAAGTCACTGATGGAAAGGTCTCTTCCCTTGATGAATTTAAAAAGCATCTCTCCACATTAAAAGTCATGACCAAACAGCTCGACATCCCCGCCTTTCATGATATGTTGTTTGATGAAGAGACTCAGCAAGGGTGTTTTCGTTACACTGTACATGTTGAGCTGTCCACAGGAGACCACGGTCTAATAGATGTGATGGCGTTATTTACTTTATTAGATGGTAGAATCATTCGGTGTGATGAGCTGACTAGACCGCATGAGAAAAATAAGACGCTTGAACAACTTGGACATATCAGCTAAGGAATTCTTTTCTTTTCAGCCCTCTTACTTCTATCCTCTTGACTGATTCATGTATAATAGAAAGCAGATTGATTTCATGCAGCATGGGGACCCTCATACTGTGTATTTACTAAGTGAAAGAGAGTGAATAAGATGGGTCGTAAATGGAACAACATTAAAGAAAAGAAAGCATCAAAGGATGCCAATACAAGTCGTATTTACGCAAAATTCGGGCGTGAAATCTATGTGGCTGCCAAGCAAGGTGAGCCAAATCCAGAATCAAACCAAGCACTTCGTTTTGTCCTAGAACGTGCAAAAACATATAGTGTCCCAAAACACATTGTGGACCGTGCGATTGAAAAAGCAAAAGGCGGCGCAGAAGAGAACTTCGATGAGCTTCGTTACGAAGGATTTGGTCCAAACGGATCTATGGTGATCGTTGATGCCCTGACCAATAACGTCAACCGCACAGCGTCTGATGTTCGTGCAGCATTTGGGAAAAACGGCGGAAATATGGGCGTCAGTGGATCTGTTGCTTACATGTTTGACCAAACAGCGGTGATCGGTGTCGAGGGGAAAAGTGAAGAAGAAACGCTTGAACTTTTAATGGAAGCAGACATTGATGTACGTGACATTATGGAAGAAGATGATACGGTGATCGTCTATGCTGAACCAGATCAATTCCATCAAGTTCAAGAAGCGTTCAAACAGGCAGGCGTAGAAGAATTTACTGTCGCCGAAATCACAATGCTGCCTCAAAACGAAGTGACATTAGATGATGAATCGAAAGCACAATTCGAGAAACTAATCGATGTATTAGAAGAGCTTGAAGACGTGCAGCAAGTTTATCATAATGTGGATTTAGGGGAATAATCAGCTAAGCCATCGTAGTTGTTGGGTTCATTCAACTTCTGCGTTGGCTTTTTTATTGTCTAGGTAAGGTTTACGTTCTACTCAAGACCATGTAATATGAAGAAAGAGTCGTTTCCACAAATAACCAAGGAGCTGAGTTTCATTTTTAAAACATGGTGGTTTTCGTATTATGGCTTTATGATCCTCCCTTTTATTGGCCTATGCTTAATTTTCAACAACTTGACGATATTCACTAAAGTCTTTCTCTTTCTTTTCTTTGTATGGGTTTTATATAACGCCTTTGATTTTTACATTCATGAAATGAAAAAGAAAAAAGATAGGACATCTTAATCAAAAAACAGTCATCTCCCCTTGGTAAGAGGAGATGACTGTTTTTAATTCATCCCTTGAAACCCAAACGTCAGGTGATCCTGAACAGGAATCCAAGCGCCAATTCCTTGTGAGGTCACGTTTTTCACGACGAGTTTGCGTTTATTTCCTTTGAGCACAAGATACACTTCTCCGTAAGTAACCTTTCCTTTTTCGTTAATGGCTGGAGCGTATGCATGCAGGGTTGCTGCTTTTTTCGGAGATACATGGTAGGACTGATCTCGCTTTGTTCCTGCACCAATCACTGTGTCGAAGGCGAGCGGAAGTTTTGTTTTTTGGATGGCTTTTTGCATCATCAATGTTTTCACATCTTCTGGGTTTGGTACTTTTGCTGTGAGCCCTCCACTTACTTTTACTTGTTGCTTTTGCACATATTTGCCGATGGCTGTTTTGTTTCCGCCTCTATTATCAATGTGATTCGTGTTCACTTTTTTGTATTCCCAATTGGCGACGGTTTCGTTTGAATCATAGCTAAGTGCCCATCTTCCAAGAAAAATCGTTGCCCTGTAGCCAACTGCTAACGGTGTACCTGAGATACTGGATTCATTCAACATTTTAATCAAATGTGTATTTTCAATTGGTACACTTGTTGTTTTAAATAATTCGGCCGTCAGCTCGCTCGGCTGTAGCAGCGGTTGATCTTGTGACGCATTTGGATACGTATTTTCCTTTGAGATACTGGCGACAGACGATGGCACCTTAAACGGCTTTGCTGCCTCGGCTGGAAAACTGTATAGAAAACTTAAGGATAAGAGAACAACAAACATGATGCGGGGCATCTTTTTCATATCATCACTCTTTCTCATTCATTTTTCCATAGTATTTTCCCGAAAGACGTCCCTTATCCACAAAAGATTATAAAAGGAAAAATCCAATCGCCATAATGAAATAGGCAGCGAGCAATGTAGCACCTTCAAACCAGTTCGTATCCCCATCATTTGAAAGGATGACCGTTAGTAAAACAGAGGATGCCATGGCAATGAGCTCTGGTAATGAGAAGATCAGTGGCATTTGCTTTTCAAAAAACAGAGAGCTGATCACAAGGATCGGTGCGACCATCATGGCGACTTGAAGCGTAGAACCGAAAGCAATTTCGACCGCGACATCCATTTTGTTTTTATACGCCATAATGACAGCAGATGCGTGTTCTGCTGCATTACCGACAATCGCAACAATGATGACCCCGATAAACAGTTCACTCCAGCCAAACTGTTCTCCGACTGTGTCAAATGTATGGACGAGCCGCTCTGAAATATACGCCACAGCAATTGTCGCAAGGAGTAAAATCGCCGTGGCAAACTTCCCAGACCATTCTGGTGTTTCTTCTTCCGTCGCTGCTTCTCCTTCCGTAATTTCCTGCTTGGCAACATAAACACCTCTGTGGCTGACCAGTTTGAAATAGAGTGCTGCGACATAAAGCAAAATCATCACGATGCTAATGCCGATACTTAAAGCAAATTGACGATCTTCTGCCATCCCTATGGAAAAGACTTCTGGAATGACAAATGCCACAATAATCGCAAACATAAGCAGCCCAGAGTTATGCCTTGCATCGTGGACATTGAACTCTTGTCGTTTAAATTTCAATCCGCCAACGAAAAAAGACAATCCAGCCACGAGCAGTAAATTGCCGATCACTGAGCCAGTGAGTGAAGCAAGGACAATGGCGGTGAGTCCTTGTTTTAATGCAAAAAATGAAATGATTAATTCCACTGCATTTCCAAAAGTAGCGTTTAATAACCCACCAATTCTTGGTCCCGCTATAATGGCAAGACTCTCTGTCGCTCTTCCCATATAACTTGCAAGACCGATGATGGCGATACAATAGACGGCGAACATGACAGCCTGCGGAAAATGAAGAAAACTACCAATTACAGATAATGGAACACCGATTGCGACAATCACAAGAAACAAACGATTCATACAGCCAATCTCCTTTACATCATATCTGACTGTTATTCTTTCGTGAGTGCCGGCATCATATACATTTAGATTCGTTCGTGTGAAAGGGTGATATCAATCGTTCCTTTCACGGATTGCACCATGGAGCAATGCTTCAACGCAAGTTTCATTACTTTTTCCAGCTGTTCATCAGAGGTGCTGATGCTTTCAAAGATCATATGTAAATGAATATGAGTGATTTTGTTTACAGTTCCTTCTCTTGTCGTTTCAGGCGTAATGGTCAGTCCTTGATAGGATATTCGTTTTTTCCGGCATACATGAATGACCATTTCTCCAAAACAGCCCGCAATAGCCGAGGTGAACAATTGATACGGCCTGTATCCCGCTTCTTCATTTCCTGAAATATGTAGCTGCCTTTGATCAGCATTTGCGACCCACCGATCATTTTCGTATATCAGCTTCATTCCTTTTCCACCTTTCTATTGAAACCCCTATGGTTCCATTGTACGATGAAAGCATGAACTTGTAAGGAGCTTCTTATGTCGAGAATTCATTTTATGATTTTAATTTTACTTGTATCCGTATCTGGTTTTTCGCAGGGAGCGTTACTGCCAGTGATTTCGATTATTTTCGAACATGCCGGCACTTCCCCGACGTTAAACGGACTGCATGCCACCGGCTTATATCTCGGCGTGCTGCTTGCGTCTCCTTTTATGGAAGCGCCGCTGCGCCGCTTCGGATTTAAACCATTGATCGTCATTGGGGGCGCTGCTGTCTTTTTAAGTTTGTTTAGCTTTGTCTTTATTGAATCTTATGTCGTCTGGTTCTTCTTGCGGCTGATGATCGGCATCGGTGATCATATGCTTCATTTCTCCACACAGACGTGGGTAACCTACGCCTCATCATCTAGAAATCGCGGGCGAAATATTTCATTGTATGGGTTATCCTTTGGACTCGGTTTTGCCGCTGGCCCTTTTTTAACACCACTCATTGAAATCAATCCATCCTTGCCGTTTATTGTGTCTGGTGCAGTTAGTTTGTGTATTTGGCTGCTTGTGTTTGTTTTAAAAAATACATATCCTGATACAGGTGAAATGCAGACGTCAGAGCAGACAAATAGTTTGAAGCGCTTCAAGAAGGCGTTTCAATTTGGCTGGGTAGCGTTTATGATGCCGTTTTGCTATGGCTTTTTAGAGACGACGCTCAATAGTAATTTCCCTGTGTATGCATTGAGAAGCGGGGTGACGATAGATGCTGTTGCGTTTATTTTACCTGCGTTTGCGATTGGGAGTATTGTTTTTCAGCTTCCACTCGGGATGCTGAGTGACCGTTTCGGCAGACGACGAATGATTTTAGTTGTGACACTCGTCGGTTCATTCTTTTTCCTTTTAGCAGGGATTTTCATTCAGTCCGTTTTGGCTGTTGCGATCTGTTTCTTTATCGCAGGTATGGCTGTAGGTTCGACCTTCTCACTTGGCATCAGTTATATGACAGACTTATTGCCAAAGCATCTGCTGCCTGCTGGGAATTTGATGTGCGGGATGGCGTTTAGTGCAGGAAGTATTCTCGGTCCGGTTCTTGGCGGATTCTTTGTGCAGACGTTCGAGGGCATGAATTTACTTTACCTTGTCAGCATTGTGATTTTATTTGTATTTTGTTGTGTTCGATTTGGGAAGACGCTGGCAGTGGTTGAAAGTAACTAAATGGAGGATCTATTTTGTTTACATTTAACATTTCAGATGACTTAAAATTGGCATGTTTACAAGTAGCCGATGCAGATGCATTATTTGCACTTATCCAGCAGAATAAAGATCACTTGGGAGAGTGGCTACCATGGGTGAATCACTGTCATCGCATAGAAGATGTTCAATCATTTATTCAATCTGCCCGCGCTGCCTATGCTGAAAAAAAAGATATAGAAGCAGGTATCGTATTAAACGATCAATTAATCGGTGTATTCCGCATGACGTTTCAGCATCGGATAGGCAATATTGGGTATTGGATTGGTGAAGCTGCGCAAGGGCAAGGTATTGTGACCAAAACAGTGAAATGTATGACAGATGCCTTTGCTCCTGAAGTCGATGGATTTGAAATCTTTTGTCCTGTTGGGCATGTCAGAAGTGAACGTGTTGCGATGAAAGCAGGCTTTCAGCTCGATCCAAACTATCAGCCAAAGCCTGATGCAACTTTTCTCCTGAAGCGTTATATACGAAATTGAATCATTAAAAACTCCCCTGCACCTATGCAGAGGAGTTTTTTCATCTAGTGATACCCATTTTGCCCATTCGCACTTCCACTTGTTTTGTGCTTTGGCTGATGGCCTTTGTTTTGTTTTGTGTTGCTTCCGCCTTTTTTCGATTGTTTAGACACTCGTTATTCCCCCATCCGTCAAGATTGAACATGTTCGTTCTCCTTTAGGATGCCCGGATTTCTTCACACCTTGCCTGGTACGATTTTACGCTTATGTAAAAGCGCATTGAGCTCGCCGCCGAGGATGATCATAATGCCGGTTAAATAAAACCAGATCATTAATATAATGATTCCCCCAATGCTTCCGTACATCGCACTATAGTTGGCAAATTCGCCTACATAAAATGAGAACAGCATGCTGACGAGAATCCAGCCAACAGAAGCAAATATGGCGCCCGGCAGCACAAATTTCAATTTCAGCCTGATGTTAGGGGCAAAATAATATAGGGATGTAAAAACAATCAGTAAAATCAGTGGACTAATAATCCATCTCATGGCTGTCCAAATGGTGAGAAACGCATCTGACTGCCCTACCAATTTGGCAACGAATAAGCCAAGCTCTTTTCCAAAGACAGGCAGCATCAAGGCAAAAATAATCGTAAGCACCATCGCAATGGTTAAGATGATCGATGTTAAACGTACGAGAATGAAGGAACGATTTTCCTCAACTTCGTAAGCGTGGTTAAATGCTCTGACCACCGCATTAATGCCGTTGGATGCAGACCATAGGGCGGCAATAATCCCGAATGACAACAATCCGCCGTTACGGTTATTCAGCGTCTCTTCGGCAATGGATTCAATCATCGAAAGCGCTCCCTCTGGCGCATAACCAGAAATGACGCTTAGAACATCCTTTGATGTCAGCGGCAAATAACCAACAAGCGTCAGCACGAAGATGAGAAACGGAAATAATGAAAGCAAAAAGAAATACGCAAGTTCAGCTGATTTTGCCGGTCCTTCATGCAGCAAAAAGCGTCCAATTAACGCTTTAACAAAACCCATACGCCTCATCTCCAATGATCAATCTTTCTGTTTCTTTTGAAAGTGATCCTTTGTTTCTTCAATAATCTCTAATACCTTTGGTGTTGTTTCCTTTAACTGATTCACCTGTTCATTCAGAAAAGACAAATCATCTGAGACCGTTCTCATCAATTGCTTCGTTTCTTCCATTTTTTCCTTCACGCAAGCAGACATCTTGCCAGGCTCCAGGCGGTATTCATCCAGCTTTTGCTGGCAGTCATTCCATTTTTCTTTCAGTGCAGTTCTTGTTGGACGATGAAATAATGTCAGCAATATGCCGCAGGCTGCGCCTATAACAGCTCCCCGAAGCACGATTTGTTTGTTCTCTTCCATCTCATCTGATCTCCTTTCAGTTAAAGGTGTTTCTCTTTTTTTACATACGTCAAAAAACGATCAATTCCTGTTTCAATTAAATCATGTACTTCCTCAAAGTTCCCAGTGTAATAAGGATCTGGCACATCGTCTCGATCGTCGTCTTCTACAAAGTCAAGAAGACGGCCAATAAAGTGATGTTTTCCATAGCCGGCTAAACTGCGGAGGGCGCCTACATTTTCAGCATCCATCGCAATGATATAGTCGTATGTGGTGATATCCTTATCCATGATTTGTCTTGCCGTCATTCCTTCATAGCTGATGCCCTTTTCATCAAGCAGCTTTCGTGTTCCTTCATGCGGAGGACTGCCTTGATGCCAGCCGCCAATGCCTGCTGAATCAATCACAAAGTGTTCACTCAGCCCTTCGTCTTCGACTCGTTTTCTAAACATCGCCTCTGCCATCGGTGACCTGCAAATATTGCCGAGGCATACAAATAATACATGAATCATCCTTCATTCTCCTCCTATCTTTTCCCTAAGAGTCCCTTTGGAAAACCTTTTCTCTATCATATCAAGCCCTTTTTCTTTTGGAAACTTTGCAAGAAAAACTCCCATCGGCATTGACAAAATACACAAAAAAAGGAGAAACTTTAGGAGAATTACACAAACAAAGGGGGACATTAGATGGGAATCATTGAGCAATTTGTCACGACGATGAACAATTTTTTGTGGGGGCCTCCCCTATTAATTTTAATTGTTGGTACTGGAATCTACCTCACCTTTCGGATCCTCTTCATTCAAATTAGATTACTTCCTTATTCTTTAAAGCTCGCTTTTTCAAAACAAGACAAAACATCAGAGGGAGATATCTCCCATTTCCAAGCATTAATGACGGCTCTTGCTGCAACTGTCGGTACAGGGAATATCGTCGGTGTTGCCTCAGCTGTCATTGCAGGTGGTCCTGGTGCAGTATTTTGGATGTGGTTTGCTGCATTTTTCGGGATGGCCACCAAGTTTGCAGAAGCTGTTCTGGCTGTAAAATACAGGGTCAAAAACGAAAAAGGCGAAATGTCTGGCGGACCTATGTATTATTTAGAGCATGGCTTAAAACAGAAATGGCTAGGGGTGCTATTTGCTGTTTTCGGTGCCAGTGCTGCCTTTGGGATCGGCAACCTGGTACAGTCTAATTCCATCTCAGGCGTCATGAATTCTACTTTTCAAATTCCAACATGGGTAACAGGTATCATCATTACCGCCTTTACGGCACTCGTGATTTTAGGCGGAATCAAAAGTATCGGCCGAGTGACATCTATTTTTGTACCAGTCATGGCTTTATTTTACGTCATTTGCGGGCTCATCATTCTTGTCATGAATGCTGATCTTGTTCCTGGTGCTGTCAGTCTTATTTTCTCAGATGCCTTTACAGGTCAAGCCGTGGCAGGTGGTGCGATTGGAACCGTTATTCGCTGGGGTGTCGCACGAGGCGTCTTTTCCAATGAAGCTGGTCTTGGATCAGCACCAATTGCTGCTGCAGCTGCGAAAACGGATATGCCTGCCCGTCAAGCTCTCGTCTCTATGACGCAAGTGTTTATTGATACCATCATAGTATGTTCTATCACTGGCATTACGATTGTCATGGCAGATATGTATTTAACAGAAAAAAGTGATGCGCTGACTTCGTTATCCTTTGCTCACTTCCTCGGTCCAGCTGGCTCAACCATCGTGGCAATCGGGCTGCTCCTGTTTGCCTATTCAACCATCATTGGCTGGTCCTATTATGGAGAGAAATGCTTTACATATTTGGCGAAGGATTCGTACGTCATGTATTATCGCATCGTGTTTGTGATAGCTGTCTTTTTCGGTGCCGTGTTTAAGAATGACTTCGTCTGGGGCGTAGCAGATATGCTCAATGGACTGATGGCCATTCCAAACTTAATTGGACTCATCGGTTTATCAGGTGTTGTGGTGTTTGAATCCAAACGAATCATTGATAAGATCAAAGAGGAGAAAAAGGAAAAAAACATTTCAGTGTCGTCATAATAGCCCTTTTATTCTTTTGCTTTTCTGTTAAAATAGACATATTATTCGACACATGCAGGAAAGGACGTGCCGCCCTTGTCACAGCAAAAAGCGGCTGAAGTCAATCAGCTGATTGAAGACATTTCGCAAAAGCTCAATATGCTGAATATTGGAGTCATCAAAGCCGAAGACTTCAGTCCAGATAAGTATGAAGATATTGAATTTCTTCACCAAATGGTGATGAAAAAATCTTCATTCAGCCCAAGTGAAATGCAAGCCATTGCAAGCGAGCTGAAAAGCTTAAGAAAATAATCGTGCACCTGATACTGAATTGCGGTTGACGCCGCTTTCTTACATCCATGCACAGAAAAAGCCAGCACCTCGCAAGGTGCTGGCTTTGTTTATCCTGTCAAAACTACTTATTTGGCGAGCAGTTTTAATGATTCACGGTTAAATGCTGGAATGTCATCAGGTGTACGGCTTGTGACAAGCTGATCCTGACAAACGACGACTTCTTCATCTTTGAATTTGGCGCCTGCGTTTTCCATATCTACTTGAATGGATGTATAGCCGGTCGCGCCTCTTCCTTCCAGCGTCTTCGCTGTAATAAGCAATTGCGGTCCATGACAGATCGCAAATACTGGTTTTTTCTCGTCCATAAAGGCTTTAGTGAATTGCACGTAGCGTTCATCCGCACGCAGAATGTCTGGTGAGAAGCCGCCAGGAATCAGAAGTGCATCGAAGTCTTCTGGTTTCACGTTATCGATAGATGCATCGACTCTTACTTCTGCCTCTCCTTGCTTTCCTTTCACTGTTTTTCCTTTTTCGTTTTCAATTACTGTGATCTCATGGCCTGCGTCTTTAAAGGCTTTTGCAGGCTCGGTGAATTCAACATCCTCAAAGTAATCTGTTAAGACAACTGCAATTTTCTTACCCATGTAGAAACCCTCCTGCTTGATTATCGTTTACACTACACACTATACCCCCGCCAATTGAAATCAAACATCCTATCCCTATGAGAAAACCCTCTTTCAGAAAAATAAGCATTTAGACTCATTCACATTCCCTCAACAAGGTAATTCGTATGATTTATGTTATCTTTACAATAATCTGCAAAAAATAACTACAAAAGTTAACGAAACATTTCTACAATAGGTATTGTGGTCAAAAAAATTAGAAAGGCGGAGATCAGGTGAAGAAGCAAGCACATAGGTCTAAACGAAGGAAAAACCTGTCTATTCTGCTCACTTCCATGATGTTGATTAGTCTCATTCTCCCAGCAGTACCTACTCATGCAGAAACAGAAAGCGGCAGCGCCGTAAAGGTCAGTATCTTAGCCACAACGGATGTTCATGCGAACATGATGAATTACGATTATTACAGCGACAAAGAAACAAATGAATTCGGTTTGGCAAAAACAGCCGAGCTGATTGACAAGCACCGTTCACAAAATCCTAATACACTCCTTGTTGATAACGGAGACCTGATTCAAGGAACCCCTCTTGGAGAATACGTTTATAAAAATGAAAAAGACAGCATCATCAATCAAACAAAGGTTCACCCCATTATTCATACACTCAACAAATTAAAATATGATGCAGGTACACTCGGCAATCATGAATTTAACTACGGTTTATCTTTTCTTGACGGTACCATTGCGGGCGCCAACTTCCCGATTGTCAATGCGAACGTCAAAAAGTTAAACGGAGAACACCGATTTACTCCTTATGTCATTCAGGATAAAACCTTTAAAGATGCAAACGGAGCCTCCCAAACTGTGAAAGTCGGTTACATAGGATTCGTACCACCACAAATTATGACGTGGGATAAGAAACATTTAGATGGACAAGTTCAAGTGCAAGATATTGTGGAGTCTGCCAATGAAACCATTCCAGAAATGAAAGCAAAAGGCGCAGATGTCATCGTCGCTCTTGCTCATACAGGAATTGAAAAAACAGCTTCACCTAAAGGATCAGAAAATATGATCTTTGACCTTGCCACAAAAACAAAAGGCATTGATGCGATTGTGTCTGGCCACCAGCATGGCACATTCCCAAGCGCTGAATATAGCGGCGTTGACAAATTTGATGTCGCAAAGGGAACCATTAATGGCATTCCTGTCGTCATGTCAAAAAACTGGGGAAGCTACCTCGGAGTCATTGATTTAACACTAGAACCAGACGGCAGCAAATGGAAAGTCACAGACGGAACAGGCAAAATCGAATCCGTTGCCGGGGTGACATCTCAAAACAGTACAGTGAAAGATGCCATTCAAACAACTCACCAAAACACCCTGGATTACGTCAGAAAGCCAGTTGGAAAAACAGAAGCAGACATTAACAGCTTTTTCGCTCAAGTGATGGATGACCCTTCTATTCAAATCGTGACAGATGCCCAGAAATGGTATGCACAAGAAAAAATGAAAGATACTTCGTACAAAAACTTGCCGATTCTCTCTGCGGGTGCGCCATTTAAAGCCGGTGGACGCAACGGTGTGAACTATTATACAAATATCGCAAAAGGTGATTTAGCGATTAAAAACATCGGCGATCTCTATCTTTACGATAACACCGTACAGATTGTAAAACTAAAAGGCAGTGAAGTAAAAGACTGGCTTGAAATGTCTGCTGGTCAGTTTAACCAAATCAAACCAAATACTTCAAATGAACAGCCTATTTTAAACGAAGAATACCGCTCATATAATTTTGATGTGATCGATGGTGTGACGTACCAAGTAGATGTCACACAGCCTGCTAAATACAGCACAACAGGCACACTTGTTAACGCTAATGCGAACCGCATCAAAAACTTGTCTTACAACGGAAAACCCGTTTCTGACAATCAAGAATTTTTAATCGTGACAAACAACTACCGTGCATCTGGCGGCGGAGGCTTCCCGCACCTCACACAAGATAAAGTGGTGCTTGCCTCAGCAGATGAGAACCGCCAAGTGCTGATGGATTATATTATTGAACAAAAAACCATTAACCCAAGCGCAGATCAAAACTGGTCCATTGCACCAGTAAAAGGCGCAACAGTCACCTTTGAATCTTCTCTACTTGCAAAACCGTTCGCAGAGAAATCAAACAGCGTCGACTTTATTCGAAATGCCAGCACAGACGGACTTGGCGTGTACAAGCTAGCGTTTAAAGATGATGGTACAACAGAACCACCTGCAACAGACAATTGGCATTTAACGGTGATGCATACAAACGATACACATGCCCATCTGGATGATGCAGCAAGACGCGCAACTAAGATCAAAGAAGTTCGCGCCCAAAGCGAAAACAATATTTTATTAGACGCTGGAGATGTCTTCTCTGGTGATCTCTATTTCACAAAATGGCAAGGACTTGCCGATCTGAAACTGATGAACTTAATGAAATACGATGCCATGACGTTTGGGAATCATGAATTTGACAAAGGTCCATCTGTCCTTCGTCAATTCCTGACAGGTGATGCATCCAGCGTAGATGCTCAAAACCGTCACCAGTTTGAAAAACCGAACTTCCCGATCGTGTCATCAAACGTGAATGTCTCTAAGGAAAAACAGTTAAGCGATTTAGTGAAAAAACCAGCAACATTTAAAGCTGGTGAGAAAAAAGAAGCTGGCATTTACCCTTACATTCTACTTGACGTAAATGGTGAAAAGGTCGCTGTATTCGGTCTAACCACTGAAGACACAGCCATTACATCCAGCAGTGGTCCAAACATTCAATTTCAAGATGCATACAAAAAAGCAAAAGAAACAGTCAATACCATTCAAACTGAGGAAAAAATTAATAAAATTATTGCGCTTACACATATTGGCTATAACCGTGATCTAGAACTGGCTCAAAAAGTAGATGGCATTGATCTCATCATTGGCGGTCACACCCACACCCTTGTTGAAAAATTAAAGGTCATCAATAAAAAAGAACCTACGATTGTTGCGCAAGTAAAAGACTACGGACAATTTTTAGGAAAAGTAGACGTGGCCTTTGACAAAAAAGGCGTTGTACAGCCAAAAGAATCTACTTTTGACCTCATCACGATCGACGACTCTGTGAAAGAAGATGCGGACGCAAAAGCGATTCTTGATCAGTACAAAGCAGATATCCAAGATTTAAAAACCGAAAAAGTCGGGACGTCAGATGTCTTTTTAGATGGACAACGTGAACACGTCCGTGCAAAGGAAACGAACCTTGGAAACTTTATTGCAGATGGCATGTTAAAGAAAGCACAAGAATCTGCTGGGGCTGACCTTGCCATTACAAACGGCGGCGGTATTCGAGGCAGCATTGAAAAAGGAGATATCACATTAGGGGATATTTTAACCGTGATGCCTTTTGGAAACACACTATATGTCGCAGATTTAAAAGGCAGTCAAATTAAAAAAGCGCTTGAACAAGGTCTTTCAGGCATTGAAGAAGGCGGAGGCGCATTCCCTCATGTAGCCGGTATTGAATATACGTTTACACTGAGTAAACCAGCTGGCAGCAGACTGATTGATGTCAAATTGAAAGATCAAAAGGGCAATCTGACTGACATTGATGATCAGAAAACATACCGCGTGGCGACTAATGCATTTGTCGGCACAGGCGGTGATGGCTACAGCGTCTTTACAGAAGCGTCTCATGGTGAAGACTTAGGCTATGTTGACTATGAAATTTTCAAAGAGCAAATTGAACAGGCAGACGGTCATATTTCTCCAGTCATCGACCATCGAGTGAAAGAAGTATTCCTTCCTCGCTTGAAAGGAAAAGGCGCCTATGACATTCAAGATGATGAGAAATTCCAAACGTATGTGCAGCATACGAACAAAGCATTGCTCTATTTAGACAAAGCAACCGAAGCGAAAAAGGTTCAATTGTCTCTATCAAAAGGGCAGGTAGCTGAACTGAAGAAACGAGAGCAAGATCCAAACGTCACCATCTATCATGACAAAGTCGGTCTAGCATTACCGCTCTCCAATTTGTCAGAGCAACATGCAGATATATCGATGGCAAAAACAAATAAGGTGAAAAACGCATTAACCGACACTTACGATTTCCAAATCAAACAAGATCAGAAAAATGTGTCTACCTTTAAAGATCCCGTCACACTGTTCTTTACATTAGATGCGCCTGAAAAAGCGAAAAAACCAGGTGTCTATTATGTCGATCGTGAGAAAAACCGCTATGCCAAAACAAGTAACGGTTCATTCGAAAACGGGATTGTCTCAGGTAAAACGGAGCACTTTAGTGAATACACCGTACTCAATCAAAGTGAAGCTGCTGGAACAAGTCCAGACCAAAATGGCGGAGACGGTGGAACTTCTGCTCCAGGCGGTTCGGATCCAAGTCAGGATGGAAGCGGCTTACCAGGCGGCACACTGCCGAATACGGCAACGATGATGTATACAGCGGTATTGATTGGCTTACTCATGCTCGCCTCAGGCGGTATCCTTTATTACTACCAGCGCAAGCGCACACGAAACAAAGTATCATCTTAATAGAAAAAGGACAGAGCTTCGGCTCTGTCCTTTTTTCATGCAATGATTTTGTCTTCCTTTAACTAATTACGACTGAATAGTTTGTTCCATTTGAATAATGATTGGCTCGGAAAATAAAGATACCTTTAGCCCTTTCTCATTTTGTGCAAATGCCTTAACTTTGTATTCCCCATGATTTGTTGTCTTTAAATCATAAAATTTGTCTAGTGAATAGTTTTTTGCATCTATCTTTTTATTGTTTTGATAGACATACCAAGCAACTTTATTATCAGTCTCTGTTTTTGCAATAAATTTATAACTACCATCAACATTGTTTCTTTGAATCTCAATATCCAGACTTGGGTATCCTATATATTCCCTTATTTTCCCCTTTAATATTGGTGGAAATGCCTTTGCTACATCACTATGTTTATCATAATCTCCTAGGTCGAGATTATATTGTAATCCAGCATCATCTAGATCTTTCGTTAAAGGCAGTACATGTTTTTGATAATGCATTTCGCCTTTACCTAAATGTATCAAAATATTTGGCTTGTTGTGAGTTTTGATTATCATATTTTTCATTATCGTGTTTAAAAAAATATGATCTCCCTCTAAGTCATTCCCGGCCATAAATTTTACAACTTCGTTCGTTCTCGTTTGTTCTAGTAAATAGTCACCTAGTAAATATTGCGGAGAAGCAGAAATTATATAATCGAATCCGTATTTTATTCCATAATACATTGCAGCGTATCCACCTTTGCTAGATCCAGCAGATATGACTGTCTTTATGTCATTTTCTCCGATGATTTTCTTGATCAATTTTATTACCGAGCGTTCAATCGAAAAGTCCCTATTTTCACACAAATAATAAGAAGCCCTTGCCCCGAAATCATCTAATATGAACAATTTATTGCAATCAAACTCTTCTATCGTTCGAACATAGTTATAGCTAGGTGGTGAACCAATTTTTTGGAATGCAGAAAAGACAATGACAAGCGCATCTGTTTCTTTGAAAGATTTTCTAAATACATACTTTACACTCTTTTCACTATCGAAAGTTTTTTCATCCTTAAACATTCATTCACTCTCCACAAAATTTTTCATTATGTTATTTTCTTTTATATTTAGGAGGGACATTACTTCCTCGTTCTTACTTTCAATTTCTTGATCTTCTTTTAATGCACTTTTTTATAAAATAGAATACACCTATTCGATTTTCAAATTTTTCTTCTATTAGTACATCCTCCCTAAATCCTATATATATATTATCATTTCATTACAAAATAATATACAGAATTCGAGACCCAGCAACCTTTTTTTCTACTAATTTAATAGCAGAAACTCTTTTGCATACTGTCTTCATGTTCTAGATTAATTCATTTTCTGGAATAAGTATCAGACTGGGTAAAATGGTTTCCAAATCGGTGACTTCCGCTGATATCCACATTATCTTTTGATATCATTGGATTTTTACGTATCTTGAATGACTATCAATACACGAATCAAGATGTCTTCTTAAAAGAAAAGGACAGAGCGTCGGCTCTGTCCTTTTTTCCATCTCACTATCAATCTTGGGATAAATAAATCCAATGACGGTCATCAAATTCTTTCACATCATCTGACCCTATATGACGCAGCATTCTATTAAAGAACGTGATATCATCTTCATCATCAACGGCATATAAATCCTTTTGAACATATTCTCTCGTAATGAAATTCGTTAAGTTCGTGTTATTCACAAATTCAGCAAAGTAGGATTTCACAAGGGTTAAATCTTCTTCATTTAATGTTTCATCACTGATAATTGAAATATGAAACACATTCAAAATCGCTTGAATGTCTTCTTCATCCATATAACATAATGGCTCTAATTTTCTATCTTCTTCCGTAAACGGTTTTCGTGTGTCTTCAATGATGACATAACATAAAATCCTGTGATCTTTCATCACGCTAAAAATTTCTAAATCTCGTAATTTGAGTGGTCTATTCAGTCTGATCATTTGTCCTCCTAGAATGTTGCTCTTGTTTCCCTAAAACCTGAAATAGACAGAGCCTCGGCCCTGTCTACTTCTCTCTTCTAGCAAAATCCACGAATCTGAAACGATCTAGCCGGTGGCGGCTTTCGGTGTATTGGAATAGACTCGTATCCTCCAAGAACACATAATTTTTCACCACCACCACATGATCAAACCCGTTCAAATCGAGATACCTTTCATCCTCTTCTGTACATGGCTCGACCACAAATTCCTTTTGTGCGTAGCTAATCGAAACCCCAAGTTCTCCTTCAATATACTCGTAGATCGATCCTTCACAAATGTCCTTAGACAAGACCTGCACATGTTTTTGCAAAAAGTAATCTTTGTCTAAAATGACTTCTTCTCCGCTAATATTGCGAGAGCGAATGACTTCCCAAACGTCCTCCTGCCCACTGATTTTCAGCTGAGACTGAATATACTGATCTGGCTTGATTAAACCGAACTCGTGAACCGTTGTTACCGTCTTGCGTCCAAGCGTTTGGGAAAGCTCTTTAAAGCTGACAAGACCCGAAACTGGGAACTGCATTTTCTCTCGATTCAGCAATACTGAGCCTTTCCCACGAATTTTTTGGATATAGCCATTTTGCACAAGGATGTTTAATGCCTTTCTCACCGTCTCACGGGATGTGTCATACATGACAGACAGCTCATGTTCTGATGGGAGGATGCCTTTATCCTGCCATTCACCTTGTTCAATTCGTCTTGCGAGCTGATCATAAATCACTCGAAACTTATTCTCTTTCATTTTCCTTCCGCCCCATTTACTAGCGTTTGGTTAAATGATAAACGATTGACTCATATGGGCGCAACGTAAATCCCTTGATATCTGCCGGCACATCCTCATAATTGGACAGCAGAACTTGCCCTTCCATTTCATTGACATCCTTTGCAAGCTCATCTGGAAGTGTAAAGTCCGTCTCGCCTGCATAAAAATGGTTGATCACGAGAATCTTCTCATCTTTGCCTTCTCGGACATACGCAAACACCTTTGGATCATCTGCCAGCAGTAAAGTAAAGCTCCCATAGGTGATTACATCAAGTTCCTTACGAAGCCTGCAAAGGGCTTGATAATGATAAAAAATCGACGTCTCATCTTTTAAGGCAGCTTCTACTGAAATGCCGTTTTGAGCTGGTTCAATCCAAGACGTACCTTTTGAGAACCCCACATTTTTTTCCGACGTCCATTGCATAGGTGTCCTTGCGTTATCTCTTGATTTGACCTGTAAAATCGCCAAAGCTTCTTCCTTTGTTTTCCCTTTTTCAAGCATGACTTCGTACATATTGAGTGATTCGATATCGCGGTATGACGAAATGTCCTCAAAGCGAGGATTCTTCATCCCAATTTCTTCACCTTGATAAATATAAGGAGTGCCTTGCATCAAATGAATGGTGGTCGCCAGCATCTTCGCTGATTGCTGATGGTACGTGCCATCATCACCGTATCTAGACACGATGCGTGGCTGGTCATGGTTGCACCAAAAGAGTGCGTTCCAGCCGCCGCCCTCATGCATTTTCGTCTGCCATTCTGACAGAATTGATTTCAACTCTAGAAAATCAAATGGCGCAATGGCCCACTTTTCACCGTTAGGATAGTCGACTTTTAAATGATGAAAATTAAACGTCATATCCAGCTCCTGCCGATCAGGTCTTGTATACCGAATGCAGTCTGTAATATTCGTTGAAGACATTTCCCCCACGGTCATGCTATCGTATTTCGAAAACACTTCCTGATTCATTTCATGCAAAAATTCATGAATTCTCGGCCCATCTGTATAGTACATACGTCCATCACCTTGCACTGATTGCCCGGCATCATCTAAAAAGCGTTGATCCTTTGAAATGTTATTGATGACATCCAGTCTGAATCCATCGATCCCTTTTTCAAACCAAAAGTGCATGATGTCATATACTTTCCTGCGCACTTCATCATGTTCCCAATTGAGGTCTGCCTGGGTAACATCATATAAATGAAGATAATAGTCACCTGTCGCTTCATCTAATTCCCACGCTGGGCCGCCAAACTTTGACTGCCAGTCATTCGGAGGAGAGCCGTCCGCTTTCGGCTCCTTCCAAATATAATAGTCTCGATACGGGTTCTCCTTCGACTCTCGGGAGGCTTGAAACCACTCATGGAAGATAGATGTATGGTTCACAGCTAGATCCATGATGACACGAATCCCTCGTTCATGTGCTTCTTTCAGCATGTGCTCAAAATCGGCCATTGTGCCGTACATGTCATGGATTTTTGTATAATCACTAATATCATAACCGTTGTCATGCTGTGGTGACTCATACATAGGAGTCAGCCAAATACAATCCGCCCCTAGTTCTTTGATATAGTCGAGCTTTTTCGTCACGCCATTGATATCACCTGTACCAGAGCCTGTTGTGTCTAAAAAGCTCTTCGGATAGATTTGATAGACCACGGCTTTTTTCCACCACGGTTCGTTTGTTTGTTGATTCAATTTCCTTCACCACCACTAGTTAAGTTCTTGTGATACATCCTTCTTTTTAAGTTTTGCATATAAAAGGGTACCAATGAATGGGACGATCAGCACAATCACCATTCCGATGGCAAATGCCCCCCAATATTTCGGAATGATCGAGAAGATTCCTGGAATGCCTCCAACGCCGACTGAACTTGCCAGTACCCCTTGTGAGGCAATAAACATACCAGCTATCCCTGAACTGATCAGGGCAAAAATAAACGGGAATCTATAGCGCAAGTTCACCCCAAACATCGCCGGTTCAGTAATGCCCAAGTAAGCAGAAATACTTGATGTCAGCGAGAGCCCTTTTTGCTTTTCATCTTTTAAGACAAACATCATCGCAAGTGCCGCTGATCCTTGAGCAATATTAGACAGGGCGAGCATTGGCCATAGGAACGTGCCGTGCAGTTTTGAGTTAATCAGCTGAATATCGACCGCTAGAAACGTATGGTGCATGCCTGTAATGACTAACGCTGCATATAATCCGCCATATAAAAGGCCGCCAAGTGCTGCGAATTGCTGGAATACAGTGACGAGTCCAGATGTTAATACGTTTCCGATCGCAAATGTAACGGGACCAATGACGATAAATGATAAAAATCCAATGAGTAGTAATGTAATTGGTGCAACAACTAACAGCTGAATACTTTCAGGTGTCCGCTTTGTAATAAATAATTCGAGCTTTGCGAGTAAATAGGAGGCGACGAGTATCGGAAGAACCTGCCCTTGGTAACCTACCTTTTGTACTTCAAGTCCAAACAAATTCCAAACAGGAATGTCACCTGTCTTTTCCGCCGCACCATATCCCCACGCATTCAACAGATCTGGATGTACAAGCATCAGTCCAAGGACCATCCCTAAAAGTGGATTACCTCCAAACCGCTTGACAGCCGACCAACCGATTAATGCTGGCAAAAAGGTAAAGGCAGTGCCTGCAATCAAGTTGATCATATTTGCTAAATCCGCCCAAGCCGGATACACATCCACAATGGATTTTTGATCAAAGAAAATATCAGGAGCTGTTAAAATATTATTAATCCCCATCAATAAACCAGCTGTCACGATAGCTGGAAGGATTGGAATGAAGATATCTGCAAGCGTTTTCACAGCACGCTGCAGTGGATTTAATTTCTGATCAGAGGCACGCTTGACGTCCTCTTTTGTCGCTTCGCCGATTCCCGTCTGTTTGACCATTTCGGCATAAACCCGATTCACCACTCCTTGACCAATGACCACTTGGTATTGGCCATTCGCTGAGAAAGATCCCTTCACTTCATCAATTTGTTCTAGTGCTTTCTCATCCACCTTACCTTCATCTTTTAGCACAAAACGAAGTCTTGTCACACAATGTGTGGCTTGATCAATGTTTTCTTTGCCGCCAATGGCTTTCACAATCTGATCTGCCGCTGCCTGATAATCAGCCATGCTATCCCCTCCGAGATCGTTTTTTTATAAGAAAAAAGAATCAAAACTTGTATATACATGTTCACTTCATATTTCATATTTTATATTTGTATATACATGTAGTCAACAATAAAATGTAGCGCTTTCATAAAAAAAGCTCCCTCAATGTGCTCAGAGAGGCAGCGTGTCATCATCTTTTTTTATGCTCCGTTAGTTTTTCATAGACCCTATTCTTATAAAAGGAGGAGGCTGGACGAGCAAATGTTTGGCGCTTGGATGTGAGTTCATCAAGGCGTTTTTGTTTTTCCTCACATACGAGAGAGAGTTTTTTTCTTTCTTCTCCATCTATACTCGTTTTCAGTAACTCTTTGACCGTCATTAGTTCTTTTTTCAAAGCGGTTTCTTCCCCGGCAAAGCCAGCATTTTTCATGATTCGATAGCCCATCCTCAGTTCTTCAGGTACATGAGCAGCATCATCCTTTGGCAGAGGTTTCCCAAAACCTGCTAGTCCTTCAAAAGCTCCATGGTCCATCGCCTTTTTGATCCGTTCTTCTGACAATCTCTGCGCAAAATCCATGACACGTCTCCTTTCAGATCGTCTGATATTTTGGTTAAGCATAGCAAAAAAGCTGACTCTCTCACAAGAGCCAGCTTTCTCGTTATTTTTTGTCGATTTTAAAAGTAGATACCATTTGTGCCAAGTCCTCTGACATGTCAGAGAGCTGTTCAATCGCACTTGAAATTTGCTGCATGCCAGCACTTTGCTGTTCTGTTGCTGCCGCTACTTCTTGAGAGCTTGCCGCATGTTCTTCTGACACGACCGAAATTTGTTCAATCGATGTAGAAATTGTTTGATAAGCGCGTTCTACCTGCTTAATAGATTGAAGCAAATTGTTCGTTCTGCTTGCAAATTGAGACACTCCATCATAAATACCAGCGAAGTTCTGCGAGGTGCCTTTCATTTGCTCCCGGCCTTCTTCCACTGCTTTACTGCTTTCCTCCACGCTTTCAAGGACACGCTGACTATTTTCCTGTGTGCCAATGACTAAGTCTGAGACCGTTTTAGCTGCATCAGCTGACTGTTCAGCTAACTTACGGACTTCATCAGCCACAACAGCAAATCCTTTTCCTTCTTCTCCTACACGTGCAGCTTCAATAGAAGCATTCAGTGCAAGCAGATTCGTTTGCGCTGAAATGTCCGTAATAATGGAGATGACACTTTCAATTTCTGTTGAATGTGATTGCAATTCTTCTGCCGCCTGCTTTGAGCTTGTCATCATGTCGTGTAACATGTTGAGATGTTCAAGCACATGCTGCACCAATTTTTGACCAGATTCTGACTGCTCTTGTACTTCTGATGAAACAGATTTCATTTCATCCACTTCTTTTGTCACGCCTTCGATTTGAGTATCGATTTCCGCAACAGATGTTGTGCAGTCTGTAATGTTTGCGACTGAATCATTGATTCCTTCACTCATATTCGTCATCGCTTCTGACACTTGTTGTGCACTTTGACTAGATTCTGTTGTCACTGTGCGAAGCTGTGAAGACATTTTCGACACTTCACTTGATGAGTTTGAGATCTTTCCAATAAGCTCTTTGATCCGTCCCTGCATTTTCTGGAAGGAAGCTGCTAATTGACCGATCTCATCTTTACTTTGAACTTCTACCATGCCAGTTAAATCACCATCTGCAATTCGATCTGCTGATTCCATTAATGAACGTGCTGGTTTTGCAATTCTTCTTCCCATGAAGAATGAGAAGAGTAATCCACCGATGAGCACAATCGCAGATGCTACTGTAATATAAATTGTCAGCTTTTTCGTTGTTGCTGGAACAACAGACGCATCTAAGTCAATTCCTAAAATCCCCGTGAGTTCACCGCCTGAATCTTTAATTGGTAAAAAGACGGATTTATGAGTCCCGAACGAATCAACGTAAATATCACTTTTGACCATTTTATCTTCAGAAAGAGCTTGTTTCATTTCATCTGAAAAGACATAATCTTGATCAAAATCATTGTCTTGCCCTGTTAGTACGATGATTCTTTCTTTGCCGCCCTTATTTGATAACACGTATAAGTTCTCAAGCGTATGATCTTTTTGTAACTCTGTGAATTTCTTTTTGATCTCCACATAAATGGGATCATCCTTCCCGCTAATGCTAAGGACATTTCCATCAATATTATCGATTTCTTTTTTCGCTGTATCAATATCTGTTGTTAATCGATAATCAAATTGCTTTAATAATTGGGAAGATAAATCCTGGCTAACTAAATAAAATGTTAGAACGAATAATGCAACGGTTGCGAGTAATGTTACGACAACGACTGACATGATTTTGGAGGATATCGTAAGTCCTCCAAACTTCCTTTGTTTCGCCATTTTTTTCTACATCTCCACTCTCAATTTTAATTTAAGCCTCTACACTTTCAAATTGTCCACAAACAGATGCAATGACATCTTTTAAATAAGATACGATATGAGGGATATGCTCCGGTAACGTATAAGGTGAAATCACAAAAAATTTACTCACACTTAGATAAAATTCTTGACCTTCTTTGGCATTGACTTGTAAAAACTTCGTTGTATCGCCAAAGAACATTTCGTCTCTTTTCTCTCCAAGCTTTTCAAAGAGGATTTTGTTCAAATCATTGTTGCGCTCAATTTCCATAGCAGTTGCTTCACCAGACACTTCTTCCTTAAAACGAGGAGAGCCGTCTAGGTAAATTCTAAACAATGTAGCCATTCCGACATTGTCATCATTGACGACTTCTGCTTGTGGAATTTCCTGACGAAGTGCTTCTCTAAATGCAAGGTTCACCTCTAAAAATTGACCGAGCAAGCGCTGGTATCCTTCAATTCCAAACGTTAGCAGCACACTTAGCATGCTGATGGAGCTTCCCATTCTTGAGCATTCCAGTGTATAACCGGTATGGTATTCCCCGTATCCTCTATGTCCAACGTATGGTGTTTCTTGTTCTTCTAGGTCCAAGCGCTTTAAGTCAGCAGCGTTTTTCACTAAGAATAAACTAGATGTGTATGGTGTTTGTCCGAGTTTTTGAAAGTCAAAACACATCGTGTCAGCAAGAGAAAGATGCTGGAATTTCGCTTTGATTTCTTTTAGCATACGAAGAACACCGTCTGAGAATTGCAGCGGGTTTTCAGATACATCATACTCATTAAAGAAAGCAAAGAATCCACCAAGCGCCGAATCTGCATGAATATGCGGCACCTTGAGACCATACTTCTCAGCAATGGCTTCTGCCGTTTCACGCACCCCTTTTACATCATCAATTGCAATGGCATCTGTTGTTCCGGTTGTTGCCACAATATAAACGGGAATTCCGCCATTTTGGGCAACATGTTCCATTTGACAACGCAAATCTTCCATATCCATCGAATGATCTTTATTCGTCTTAATTCTGATTAAGTTGTCTGTGCCAATCCCTGTTGCTTCCATTGACTTAAATAAGCTGTAATGTGCTGCATCAGAACAAAACGCATAAAGATTTTGCGGGACACCTTTTCGTAATGACTCCGGTGCAACTTTCGCAATCGCTAAACGAAGTCCCGAGAAAATAGCCCCTTGACCTCCCCATGTTGTGTAGCCCCCGCTCACATTTGGATCATACCCGATGAGCTTAGACATCATTGAGACCACTCTGACCTCAGCTTCTGCGCCTGCTGGTCCATACACATCCCAAAGGTTGTTTCCGTTAACCAGCATAGCCGTCAGCATGCCTAGAATTCCTGGTGTACTTGCCATTGGCAAAATGTTCGTGAAGAAATACTTCGTGTGGTATGGATGATTATGTAAAAGCTTCAGTAATTCTTCATTCACAAGTTCCGCTTGTTGTCCGTTCATCGGAATTTGACTTGTTTCAGTGAGCTTTTTGTAAAAGTCCTCCTCACGATTCTTTTCACCTTTTA
Source organism: Bacillus sp. 22446 (assembly GCF_052044955.1). Lineage (NCBI taxonomy): Bacteria > Bacillati > Bacillota > Bacilli > Caryophanales > Bacillaceae > Bacillus > Bacillus sp. 22446. Next base: position 111,128 of record NZ_JBQEOD010000011.1, read on the forward strand.
GGTGAGCACGGTTCGGATCCTTCAGGTCATCGACCCCCGAAATGATCTGTTCCATTAATTTAATGAGTTCTTTCCGCTCTTCTGCATTTCCGTCCTCACTCGGAAACCAGTTCTGAACGAGGTTCTGTGCTCGTACAGTCATATACTATCAATCCTTTCAATGGAAGATTTCCTGTCACTGTCTATATCGACCCCGTTTCAAAAGTTTATAGTGTCGAACTGTTCACTTAAGTATATTTAGATAATTTGTTCACCTGTCAAAAAGAATAAAACCCTTACAATACACATCAAAACCATTATGTTTGTGAAACAACAATATATATCAATATACTTTCTTGAAGGAATTATTATCCAGACAATTCAGCGGTTTATTCATTCATTTTTTTTACTTAACCTGCATAAACATTAATAAACACTGGAAATCCGCCTAAATGCACCATTGTAGAAATCAAATTAATTCTTTAGACTTGTGTCTTTTTACCTGTTTTATTGATATAGCAACAGGAAAATTACAGAATTTTCTGTAATTATTAGGATGAATTTCACAAAAAGTTTTTCGGAGATCGAATATTTTCGATGTCTTCCCATTTCTAGCTCGGACAGGTTGCCTTAGGTGCTCACCGGTTATGACTTTTTTATTTGTGCATTTCATGGTATATTCTAATGGTTCGTTTTCTTTCGTTCCGCCTCTTCCGTTTAACGGAGAAAAGGAGTGTTTAAATGAAAACATTTATTCAAAAAAGGGGCCTCGGCTTCTTTGTAATTGCAGCCATCTTGTTATGGCTCAAGACGTATACAGCTTATTTAATCGAATTTAAACTTGGTATATCAAATGTGCTTCAGCATATTTTGCTTTTTGTGAATCCTATTAGCTCCAGCTTGTTCTTTCTTGGCTTTGCTTTATTGTTCAAGAAAAAATGGCAGCCTGCCGCTATCATTGTGATTCACTTTTTCATGTCTTTTTTACTTTACGCAAATATCGTGTACTATCGATTCTTCAATGACTTTATCACGCTGCCTACAGTGATGCAGGCAGGAACGAATGGCGGACAATTAGGTGATAGTGCATTTTCACTCATGCGTTGGACTGATATGTTTTATTTTCTCGATACCATCATCTTGATCGTACTCGCAGTCCGCATGAAAAGACAGCAGCAAACAAGTACAGCGACTGTACCTGTTCAAAAAACAAAATCGTTTAGACTCGTTCTTGTGTCCTCTGTTCTGATTTTTGTTGTCAACTTAATCGCAGCAGAAATTGATCGCCCAGAGCTTTTATCAAGATCGTTCGACCGCAATTATTTAGTCAAATACTTGGGTGCTTATAATTTTACGGTGTTTGATGCCATTCAAAATGTGAAATCAAACAGCCAGCGTGCCCTGGCAAATTCAAGTGACGTAACAGATGTAGAGAATTATCTAAAGGCGAACAGCGCTGATCCTAACCCGGCTTATTACGGGAAAGCGAAAGGCATGAACGTCATTACAATTTCTCTTGAATCACTGCAAAACTTTGTCATTGATTACAAAGTGAATGGAAAAGAGGTCACTCCTTTCCTCAATTCATTAGCCCATGACAACAAAACGTTTTATTTTGATAACTTCTTCCATCAAACAGGACAAGGAAAGACATCTGATGCGGAATTTATGATGGATACGGGGCTTTTCCCATTATCACAAGGCTCTGTGTTTATTAACAAAGCTCAAAACACATATCAGGCGCTTCCTGGCATTTTGAAAAAGGACCAATACACGTCCGCTGAATTCCACGGAAATACGAAAACGTTCTGGAACCGAAATGAAATGTTTAAGTCCTTTGGATATGACAGATTTTACGATTCTGAGTACTACGATATGAATGAACAAGATACGAAGAACTATGGATTGAAAGACAAACCTTTCTTCAAAGAATCCATGCCAATGCTTGAAAATCTAAAACAGCCGTTTTATTCGAAATTCATTACGCTGTCAAACCACTTCCCATTTGGTATGGATGAAGGTGATACTGATTTTGAACCTGGCGACTTCGGAGACTCCGTCGTTGATAACTACTTCCAATCTGCTCATTATTTAGATGAAGCCATTGAACAGTTCTTTAATGACTTGAAGACATCTGGTCTCTATGACAATACCGTCGTCATTATGTACGGTGACCATTACGGCATATCAGAAAACCATAATGAAGCGATGGAAAAAGTGACTGGCGAAAAAATTGGAGACTATGAAAATGCCCAGCTTATGCGTGTGCCGCTCTTTATCCATGTGCCAGGCGTAAAAGGCGGACAGATTCATAAATACTCTGGTGAAGTCGATGTTGCGCCTACCCTTCTCCACCTGCTCGGAGATGATACGAAGAACTATTTAATGTCTGGTTCTGATATCTTATCGAAGAACTTTAAAGAGCTTGTGCCATTTAGAAACGGAGACTTCGTGTCTAAGGACTACACGAAAGTAGGCAACAACTATTACAGCAACAAAACAGGTGAAAAAATCGAGCCGACTGAAAAGGCATCACAAGAAAACGAAACGGTGAAAAAAATGCTAGAGACATCTGATAAGATTGTCACGGAAGATTTACTCCGTTTCTACAAACCTAAAGGCTTTACACCAATTGAGCGAAATGATTATGACTACACAAAGAAAGTACAGGATGAAAAAGATTCCTCTTCCGCCAAAGATGAATCCAGCTCGTCTTCCAAATAACTTTCTTATTTAAGGCCCCAGCCGATCCAAGATCAGCTGGGGCTTTTTACGTTTGATCCACATGGCACCGGGTATAGTTGAAGAAGGAGGGATTGATTAATCATGAAAAAAACAGCAGCTTTTGTCGTGACCGCTTCACTCGCTTCTTCCACCTTATTCGGTTTTAGCCCGGCGATTTCAGCGCACACCATAACCAAAACGGAGACAGAACAGTCCATTCCTCAAGGGCCGAAAGCAGCGCTAAACAGCATTTATCAGCTAGCACATCAAGGACAAATGCCATACTATGCAGAAGGACTCAAAATAGGGGTTCAAACAAAAAAAGACGTTCGGCATAAACTAGGACAGCCTTATCCAGAAACCGGTCAAAGCGGCTTTGATTTGTATCATGCTGAGATGGGCAACCCTGGATTTGCTTTTCACTATGACAAAAAAGGCAAGATTAACGAAATCCGTTATTTTGGAACAAATGTAGAAAAAGAAACGAATATCGGAGGAATGACTCCTTCCCTATTAAAGAAACAGCTTGGATCAGCAGATTCAGTCAGCACCATCCCGCAAACAAAAGAGAAAAAATACGTTTATCAGACCGGTGATTATGAGCTCGAATTTATCGTCGGACATGATCCAGATATCAGTCAGCATTCGTTAACAGTCTTGCATATCAACCTTATAAAAAGTGATTCTTAAATAAAAAGCATCCTGAGCAAAAACTCAGGATGCTTTTCTTTATTATGATGCCACTTCTAAATGCGGCTTTCTTTTCAGTTTTCGCTTAAGGACTGGACCTGCTACATAATCAAGGCCCAGTTTTCCGGCATTTCCTTTCGCTGCCATAATGAAGACGGCGATCAGAAGAAGAAGCGGGTTAACAGAGACGGTTCCAGCTAGTAAGAAAGAGACATTCATCACGCTTCCAAAAAAGGCTGCTGTTGTTGTGAACAATCCAACAATTAGTCCTAGACCAACTAAGATTTCTCCCCACATGACCATGGCACTGAAGAGTCCGGCATTTGGCAACGCGACATTTTCTAAAAACCAGACATAGAACGGATAAACAAGATGTCCATCTTTCACAACAGGTTCAGCTATGGCAAATTGCAAATATCCTGATGCATCGAATCCGCCTGTTAGTTTTCCAATACCAGATGTCAGCCAAGTCCATCCGATATAAAGTCTTGCTGCCAAAAGGATAACCGCTGCCCATACATTCGTTTGTAAGAATTTTGTAAACATGATGATGCCTCCTTTTAAATTATGTGAAATATTTCACATTTTCTTTATGATCTTATTATACTACTTAATATACATTTGTGATCTTTTTCACATATATATTCACAAATTGTTCATGAATATCTAGTTGAGGTAAACTTTTCTCTTGTTATCACCGTCTAAGTTATTTCAGACAGTAAAAAGGGGCTACATTTTGTATGAAAACATTATTTCATTTTGCTTATTTACAGGCCATCTCTTGTCTATTTCCTGTCATGATCTTTACGGCGCTTGCCCTATCAAAGGTCGTGTCTATTCCTTTTCTTCATCGATATGATGTTATTCTTCTGCTTTGCCTCATGGCACAGCTTCTCATGCTGATGCTACGGCTTGAAACGCTGACAGAGTTGAAGGTTATTTGTCTCTTTCATGTGATTGGAATAGGCTTAGAAATCTACAAAGTACATATGGGTTCATGGTCCTATCCTGAAGAGGCTTATACGAAAATCTTTGGGGTTCCGCTCTATAGCGGTTTTATGTATGCGAGCGTGGCAAGCTATATTTATCAGGCACTGACTCGACTTCACGTGAAGGTGAAAGCATGGCCTCAGCCGTATCTTTCGATTGGGATCAGTTTATGTATTTACCTCAATTTCTTTACTCATCACTGGATCTATGATTTACGCTGGTGGCTGACATTACTCCTAGTGGTTGTGTTTCGAAAAACAGCCGTTTCCTTTCAGGTCGGTTCATCGACCTTTCGCATGCCGCTTGTTATCTCGTTTTTGCTGATTGGCTTTTTTATTTGGGTGGCCGAAAATGTCACGACATTTTTAGGAGCATGGCAATATCCAAATCAGCAGCATGCTTGGTCTCTCGTCCATCTTGGTAAAATCAGTTCATGGTTTTTACTTGTTGTCATCAGCATTGTACTTGTGATCGAACAGCGAAAACAAAAAAACGTTCAGCCCATTTGATCTGGCTGAACGCTTTTGTTAGTCCCGATCGACTTCCTTGCGAAGATCATCGGCGACAAATTCGACATTTGTTCCAATGATGATTTGTACGGAAGTTTTTCCTGACGTCAGTACCCCTTTGGCACCTGCTTTTTTCAATGTACCTTCATTTAATAAATTGGTATCTTCTACTGTTAAACGAAGACGGGTCGCACAATGGTCAATTGTGGTGATATTGCCTTTGCCGCCTAGTCCCTCTACGAGCATACTTGCTCCGGCAGTATGTGTATCATCCCCTGAAATATCTTCGATGTCATCATCTTCCCTGCCCGGTGTTTTTAGCTTTAACAATTTAATCAGGAAATAGAAAACAACAAAGTAAATCACGCCATAGATGACCCCAACCACAAGTAACAGAATTGGTTTTTGCGCAATTCCAAAACTTAAAACGTAATCAATCGCACCGGCTGAAAAAGCGAAACCGCTATGAATGCCTAAGGTGTTGACAATAAAGAGCGAAAGACCCGTTAATATCGCATGAACACCATATAAAAGTGGAGATAAAAACATAAATGAGAATTCAATTGGTTCTGTGATCCCTGTAATAAATGACGTCAGTGCCATCCCAATCATAAGACCGGCTGTTGCTTTTCGTTTTTCAGGCTTTGCGGTCACAACCATCGCGAGACATGCCGCCGGCAGCCCGAACATCATCACTGGGAAGAAACCAGTCATAAAGACACCTGCACTTGGATCGCCTTTGAAGAACCGCGCTAAATCACCAGTCGCTCCGCTGAATTCACCGAATTGAAACCAAAATAGATTATTCAGCACATGGTGAAGTCCTAATGGAATGAGCAAGCGGTTAAAGAAGCCAAACAGCCCGGCACCCGTTGCTCCAAGACTTAAAATCCACTCCCCTAAATCATTGATCACACTTTGAATTGGAGGCCATACATAACCAAAAACGGCTGCTAATAGAATGGTAAAAAGTGCTGTCATAATAGGCACAAGCCGTCTTCCACTAAAGAAACCTAAGTATTCAGGCAGTTTTGTGTCCTTAAATTTATTGTAAACGTAACCTGCCAAAAGTCCGCACAAAATACCACCCAATACCCCCATATTGTTGGTCGAATTGATCGACGTGGTACCAGCTGACAAAATAAAATAAGAGATCGCTCCAGATAACGCCGCTGCTCCGTTACCATCCTTTGAAATACCAATCGCTACACCCATAGCAAAAATTAAAGCCAAATTCGCAAAAATTGCATTTCCTGCCGCATGAATAAACGGGATGTTGAATACATCTTCCCGCCCAATAGCCAAAATGATACCCGCTGCAGGAAGCACAGCGATTGGAAGCATAAATGATTTTCCTAACTTTTGAAAAAACTGAAACACCATCTTATTTCTCCCCCCTTCGTCATCATCATGAACAAATCTCTCATGATGTTCATAAAAAATATATCATATGCACATCTAGTTATCTATACCAATTTGTCTACATCTCACCCAAATCTCAGCCTTTACTCTTTTGGCGTAAAATGTGGTAAGCTATTGAATAGAATGAAGTTATAGAAAGCGGGAATGAACAGTGATTGTCAAACATGATCATGAGTTAGAAGCCTTAAAAAAAGTCGGCCGAATTGTCGCTTTGGCAAGAGAAGAAATGAAAAGCCAAGCGAAACCAGGCATGTCTACAAAAGAATTAGATTTGATTGGGAAAAAAATATTAGAAGAGCATGGAGCCAATTCAGCTCCTGAAAAAGAATATGATTTCCCCGGTACGACTTGCATCAGTGTCAATGATGAAGTCGCACATGGCATTCCAAGTGAAAAAACCATTTTACAAGAGGGCGACCTTATTAATATTGATATCTCAGCAGAGCTTGATGGATATTATTCCGATACTGGGATTTCATTCGTTTTAGGTACAGGAGATGCTCGTCTTGAAGCATTATGCCAGTGTGCAGAGGATGCATTCCTTGAAGGATTAAAGCACGCGAAAGCCGGAAAAAGACAAAATCAAATTGGCCGTGCAGTCTACAATACAGCCAAAGAACAAGGATTTACCGTCATTAAAAACCTGACAGGACACGGCATTGGGAAAAGCCTGCATGAAGCACCTAACCATATTTTGAACTATTATGATCCATTCGATAATGCTTTGTTTAAGAATGGGACAGTCATCGCCTTTGAACCTTTCATTTCAACAAATGCTGAATCGATTTATCAAGCAGATGACGGCTGGACATTTAAAACACCTGATAAGAGCCTGGTCGCACAGATTGAACATACGATTGTGATCACAAAAGACGAACCGATTATTTTAACAAAGCTGTAAGCAAGCGGGTCCCTTCCTTCACTGGAGGGGATTTTTTCATGCCCGTTTCACGAATCTGTCACGACTAAACAAAAATGCCTGTGGTAAAATAGGCAAAGATATGCGAAAGGGGTCTTATTTGATATGTGGTTCATCATCATCGGTGTTATCTTCTTTATTGAAAGTATTATTTTAACGGTTGTAGGTATTAAGAAAAAACAATCCATGATGACCTACCTCGGGATTGTCATCATGATTATGACAGTCGGCATGATCATCGTTACCCTCAACCCGCCAAATTCATAAATGATTATTTCCAGCATATACATGGATCATAGGCAGATAGAATCAGTTTTCATTTCTAAACACCTGCACACTTTTCACGTCCTTTTTTGAGATGTTACAATGCAGGCAGTTTCCATTGAAAGGAGTTTTCTATCATGCATTATGGTAGCAAAGGCTGGTATGTCGAAGAATTAAAGAAGCTTGGTGTGACCAAGCATGAAGGAAGAAAGCTTCAAAGCTTTAAAACTTATTTCCTTGCAAATCTTCTTGAGCAAAAGAAAACGAGCTCTTAAATGTTGAAAAGCCGTACATCCATATCAGATGTACGGCTTTTTTATATGGGCTGAACACGTTTTTCTAAAGACTTCCTGACCACATCTGCTAAGGCATCTACGTCAAGAACTGCTTTCAGCCTGTTTTGATCTACTTGACGGTATTTAACTTCATTGACTTCGTGGACAGTGATGGGATGGGGCGCTTTTTCGACTAACACAAGAGCTTCATCAGGAGAGACCATTCCTTCTTTCAGCACACGCAAATAAAAACCGGTATATCCCGTTTGCTGCACTTCCTTCACAAGCTTCATGTTTCCATGCTTAAGAGAGAGCTTCACACACGGCTGTCTTGGCTGACTGACCTCAACAATCGCTTCCCCAAACTGAAATACATCTCCAATACGGACTTCTGTCTCTACAAGCTGATGCACGGTCACGTTCTCACCGAAAGCTGCCTCCTGTAACGACACTCCTAAAAATTGCTCAAAATAAGTATAGTGATCATATGGAAAGACGCAAATGGCTTTATCATCACCTCCGTGATGGACCAAATCACCCTGACCATCTCCATCAAAATTGAGCTTACTCAAATAAACAGGCTCGTGAATACGCTTTTTGTTGATGGCTGTTTTGATTTCTTTACCATTCACATAGGTGGTGATAGGTTGTCCTACTTGAATTCCTTCAATGTCGTACCTTGTCTGCCCCACTCTTGCCATCTCCTTTGATTGTCTGATTGTTTTTATTTTACATGGTTTGACAGTCAAATCATAGTCGGTACGTGAAGGAACGAGGCAGGTTATGGTACGATGAGAAAAAAGGAGAGATGACATTGGTTCATTATCACGCTATTGTAAAAGGACGAGTGCAAGGAGTCGGTTTTCGATATTTTGTTCAAGGAGAGGCCGTCAATCGAGGGATAAAAGGCTGGGTACGCAACACAGATGAGGGTCACGTGGAGTTAAAAGTAGAAGGAGAGCAGCAGGAGGTGTTTGACTTTTTAGAGACCGTCCGTAAAGGTAGTCCTTTTTCAAAAGTCACACATTTGGACATGGAGCCGCTCACCGAGTTCGCCCATTATCAAGACTTTCGGATTAGAGGATAGTTGATGTGTACTCTTTATTTCACAACAGTAAATGGGTTTGCAACATCATAACCAATCAAGGTTGTACGTGAAGCATCTTTGTAGAGACTCACATGAACATCATAGTTGGCTGACCCACTGTTAGGAAGTAATAAACGAGTAGGTGCTGCGAAAGCGTTTTGTCCAGAGATAGACCCTTCGTGTGTAAAGACTGGTGTCACTGGGAAAGTAAGTTTTCGAATAGCAGCTGTATAATAAAGTGTTTCATTTGTTGTTGCGGTCATGTTGACGTTGACCTGAGGATGGAGCGAAGTATAAGTTGAACGATCGGTTGTCACCTTTAAATCGATGACATTCTGAACCATTGTTCCAGTCGTTGCTTTAGCTCTTTCATTACCTAGTGGTAGAAATCCGTTGAAACTGAATACAGCCAAAAATATGAGCAACGTTATTTTTTTCATCTATATTCCCCCTTTTTGATTTCACCGACATTAAACCATCATTTTCCAAATTAAACAACATTCAAAAGACTCATTTCATACAAAAAACCTAGCTTTTCGCTAGGCTCTTTCCGTCCCGTGGTATGGTTTTTCCTGATAAAAATAATTCGGTTTCACGATCGTATTGTCATAGTGACGATGGAAGATATGCGTAGCAGCTGGTGATACTGGCGGAATCAGCCATGTCCAATCACCAGTCAGCTTACGGTCAGCCTTTTCTTCCTGTTTTTCAAATTGTTTGAACTGATGGGCAGCTGTATGATGATCCACAATGGTCACCCCTGCCTCGCGATAAGAGTGCAGAACCGCGACATTCAACTCGACAATGGCTTTGTCCTTCCAAAGTGACGCATTCTTTGTCGTGTCCAGTCCTAAAATAGAAGCGACTTTTTTCAGCATATTGTAGCGGTTTTCGTCAGCTAGATTTCGTGCGCCAATTTCTGTTCCCATATACCATCCATTAAACGGTGCCGCATTGTAATGAATGCCGCCAATTTCTAATTTCATATCAGCAATAATCGGAACAGCATACCATTTCAGTCCTAAATCACCGAACCCATCATATTCAGGATGAGTGATCTCTACCTCTTGAACGATCTCTTTCGGAAGATCATACAGAACCGGCGGCTGATCTTTTAGCTGAAACATAAGTGGCAGAAGGTCAAAATGCGTGCCTTCGCCTTTCCAGCCATGCGCTTCACACAACTTGGTTAATTCAAGTGATGCCTCGTCCCCAATGATGCCATATTCCGACTCATATCCCGCATAACGAACGAGTTGATGATTATAAATAACGACTTCCTTCCGTCCCTTATTCTCTGGTGGGAAGATGGTAATGGACGGTTTGATTTTACCCCCATTTGTCGCATACTCAATATGATGAAAGAGTGCCTCTTTCACCTCATCTTCTGTTGTCACGTGCCGGCAGTCATGCACATGCAGTGTTGACCAAAACAAGCGCCCAATGCACCGGTTGCTGTTGCGCCATGCCATTTTTGCCCCGTGAGCTAATTCTTCCTGCGTATGAGTATACATACCGTCAGACTCAATTTCTTTTTTTATTTCATGCAGACGTGCTGCTTTTTCTTCATTTGACTTGCCTAATTCTTCATAGCATACAGAAATAAAAGCTTCTGCTTCATTCCACAACGCTTCTTGGTTACTCAAACATACTCGCCTCACTTTAATACGAATATATCCATTGTAGCGGTTTCTATTGATAAATTCACTTGTTTCAAACCATTTTTTATCATATCGTGCGACGATTGTCCTTAGACAATGGATGAATCAATGACTTCAAGGGTCTTTTGGAGCCAGCGAACATACCCTTTTTCCCTTTCAATTGCTCTTGTCAGCACTAAATAATGCCCGAATTGTGTTGAATGCAGTGATTGGGCAGATGGATCTTCTTCTGTTAAAACGTTCAGTTTCTGTTCAAGCATCTCTACTTTCTTTGTTCGCTCCAGCAGCTGATGTGAGAAGAGATCGGCCGCTTCTTTTTGATCCATAGATGAGATAAAGAACGTTTTTAACATAAATTCATCTTTTGTTGTGTCTGGAATCGGGCCTTTTTTCCTTAACCACTCATGCAGTTCTCTTTTTCCTGCATCAGTGATTTGATAAACCTTCTTCTCTAGCTTCTTTCCTTGTATGTGAATATCAAATTCAATAAAACCCTCTTCTGTTAGCCGCTTTAATTCAGGGTATATTTGACTATGCTTCGCACTCCAAAACTGTCCAAGGGAATCTTCAAAGTGTTTCTTCATATCGTATCCCGTCAGCTCACGCTGATCTAGTAAGCCAAGAATGGCATATTTCAGTACTCTCATGACATGCCTCCAACGCATATTCTTTGACAATAGTATACCATACACCCTAAAATAAACATGTAAATCATGACATGTTTGAAACAACATCATTTTAATTGAAAGAAGGAATAAACATGGATCAATTCGTTGGACTTCATATGATTTATACGTATGAAAATGGCTGGGAATATGAGATTTACATTAAAAATGATCACACCATTGATTACCGCATTCATAGCGGAATGGTTGGAGGCCGCTGGGTTCGTGATCAAGAAGTGAATATTGTGAAACTGACAAAAGGGGTATACAAAGTTTCCTGGACGGAACCGACTGGGACAGACGTGTCTTTGAATTTTATGCCTGAGGAAAAACGCATGCATGGCGTCATTTTCTTCCCAAAATGGGTGCATGAACGTCCAGATATCACCGTCTGCTATCAAAATGACTATATCGACCTCATGAAAGAATCCCGTGAAAAATATGAAACCTATCCGAAGTATGTCGTACCAGAATTCGCAGACATTACGTACATCCACCATGCTGAGGTAAACGATGAAACGATTATCGCAGAAGCACCGTATGAAGGTTTGACAGATGAGATCAGAGCTGGACGAAAATAGAAAAAGCGGCACGCACTGTGCCGCTTCTAGGGTGGTTGACAAAGGGCTAAAATGAACTTGATTTTAGTCCTTTTTATTTATACCTAACGTCTTTTGAGATAACAAGAATCGGTAAACTGGTAGTTCATCGCCTACTTTTGATGCAATAAAACCTGATGACATATAGCTGTCTTTTGATTCTGGTTCAAGGGCAAGTGACAACAAATTGGTCTCTGGCTGTGCAGTCACATATACCTTTGTTCCTTTTGGCAGTTGACGTTTCTTTTCAACGAGCCTCGTTTCAAGCTGAATATCTGTTTTGCTTGTTTCCACTCGTTTTGTCACCTCATAGGCTTGAACTGGCACTTTCATGCCAACAGGCAATGTCACACTTTTTAACCCTAAAGTTCTGAGCTTTCTATCTACTCCTTCATGTCCTGGGAGAATAAGATAAGCTGTCGGCCGTTCTCTTGTCAATACAGGAACCGCATCACTTGCACTATGAAAACGTACCGGGACATTGGTGGTTTGTCCTTTCTCAAGATCCACCATTTCAAGTGAATCGTTCACAGGCGCCTTGAAAGCATCTTGAATGACTACTTGATCATCATCATTTGGTTGAAGACCTTTTTTCACAAGTTTCAGCCGCTCCGTCACCATTTGCTGCTTCACCTGCTTAGCATGCTTCACTGTTGTCTCAATGATTTTTTCATGAGTGGTGACTTGTGCTGCCACACGCCGAGTAAAGTCCTCTCTGCCAATTCCAATCCCCCTACTTTCTACAAGAAATGATAAAGCTGGTGAAAGCGCCAGGGCATTTCGGCCAATTCGTGCATCGGTTCCGCCTTCATAAAGGTCGATCTTTCCGTCCTTCCCTCTTGTGTTTGTATAATATAAATCGTTGGAAAATCCTTTATTCGTCAATGTTTCACGTACTCCGTTGACGTACAATTCATTTGACGTGAAACGAATGCTTTCAGGAATGTTCAAATTCTTACCGGATAATATCAGCAAATCGTGATACTTGAGAGCACCTATTGCACCGATATCTTCAAACTGCTTTTGACCGACATCATATTCATGGGCATCAATGACGACCTCGGGCGCATAGCGATTAAATTCTTGATGAAGGGCTGTCAGCTCTGGAGATTCTAATGTCATGTGGTCACGGTTGCCATCCATTCCGTTTGCAAGTCTGCGGTCAAATGCATAAGAACCATCTGGGTTGATTCTTGGGACAATGATGACGTTGACATGGCTCAGTATACGCTCTCCTTCATCACCTGCTAGTCGTTTGGCGATGACAAGGGCAGATTCACCGGAGGCTGGTTCATTTCCGTGTATTTGTGCTTGAAGCCAGATCGTTGGCTTTTTTGACAGTGGAGAGATGTGGCGATCCTTTGTAAAATAGAGGGCTGGAATGGACCTGCCTTCAATGGATGTTCCAATCTGTTTCTGCGTGGCGTAAGGACTTTTACTGACAATGTCACGTAAAAAATCTTGAAGCTCTTCTTGTGTGGTAAATGCTTTTCCTTTTTTCTGAAAAGCAGGGGTATCAAACGTTTCGTCAGGCTCAGGATACAGTTTTTGAACCGAGGCTGGCTGCTCATAGCTTTTTCCATAATAAGGGGTCTCTGCATTCGCTGAAGCTGGGGTCACCATCGACAAACTTCCTGCCATGAGGCATACAGCAGCAAAAAGAATGGTACTTTTCTGTTTGGACATGCTATCCTCTCCCTTCGTTGATTTGCATTATAAAGAAAAAAACAGCAAAAGTGTCAGCATTTTTCAAAAATATATCTTTTGGAGGAATCATGCATGTCTTTATATAGGGCAAATGAATGGAGCTTGCCCTGCAATAGGACCTAAAAAAGAGCGCCTGCATGAGCAGCAGACACTCTTCTCATTACCAGATCGAAATGGCCCCAATGAGAACCGCCATCACTGTCATGGCGACGACTGCAAGAACCGCCCATTTCATACCAAATTTCTGATGCTGATCTAGTGATACCCCAACGAGTCCAACAAGTAAATGAGTCGATGGAACAAGTGGGCTTAACATATGAATCGGCTGACCAATGATAGATGCTCTCGCAATCTCAATTTTATCGACACCGTATGCTGCCGCTGTTTCTGATAGGATCGGCAGTACCCCATAAAAGTATGCATCATTCGGCATAAAGAAAGTGAAGATCCCGCTTGTTAGCGCGACAATGACTGGAATAAACCCGCCAAGCTGCTCTGGAATAGCTGAAACAATCGAAATCGCCATTTCATCAACCATTTTCGTCCCAGTTAAGATGCCTGTAAAAACACCTGCCGCAAAAATCATCGAAGCAATCGCCAAAACATTTGTTGAATGAGCCGCAATCCGCTCACGCTGCTGCTCTAAATTCGGATAGTTCACGATAATGGCAACACAGAAGGCAAGAACAAACAGAACCGTTAAGCTTACTTTTCCAGACACAAGCAAGAGAACCAATAGCAAAGTCAGTGTCAGGTTAAACCACCAAAGTTTCGGTCGCTTAATATCATCTTGCAGTGCCGCTGCCATTTCATTGGCATGAATCGGCTGTTCAAGCTCAATAACACCAAGACGTTTTCTTTCAGACTTCCCAAGAAAGTATGCCACCACAATCATGCTCAAAACCCCTGCACCAATGACTGGAATCATCGGGCCAAATAAAAGTGATGGATCAACGCCAAGTGCACTTGCCGCTCTAGGTGTTGCCCCTCCCCATGGAATCGTATTCATAATCCCCATGCCGACTCCGGCGATACCCGCTAAAATAATCGGACGAATGCCAAGCAGTGTAAATAACGGAAGCATGGCTGTTGTTGTAATCATGTACGTTGTGGTTCCATCACCGTCAAGTGCGACAAGCATCGTCAGGACAGCTGTTCCGACAACAATTTTTAATGGATCGCCTTTGACGATGTTTAAAATTTTTGCCACCATCGGATCAAATAAACCTGCATCAATCATAATCCCGAAGTACAAAATGGCAAACATGATCATGACCGCCGTTGGTGCAACTTGCTGTACACCTTTGACAATCATGTCTGAAATTTCTGTAAAATGAAAACCTGCAATAAGAGCAAATGCAATCGGTGTTAATACCAATGCCGTTAGAACAGACATACGTTTCGTCATAATTAAAACCATAAATACAATCATCATAAGAAATCCTAAGATCGCTAACATTTTGTTCACCCCTTATGTTGTATACGCTTTCATTAAATGTTGGTATCCCATTTCCAACCCTTTCTGTCATGATATCTGACGCCTGAATTGAAGTAAATATTATGAATTTTAATTCTTTTTTGGTCGATAAATGCTTTTTGTTCATTTTGTGCAATTGTTGTTCTTTGTTGGTTCCATGAAAAAAAAGCGGTCTCATTTGACCGCTTGTTCTCCTTGTATAAATTGCTCATATCGCCTTAATTGCTCTTCCATAAAGACCTTTGCTTCTTTACTGTTCATATAACGGCTTGTCCAGCCTTTTTGTTTTAACTGCTTTTTCCACGACTTCGTTTGCGTCATTTTTTGAAGAAGCTGATCCCATGCTCGAATGTCGTGCTGATTCATTTGCTTTGGTCCCATCACACCACGCCAATGAGAGAAGATGAGCGGAATCCCCTGTTCTTTCCAAGTGGGCACGTCTTTGAAGCCTTCTAAACGCTGATTCGTTGTGGTCGCAACAAGCTTCAGTCTTTTCTTTTCATAATCATGGCGAACCTCTGTAATGGTCGTAGTTGCCGCATCTACCTCATGGTCAATGAGTGCTTGAAATAAATCATCTGCACTATCAAATTTTAAAAACTGAATGCGGTACGGATCAATTCCTGCCATTTCGGCAGCCCGTGCGAATGAGATTTGATCATCATTTCCAAAGTCCGGGGCAAACCCAATTTTTAAGGAATCTGGTTTATTTTTTAATGCGTGTAATAGCTCTTTTCCATTTGAGAAAGGAGAATCAACTGGCACTGCGACTACCTGCCACTCTTCCGCAAGAATAGCAAGCGGGGTGACATCATTCATGGTCACGTTACTGCTGCCCAGCAAATTACGGCTTAATAATAAGCTTGAATTTAAACTAATATAATTGGCATCTCGCTCCATCATATAGGTCCATCCTTTATCAACCGTTCCGCCTCTTTGATAAAGAATATGCACAGGCTCTTCCACTAGCTTTTCTTGTTCTAGCACGGTTTTCATCACTTGAGCTGTTTGGTCAAATCCGCCATCAGGTACACCTGATACCACAATGTATAATGGGCTGTGCTCCAGGAAAGAATCTTTTGCTGTTTTTTCATTAAAGGTGAGCGTTGTACAAAGGCAGACCAAAATGAGTAAGAGTATTCCTTTTTTCATTTTTATGACTCCGTTTGTTTTTTGGCGGGATAATATTTCCGTTCTGGTCTACCAATGATTCCATACGCCAGCTCTGCCCGGCATTCTCCCGTTGTCACAAGATACTCTACGTATCGTCTTGCTGTTGTGCGTGATGCGCCCATTTTTTCTCCGAGTTCTTCCGCTGTAATTCCGTTCATCTCTGTTGCCATGAATGTTTTCACTTTGTCCAAAGTCAATGAATTAATGCCTGTTGGCAAGTCTCGCTCATCCTTTTGCTGCGATTCTTCCTGCATCTGACCAAAAAACAGATCAATCATCGTTTGATTGACTTCCTCTTTTGAATTGATTAACTCTCTCTTCTCTTTATATTCGGTTAAAACCTGCGTGAATTTTTGGGCGGTCACTGGTTTGATTAAATAATGAACCACTCCATAATGCAATGCGTCTCTTAACAGCATCGTTTCCGTTGCAGCCGTGATAATGATCACATCCACTTCAGGATGGCGCTCTCTTAACAGCGGCAAAAGGTTCGTGCCGAGCTCATCAGGCATGTAGACATCAAGTAAAATGAGATCCACTTGTTCTTTTTGAAGTGCCTCCCACAGATCCTTTGCACTCTTTGCCTTACCGGCCACTTGAAAGCCTTGCACCTTTTGTATATAAGATTCATGAATCGCAGCGATTCGAAAATCATCTTCCGCAATAAGTACCTTGATCACAACCTATTCCCCCTTTGTGCCTTTCGGTATGTAAACAGTGAAGATGGCACCGCCTTCTTTTTGGTTCGCAACTTCAATCCAGCCCCCAAGTTCATCTAGCACTTCTTTGACATTGGCAAGTCCATAACCTCGCCCTTCTCCCTTTGATGAATGTCCTCTTGTGAAAAGTTGTGAAATGGCTCCTTCATCTACACCGTCCCCTGAATCAGATACCTCTATGATAATATCAAATCCAATATCTGTGATGAACAAGCTGACTTCTCTTTTCTCCTTATTCAATACAGCCTCAAACGCATTGTCTACGAGATTGCCAATGATGGTAATAAAGTGAGATAAGCTTAAATGGGCTGGGAGCGGCTCCAATGAACTATTTTCATCAATGTGAAAATGAACCTTTTTCTCAGATGCCTTTCCTAACTTCCCAAGTAAAATGGCTTGTATCTTCGGAGAGCGAATTTGCTTCATGAGTAAATCATGCTGGCGATTTTGAAGTGTATACTCTTCTTTAATTAACTCAATGGCTTCATCCACTTGTTTCAACTCAAGCAAGCCTAAAATAGCGTACAGTTTATTCGAAAATTCGTGTGTTTGTGCTCTCAAGTCTTCTGAATATTGACTGACCTCTGTCAATGTATCCAGCAGCTTTGTCAGCTCTGTTTTCTCCCTGAAGCTCACAATTCCTCCAAATACTCGATTGTCCTGCACCACTTTTTTGACATTTAGCACGAAGGTTTTCTCATTGACGACTGATTCTATGTTAGGTTCAATCGTCTCAACCTTTAGATAGGAAAGAAGGTTGGCATTTGGCAACACTTGATCAATATGAAGAGGCAGCGTTGAAGAGACGCGCAGCATCTGTTCAGCTGACGTATTCATCATCGTAATGGCACCTTTACGGTCAAATGCAATGATTCCCTCTTTAATCGCATGCAGCATCGCTTCTCTTTCTCGATATAATGAAGCAATTTCATGCGGTTCAAGCCCTAATATATCTTTTCGAATACTCCTTGTTAAAAAAATCGCTCCAAAAACCCCAGGCAAGAGCACAAGAAGGGCAATATAACTTAATTTGAAGAGTTGATGAGCTGTCGCTTGATCGATATCTCTTTTTAAAAATTCGACGCTGACGGTCCCAATAATTTCTTCATGACTGCCAGTTTCTTTCATAATCGGAGCACTTCCTCTGACAACGGTTTCACCATCAGAATCACCCGTTGATATGGAAGTTCCTCCAAATAGCAGTGTACTTCTTCCTTCCGACACACTGATGGTTTTCCCTACATCCTCATGATTCGTATGAAAAAGAACCTTTCCTTTTTGATTGGTGATAAAAATGGCATGCGCTCTTACTTGCTCCTTCATTTGCTCAAGCACAGCCTGTTCTTCATTTTGCGAATCTCCCGTGGCCACCGATGTTTTAATAGGCGGCATATAAGATATCGTTCTAGCAGTTTGCACCGCCAGCTGTTCAGCTTGGCTCTGCCTTTCTGATGTCTGCAAAAAACCAAAACAAATGGTCAATAAGGCAATAACAACAAGTAAAAGACCAATAATTAACCCCAAAATTTTTGTTTGTAAAGTGACTTTCCTTTTGCCCATCCTCACCGCCACAACCCCTAATTCAGTAGATTCACCCGAATAGACTCTAAGAAAATCATATCATTTTTTCTCATGAAGTTAAGAGAAAATTCACACAGACAAAAAAGGATGACTCAGTATTGAGTCATCCCTGTGTGCCTATTACGTGATGGATAAACCAGCACTTGCATAGCCTGCTACAGTATTCACTAAGGAAAGACCAGTAGCTGTTGCCGAGAATACGACAAGCAATCTTGTTTGCGGTGTGACTGGTACACTTAAACCAGTAGCGATACCGTTTGAAATAGCCCCTATCGTTAAAATACCGGTTAACGCCGGTGCCAATGTAACGCTCGCTACTTGAGTGAAGCTGTTATCTGGTGTTGGTGAAGCAAACAGACTAGCCGTCACAGTAATATTTGTGCCAACTAGAGAAAGGGCTGCAGTCGTGCTAAAATAGCCGGCAAATGACGTAATGGTTCCAGCTCTTGGAACGGAGAATGCCATGTTTAACAATGTTCCTGCTGCTCCGGTTAAATCAATGATTCCGCCTACAATACTGACACCTGTCGCCGAGTTACCGAATCCGACCAAGCTAGATGTTCCAACTAGACCGCCTGCGATTGTGGTTAAAACAGCTGGCGTACCAGATGCAAATGGAATAATCGCACTTGATCCTGTCGCACCTGTGGCGCCTGTTGCACCGGTTGCGCCCGTGGCACCTGTTCCTGTAGCCCCTGTTGCACCCGTATCTCCTGTTACACCTGTGGCGCCTGTGACTCCGGTTGCTCCTGTCGGACCTGTATCTCCGGTGGCACCGGTTGCTCCCGTGGCGCCTGTCACACCTGCGGCTGCCAATAACGTGTAATCTGGAGACGTATCTGGTGTGCCAGTTGGTGGTGCTGTATTTACGACATAAGTTCCACCTTCATATGTCACCACTTGACCTACTGTATAGGTTGGAGCTGTTGCTGGGTCAAATGCCAAAATACCAGCTAACCCTACTCCGGTTGCCCCGGTATCTCCCGTT
>NZ_JBQEOD010000012.1:0-66019 GCF_052044955.1 Bacillus sp. 22446
TCCGCAGTAGCTCAGTGGTAGAGCTATCGGCTGTTAACCGATCGGTCGTAGGTTCGAATCCTACCTGCGGAGCCAAATGGAGAAGTACTCAAGTGGCTGAAGAGGCGCCCCTGCTAAGGGTGTAGGTCGCGCAAGCGGCGCGAGGGTTCAAATCCCTCCTTCTCCGCCATTTTTCTGGCCCGTTGGTCAAGCGGTTAAGACACCGCCCTTTCACGGCGGTAACACGGGTTCGAATCCCGTACGGGTCATTTTTTAAAGAGGTCTAATAAAGACCTCTTTTTTATTTTCCACAAAACGAAAGACCGCCATCATAGCGGTCTTTTCTTACATATTCATGGAATAGATCGTATAAGACAAGTATGTCGCAAAGAATCCCCATAAAACATAAGGAATCAATAAAATTGGGACAGCATTGCTTAGTTTACGTGAGACGATGACAAGTGCGAGTGCTGTCAGTGCTACAAGCAGGCAGTCGATCGTAGCTGCAAATAAATCTTTTTGTGTAAATTGAAAAAAGCTAAAGGCTTGATTGAATACATAATTTAAAAGAAACAGAATCCAAAATGGTAATGTGATTTTTTGAAAACCATACTTTGCATAAATGATGGCGGCAGATAACGAAATGATGGCGAATAAGACAGCCCAGACCGCACCGATGACACCACCACTAGGTGTCCATTCAGGTTTATTTAGTGCGTCATACCATTCTCTGTCGATAGGGAACAGGAACCCTGCAATAGAAAATAATGCGTATGTAATAAAGAAGACGATAACCGCCCAAATGATACTTTTTTTAGCCATCCAGAAATCTCCTCCCAATCAATTCACTCTTCAACTTATTTCCCAATTATTACATGATATAAACATCAAGCCCCCAATATGTGGGGACTAATCATTTTTTTTAGTATAAGGTTCTTCTTCGTAAGGCTTCAAGTCACCAAACACCGTCATGACGCCTTCTTCATCTAATGCTTCTTCATAAGCTTCGTGTGCTTTATTTGGATAGACCTTGCTTGCTTTTCCTTCAATATCAGCAGCTGCAAACCCTTCATAGTCTTCCACATAATCTTCATCTTCTGATTGTGTATACACATCATCGTATGTCAATGGAGGAAATTCCATATCGGATGGGGTATCAGAGTTCCCATAGCGTTCTACGTCTTGGTAGGCATCTTCACCATCATATGCAGCACTTTCTTCATTTTCAAATTGCCCTGAGGGCGGACTTAATAAGTCCTCTTCAATGGGACGGTTTTGTGAAACGGTCTGTTCTTTTGAATGCTCTGTGCATGTGACAGCGGTGGGAAGGGCTTCTAAGCGTTCTTTAGGAATAGGGGCTTTACACACTTTACACAAACCATAAGAGCCGTCTGCCATTGCTTGGAGTGCTTCATTGATATCGGACAGATGCTCATGTTCCAAACTGTTTAAGGCAATGTCTTTTCCGCGTTCGAATAGTTCTGTCCCTTGGTCGCCAGGGTGGTTATCATAGGCTGACAGTTCGCCCACTGAATCATAAGGAAATGATACTTTCTGTTCATCATCATGGCTTTTGGCTTCAATTTCTTGTTTTTCATCGAGAAGTCGCTGCTTCAACTGATGTAATTCGTTTTTAGACAACAAAGCGATCACCCTTTCATATCAAACATATTGTTAGTATGAGCAAATTTTGATGTAAGACTTGTGCCAATTTGAAGCAATTCTTCAATAAAAAACGCCTGCGGCTGCAGGCGTTTCGTGTTATGCGAGATAATATTGTAAGATCAATGCGATCGTTAACAGGAAACCAAAAAACGTATTGGTTTGTGCTGTCGACTTCATGGCATTCATTAATTCAATTGGTTTTTCTTTTTGCTTAAATTCTTTAATGGCTGTATAAGCTTTTGGCACACTGAGTAAGACAAGAAGACTCCAAAGACCCACGATATCCATAAAGATATAAACAAAAATGAGTACATATGAGATCACAAACATGGAAAGTAGGATGTTGACTGCCGCTTTACGTCCAGCTAGGATAGCAAGTGTCTTTCGTCCATTCTCTTTATCACCGTCTAAATCACGGATATTGTTCGACAGTAAGATGGCACCAACTAAAATAGAGATGGGTAATGAAATGAGCACAGCTTTTGATGTCAATGTTCCTGTTTGGATATAGAAACTAATTAAAATGATGCCTAGTCCCATAAAAGCACCTGATACAAGTTCTCCAAATGGTGTATAAGCAATTGGTACAGGGCCACCGGTATAAAAATAGCCTGCTGCCATACAAATTAGTCCTATGAGTGCAATCCACCAGCTAGACATCATGCAAATATAGATCCCAAGTAATAAAGAAAGCGCGAATAAGGCATAAGCGAGTCCTAAAACTGTTTTTGGTTTTACACCGTTTCTCACGATCGCTCCGCCGATACCGACAGATTTCTCATTGTCCAATCCGCGAACATAATCAAAGTACTCGTTAAACATGTTCGTTGCAATTTGGATAAACATCGATGCAAATAGCATAGCTAAAAATAGCCCAACATGTATTTGACCACTCGGAAGTGCTAGGACAGTTCCTAAAGTAACGGGAATAAATGCCGCTGTTAATGTATGCGGTCGTAGTAAATTCCACCAAATCCGCCAGTTTTTATCAGGCTTAATTGGTGAAAGCTGATCTGATATCGATTGATGCTGCATAAAATATACTCCTTTAAATAAAAAAATACGTACACGTCCAAATTCCAGTTTAGCAAAGTTCAAAAAGGTGTCAATATATTGATGCGATGAAACAAGAAAAAGATGTTTGCTAATCGTTCCCATCTAGAGAGAAAGCTTGATCTTCGAACAGGTCTTACCATTTTTTAAGGGATGTTCTCATTTCAATAAGCGGGAGCGAAAAAATCTTGAAAGCGTGATATAATAAGGATTCGAGGTTTTAAAAGCTGTTTTCTTTACTAAGTTCATCTGTTAAGGTTTATAATAGAAAAGCAGGTCATTCGACATACTCGAATGTTCATGTATTTTTTTACATGATGGTTTTATTTTTATATGTTATTTCATGGATTTTGGAGGAATGTATCATGGTGACAACAGTGCAAAGTACTTTCCGGCAGGAAGCGCTTGCGACATTAGAAGAAGCGAATAACGTCAACCATGCTGTTTTGATAAGCTACTCCAGAAGAGTTGACGATCTGGATCCTCTTGCCTTTTTCCAAAGCGGCGAAGCGGATTTTTTAGGCGAGCGGTTTTTTTGGTCTGATCCAGAAAGCCAAATGATATTTTCTGGACTTGGCAGAGCGGCCGTGATTAAATCATCAGAGCAAGGCAAAGAACGATTCAATATCGTCCATCAAGAATGGGAGCAGCTGAAACAGCATATGTTCCATTTTCATGATGAGAAGGAGTTAAAGCAAGCGGCAGTTGGTCCGCTTTTATTTGGAGGATTTTCATTTGATCCATATGAAGAGAAGGTGCGTCACTGGGAAGCATTTGGCGAGGCTCATTTTTTTGTGCCATCGATGATGCTGACTGTTTCAAAAGAAGGCACGTTTCTAACGATCAATGAATGGAACGAGGTGGACGGGAATGTTCATCAGCTCATTCAAGAATTAGAACAGAAAGCTTCTAATTTTGATGCATTGCCTGTCAGAAATCATGGACAAGCTGAGCTTGTTCATATGGAAGAGTTAGATGTCCAGGAATGGA
Organism: Bacillus sp. 22446; assembly: GCF_052044955.1. Classification (NCBI taxonomy): domain Bacteria; kingdom Bacillati; phylum Bacillota; class Bacilli; order Caryophanales; family Bacillaceae; genus Bacillus; species Bacillus sp. 22446. Next base: position 3,688 of record NZ_JBQEOD010000012.1, read on the forward strand.
TGAAAGCAATCCATGAAGCGACAGAACACATTCGTGTGAACGAATATGAAAAGGTTGTTTTAGCAAGAGAAGTTTTGCTTCACTATAAAAATCAAATAGAACTCGCTCCACTATTAGCAGAATTACTAAAACATCAAACAACGAGTTATGTATTTGCTATAGAGCAGGGAAGACAAGCATTTGTCGGGGCGACGCCTGAACGTTTAGTGAAAAAAAGCGGTGGTGAAGTGTTTTCATCGTGTTTGGCAGGTTCCATTGTACGTGGTCAAGATGAAGTAGAAGATCAGGCACTAGGTGAGGAACTGCTTCATGATGAGAAAAATTTGATTGAACATCAAATTGTCGTGAATATGATTGAGCAGGCATTTGAAGCAAACTGCCATCATGTGCATAAGCCAAATCAACCAAGTCTTTATAAAACGAAAAACATTCAGCATTTATTTACACCCATTGTGGGAGAAATTAAAAGCAGCTGTTCACTCTTTTCATTAATTGAACAGCTTCATCCAACACCAGCACTTGGAGGATATCCTAAGGAAAAAGCGGTAGAGGTGATTCGTGAAATCGAACCGTTGAAACGCGGTTGGTATGCGGCGCCAGTGGGATGGATTGATTCTAAGGACAATGGAGAATTTGCTGTCGCCATTCGATCAGGTCTTATTGAGGAAGACCAAGTTCGTTTGTTTGCTGGATGTGGAATTGTAGAGGATTCCCTTGCAAAACAAGAGTATGAAGAAACGCAAGTGAAATTAAGACCAATGCTGTCTGCTCTTGGAGGTCGTCCTATTGAATAATCAAATCATGACAAGATATATTGGCAGATTAATGGATGAATTTGTGCAAAGTGGTGTGAATGAGGCAGTTGTTTGTCCTGGCTCCCGTTCAACACCGCTTGCGATGCTGGCTCTTGCTCATCAAGAAATCAATGTCCATGTGTTAGTGGATGAACGGTCTGCTGCTTTTTATGCACTGGGTCTTGCGAAAGCGAGCCAAACACCAGTGCTACTCATTTGTACATCAGGTACGGCAGCAGCTAACTTTTACCCAGCTGTTGTCGAGGCGCATTATTCCCGAGTACCATTGATTGTTTTAACTGCTGATCGGCCGCACGAATTGAGGGAGGTTGGGGCACCTCAAGCGATTGATCAGCAATTCTTATTCGGTAAGTTTGTTAAATGGTTCACAGACTTAGCCTTGCCAGAAGAAAGCCAAACGATGCTGCGGTATGTCCAAACTGCTGCTGCTAGGGCAAGTCATGTGTCAACGCAGGAGCCAAAGGGACCAGTTCAGGTGAATGTGCCGCTGAGAGAACCATTGCTACCTGACTTGTCTATTGATCCTTTTGTTAGAGAAGAAGGAGTTGCGAACAAAGTTTTAGCAGCAGGTCAAGCTCGTCCGGATGATCGGGTTATGTCAGAATTAGTGTCTATCATGAACAAAGCGGCAAAAGGAATCATTGTTGCTGGTGAACTTCACTCGCCGGAAGAGCAGGCGTCAGTGTTACGTCTTGCAAAAGCTTTGCATCTGCCAATTTTAGCTGACCCGCTTTCTCTTTTGCGAAATGGACATGAAAGTGAAGAATACATCATAGATGCATACGATTCTTTGTTAAAAGATGAGGCATTGCAGCAGCACCTCTTGCCTGAAATGGTCATTCGTTTTGGACCGATGCCTGTTTCTAAGCCTTTATTTAAGTGGCTAGAAAAGCATGCGGAAGTGAAGCAGATTGTCGTCGATGCTGCGGGTGGTTATCGAGATCCTGGTTTAAGCGCATCATACATGATTGAAAGTCATACAGCCTCTTTTGTAGAAGAAGTCTTGATGAGAGCGGAAAAGCGTCAGGATACATCTTACTTACGACGCTGGCAGAGTATCAATTCTTCTTTTAGAATGCATGCAAATCAATACAATGATGAGGACCTGACATTTGAGGGAAATGTCTATCGTCAGCTGCAGCACCTTTTGCCAAAAGAGAGCGTGCTCTTTATCGGAAATAGTATGCCTATTCGAGATGTCGATACCTTTTTTGAAACGCAGTCAAAACCGTTTCGGATGATGGCGAATCGCGGAGCAAATGGCATTGATGGTGTTGTGTCCACAGCTCTTGGAACATATGCAGCCTTGAAACAACCCATCACTTTAGTCATCGGCGATTTGTCTTTTTACCATGATATGAACGGTCTTCTTGCAGCTAAGCTAATGGACATTCCGCTCACGGTTGTGTTGTTAAACAATGATGGAGGAGGAATCTTTTCTTTCCTTCCGCAGGCATCCGATGAACCGTATTATGAAAAGCTCTTTGGTACGCCGACTGGGTTGAATTTTGAGTATGCATCAAAGCTATATGGGGGAACCTATTCGAAGCCGACAACGAAAGAAGAGTTAAAAGATGTGTACTTGGCGCATATCCAAGAACCAGGGCTTCATTTAATTGAGATTGAAACTGACCGGCATTCTCGCGTGGGCAAACATCGCCAAATGATGGACGAGATATTGAGGGAAGTGAAAAAAGAATGCCTTCACTCATAATACGAATGCACGATGGTGTGGCGTATGAGGTGATAGACCATAACCCATCTGCTGAAAATGCCACGTTATGTTTACATGGCTTTACAGGGAGTACAGCTTCTTGGGCTTTTTTGAATACTTATACAGAAAAACATACGAGATTGATTCAGGTCAGCTTGCTTGGACATGGCCGCACAGACTCACCAAAGAGTATAAGAAGATATGCAATGTCCCAGCAGCTGGCAGATCTTGCTGAGATTTTAGATCAATTAAAGCTTCACAAAGTGAACATTCTCGGATATTCTATGGGAGGGCGTATTGCTTTATCATTTGCCTCCCGTTATCCAGAACGAGTAAACAAGTTGATTCTTGAGAGTACATCTCCAGGGCTGAACTCTTTTAAAGAGCGGATGGAGAGGCTGAATCATGATCATCAGCTAGCTCAAAAGATCAGACATGAAGGATTAGCGCAATTTGTGGATTTTTGGGAGAACATTCCGCTGTTTGCTTCGCAGAAATCCTTGCCAGCGGACAGGCTAACGCAACTGAGAGAGGGAAGGCTAAAAGCCGATCCTAACGGGCTGGCTCGCAGCTTAGAAGGTATAGGAACGGGCTCACAGCCGTCTATGTGGGAAGCATTAAAGCAGATAAAACAGCCTGTTTTACTCATTTGCGGAACACTTGATAAAAAGTTCTGTGACATCGCCAAACGTATGCAGCAGGAGCTTGAATACAGTCAATTCACAGTAGTAGAGCATGCCGGGCATACAGTTCATGTGGAACAACCACATTTTTTTGGTAAAATAGTAAGTGAGTTTATTTTATCGCAAGATTAGAGGAGGAAATATTGATGGCTATTGAATGGCAAACTGAGCGTCAGTATGACGAAATTTTATATGAAACATATAATGGGATTGCAAAAATCACCATTAACCGTCCGCATGTACATAATGCATTTACACCAAAGACTGTAAGTGAATTAATTGATGCATTCTCACGTGCTCGCGACAATTCAGATGTTGGTGTCATTGTCCTTGCAGGTGCTGGAGGAAAAGCATTCTGTTCAGGTGGAGACCAAAAAGTACGCGGTCATGGCGGCTATGTAGGAGACGATCAAATTCCACGTCTAAACGTCCTAGACTTACAGCGTTTAATTCGTGTCATTCCAAAACCAGTTATTGCGATGGTTGCGGGCTATGCGATTGGCGGCGGGCATGTGCTTCATGTCGTGTGTGACCTTACCATTGCAGCAGACAATGCGATTTTTGGACAAACAGGACCAAAAGTGGGCAGCTTTGATGCTGGTTATGGATCTGGCTATCTTGCACGTATTGTGGGTCATAAGAAAGCAAGAGAAATCTGGTACTTATGCCGTCAATACAATGCACAAGAAGCGCTTGATATGGGACTTGTCAACACAGTTGTACCATTAGAGCAGCTGGAAGAAGAAACAGTGAAGTGGTGTGAGGACATGCTAGAAAAGAGCCCTACTGCTTTACGATTCTTGAAAGCTGCATTTAATGCGGACACAGATGGATTAGCTGGTATTCAGCAATTTGCAGGAGATGCGACCCTTCTTTATTACACAACAGATGAAGCAAAAGAAGGACGCGATTCCTTTAAGGAAAAACGGAAGCCAGACTTCGGTCAGTTCCCTCGTTTCCCTTGATTCAATGATATGGATGAAAACAGCTTAGTGCATCAGACTGAGCTGTTTTCTTTTATGAAAAGGAGGTGTCATGATGAAGCAACCGAATTGGCTGCTGCACCGTGCGTATTTAACGCCAGACCGGGTCGCACTCATTTATCAAGACAAAGAGTGGACATTTCGTGATTTAGCGAATGATGTAGACCAACTTGCAAATCGACTGACACGTGCATCTTTTAAAAAAGGGGATACGGTTGCGATTTTAATGAACAACCATCCTCACATGGTCATGCTTGTTCACGCTTGTTTTTTATTAGGCTTCAAGATTGTGTTATTGAACAATAAGTTAACAAAAGCAGAGAGACGTTTTCAGCTGAAAGATGCGAAAGTCATGGCTTTATTAACAGAACCTGCATATGAAAATGAGCATCATGGTGATTTACCTGTTTATACAATAGAGACTTTACCTGATGCAGATCATGATATGGAAAAGAAGGTCTTACATGATATTGATTTAAATGAGACGGCGACGATTATGTATACATCTGGAACGACAGGACGCCCTAAAGGGGTGGAGCAAACGTTTGGCAATCATTTTCATAGTGCTGTTTCCTCGGCATTGAATTTAGGGATCAGGGAGGACGACCGCTGGCTCATTGCCTTGCCTCTTTTTCATATAAGCGGTTTATCCGCTATATTTAAATCTGTCATATACGGTATGACTGTCGTGCTTCATCAAAAGTTTGATGTCGATGAAGTCAAGAATGCTATTGAACAGCATCGAGTGACGATGTTGTCAGTTGTTCAAACCATGCTGTCCCGTTTATTAAGTGGACTTGAAGAATGTCCGTCTTCTTTGCGCTGCCTGCTGTTAGGCGGAGGCCCTGCGCCTTATGCGATGCTTCAAGAGAGTAAGGAGAAAGGATTTCCTGTGTTTCAATCGTACGGTATGACGGAGACCTGCTCGCAAATTGTGACACTTGCGCCAGAATTTAGTGTGGAAAAGCTTGGATCAGCGGGAAAGCCCCTTTTTGGGTGTGAATTAAAGATTCAAGATGAGGACCGTCCGTGTCGTCCTTTTGAGCATGGTGAAATCATGGTAAAAGGTGCAAATGTCATGAAAGGCTACCTTCATCGTCAAGAGGCAACAGCTGCTGCATTTGAGCAGGGCTGGCTGAAAACGGGTGATATTGGCTATGTAGATGAGGACGGATTCTTATTTGTGCTTGATCGGCGGTCAGACTTAATTATTTCTGGCGGAGAAAATATTTATCCAGCAGAAATTGAAGCAGTTCTTTTAACACATCCAAATGTAAAGGAAGCCGGAGTGACGGGTATATATGATAAAAAATGGGGAGAGGTACCTGCTGCCTTCCTTGTGACAGATGAGCAGATTCCGGAGAATGAGCTCTATGCTTTATGTCAGTCGCAATTAGCCAAGTATAAATGGCCCGCCGCTTTTCACTTTGTGGATGAGCTGCCAAGGAATGCGTCGAATAAATTGCAAAGGCACAGACTCAAATCAAAGGGGTTTTTAGATGATTCAAATTGAACGTGTGATCTTATATCATGTCACGATGAAACTCAAACAGCCATTTACAACGAGCCTTGGGACCATTTCAGAGCGTGAGTTTATTATTGTCGAGGTCAAAGATCAAACAGGATTAACTGGATGGGGAGAGGTATCTGCCTTCTCTTCTCCGTGGTATACAGAAGAAACCATCGAGACCTGCTATCACATGCTGAGGGCATTCTTTATCCCGAACGTGCTGACCCGATCTTTTACACATCCTTCGGACATACCAGACAGCTTGTACCATTTTAAAGGCAATAGAATGGCCAAAGCGGGAATTGAGGCAGCTGTGTGGGATATTTATGCGAAGCGAGAAAATAAGTCCTTACGTGACGTCTTAGGCGGTACTAGAGATAGAATTCCATCTGGTGTCGTTGCGGGGTTAGGACCAATAGATGATATGATTCAGCAAATAGAGCAGTTTGTTGATCAAGGCTATCAGCGTGTGAAAGTGAAGATTAAGCCGGGACAAGATATTGGACTTCTACAAAAGATAAGAGAGTCTTTCCCTCACCTTCCGTTAATGGCGGACGCAAACTCTGCTTATGAATTAAAAGATATTAGCAAACTGAAGCAGCTCGACGATATTCGTTTATTAATGATTGAACAGCCTTTAGCCGCAGATGACATTGTCGATCATCGGCATTTGCAAAAGCATTTAAAAACACCAATCTGTTTGGATGAAAGTATTTGTTCTTTAGATGATGCGAGAAAAGCTGTAGAACTTGGAAGCTGTCAGATTATTAATGTGAAGCCTTCACGAGTTGGAGGGCTGACTGAAGCTCTTAAGATTCATGCGTTCTGCAAGGAGCAGCAGATTCCGTTATGGTGCGGGGGAATGATTGAAACAGGCATTTCTCGCGCGCAAAACGTGGCACTTGCATCACTTCCGCAATTTACGATTCCTGGGGATATTTCAGCATCGTCGAAATATTGGGAGCAGGATATCATTTTTCCTGAAATTAAAGTTGAAAATGGGTTTATTGAAGTACCGCGTTCTCCAGGTATGGGTGTAGAAGTTGATTATCAAGCGCTTCGTTCTTTCTCAGATAAAATTGATGTGTTTACAAAACATGATTTTGTGAAATGAAAACGAATGAATCGCCATTTGCACCATCCATAGAACCACTGTATAGTTGAGGAAAGTTTTTCCTTCCTGTCTGAACAAAAAGAAAGAGCGGTCATTTGCTCTTTCTTACTCTTCTACAAGCCCGCTGTCGTAAGCAAGCTGGCCAATATACTGATGCATGTCATTGGGCATGTCGGAAACATGTCCGTATTCATAATCCCAAAGATTTAAAAAGGAGTGAGCTGCTTGATAAAATGCAGCCTCGTCCGCGTCCTGAATTTCTTCAAGAAACGTTTGAGCAAGCCGATCGTTTTTCAAAGCGAAGCGCCTCCTTTAATGAGACTTAAAGGTCTTGAGGTTTAAACGTTTTACAGTCAGTTTCTTCACTTTTCTCAGCCGTATTTCCTGTATGGCTGACGACATAAATTGCATCTGCACCACAACGATTTCCAGCATTCCAGTAGGAACAGTTGTTTACTTCACAAAGGATTTTTTGACTCATACAGATGACCTCCTTTTGAGTATGTCTTTCATCTATAATGTAACCGAAGTAAGGGGCGTTCATTCATGTTAATCTTCCTGACGAATATAACGCTTATCTTTCATAAACAATTTCCAGAAGAAGTAGAACCCAGGGAATAGGATGATAAACCCTACAATATACGTAATAAATAATGCCCTAAATGTGACGGGATCTGTAAACCCAGACATGATGGTAATATCAGGATAGGCCATATAGGGCAAATGCGCATGTCCATACACATAGCTTGCTAAGAAATATTGAATTGTAATGGCGATAACCGCTAAACGTGGTCTCCCTTTCCGATGTTTAAAGCGACTGTTTGGTAAAAATAGAGCCAAACCTGCAAGCAAAAACATGAGTAGAGAAACAAGCAGGATCGGGATGTTCTGCATCATTTTAGTGAACAGCCAATTGGCCTCACTTCTCAGTGTGAGCATGATAAAGAAAGCCATCATGAGAGAAAGCGGACCTGTAATCAGTGCTCCTCTTCTATAAATGTTATAAGCCTCATCTTCGTTTGCAACATTAGAAAAATCAGCTAAAAGCAAAGATGAGAGAAAAAGGGTACTGAAAATCGCAAAACCTATGAAAGAATAGACATTTGCGCTTGTAAAGACCAATCCTAAATCTAATGAGTAGACATTATTCTCCTGAAAGATGAATCCACCATGTGTAATGGGGAGAACCATGATGAGGATGGACGGAATAATAAAGCCGCTAATTCCTGAAATATATGTCACGGCTTTTCTATATTTTTTAGGCAGTGAATGAGAGAAGACGAGAAATCCGCTTCGCAGTGCAAGAAGCAACAAAATAATGCTGCCGGGTATTAATAGAACAGTGCCTAGCACAAATGTTGCACCTGGAAACAAGCTAAACAAGGCAACGACGATTGCCACAATGAAGACGTTTGTTACTTCCCAAGTGGGAGAAAGATACTTATTTGCGATATTTGCGGCCTTTGTCTGCTCTTTATTCATGTAAATCATTGACCAAAATCCTGCACCGAAATCCATTGATGCCATCACTGCATAGATAAACACGAATCCCCATAAGATGGTGATTGCAATGAGTGCATCAGTTGTTACATCCATTTGCATCAAGATCGCTCCCTTTTTAAGATTCTGTTAACCGTAAGTCTTCTTCAATTGAATGTTTTCTAAAGTAGTACGTCAGTACAATCACAGTTGCGATGCCTAAAATGAGATAGACAATGGCAAAAAGGATGAAAAGTGTACCGATAGATCCTGATGATGTGACGACTTCAGAGGTTTTGAGCATTCGATAAATCACCCATGGCTGACGGCCAGTACAGGCAAAGATCCAGCCAAATTCAATCGCCAAGAGACTAAGAGGCCCGCCAAATAAATAAAGGACAAGCAGCCATTTTGGATAATGTTCGCGTTTTAAAATTTTGCGGTAAAACAGTGCTAACACAGCAAAGAAAATGAGCAATGAGCCGATAATGACCATTCCGTTAAATAATGTGTGAATAAATAAAGGCGGCCACTCGTCTCTAGGAAAATCATTTAACCCTTTAACCACAGTATCAAAGCTATTTCCTGCAAGAAAACTAAGCGCCCAAGGGATTTCGATTGCTCCTTTGATTTCTTGCGTATTGGCATCAGTAAAACCGCCAATGGCCAGAGGCGCATGTGATTGCGTTTCAAATAAACCTTCAGCACCCGCTAATTTTTCAGGCTGATATTCATACAGAAGCTGAGCTGATTCGTGACCGTTTAAGGCTGTGAGAAAAGAGAAAAGTCCACCAACAATCAGTCCAAGAAAAAGGGCTTTTCGATGAAAGGTATAGAGCTTTTCGTTTTTTCTTGTTTTCAACATTTTAAATGCAGCGACAGAAGCAATGACAAAAGCGCCTGTTGTAAAAGCAGACAGTACTACATGTGTAGCAGTTACAACAAAACTAGGATTGAAAAATGCCTTCCAAGGTTCGATATTCGTTATTTCTCCATTGACCATTTGAAAGCCAGCGGGTGTTCCTTCAAAAGCATGTACGTTTGTAATGAGAATCGCTGAAGCTGCTGCACCAATGACAACGAAAATAACGGTAATGATGCGCATGGCTGGTGATAGACGATCTGCTGCGTACACATAAATAGACATAAATAATGCTTCAATAAAGAAAGCATAAATTTCTATTTGAAATGGCAGTGACATGACTTTTCCGATGACCTCCATAAAACCAGGCCATAGAAGGGCAAGCTGCGTACCAGCAATGGTACCGGTTGGAATGGCAACACCTAACAGAACAGCCTGCGCTTTTGTCCATCGTTTGGCCATGATGGCATAATGCGGGTCCTTCGTTTTTTGAAAGATGAGTTCAGCTAACAAAATCATTAGCGGGATGCCTACGCCAAGCGAGGCATAAATAATATGGAAGCCCATTGTTGTGCCGAACAGACTTCTAGCTAAAACGAGATCAGTCAATTTTTTCTCCGCCTTTCTTATCGCATCTCTTTTGATGGTGTTTATTATTCTCCACCATTTTTAGATTATTCTTCCTGACTAAGAAAGCTTGTTTTTTGACAAGTTGTAAAAGAGGGAGTAGAATATAATTATAAAACGTAATCGTTACGTTTTAATGATGAAGGGAGTTTTGACATTGAAAAGAGATATTCATCCAACCTCACATGAAGTTGTATTTATGGACGTAAACAGCGGTTACCGCTTCTTAAGTAGATCAACAAAGACATCACATGAGACCGTAGAGTGGGAAGATGGGAAGACTTATCCTGTCATTAAAGTAGAGACAAGCTCAGATACGCATCCATTTTATACAGGACGCCAGAAATTCGGAGAAAAAGGCGGCAGAGCGGAGCAGTTTAAGAAAAAATATCAAATGTAAACAAAGAAACACACCTGATCATGGTGTGTTTTTTTGTGCAGTAAAAAACCCCGGCTGATCGCACAGGGTTCATGAATTCATTCAACATTTAAAGCTGTTTTTAATGTGTTTAAATTTTGTTTCATTAAGCTGACATAGCTTTCGCCATTTTTAGCATCATCTTCTGTAATGGATTCTAGATTTTTCAGTGTAAGGCTCTTTGCCCCAATTTCACTGCGAATCGTATCTGATACTTTACTGCTGACGTTATTTTCAAAAATGACATACTTGATGTGATGCTTTTCTGCCTGTTGTACGATATTTTCAAGCTGTTTTTGGGAAGGCTCTTCAGAAGCAGAGAGTCCTAGTACACTGATTTGCTCAATGCCATAGCGTTTTTCCCAGTAGCCGTATGCTGCGTGAGAAACAAGAATTTCTTTATGTTCTGCTTTAGATAACGTTGTTTTGAATTCCTGATCTAACGATTGTAATTCTTTTTTTAGTGATTCATAGTTTTTTGTGTATTCGTCTTTATGATCTGGATCTAGTGAAACGAGTGTGTCTTTAATGTTTTTTGCCATTTGCTGTGCATAAACAGGGTCTAGCCAAGCATGGGGATCTTTATCTCCGTGGTCGTGTCCATCATGGTCATGATCTTCACCTTCATGATCGTGATCATGGTCCTCACCTTCTTCATGAGCATGTTCTTCTTGTGTTGATAATAGCTTGATGCCTTCGGCTGCTTTCACTGTTTTCACGCCTTGGTCTTTTAACGTAGAAGCCGTTTTATCAGCAAATGCTTCAGCACCTGTTCCGCTGTAAATAAAGGCATCTCCTTCAGCCATTTCAACCATCGTTTTTGAACTTGGTTCAAAGCTGTGTGCATCTGCATTGGCAGGGTACACACTTTGAGCGTTCACGTGAGAGCCGCCAATTTTTTCAGTGAAATCTTGAATAGGGAAGATCGTCGTGTAAATGGTTAATTTCCCGTCTGCTTTTCCTTTTGAAGCATTTGTCCCCGCACTGCTTGAGCAAGCGGCAAGACCGACCGCTAATAAAGCAGCTGTTAAAATAAAAAAGATTTTTTTCATCTAAGAATGTCTCCTCTCAACCTATTAGATAGAAATGATTACGATTTAATGTCCTGAGTTATTGTATCGTAATAATTACGATTTGAAAAGAGGAAAATAAAAAATTTTCATCAGAAGATGTTTCCTCTAAAAAAATAGACGTCAAAACGTGACGAAATTTAAAACATTGTGCTATATTTATTTTTAAAAAAAGAAAAAGGAATGGACAAACTTATGAAACTTTTAGACGAAATCATCGAGTACAATCAACAATTTTGCGAAGAGAAGCGATATGAAGAGTTTACAACAACGAAGTTTCCACAGAAAAAAGCTGTCATTCTATCATGTATGGATACAAGACTTGTTGAACTGCTTCCGCGCGCCATGAACATGAAAAATGGCGATATTAAAATTGTCAAAAGTGCTGGCGCTCTTGTTTCTCACCCATTTGGAAGTATTATGCGAAGCATTTTAGTGGCTGTTTATGAATTGAATGCTGACGAGGTGTACGTCATTGGGCATCACGATTGTGGTATGAGTAAAATAGACAGCGAAACACTCTTAAATAAAGCCATTGAGCGTGGTATTCCAGAAAAACGAATTGAAGTACTGGAATACTCAGGAATCGATTTTAAACAGTGGCTCAAAAGCTTTAGCTCAGTTGAAGAAAGTGTGAAAGACAGTGTATCTGTCGTTAAAAATCATCCGCTTCTTCCATCTAATGTACCTGTACATGGTCTTGTCATTGATCCTGGGACAGGTAAGCTTGACTTAGTTGTCAACGGTTATGAAGAAAAGTAAGTTATTTTTCCTTTTTAGGCGGGACCGGATCCATGCCTCCAGGATGCAGCGGGTGACATTTTAAAATTCGCTTAATCGTGAGCCATCCGCCTTTTAAAGCGCCGTGCGTTTTGATCGCCTCTAGCCCGTAGTTTGAGCAAGTGGGGTAAAACCTGCAGCTCGGCGGTGTTAGAGGGGAAATGCATTTTTGATAAAAGCGAATGATGCCGATAAAAATTTGTTTCATAGAGGTTCCTCCTTGTCTGTCTTTTCACAGTATAAGAAAAAAGGACAAGGAAGGGAAGTTTTATAAACTAAACTGGTCGGAGCAATATGTTATAATATAGGAAATTGCAATTATAGGAGTGGTGATTAATGCCTTCAGTTGAAAGCTTTGAACTTGACCATAATGCTGTAAAAGCACCTTACGTTCGTCATTGCGGCGTTCATAAAGTGGGATCAGATGGGGAAGTGAACAAATTTGATATCCGTTTTTGTCAGCCAAACAAGCAGGCAATGAAACCTGATACGATTCATACATTAGAGCATTTACTTGCGTTTAATATTAGAACACACTCAGAGAAATACGATCATTTTGATATCATTGATATTTCTCCGATGGGCTGCCAGACTGGCTACTATTTAGTTGTCAGCGGTGCACCGACACCAAGAGAGATCGTTGAACTGCTTGATGCAACATTCAAAGATGCAGTGGAAGTAACAGAAATTCCTGCTGCAAATGAAGAGCAGTGCGGTCAAGCGAAGCTTCATGATCTTGAAGGAGCAAAACGTTTAATGCGTTTCTGGCTGTCTCAGGATCAAGAAGAGCTATTAAAAGTATTTGGATAATCAGTAATATGATGAACCGGACATATTGAATGTCCGGTTTTTTATATGAAATGAAACGAGAGCTGTTAAAATAGGGGATATTTGTTAAAATGGACATGTCAGTAAAAAAAGGGGGATACACGAATGCGGAAAATGGTAGGAATCATTTTGATGCTCGCATTACTTAGTGCATGTGGAAACTCGGCAGCGAGCAATGACAAGGGAGAAGTGCCTGAGCTATTAGAAGTCAAACTAACAGGGCCGGAGCAAGTGGAGAAAAATGAAAACGTTATCGTAAAAGCAGCTGTCACATATGGTGATACGCCTGTTGATGATGCAGATGATGTTGAATTTGAAGTGTGGAAAGATGGCGACAAGGATAACAGCAAGATGATTCAGCCAAAGAAAAAGGAGAAAGGTGTATATGAATTGCATACAGCTTTCAAACAAGATGGCCTTTATATCATACAAGTCCATGTGACAGCTAAACAGCAGCATAATATGCCAAAGACAAACATCCATGTAGGTGATGTGAAAAAAGAGAGTTCATCTACTGAAGAAGAAGATACCTCACATCATTGAAAGCGGTTTTATTTTGGGTTAGGACGTTGGTTTGGTTCAGCATCCTGTGGTGAATCGACTTTATGCTTGTAATCATAAGCCTTTGATGTCGTCCACAGTGATAAAAAGACAACGATTGAGATAATGATAAAGCTGATAATCCCAAGTAACAGCATCTAACTCCCTCCTTATTTCCATATTAACATATATTTCATGCGGTCAAAATAGAAGAAAATGATGGCAGGTTTCAGTATAATAAAAAAAGGGTAATCCCATACTAAACGCAACTACATAAGGAGGAATCAACATGTCTGAAAAATTATTAAACGTCGTCAATAAACAAGTAGCAGATTGGACTGTGCTTTACGTAAAATTACATAACTATCACTGGTATGTAAAGGGAAAAGATTTCTTTACACTCCATGAAAAATTCGAAGAATTATATACAGAAACAGCCACTTATATCGATGATTTGGCTGAGCGTATGCTCGCATTAAATGGACAACCTGTTGCGACAATGAAAGAGTGCTTAGAAATTTCTAGCATTCAAGAAGCGGAAGGCAATGAATCAGCCGAGCAAATGGTGAAAAATCTGTATGATGATTTCTCTAATATTGCAGAAGAACTTAAGCGAGGCATGGAGCTAGCTGCAGAAGTTGGCGATGAAACAACAGGTGATATGCTGCTTGCGATTCATCAATCCATTGAAAAACACAACTGGATGCTAAAAGCATATTTAGGATAAGCGAATGTGAAAGGAATGTCGATCATTAAACAGATCGGCATTCTTTTTTTATGGATTTGTGACAGACAGCCCATTGAATTGATGGGGCTTTCAGCCGAAGAGAAAAGGGAAGGGAGGGGAGAAAATGTCCTCAATTGCAGGAATGATGAGCCAGCAAGTGGCGAGTATTCAAAAAACACTTAATATCAGTTTATTGAATTCACAGCTTGCCACGAACACAGCCCAAGCCATGGTGATGCTCGATCAAGTGCAGCAGCAGCCTCAAGCTGTTCAGCCCAAAGATTCAGACGCTACGTTTATTGATGTCAGAGTTTAACCAAGAAAGCCGCCGTCACAGGCGGCTCTTTTTATGCGCTTCACGAATTTTTTGCACAGCTAACCATGCCTTTATTTTTTGTCGTCCAAGCTATTCATCAAATGCGGCATATACTATTGAGGTAAGAAGTTCCACTATGAAAGGATGTTGATGCCAAGTGAGCAAGGATTTAGGCATCTTTTCGTTGTTTACAGTCAGTTTGTCGGCAATGGGCTTTCTGTTTGGTGGAGCAGGATATTTACTCATGATATTAGTGACACTCATGGCTATAGAATTAATTTGTTCAAGCCTAAGAGAATCTGTGACTGGACAACTTACGATGAAGCGTTTTTTGACCAGGCTTGTTCGAAAGGTTGTGACGATTTCTTTAATATCCATGGCACACTTCTTCGATGTCATGCTGAAGACTGGGGGGACAATTAAGGATTTAGCGCTCATCTTTTATATTATTTATGAATCGTACCAGATTGTCTCAACAGCCAGAGCTCTCGGAATTCCCATTCCACAGTTGTTTATTGATGTGTTAGACATGATTAAAAATAAATTGCGCAAAAAGCCGTAATTTCTTCATATCTGGTCATACTAAAGGAAAAAGGATGAATCAGATGGCGAGACACACATACTATGTATCCGTTCAAGACGGATCAATCTCACAGCACAGAGACGCGGCTGCTTGGCAATTTCAGATAGAAGCAGATGATGACCAAATCTTGCAGTTAAGAGAGTATTTTGATGAACAGTATATGACAGATTGGAAAGGTTTCTTTCGGGCGCATGTTCCATTTCTTGAATATCATTATGATAGTCCAAACGACGAAATGGATAGGAAAAGAAAAGAAATTTACTCGATGATTCATGATCTCGGTAACGAAGAGACAAAGAACTTTATTGAGACCAATGGACTGATGAATTGAAAAAGCATGTAGACAAACCCTCGAATTCTTTGTCAGGTGCTCATGAATGTCAAATTCGCTCCGCGCCAGTACTCGTTTTTCCCAGACTGCAAAGGTTTTCTATCACGCTGAAAAGAAGACAAAAGGCTAAAAGAAAGTTCATTTTAGCCTTTTGTCAACGATCTGAAAGTATGTAGAGACATTCTACATGCTTTTATTTTCGAGGCTGTAAGATACCGCCGATTAGATCACTGATTCCGCCTCTATTTTCCTGCTGTGAGTTGGTGATTTCGTGTGAGGTACTCTGACTCTGGGGTTTGTACCGGTTATCATCTATCCCGACCCGCATTCCAGATGTTCGTTCAGATGGCTGGATAATCACAATTTGGTCCTGTTCATGAAATTCAAACAAGTAGGATTCGCCTGATGTTTGTCCAATGAACGTTTTCCAGTTCACATCTAATTTGACTTTCGGTGCTTTGCCCGTCCAAGCGACAATGGCGTCAGGATCTACACGGCAAGGTGCTTTTAAAATCAGCGGGTTTCCATTTGTTTTGATGGCAACCTGCGCCCCGTGACCTTGATACGAGAGCTTTGAAGTAAATAGCCCTTTCTGTGATAAAATCCCAACGCCTACCGGTGTCACGCCATAGTGACATTCTTCAGTAAAGGCAAGTAAATCTTCACTTTCCACGCTAACATGTTGCCAAGGACCGTTCGGCTCAAGATTGATGACGGTCACATGCTCGCTAGAAGCAGCCAAGTAGCAAGTGCCTTGTCCACTCACTTCCATCATCTCAAGGTTTTCACCGGTTAATTTTCTGCTAATATGATTAAATACTTGGCTGACCATATTCCCTTTATTCGTCCCAAGTAATCGTTTACGGTATTGAAATGTACCTTGATCGGCAATCATAGCGCCTTTTTTGGCAAAAAAGATCCCGTTGCCTTCTGCTTGTAAGGTCAGTTCTTCGATTGTGTTGAAATGAAATCCCATTTGTGCCAGCTCCTTTCCTTTGTCAAGATGTGAATCCGTAGATGCGGCATAGGTCGTTTAAATCAAGGGTCGTACCTTGTCCGGTTGCGGTGATTTTCCATTCGTTCTCAACTCTCGTTAGTTCAGCACAAATGATCGATGTAAAAAATGAATAATCTTCTGTTAACTGAAAGGTACAAATCTCCTGTTGTGTGATTTGATCGGAAAGGCGCAAGTAGGCATTGTTCACCTGTCCAAAATGATGTGCCCGCTCGTGTGCATCATGTATCGTGGCTGTTACGACGATTTTCTGAATATCGGGTGAGACTCTGCTCAGCTGCATAATGATGATCTCATTATCCCGATGGCCTCCGCCGACCTGATGATCACCTAGATGGCGAACAGCTCCATCTAAGCTTTGCTGCTGATGATAATAGATCAGGTGTTTTGGAGACAGAAGCTTGTCCTCTTCATTTAAGAGAAACACTTGCGTATCTAAATCAATTGGCTGACCAGATAAGTCCCAGCCAAGTCCGATATGAATTTGATCTACATTTGGATTGTCTTTTGTTAAATCTAACTTTTGTCCTTTCATGAGGTGTTTCTTCACTGCCTCAAGAGAAGCGTCTTCTTTCTCATGTTGCCTCATTGGCCATGCCTTGTTATTTTCTTGTTTTGATCCATTTGTGATGCTCATGCTGGTTTCCTCCTCGTCTGTGTAGGACAAACACTTATTGATTTACGTCATCATGGGCAAAAGGTTTCATGATTAAAATGGGATGAGGATGGAGATGATAAAAAGGTTTTAGCAAGAATACTTATTTTACATACAGACGAGATAGAAGTACTCGTTTGTTTCACTTTTCATAAAAATTCTTCAGAGAAATGTGATCTGTGGTATGATGTTTTACAAGAAGCAAGGACAGGATATGAGGGATTTCACATGCATGTATTTAAAGACTATTATCATAATACGGTCAAGCTCTCTTTTGAAGAGCAGCCTTTTTCAAGTCATCCTAAGCATGTTTGGGCTATTTGCCGCTATCAAGGAAAATGGCTACTTACTGAACATGAGGATCGAGGCTACGAGTTTCCAGGAGGGAAAGTAGAGCCAAATGAAGAAGCAGATCAAGCCGCTATACGAGAGATTCACGAAGAGACGGGTGCTGTTGTTCGTGAATTAACGTATATTGGTCAATATCAGGTGCTTGGCAGAGAGAAAGTCATTGTCAAAAATATTTATTTCGCTGATATTGAAAGGCTCGTCAAGCAGGACACGTATTTTGAAACGAAAGGACCCGTTCTTTTCGCAGACTTACCAAGATCCATCGCAAAAAATAAAAATTTCAGTTTTATTATGAAAGATGATGTCTTGAGACAAAGTCTTGCTTATTTAGAAAAGAACGGTTTGATTCGTTAAAAAAAGCGTAGGGAAATGACCCTGCGCTTTTTATTTTTGCAGAAAACGGCGTTCCAGCCATTCAACAAGCTGATACATGATGGTGGCGAAGACGGCGATAATGAAAAGACTTAAGAACACGAGTGTAAAGTTGAAGACTTGAAAGCCATAGATGATCATATAGCCGAGTCCTTTTGAGGAAACAAGGAATTCCCCCACAATGACCCCAACCCAAGAAAGACCAACATTGACCTTAATGGCAGAGATCATCGTTGGAATACTTGCTGGCAAAATGACCTCACGGAAGACCGTTCTTTTTTTCGCGCCAAAGGTTTTCATGACCTTTAAATAATTCTCATCGACTTCTTGAAAGGCTGTATAAATGACGATGGTGGTAATGATCACACTGATAATGGCACCCATCGCGACAATGCTGATCATGCCTGGTCCAAGGGCAACAATTAAAATGGGGGCGAGAGCAACTTTCGGCATCGCATTTAAAATAACCAAATAAGGATCAAGAACATTTGCAAGACGGGTGGACCACCATAAGGCGGCGGCTAATAAAATGCCGCAAAAAGTACCAAGTAGAAAGCCGAGCACTGTTTCAAATAGCGTAATGCTCATATGATTGATTAATGAACCATCTGATAATTTTTGTACAAACAATTGGCAGACGGCAGATGGTGAACTGAAAATGAGCGGGTCAATCAGTCTGAAATGGCTCGCAAGCTCCCAAAGCGAAAAGAAACTGGCGAAAATGATCAACTGGTAGACTCGCGTCATGCGTTTTTCCATTCGAACTTTTTTTCGATAGGCTTCATGTAAAAGGTCACTGTGTTTCAACTGTCTTCAGCTCCTTCCAAATCGTTTGAAAGAGCTCTTGGAAACTTGCTGTCTGTCTCGCTTCAAAAGGAGAGAGCGTCCTCAGATCATCTGGAACCGTAAACATTCGCTGGATAGAGCCTGGATGCTTTGAGAATAAGAAAATGCGATCACTCATCGCAATGGCTTCGCCGATGTCATGCGTGACAAGAACAGCCGTTTTTTGGTAGTTTTTTAATGTGTGAAAGACGAGGTCTTCTAATGTCAGTTTCGTCTGGTAATCTAGTGCTGAAAATGGCTCATCTAGCAGAAGCAGTCCGGGATCAACTGCAAGCGTTCGGGCGAGAGCCGCACGCTGCCTCATCCCGCCTGACAGCTCCTTCGGGTATTTATCTTCGACATCATTGAGTCCAAGCTTTGGCAGTAAGCTAAGGGCAGCTGAGGTGGCTTCATGTGAATCTTGTTTTGCAATTTTTAACCCGAGAATGACATTTTCCTTGATCGTTTTCCATGGGAACAAATAATCTTGCTGGAGCATATAACCGATTTGATGCTCCTGTTGATTCGGTTCTTTTCCTTCGATTAAAATTCGACCTTCAGAGGGTGGCGTAATGCCTGCGATGATGGAAAGCAAGGTTGTTTTCCCGCATCCGCTAGGACCAATAAATGAGATGAATTCACCTTGAGTGATCTCCATATTGATGTGCTGTATGGCCGTTGTTTTTTCTTTTAAAGAGAAGTACGTGTGGGTCACATGGTCAATTTGAAGGAAAGACATGTGCTACCTCCTGTTCTATTTGTGATCTGTGACCTTCCTTGCAATGGATGAATCGACAAGTTGTTTGTACGGGATAAATTCCGGTAGTTCACCACTTGCCTTCATGATTTCCTGTAATTTGTTCCATTCCTCTTCATTTAGAAGGGGATCTGTTGCATAGGAGTTCTGCTGTTTGTAGCGTTTGATAGCTGTTGATAAGACATCAAGGTCTGTATCAGGAAATTGAGATTGGATTGTCTCGGCAATCTCCTCTGGGCTCTTTGCTTTGACCCATTTTTGCGCTTTGTAAATGGCACGAGTAAAGGCTTCAGCTGTCTCTTTGTTTTCCTCTAAGTAACTCTTCTTTGCCATAAAGGTGGTATAAGGCACCTTGCCGGAAGCCTCACCAAAGGAGGCGGTAATGTACCCTTTGCCTTCTTTTTCAATTAAGGAAGCTGTCGGTTCGAATAACTGCACAAAATCTCCAGTTCCAGAGGAAAAAGCACCTGAAATGTTGGCAAAATCAATATTTTGAATCATGCGAAGATCCTGTTTCAAATCAATGCCTTCTTTTTTCAGGACATATTCACCGACCATTTGCGGCATGCCGCCTTTTCGTTGACCGAGAAAGTCCTTTCCTTTCAATTGATCCCAAGAGAATTGATTGATTTTTTCCCTTGAAACAAGAAATGTACCGTCTGTTTGTGTCAGCTGTGCAAAGTTCATGACAGAGTCTTTCGTGTCTTGTGCTTCCACATAAATAGAAGATTCAGATCCGGTCAGAGCGATATCAGCGCCGCCGGATAAGAGAGCTGTCATTGTTTTATCGCCGCCCCAAGTGGTTTTTAATTCAACCTCTAAGCCTTCATCTTTGAAAAATCCTTCGGATAGGGCGACATAAAGCGGTGCATAAAAGACCGAATGGGTCACCTCGGCTACTTGTACGGTCTGCTCTTGGTCTTTTTTACAGGCGACAAATGGAATAAAGAGCAGGACAACGAATATGAATGCCAGTCTGACTTTAATGGAACGATTCAAGAGTAATTCGCCTCCTTTGTTCTAGGTCACTAATTAAAGTATGTCAAAAGGGATTTTTGGTGAGTGCCTAGATGAAATAAGAAGCGCATTGTTTATTTATAGAACGTGTCTTTTTTTCTATACTAGAAGCATGAATGCTTTCTTGTATTTGGAAGAAATAAAGGAGCGGTTTCGTGTATAGATTGAGTTGGGTATTTGTTGGTTGGTATGTAGTAGGTCTTATTTTAATGGTCTTTTTTGAAGTGCCGGCATGGCTTCAGTTTGCGAATGGTATCTTTCTTGTGCTTTACGCCTGCTGCGTCATTGAGATTGGACGAAATATCTACGGGGCATGGAGCTTTGTGATCGTAAGAGCAGCCATTGTGGGTGTGTTGACGTTTACGGTTGAATGGGTGGGAATCACAACTGATTTTCCTTTTGGGGCCTATGATTATTATCCGACGCTAGGATTTCTTGTGGCGGGAGTGCCTTTGACGATCGCTTTTGCATGGGTTGGTGTGTTTTTAAATAGTCTTTTTTTATCAAGACAACAATCGAAGTGGAAACGAGCCGTCGAAACAGGTATATGGATTGTGCTGCTTGATCTCATATTAGATCCGGTAGCGGCTGAACGAAAGTTTTGGGTGTGGTATGACGGTGGAGGTTTCTTTGGTATCCCTTTTGAGAATTTTGTCAGCTGGGGTATCATTGGAGCAGGACTTTCATTTCTGTTCCCGCTCGTCTCCATTGATCAGCAGGCATTGCGCTGGAATGGACGTATTTATCAGGCCATGGTGTTCTTCTTTGGTCTTTTAGCATTAAAGGGCGGGCTGGATGTCATTTTTTATTTAGCACTGATCATTGTCATCTTGTGTGAAGGAAGGGTTCGATTTGAAAGAAAGCGACAAAAACCGATCGTTTAGACGACTCTTTTATTTTTATCTTAAACGATATTTACTGAACAAACATTTTCGCTGTGTCATGATGAAAGGTACGGTTGACCCAAAGGAGAAACATTCTGTTCTTTATCTTGCCAATCACAGTTCATGGTGGGATGGACTGATCATTTTTCTTTTAATAGAACAAATGTCTGAGCTGGATCATGCCATGATGATGGAAGAGAAGCAGTTGAAGCAATATGCTTTTTTTCAAAAACTTGGTGCATTTCCAGTTCATAAAGAGAAGCTGAAAAGTGTCAAGCAGGCATTAATGACCGCAAAGGAGAAGATGGAGGCTGGCGGGGCTGTGTGGCTCTTCCCGCAGGGGAAAATTATGCACCAAGACACACGGCCGCTTGAACTGGAAGGCGGAGCTTCTTTTTTAGTCAGGCAATTTGAGCAGGTCGTCATCAAACCTGTGACGCTACATTATACATTTAATCAATTTCAAAAACCGACGGTATCGGTTGAGTTTGGAGAAGATGTCCTAGTAGCTGGCGGATCACTTCGCAGTAAGGAAGTAACAAGTTTACTCGGAGACCTGCTTGAAACACAGTTAAACGCACATCAAGCACAGGTTATTGCTGATCCAGATTTTTCAACAAACGAACAATTTAGGCAGGTGACAAGGACAAGCCGGTCAACTAGTGATGCGTTTGATTCCTTTAAAAAGTGGGTGAAAACATGGCGGTCTTCTTAATTGTCATCAGTGTTTTGCTGCTCTGCCAATTGATGTTTACGATTTGGAATATGAAGCAATTTCCTGTACTCAAGCCGGCATCTCTTTCACCTGATAAACCCATTTCATTATCGATCCTCATTCCAGCGAGAAATGAAGAAAAACGGCTGGAAGCCTGCCTTCAGTCGATTGTTGATCAGCATCTCCATCCGAAAGAGTTGATCGTACTGGATGATCACTCGACAGATCAGACGAGAATGATTGCAGAGGGCTTCGCAGAGACATATCCATGGATTCGCGTGCAGTCAGGTCAAGTATTGAAGCGCGGCTGGCTTGGAAAATCATATGCTTGTTCCCAGCTTGCTGAGGCAGCATCTTCTGATTGGCTGTTATTTTTAGATGCAGATGTCCGCTTAAAACAAGGAGCTATTGAAGCGGTGTACAAGCAGTTATGCATACAAAAAACGGGCATGCTTTCAGGTTTCCCAGAGCAAAAAACGGGAACGCCTTTTGAGCATCTTGTTGTTCCTATGATGATGTTTACGATTGGCTGTCATCTGCCAGTGAAGTGGGTCAAAACATCTCAACATCCTGCTTTTGCCGCAGCACATGGCGGCTTTATTGCCATTGAAAAGAACTGTTATCACGAAATAGGTGGTCATGAAGCGATCAAGGATTCTCTTGTGGATGATATGGCTTTGGCTAAACGAGTGAAAGCGAAGGGCTTTCCGTTCACACTGGCAAGTATTCATTCTTTTGTCTACATGAGAATGTATGAGAGTGGACAGGAAGTATGGGAAGGATATCGGAAAAATTTGTTCCCGGGAGTGAATCGAAACATTGCTTTGTTAAGCAGTGTCTTTTGTTTATACTCCGTCCTTTATGTAGTTCCTGTTCTTTGCTTTATGATCGCACTGATTCATTTTGATGTGGTCAATCTCTGTTTAGCCCTTCTTTGCTACGGGCTGGGTGTATCCATTAAAGCGGTCATTGATATCGAAAATGGAAGAACGTCTACGATGGCCTTTTTATTGCCTGTCAGTATCATGAGCCTGATTGCCATTGGTTTTGCTTCTATGAAAATTGGGCTGAAAAAAGAAGGCTATGAATGGAAAGGAAGAAGGTACGAATGAAAAAAGTGATCATTATTGGCGGCGGACTTGGCGGGTTATCGGCTGCGATTCGCTTACAGTCACGCGGTTTCCAGGTCACCATTTTAGAAAAAGAAGCTTCTTTAGGCGGGAAATTACAACGCCATCAAGCGTCTGGCTACTCTTTTGATTTAGGACCGAGTACCATTACAATGAAGGCGTATTTTGAGGAAGTATTTACCTCCTGTAATAGACGAATGGAGGATTATGTGACGTTTTATCCGATTTTTCCCCTTACTAAAAACGTTTTTTCAGATGGACATACGGTCGAGTTTACGCCAGATATTGAGCAAATGGAATCACAAATTGCAGTTTTTAGTCCAGAGGATGCAAAGCAATACCGGGCATTTTTACAGGAATCGAAGAAGCTTTTTCAAATGGCAGAGGATCAGTTTTTAAATCGTTTATTATTGACCTGGAAGGATAAAGCGGATGTCAAGCTAATGAAAGCCCTTCTTGCTGTCAAACCTTTTACATCTGTTCAGCGCTTGCTGCGTCAATATTTTCGTCATCCTCATACATTGGCGATGTTTGGCCGGTATGCGACTTACATTGGCTCTTCTCCATACGAGGCACCTGCTATTTTTAATATGATGGCTTATTTAGAAGGAGAAAAAGGCATTTATGGTATTAAGGGCGGTACGTATCGTTTAGTTGAGGCATTTGAGACACTGGCAAAGGAATTGGGTGTCCAAATTCATCTCAATGAACCAGTCAAAAAGATTCATGTAAAGAATAAGCGGATTCAAGGAGTTGAAACGGATCAGCAGTTATATGAGGCAGATCAAGTCATTGCGGGGGCAGATGCACTGACTGTTTATCGCCAATTAATTGATGAAGAAGACCGCCCGAGTTTTGGAAATCAAAAACTGGCAAACATTGAGCCATCGTTATCAGGTTTTGTTCTTTTGTTGGGCGTCCCTAAAGTCTATGAACAACTGTCTCATCACAACGTGTTTTTTCCAGAGAATTATGAACAAGAATTCAAGGATATTTTTCAGAAAAAACAGCTTCCTCATGATCCGACGCTTTACATCTGTTATTCAGGTCATTCAGAGCCAGCTTTAAGCGGAGGGCCAGGAAGAAGTAACTTGTTTGTATTGGCCAATGCGCCATATGTGACAAAAGAGCAAAATTGGGACATGCTAAAGGAGACATATGGCCAGCATATGAAAACAAAACTAAAGGAAAAGGGTCTCTTTGATCTTGACCAGCTTGTAGAATTTGAAGCGGTACAAACCCCGCTTGATTTACAGCAAAAAACGGGAGCGTATCATGGGGCCATTTATGGCATGTCGTCAAACTCGTTCAAGCAGGCATTTTTTCGCATCAATAATCAATCAAAGGATATTGAAGGACTTTGGTTTGTTGGGGGCACAAGTCATCCAGGCGGCGGCACTCCGATGGTGACAAAATCAGGACAGCTCGTCGCAGAGGCCATTATCAAGCATTTGACGTAACACCGAATGAAAAGGAGAGAATTCAAGTGATTGTGGAAAAGAGAAGGTTCCCGTCGCCACATCCGCATATTCACTTATATACAGTGACATATGAGGCCGATGGACTTCGAATGAAGGGGCTGCTCGCTGAACCGGCCGGAGAAGGTCTCTATGACGGTTTTTTATATTTACGCGGCGGCATTAAAAATGTGGGAATGGTTAGACCTGGCCGAATTGTGCAATTTGCTGCGCAAGGGTTTGTCGTCTTTGCGCCCTTCTACCGAGGGAATCAAGGAGGGGAAGGGAACGAGGATTTTGCCGGAGAAGATCGGAAAGATGCATTTGCTGCATTTCAGCTGTTGAAACATCATCAAAAGGTGAAGCAGGAGCGCATTCATATCTTTGGTTTTTCCCGTGGCGGAATTATGGGCATATGGACCGCTGTTGAAATGAAGCATGAGGCCGCTTCCTTTGTGACATGGGGAGGCGTAAGTGATATGAAGCTCACCTATGAAGAACGTGTGGATATGAGAAGAATGATGAAGCGTGTGATAGGAGGTCCTCCGCATAAGGTACCAGAGGCATATGAGGCTAGAACGCCTTTGAATGATGTGCACCAAATTGAAGCACCTGTCCTAATCATTCATGGGGAGCTGGATGAGAATGTATCCATTGAGCATGCGTATTTATTAGAAGATGCCCTGCGTCAGCATGGTAAGTCTGTGGAAACATGGTATTTTCACGGATATCATCATTATTTCCCGCCACAGCATAACCGGGAGATTGTCAGACGGCTGACGACATGGATGCACAGCCGAAAAGGCGGAAATGTGGTAAAATAAACGGTAGAAAGAAATATAGAAAGTAGGGGGATTTTCATTATGGGAATGCCTGTTGAATTTAATACAATGATTGTCACAAAAGGAATAGAGACAAGAATTGAAGAAAATGTGTTTGAGCTCATGAAGGAAGGGTACCGTATTTATCCATTAAATATTCCGCTTGAGGTGCGTAAAACGAAAGACGGAGAAAAAACAGGGACAGCACATGTTGAAAAGCTGGAGCTCACAGACAATGTCACGAAGGTGACGTACCGTCTTGTGTCATTACATTCAACGAACTAAAAAAGCTGAGGGATTCATTCCCTCAGCTTTTTCCTTTTGATTAGACGAGTGGTCCGCCTTTTGCTTCAATATCACTTGCTGCATGGCTGAATTTTTTAAAGTTCTTTTTAAATTCATTTGCAAGGAAGTTTGCTTTTTCTTTGTAAGCCTCTTGATCGTCCCATGTTTTAGCAGGCTGAAGCACTTCATCTGGCACTCCTGGAATATGAAGCGGGATGTGTAATCCGAAGATGTCGTCAGTGATCATTTCAGCGTTGTCAAGATCTCCTTCGATCGCTGCCTGCACCATTGCTCTTGTATGAGCAAGATTCATTCGTTTGCCCGTACCGTAGCCGCCGCCAGTCCAGCCTGTATTCACAAGGAATACTTTTGCGCCGTGCTCATCGATTTTTTTACCAAGCATTTCAGCATAGACATGAGCAGGAAGTGGCAAGAATGGTGAACCAAAGCAAGTAGAGAACGTTGTTTCTGGTGACGTCACGCCACGCTCAGTTCCCGCTAATTTACTTGTGTAACCACTCAAGAAGTGGTACATCGCCTGTTCTTTCGTTAAACGGCTGATTGGAGGTAAAACACCGAATGCATCAGCTGTTAAAAAGACGATGGCAGATGGGTGACCTGCAATACTTGGTTTCACGATGTTATCAATCATTTCGATTGGGTAAGCTGCACGTGTATTTTCAGTAAAGAATGTGTCATCATAATCTGCTTCACGTGTTTCTTCATCAAGTACTACATTTTCAAGCACTGATCCGAAGCTGATGGCTTTGTAAATTTGTGGTTCTTTTTCTTCACTTAAGTTTACGCATTTTGCATAGCATCCGCCTTCAATATTGAAGACACCTGTGTTAGACCAGCCGTGCTCATCGTCTCCAATCAGCTTGCGGCTTGCACTTGCAGAAAGCGTCGTTTTTCCAGTACCTGAAAGGCCGAAAAATAAAGCGACATCGCCTTCTTGACCGACGTTAGCAGAGCAGTGCATTGATAAAATATCTTGTTCAGGAAGTAGGTAGTTCATAACAGAGAAAATGGATTTTTTCATCTCTCCTGCATATTCTGTTCCACCGATCAGAATCGTACGTTTTTCAAAAGAAACGATAATAAACGTTTCAGAGTTTGTGCCATCTGTTTCAGGATCTGCTTTAAAGTGAGGTGCAGATAAGATGGTGAAAGGTTTTTCGTTTGATGATGGTGTTGATCCATCAGGTCTGATGAATAGCTGCTTTGCAAAGAGATTGTGCCAAGCGAATTCATTTACAACTGTAATTGGCATACGGTATTTTTCGTCAGCACCGGCAAAACCATCAAAGACAAATAGTTCATCACGTTCTTTTAAGTATGACACAACCTTTGTATATAAACGATCAAATGCCTCTTTCGAGATCGGCTGATTGACTTGACCCCAATCAATTTTATGTTCAGAGTTTTCTTCTTTTACGATGAATTTATCTTTAGGCGAACGTCCAGTGTAGGCACCCGTTGTGGCGCGTACAGCACCAGTTGAAGTTAAAACGCCTTCATTACGTGCCAGAATCTTTTCAACAAGTTTCGGAACAGATAAATTTTGGTGCGTATTTTCTAATGAGAGCAATGACTGCAAATCTTCTTTTAAATCCACTGAGTTCATAAAAAAACCCTTCCTTTACCGTTGAATTTGTTTGTTTTGATTAGTATAACACATTGATAATAATAGTCTATACTATTTAAACATTTTTGTGTGTGTTTTTTCATTTCTGCTATGAAAATATGCTTTTTGGTGATGCTAATGATGAGGTGAAAAAAAGGGGAGATAATTCCTATGAACCATTGACATGACGCAAGGGTTTAAGATAAGATATCTTATTGAACGGATACTCTTATCCCGAGTTGGTGGAGGGACAGGCCCGATGAAGCCCAGCAACCGGTTTCTTATGAAAAAGGCATGAACATGCTGAGAAACCAAGGTGCTAACCTGATGCAAGGTACAAGAACACCTTGAGCGATAAGAGTGAAAGGCATGCGATCTCAGACCCTTTCCTCGCAATGAAGGAAATGGTTTTTTTATTTTTGGGATATCATATGAACAAATTGCCAATAACATCTCTAATATAAACATGTTGAAATATAAGAGGGAACGAGTTCCGTATCATATTGGAGGCCTCATCTTGGGATGATGTGGTCTTGTACAGGAGGAAATAGCCATTATGAGTCAAAATCGTCGTTTATTTACTTCAGAATCAGTGACCGAAGGACATCCAGATAAAATCTGTGATCAAATTTCAGACAGCATTTTGGATGAAATTTTAAAGAAAGATCCAAATGCACGTGTTGCCTGTGAAACTTCTGTAACAACCGGTCTCGTATTAGTAAGCGGTGAGATTACAACGTCTACTTATGTCGACATTCCAAAGACGGTGCGTGACACGATTAAGGAAATTGGCTACACACGTGCGAAATATGGTTTTGATGCGGAAACATGTGCGGTTCTTACATCAATTGATGAACAGTCTGCTGATATTGCGCAAGGTGTAGACAAAGCGCTTGAAGCACGTGAAGGAACAATGACTGAAGAAGAAATTGATGCGATCGGTGCAGGTGACCAAGGTTTGATGTTTGGTTTTGCAAACAACGAAACTGAAGAGCTTATGCCACTGCCGATTTCTCTTGCACATAAATTATCTCGCCGTTTAACAGAAGTACGCAAGAATGAAACACTTGCATACCTTCGTCCAGACGGAAAAACTCAAGTAACAGTTGAATATGATGAACAAAACAAACCAGTTCGTATTGATACGGTGGTTATTTCTACACAGCATGCACCAGAAGTGACGCTTGAACAAATTCAAAGCGACTTAAAAGAGCATGTCATCCGCCCTGTCGTTCCAAGTGAACTGATCGATGAAGAAACAAAATACTTCATCAACCCAACAGGCCGCTTTGTTATCGGTGGACCTCAAGGGGATGCTGGTTTAACTGGACGTAAAATCATCGTTGATACTTATGGCGGGTATGCTCGTCACGGTGGCGGTGCTTTCTCTGGTAAGGATGCAACGAAGGTTGACCGTTCTGCAGCATATGCGGCTCGCTATGTAGCGAAAAACATCGTAGCAGCTGGTCTTGCAGATTCATGTGAAGTGCAGCTTGCTTATGCAATTGGTGTTGCACAGCCTGTCTCCATTTCAATTGATACATTTGGAACAGGCAAAGCCTCTGAAGAGAAATTAATTGAAGTGGTACGTGCAAACTTTGATCTTCGTCCAGCTGGCATTATTAAAATGCTTGACTTACGTCGTCCGATCTATAAACAAACCGCTGCATACGGTCACTTTGGCCGTCATGACTTGGATCTTCCATGGGAAAAAACGGATAAAGCCGACAAGCTTCGCAAGGAAGCATTAGGAGAATAACAACATACAAAACCGCTTATTTTAAGCGGTTTTCCTTTTGATTAAAAAAAATTCTACAAAAAGCGTAAAAATGTGAAACAAAATTGGACAAAATACTGTCTAATTATAGGTCTACTTTTAAGAAATAACATAACGTGGAGGCAATAATATGTGTGGGTTTGTTGGTGTATTTAATCACCGTCCATTGTCCGAAACTACTGAGCAGGAAGAGTTAATTAAGCAAATGAATCGTCTCATCGTTCATCGAGGTCCGGATGATGAGGGGTACTTTCATGATGAGCATGTAGGATTTGGATTTAGACGTTTAAGCATTATAGATGTTGAACACGGAAAGCAGCCGCTTTCTTATGAAGATGAAAAATATTGGATTATTTTCAACGGAGAAATTTATAACTATGTGGAGCTGAAAGAAGAGCTTGTGAAAAAAGGCTATACGTTCAGCACAGATTCTGATACGGAAGTCCTTCTTGCCACATATCGCCACTATAAAGAAGAAGCGGCATCGAAGCTTCGCGGGATGTTTGCCTTTTTAATTTGGGATAAAGAAGCGCAGTTATTATATGGCGCAAGAGATCCTTTCGGCATTAAACCGCTCTATTTTACACAAATGGATGACCAAGTGTACTTTGCTTCTGAACGCAAAAGCTTAATGGCTGTGAATGAGAACATTTTATTTGATGAGACTGCTTTGCAGCAGTACATGTCTTTTCAGTTCGTTCCTGAGCCAAATACACTTGATCAAAAAGTGCACAAAGTCGAGCCAGGTCATCAGTTTACACTGCGTCCAGGCCAAGACATTGCATTTAAGACTTACTGGAAAGTTCAATTCAAACCTGAACAAACACAAGAGCAGAAATTAGTAGAAGAAGTACGTGATGCTATCTATGATTCTGTAAAAGTCCACATGAGAAGTGATGTGCCTGTTGGTTCATTCCTATCAGGTGGGATCGATTCTTCTTTCATCGTGTCGGTCGCAAAGGAATTTCACCCTGAACTGAAGACATTCTCTGTTGGTTTCCAGCAGGATGGATTCAGTGAGGTAGATGTAGCAAAAGAAACAGCTGATAAGCTGGGATTGCAAAACTTTAGTGCTGTGATTTCTCCTGAGGAATATATGAATGAGCTTCCAAAGATCGTCTGGCATTTAGATGATCCTTTGGCTGATCCAGCGGCGATTCCATTGTATTTCGTGGCAAAAGAAGCGAAAAAACAAGTCACAGTTGTTCTTTCAGGTGAGGGAGCAGACGAGCTGTTCGGTGGATATAATATTTACCGTGAGCCGCTATCTCTAAAGCCTTTTGAATCTGTACCATCCATGCTGAAAAAGCTTCTTCTTCGTCTGGCTCGTTTAATGCCAGAAGGAATGAAAGGGAAAAGCTTTATCGTTCGCGGCTGTACGCCATTAGAGGAACGTTATATCGGCAATGCGAAAATCTTTGAAGAGCCAGTGAAGAAAAATCTCTTAAAGCAGTATGATCCGAACATCACGTATCGCGACGTGACGAAAACATACTTCGAGGAAAGTGCAGGCTACAGCGATATTAACAAAATGCAATATGTTGATATCCATACGTGGATGCGCGGGGATATCCTGCTGAAAGCAGATAAGATGACAATGGCGAATTCTCTTGAGCTTCGTGTTCCATTCCTTGATAAGGTCGTATTTGAAGCAGCTTCTAAAATTCCAGAAGAGCTGAAAACGAAAGACGGCACAACGAAATATTTATTGCGTAAAGCAGCAGAAGGCATTGTACCAGACCATGTGTTAAACCGTAAAAAACTAGGTTTCCCTGTACCTATTCGTCATTGGCTGAAAAATGAGATGAACGCTTGGGCGAAAGATATCATTAAAAACAGTCAAACAGATGAATACATTAACAAGGCATATGTTCTTGATTTATTAAATGATCATTGTGCTGGAAAAGCAGATCATAGCCGTAAGATTTGGACTGTCCTGATCTTTATGATCTGGCATAGCATCTATGTAGAGCGCAGCATTGATCCAGAGCAGTTGAATCACCAGCCGAAAGAAGTTATTTTTAGCTAATGAAAAAGGTTTTCAGCTTTGTGCTGAAAACCTTTTTTGTCATGATAGAAAGTAGTGGAAAAGGGTAAAATAACAAGCGGTACACAGTTATTGCTTAATATCCTGAAAAAAACATGATAAAGTGAAGATACATGTATGATGTTAACGCGATAAAAGGGAACGATAGTATTGTCCTTTTTCTACATATTCTCTGCGGATACGATCCATGTCTTGGATATCTTCATCTGTTAACTGGCGAACGACTTTGGCTGGACGGCCAAAAGCGAGTGAACCTTTTGGGATGACTTTTCCTTGCGGGACAAGGCTACCTGCACCAATAAAGGCTCCTTCGCCAATTTCCGCACCATCGAGAATGATGGATCCCATGCCAATGAGGGCATTTTTTCGAATGATAGAACTATGTAATGTGACTTGGTGTCCAATGGTAGCACCATCTTCAATAAGAAGTGTTTTTCCAGGACTTTGATGCAGACAGGATAAGTCTTGAATGTTGACGTTTTTTCCAATTCTCACAGGAGCTACATCGCCTCTAATGACCGTTTGGAACCAAACGCTTGAATATTCTCCAATTGTGACATCACCTGTAATGGTGGCGTTTTCTGCAACAAAGACCGATTCATGAATCTCAGGTGTAAACTGATGATATGGATAAATCACTTTTTCGACTTCCTTTCTTAATACAACATTTGTGAGGTGTTTACTTTGTGGACTTGGCATGCTGAAAGACCGGTTGGTACAATTGTCATTGTACATGGTGCTAGTGAATATCATGGCCGATATAAATGGCTGATCGAAATGTGGCGAAATGCAGGCTATCACGTCGTCATGGGTGACCTGCCTGGGCAAGGGACATCGACACGTGCGAGAGGCCACATTCGTTCTTTTCAAGAATACATTGATACAGTCGATGAATGGATTGAACATGCGAAGTCGTTCAGACTTCCGACATTTTTACTTGGACATAGTATGGGGGGACTGATTTCGATTGAATGGTTCAAGCAGTATACCCATACGAAGATTGATGGCCTTATTTTATCATCACCTTGTTTAGGTCTGCAATTTAAACCGAAGAAGCTGATGGATTTTGCGTCAAAAGGGCTAAATGTGCTGGCGCCGTCTTTTAAAGTCGAATCTGGGCTGTCGATCGAACTTGCCACACGGAATCAAGATGTGATTGAGGCGGATTCGAATGATTCTCTTTATGTGACGAAGGTGTCGGTTCGCTGGTATCGAGAACTGGTCAAAAATATCGATGCGGCGATGCAGCCAACGAATGTCTTTCGGTCGATTCCGCTCCTGCTCATGCAGGCAGGCGATGACAAGATAGTAGATAAAACAAGAGTGATGAAATGGTTCAATGGCATTGAATCAACCAATAAATCATACCGTGAATGGGAAGGGCTTTATCATGAAATTTTTAATGAGCCCGAGCGAGAAGATGTGTTTAAGGCGGCAAGAGCCTTTACTGATCAATATATTTGATTGTGAGCTTAAGTTGGGGGTGGATTGATTTGTCAGTACCAGAACGTCCTTTTGCACTGATGACGAAGGTGTATAAAGATATTTTTCCGCTAGTTCATCAGGAGCTAAAAAAGTGGCGGGCTCATGCAGAAATGATTGAAAATGAAGAACTGAGAACGCAGGCACTAGCGAGCATATCTAGTAAAACCTTTCACTGTGAAGGCGGGGGAATTTTATCTCTGCTTGCAGGTGAAGCGAAGGAAACGTGTATTGAATTCATTGTGGCGTACCAAACGATTAGCGATTACTTAGATAATTTGTGTGACCGCAGTACATCACTTGATCCAAAGGATTTTCATATGCTGCATCAGGCAATGAGAGATGCACTCGATATTCATGCGGAGCTTAAGCCGTATTATCAATTCCGTGATGATCAAGAGGATCATGGGTACTTGCATGCGCTAGTCAGGACGTGCCAAGATGTGCTGTCACGTCTAGCGCATTATCCGATCATTCAGCCCTATTTACATACGCTGTGTGATTATTATAGTGATTTACAAGTACATAAGCATGTGGTTCCTCATGAGCGTGAACCTCGATTAGAGTCATGGTTCCGCCAGTATGAAAAGGATTTACCAAAGATGGAGTGGTATGAGTTTTCCGCATGTGCAGGATCAACGCTGGGTATTTTCTGTCTTGTGGCTTATGCACTGCAGCCTGATTTTACAGAGAAGCAGGCGAAGCAAATTTACGAAAGCTATTTCCCTTATATTCAAGGTCTGCACATCTTACTGGACTATTTAATCGACCAAGAAGAGGACAGGTTGGAAGGCGATTTGAATTTTTGCTCGTACTACAACTCTCATCATGAGATGATGGATAGACTACAGCATTTTATTGAAAAAGCGGATGAACAGCTGAAAGGCATTCCACACGAGAATTTTCACAAACTAATCAATAGAGGGTTACTTGCGGTCTATTTGTCTGATGAAAAAGTGACAGCCCAAAAAGAGATGAACAAGCTGGCAAAGCGGTTGATCAAATCAAGCGGGAAAACATCGTTCTTTTTCTATATCAATGGCAGAGCCTATCGAACCTATCAGAAAATGCCTTGGAAGAAATCTTCTTAAAGGATAAAGAAAGCTCATCAGCTTGTAGAAAATGGTTTTCTACAAGCTTTTTTGTTTTGAACTGTTTCGCTTTGGGCCATGTACAGTTCTTTTATGATTACAATCCTCTTATTTGCTGCCGATATTATTCTTAGTGTACGAAAAATAGGAGAAAAGTATGGATCGAATGAATCGTATCTACTCCTTATGACGTATATTTGTTGAAAAACTTAAAAAAGGGGAAGGTCGAATATGTCATTTTTTAAAAAGTTTGCAGCAAGTGTGGGAATCGGTGCAGCAAAAGTGGATACAATTTTGGAGAAAGATGCGTATGAACCAGGAGAAGAAGTAAAGGGAACAGTCCATGTGAAGGGCGGAAAAGTGCCTCAAGATATTCGCTATATTGATTTAAAGTTGAATACATGGTACACCATCGTAAAAGATGATGAAGAGCAGCGAAAATACACAACGATCCATTCTCTCCGAGTGACTGAATCATTCACGATTCAGCCTGGGGAAGCTCATCAGTTTACTTTCTCTTTTTACCTTCCTCTTGATACACCAATGACTGTAGGTAAAGTAGAGGTGGCTGTTGTGACAGACCTTGATATTCAAGGCGGTATTGATAAATCTGATCATGACCGCATTTTTGTAAGCGCGCACCCGTGGGTGAAACGTGTGCTTGAAGCTGTTGGAAATTTAGGCTTTCACCTTCATGAGGCAGACTGTGAAGAAGCACCTTATTTCAGGCGCCGCCTTCCCTTTGTTCAAGAGTTTGAGTTCATACCGACTTCCGATTATTATCGTCAAATGCTTGATGAGTTAGAGGTGATTTTCTTCATTGATGAAGAGGGGCTAGATATCATTTTTGAAGTTGACCGCAGAGCAAGAGGGCTGCGTGGCTGGCTGGAAGAAATGTATAATGACGGAGAACAGCTTGTACGTGTCCGCTTTACTCGATCAGAGCTTGCAGATGCAGAAGAGCTGGAAGTAGTGCTTGAAGAAATCATTGACCAATACGCTTATTAAATAATAAAACTCAAATCCATTAAGAGGATTTGAGTTTTTTTTCGATGGCTACCACAAAGGGCGGATCGTTTTGAATATTCATGTATTGATAAGATATTACCTGTACTTCTTCGTGATGGAGTGTTTTGCAATAATCAAGAAGGATGTCCTTCTCTTTTTTTCCTTCGGGATGACCGTGGTAAATCACAAGAACGATCAGACCTCCAGGCTTAAGCCAATCCATGAGCTGTTTGATCGCTTCAATGGTCGTATGTGCCTGAGTCGTGACGGTTTTATCGCCTCCTGGTAAATATCCAAGATTGAACACTGCACCAGATATGTGGCCATAAGCATCCGCTGGCAGATGCTCAGCAAGTTGTTCATGTCCGTCATGGATCAGGTGAACGTTTGGGTAGTGCTCACCAAGTCTTTTGCTTGTTTGCTCAATGGCTTCCTTCTGTACATCGAATGCGAAAACTTGTCCATCCTTCCCGACAAGGTCAGCTAAATAGCGTGTATCATGCCCATTCCCCATCGTTGCATCAATGACAATATCGCCTTTTTGACAAGCACGCTCTAACAGTTCTTTACTAAAAGGGAGCATCCGTTTTAAAATCATTTTGCCGCTTCTTCCAATCTGACGAAGCGTTTGCCCTGGTAGCTGTTACGTCTTTCAAGCTCAGCATTAATGGCATTAAGCACTTCCCATTTATTCACACTCCACATTGGACCTACCATTAATTCAATGGGACCATCACCTGTAATACGGTGAATAATCATTTCTGGGGGCAGGATCTCCAGTTGATCACAGACAAGCTGGACATATTCCTCTTGGCTGAGAAATTCTAGTTTGCCTTTCTCATATTGCTTTACCATCGGTGTTCCTTTTAACAAGTGAAGTAGATGAATTTTAATTCCTTGCACATCTAAATCAGCGACAGCTTTTGCTGTCTCCATCATCATATCTCGGTTTTCAAGAGGAAGACCGTTGATGATATGTGAACAGACTCGAATGCCATGTTTTCGCAGTTTTTCTACACCTTCTACGTAGCATTCATAATCATGAGCACGGTTGATGAGCATCGCTGTCCGCTCATGTACAGTTTGTAGACCAAGTTCAACCCATAGATAGGTCCGTTCGTTTAACTCAGCTAAATATTCCACGACGTCATCTGGCAGACAATCAGGTCTTGTGGCAATCGATAAACCAACCACTCCATCCAGATTCATGACGGTTTCGTATTTTTCTTTTAAAACAGGAAGCGGCGCATGTGTGTTTGTGTAAGCTTGGAAATACGCCATGTATTTTCCGTCTTTCCATTTTGTATGCATCCGATCCTTGATTTCATTAAATTGAGTGATGAGATCATCCGCCCGGTTCCCTGCAAAATCACCAGATCCTGCTGCGCTGCAAAATGTGCAGCCTCCATGTGCGACAGTACCATCACGGTTTGGACAATCAAAGCCGCCGTCTAATGCGACTTTAAATACTTTATGACCAAAGTGCTCACGCAAATGATAATTCCATGTGTGATAACGTTTTTCGCTGTTTGAATATAAAAAAGGGTTATGCTGATCCAAGTCAGTAACCTCCTTGCATAATAATAGGCATCCTTAAAGTTTAACAAAAATCACGAAAGAGGACAATTGAATCTGTCCAACATTTTCTTTAGTGAAAAAGCTTTACGTGGGCAAAATAGGCGAGAGCAATGATGAAATGGAGGGATGGTAAGATGGCAACTAGAAAATCAATCGATGAATTTGTCCAAAAAAGCACTGAAACTCTTGAGTTTGCAAGCGAACAGTTTGATTTGAGCTCTCGCCAAGAACATTATAACGTAGAAGAATTTTCAAAAGCGCAGCTCTTGCTTGAGGATGCGGTGAATGAATTAGAAAAGTTAAAAGATGTCGCCAATGATCAGCAAAGAGAACGTTTAGACAGAACGCGTGTACAAATTCAAAGTCTGCAAAACCAAATGATTTTAGGTATTTCATACGAGAACGAATGA
Source organism: Bacillus sp. 22446 (assembly GCF_052044955.1). NCBI lineage: Bacteria > Bacillati > Bacillota > Bacilli > Caryophanales > Bacillaceae > Bacillus > Bacillus sp. 22446. The sequence continues at coordinate 40,372 of NZ_JBQEOD010000012.1, forward strand.
TGAACAGATCCTTCTTTTAAGGGTCTGTTTTTATTTTTTGGCTGTTTTCGCAAAGATTGTTGTTTTTGGATATATATTTGTAATAGGTTTTTGTTCTGTTAAAGTATGTTATATATAGAAATTGCAAATATCTTCAAGGGGGTAGAAGAAATGTTGGAGACTCTTCCTGATTGGTTTTGGGCATTATATTACTTGTTTTTCTTAGCAACATTAGGAACCGCAATATTCAGTGTTGTGAAAAATAAACATAGGGGATTGTCCATTCTAACCATTGTATTTACTGTTACAATTCCGATTATTAGCCTGATAAATAGCATTGGTAGAGTAGAAGGAATGAATGAATTTGAACACTTATTTAGTCAATTGCGACAGGGTGCAGTTTGGTCTATCTTTACAGTTATAGGCTATATATTTTTATTAGTATGGTGGGTGCTAATCCTGTTCAAAAGCAAGTCCAAAAACAAAGGAATAGTATCTAATTAAAACATTGTAGAGACCTCAATATTCGGGGTCTTTTATTATGCACTTTTTCAGGCGATTATGAAAGTGATGAACGTGTTGAACACCCTAAACCAGAAGCAAACCTGACTTCACGAATGCTTTTGAGTAGTTTCGTAAATTTTATCTGGTTCGTCTGCCTATTTTTTTCTAGAGTCCCTTGACTTTTCAATCAAGTGTCTATATTGTATTAAGTGTACTATATCAACTAATACACTATAGACACTTAAACGTGAAGAAAGGTGTTTAACCATGAAAAAAGAAAAAAAACCAATCAATTTAAAGTGGATGGTGCTGGCTGTTGCGTTAGCATGTACATTTTTTTTCGTTCTCGTTTTCATTGGTTTTGAAGTTCAAAAAGATTTCATTCCAAATTCGGTCCCTTTAATGCAAGGACATGATCAAGCGATAGGACTGCAAAAGCATGAATGAGAAAAGAGGGAGCCATCATGATTCAAATAGATCCAAGAAGCGCTGCACCAATATATGAACAAATCATTGAGCAGTTAAAAATTTTGTGCTTAAAAGGCGTGATGAAACCAGGTGACAAACTGCCCTCTGTGAGAGAGCTTGCCACCATTATTATTGCGAATCCAAACACCGTCAGCAAAGCGTATAAAGAGCTTGAACGGGAAGGAATTATTGAAACATTAAGAGGCCGTGGAACGTATGTGACAGAAGGTGCACAGTTAAAGCTGAATGAAGGGAAGGTGTTAGAGATGAAGGAGCAATTAAGGCAACTCATTATTGAAGCTCATTATGCCGGTATTGATATTCATCAACTCAAAGAGTGGTTGGAGGAGATCGGCTCAAGTCTAAAAGGAGGAAACCAAGTTGATTGAGGTCAGAAATGTATCAAAGAAATTAAATGGACGTGAAGTACTCAGCAACGTTTCCTTCAAGATAGGCGAAGGAGAGATCTTTGGCCTGCTTGGCCGGAATGGCTCTGGTAAAACAACACTTCTTCGCTTGATTCAGCAAATCCTTCTTCCAGATGAAGGAGAGATTTATTTTAAAGATGTACTCGTAAAAGACCACCCGTTAGTGAAGCAAAATATTGTGTATATGCCAGTCGTAAATCCCTACTTTGACCGGTACAATTATGGACAGCTTGTGAAGCTGTTAAAACAACTGTATCCAAAGTTTGACGTGACATATGCCAATGAGCTTGTGAACCGGTATGAGATTCCGGAAAAAGTGAAATACCGTGAATTGTCGACAGGTTTAAAGAAACAGCTGTCTCTCATTTTAAGTTTTGCCATCAAACCAGCAGTCATTTTGTTAGATGAGCCGACAGACGGGATTGATGCAGTCACAAGAAATGACGTTCTTCAGCTGATGATTGACGAGGTGGCAGAACGACAAACAACGATTTTAATTACATCGCACCGTTTAGAGGATATTGAGCGTATGTGTAACCGAATCGGGTTTTTGGAAGGAAATCAGCTCACAAGTGTTATGGATTTAGATGAATTAAAGAATGACTACGTCAAAATCCAGATGGCATTTGAAGAGGATATGAACTTAAGTATTAGAAAAAAAGGCGTTGCCATCTTAGATCAAGCGGGTGTGTTCTATACAGCACTTGTACTCAAAACAGATGAAGAAGCAAAAGAGTATTTGAAATCACTTGAACCAAAAGTTTGGCATGAACTGCCTGTAAATTTAGAAGAAGTATTCATTGCGAAGTTTGGAGGGAAACGCAGATGGTAAAGCGGCAATTGTTATATAAGGAATGGAAGCAGTCTGAGCTGACATTCATTTTAGTGATGCTTGTTGCGGTCTTTGCGACGCCATTATCCCTCTTAATGGAGTACTCAACCTTTCAAGATTGTTTGGAAAACCGAGACTGTCTAATGGATACAACAACATTCACTTATATTTTTAAGACGGACGCATTTCTCTCACTTTCATGGGTCATGGGAATATTTTTTGCTGTGATTCAGCTAGGATTTGAAAGAAATAAAGGGCAGATGGACTTTACCGTATCCTTGCCGTTTAGTAGAAGTTCCATCTTTCACACAAAGTTTTTCTTAGGTGCTGGAATTATTGCAAGTGTTCATGCTGTTTCATACCTTCTCATTTATTTATTAAAATTAGGTCTTGGTCCAATAGAGACACCTGGATTTAACAGTCTTTATGTCTCTGCACTGTTGTCAGCCTTGATGATCTATAGTTTGTTTTTTGCAGCAGGTGCTTTAACAGGGAGTGCTATTTCTCAAGCAATCGTTGGATTTAGTACAGCTATTTTACCTTACTTAGTGATTGGTTTACCAATCCTTCATTTAGATTTTATCTTTAAAACAAGCGGGATGTGGCTGGATAAAATCTTTAATTTCTTGATCACGCCCATTTCCCCAATTAATTATATTACAGCTACCAGTTTTTATCAGGAATATCCGCTTTGGTTCAATGGTGAAGAATACATCGTTCCAATTGTCATGATGTTGCTATTTTACCTTATTGGCTTGTTTAGCTTTATTAAACATCCAATTGAACGAAATGGCCGATTCTTCCTTTATTCAATAATGGATCGCCCAATTCAAATTATGGTGATCGTGTTTGGCGTCTTAGGGTTTGGCTGGGTTGGTTTCTCCTCAGATTCCTTAATTGGATATTTTGTTGGCATGTTCATCGGTGGAGCTGTAGGTGCACTGACGAGTTATTTCTTAATCTATCGAAAAAGATAAACAGAGAGCAGGGGAGTAGAGATGATTCAAATTCAATCGTTAGATCATGTGTTTAAAATTGGGAAAAAGGGCAGGGAGAACGAAATTCCTGTGCTCAAAGACATTGACTTGTCTATTAATAGAGGCGATATTGCATGTATCGTCGGACGAAGCGGTTCGGGGAAGTCGACTTTACTGAATCTAATATCGGGATATATTACGCCAACAAGCGGACAAATTATCGTTGATGGCACCAATGTGACTGGCTTTAATGAGAAAGAATGGGCAGACTTTCGGTTAGATCATTTTGGCTTTATCTTTCAAAGCTTTCAATTGATCGGGAGTTTAACAACATATGAGAACGTTGAACTTCCGCTCACTTTAAAAGGTGTGAAGCCGTCTGAGCGAAAAGTGAAAGTAAAGGAAATGCTGAAACGAGTTGGTCTTGAACATCACGCAGGACATTATCCTAATGAACTATCAGGTGGACAGCAGCAGCGTGTGAGTATTGCAAGAGCCTTGATCCTTAATCCGTCTATTATTTTAGCGGATGAGCCAACAGGCAGTCTGGATTCAGAAACTGAAGGCGAAATTCTAGCCTTTATCCAGCAGCTTAATCGTGAAAAAGGAATTACATTTGTCATCATTACACATGACGATGAAGTCGCTTCAATCGCAGACACAACGTTCCAGCTTCATGATGGTGTATTAAAGAAAGGGGATCAGTCCATTGAAATTTAGAGATCAGGTCAAATTCATCAGAAGAAATATGAAGAAAAATAGATTGCGTGTGTTTATGACCATACTTGCAACGACAATGGCATGCTCTTTCTTAATCGTTCTAGCGTCAGTTGGTTTTGGTCTGCAAAAATCGGCTCAAGATGAAATCATGAAACAACAAATTATCACAGAAATTAAAGTGTTAGGCAAAGAAAAAGGTGACGTCAAGGTTGACGATTTAAAGAAATATGATCATGCGAAATCTGTCGTTGCGAGAACGTCAATCATTCCATCGGTTCACGTCGAGCTCGATAATCGCTCAAGTGATACGCAGGCTGTACTGACAGATATGAAAGAAGAAAAAGAGGCAGGCCTTGAACTAGACCGTGGAAAAGTCCCAACATCGGCGAATGAAATTGTAGTTGGGTATCAAATGGCAGAACAACTTTGGACGGAAAAAGAACGAAAAGACTATGAAAAAGAAATGAATCAGACATCAAATGGTGAAGAGACACCGGAAGAGCCAAAAGGCTATACGAAGGAAATTTTAAACAAAGTCATTCAAATCAAGGTGCCAAAACTGAATGAAGAAAATGAAGTGGTGAAAGAAAAGACGTTCGATTTCCGTGTCGTCGGTGTATTGAAGAAACCGAATTTGGAGTGGCAGCAGGATCATAAAATTCTTATTCCGAATGCTTATGAAAAAGAATTTAGTCAAGTGCTCGATCTGTCTCCTGATGCAGGAAATGTCGAAAAAATGACGTCTGTCTATGCTGATAAGTTCGACAATGTCGGTGCGCTCACAGATAAGCTGACAGATGACGGCTATCAAGTCATCTCTGTGACGAATCAGCTTGAAGGAATGGATATGTTCTTTACAGTCTTTAAAATTGGACTCATCTTTGTTGGATGTATTGCGGTCATTATTTCGGCGATCGGCATTTTCAATACGATGACAATGGCCGTAACAGAGCGGACACAAGAGATTGGGATCATGAAAGCCATTGGTGCGAATCCTTCCATTATTAAGCGAATGTTCCTCATGGAAAGTGCTTATATTGGAGTGATTGGATCGATCATCGGGATCATCATCTCGTACATCGTTAGTTTTGCAGTGAATTTAATCATTCCAGCGATTTTGTCTTCCATGTCTGAGGGAGCATCAAGCGATCAATTCTCGATCACCTTCTCCTATATACCGCTAAGCCTTGTGGTCACAGCAACAGTGATTAGTGCAGGAGTTGCCATTATTTCTGGACTCAATCCAGCACGTAAGGCGACAAAAACGAATGTATTAACAGCATTAAGAAGAGAAATTTAAAGAAGAACCTCCTGTACCTATAGTGGGCTGACAGGAGGTTTTTTTATCGTCAAAAGATGTCTATTGCTTTGGTGCCCGGTACCCTGCACGCTCAGCTTCTTCTACGGAGCAGAACATTTTGGTCACGTTTTTTGTCCGTGAGTAGTATCTGCTACTTGGTGTGTGATATATGCCGTTGACACTTCCTTTAATATTACAGGCGGCAGATTCTTTTTTTGTTTCTTTTTGTGACTCATGACCGCCAGTATTCGACCCATCATCTTTAGGAGCAGATCGCTGTGCCGATGACGTGGTGTCTTTGTTTACTTTCTGGTGTTCTTTTTTGAGTGTTTCGTTTGTAGAGGTTAGCTTGTCTATTTTCTCTTCAAGCTCATGGATGGTTTTTTCTTGCTGTTTGACTGTCTTCTTTTCGGAGGTGATGTTTTCTAATTTCTTGGATAGCTTTTCTTTTTCTTTGGTCACGTCTTCTAAAGAGGCCGTCAGCGTTTCTTTGTCTTCCTTTAGACGAGAAAGGTCAGATGCTAATTGTTTTTGCTCTTTCAGCAGCTGTTCAGAAGATGGATCTGCTTGTGCTTTCGGAGCACCTGTGCCGGCAAACGGTAATGACATAATAGAAAAAACAAGACCAATGGTCAAAAAAGGATAGAAGAGTTTCTTTGAAAAGATTTGTTGATTTTGGTGTTTGAGTAATAAGAAATTCACGGCATATCCTATGGCGAAACAAATACATAAAAGACCTATGATGAGTAACATCATCATCTGGCAGCCCCCCTATATCGCTATTTATACCTATCATACCTCATTTTTCCATTTTGGGGAGCGGTTCAATTAAAAAAACCCTGTTTATACAGGGTTTTCAGCGTGTAGACAAACCCTCGCATTCGGTGTCAGTCCTGTGTGCCGGTGCTCACGAATGTGAAATTCGCTCCGCTCCGGTACTCGTCCTTCCTAGACTGCAAAGGTTTTCTATCACACTGAAAAGAAGACAAAGGGCTAAAATAAAGATCATTTTAGCCCTTTGTCAACAATCTGAAACCCTGTTTATACAGGGTTTTCAGCTAATGGCAATCCTTTGATTGCTTCTTTTACTGTTAAGTAAGTGATCGTATTCTGGAAGTCTGTATCTAAGTCTTTCATTTTCATCGCAAGCTGTGGTTTGATCCCAGTGATGATGAGTTCAGTTCCAGTTAAGTTCAGCAGGTGATGCAGTTTGAAAATTCGCGCTGCAACGGAATCATCGACATCGATTAAACCAGAAAGATCGACAATTAAATAATCATCCTTTGAATCTTCTAATATACAAGTTAACTTCGCGACGATGGCATCAAAGCGTTCTTCTGATAATTTTCCGATGAGTGGAAGAGCGGAAACACCATTTTTGATTGGGACAATTGGCGTCGACAGAGAGGTGACTTCCTGTAAGGAATCTTCTAGGAGTTGTTCATATTCTTTCTGCTTTGTAATGTCCTTTTGAAAGCCAATAAAAAATGTTTTGTCATCTTGTTCAATGTATAGAGGATCTATATTGAGTTCATTCCAAAAAAAAGTACCGTCTTTTTTATAATTTTTGAGCTGTGTGGTAATAGGTGTTTTGTTTTGAATTCCGTGACGTATTAAGGCAAGTTGCTCTTGATTTGTGTCTTTTCCTTGGAGGAATCGACAATTACGTCCAAGAATCTCATCTGGTTTGTATCCAGTCATTTGTGTAAAGCCATGATTCACATAAACGATAGGGTTATCCTCTAAAGAAGGGTCTGTAATGACAACACCAATCCGCGCATGATCCAGCGCTTTTTTTATGAGTTCAAGCTGTTTTTGCAAGCCGAAGATGTTCGAGCTGACCATATTACCCTCCTTTGCTGCTACTATTAGACATTTAAGATGGTTTTTTTGAAACCAAATGAATTCTTTTTAAACGTAACATAACATATGTTCTGTTTCAATGATTGCAATCGCTTTGTTAAATTTGTCATCATAGTTTGTCCTCCATTAGAATAGAGTAAGTAAGGAGACTTTTCATTAGAAAAAGAAGGGATCATTTGAGGAAAATTCATAAAATGACAAAAATAGTTAATATGGATTAGGTAAAAATGATTCCAATGCATCAAGATTGTTTTTGGGTCATTCACATATAATGGAAGAAACAAGCTTTTTTTCTTCGTTAGAGAGAATAGACCTTTTACATGGATTATGACGGAACAGCAGAATGGCATTACAGGGGGCTGGACAGCCTGAAGTCGCTTTACTATTCTAAGGGCTTTAGGAAGGTGATGAAAATGCTGCAACAAGTCATTATTGCTTGCGCCATTGGAGGGGTCATGGGCATTCTCGGTCACGTAAAGAAAAAAGGCAGGCTAGAGAAGCCCAGAATGACAAAGAAGTTTATTTATCTAGGGTTTATTGAAGATTGGCTCGTTGGGATGATTGCTGCTACACTGCTTGTCTTATCCTCAAATCCCGAATCTAGTCTGCACTTGATCATCTTATCCATTATTTCAGGTTACGGAGGAGAAGCAGTTCTGCGAAGCTTCGATTTTGTGAGAGAAGAACGTTCACAGGATGCAGGCTCCAACCGTCATAACCGATCTCCACACGAATAATATCCTCACTTTACCCTAGTCTAGGGTACATTCCCATTGTATACAAACCTGCTTGCACTTATGATCATAATTCTATAAAATACTACTTAGATGACGGTTACGATAAGAACAGTGAAGAGGAGTAGTAGGAAAGCAGTATTTGTCTTTAGAGAATTGACGGCTGGTGAAAGTCAATCAAATCTGCTTCTGAACTCGCCTCAGAGTTGCAGTTGCGTTAAAGCTTCTGTCGCATGTCTGCGTTAAAGATATTAAGTGAGCGTATGAACAGTTCATGACGCTAACAAGGGTGGTACCGCGGGAACCAAAAAATCTCTCGTCCCTTTCTAGGGATGAGGGTTTTTTGTTGATTTTAGAAAAATCTGAATTCTTGCAGTGGTCATCTGTGCAGATAAAGCCGTACACATTAAAGGAGGTTTTCACATTGAGTTTTCAGCATCGGGAAATTGAAAAGAAGTGGCAGGATTATTGGCTGACACATAAAACATTCGCCACATCTGACTCGGAAGATAAGCCAAAGTTTTATGCGCTAGATATGTTTCCTTATCCATCAGGAGCAGGGCTTCATGTAGGGCATCCTGAAGGATACACAGCAACGGATATTTTATCACGTATGAAACGTATGCAGGGATACGATGTTCTTCATCCAATGGGATGGGACGCATTTGGTCTTCCAGCGGAACAATATGCGCTGGATACAGGAAATGATCCAGCTGCATTTACAGAAGAGAACATTAATAATTTCCGCCGCCAAATTCAATCATTGGGCTTCTCGTATGATTGGGATCGAGAAATTAACACGACAGATCCGAATTATTATAAATGGACGCAGTGGATTTTCTTGAAATTGTACGAAAAAGGATTGGCGTATATTGATGAAGTACCTGTAAACTGGTGCCCAGCACTCGGTACAGTCCTTGCAAATGAAGAAGTCATTGATGGGAAAAGTGAGCGCGGAGGGCATCCTGTTGAAAGACGTCCAATGAAGCAATGGATGCTAAAAATTACAGCATATGCGGACAGGCTGTTAGAAGATTTAGAAGACATTGATTGGCCTGAAAGCATCAAAGATATGCAGCGCAACTGGATTGGACGTTCTGAAGGTGCACATGTTCACTTCGAAGTAGAAGGACATGACGAACAGTTTACGGTATTTACAACACGTCCTGATACACTATTTGGTGCAACATATGCCGTTCTTGCACCAGAGCATGCACTAGTTGAAAAAATTACAACAGCTGCTCAAAAAGAAGCAGTTGAAGCATATATCAAAGAAATTCAATCTAAGAGTGACTTAGAGCGGACAGATCTTGCTAAAACGAAAACGGGCATTTTCACAGGTGCTTATGCCATCAATCCATTAAATGGGGAAAAGATGCCGATTTGGATTGCAGATTATGTGTTAGCCACATATGGCACTGGAGCGATCATGGCAGTTCCTGCTCATGATGAGCGTGATTATGAATTCGCCAAAACATTCGATCTTCCAATCAAAGAGGTTGTTGAAGGCGGAGACATTGACAAAGAAGCCTACACAGGTGATGGAAAGCACATCAACTCTGATTTCTTAAACGGCTTAGGGAAAGAAGAAGCAATTGAAAAAGCCATTGCATGGCTAGAAGAACATCAAAAAGGTGAAAAGAAAGTCACTTATCGTTTAAGAGACTGGCTGTTCAGCCGTCAGCGTTACTGGGGAGAGCCAATTCCAATTATTCATTGGGAGGACGGAACATCTTCAGCTGTTTCAGAGGAAGAGCTTCCACTGATTTTGCCTAAGACGACTGAGATTAAGCCAAGCGGAACAGGTGAATCACCTTTAGCAAATATTAAAGACTGGGTTGAGGTTGTAGATCCTGTAACAGGTAAGAAAGGCCGCCGTGAAACGAATACAATGCCGCAATGGGCAGGCAGCTGCTGGTATTTCTTGCGTTATATTGATCCACATAACTCAGAAGAGCTTGCATCTCCTGAGAAGCTAAAGAAATGGCTTCCAGTTGATGTGTATATCGGCGGAGCAGAACATGCTGTACTGCATCTTCTATATGCGCGCTTCTGGCATAAGTTCTTGTATGATATCGGTGTTGTCCCAACAAAAGAACCTTTCATGAAATTGTTCAACCAAGGAATGATCCTTGGAGAAAACAATGAAAAGATGAGTAAATCCAAAGGGAACGTTGTCAACCCAGATGATATTGTAGAATCTCATGGTGCAGATACATTAAGACTGTATGAAATGTTCATGGGGCCTTTAGATGCGTCAATTGCTTGGTCTGAAACAGGTCTTGATGGTGCTCGTCGTTTCCTAGATCGTGTATGGCGTCTGTTTACAAATGAAGATGGCTCCATCAGTGATAAAGTGACAGAGCAATCTGGCGGGCCATTAGAGCGCAGCTACCATGAAACCGTCATGAAGGTAACGGATCATTATGAAGGCTTACGTTTCAATACTGGGATTTCACAATTAATGGTGTTCATCAACGATGCATACAAGGCTGACACACTGCCGAAAGAATATGCAGAAGGCTTTGTGAAACTTCTTTCTCCAATTGCACCGCATGTAGCGGAAGAGCTTTGGAACAAACTTGGTCATGAAGGGTCTATTTCTTATGAAGCATGGCCGCAATATGATGAGTCAAAACTTGTCGATGATGAAGTGGAAATTGTCGTACAGCTAAATGGAAAAGTGAAAGCAAAATTAACGGTTCCTGCTGATGCAACAAAAGAGCAACTAGAAGAGCTTGCGAAAAATGATGCACGGATAAAAGAACAGCTTGAAGGGAAAACAATCCGTAAAGTGATTGCGGTTCCTGGAAAACTTGTCAATATTGTCGCGAACTAATGAACGCACCCATCGGTATCAGCCGATGGGTGTTGTTTATTTCCCGGGACATAATTTTGTCGAAAACAAGGTGATTCCTCCATCAATCTCGTATTTAACAAGTTGATCAAGAAAATGAGGAGTGACGTCAATGGAAAAGGAAAGCAAACGTGAACAACTGCTCAGTTTATTAGGGGAAATGCCAGAGCGCCATCGTGTGGAGGCGTATACGTTAAAGATTGAGGAACGTGAATCGTACTTAGTAGAAACACTCATTCTCTCTATTCATGGGGTGGAGGAAGTTCCGGCTTATTTTGTGAAGCCGAAAGATACAGTGAAAAAAAGGCCTGTTGTCTTGTTCCAGCATTCTCATGGTGGGAATTATGTGGATGGGAAAGAAGAGTTATTGAAGGGGGCTCATTATTTGCAAGCGCCTTCATACGCAAAAGAATTCACTTCAAAAGGTTATAGTGTGTTGGCGATTGACCACGCGGGATTTGGTGAAAGAAGGGGCAGAACAGAAAGTGAAATTTTCAAAGAAATGCTGTTAACAGGAAAAGTGATGTGGGGCATGATGCTGTATGAGAGCATGTGTGCAATTGATTATTTGTTGTCCCGCTCTGATGTGCTCCCAGAGCGTTTAGCTGTTTTTGGGATGTCAATGGGCGGTCTTCTTTCATGGTGGACGGCAGCACTTGATGAGAGGGTCAGTGTGTGTGTGGATCTTTGCGCACAGGTTGATCATCACACATTGATTGAAACGAATCATTTAGATAGACACGGTTTTTACTATTATGTACCAAGCTTAGCTAAGCACTTTACAGCAGCTGACATCCAAGAAATGATTTTCCCGAGACCGCATTTAAGCTTAGTTGGAAAACATGATCAGCTTACACCTGCTGAAGGTGTTGGACGAATTCAACAGACATTAAGTCAAGCCTATCAAGCTGCTTCCTTAAAGGAACGTTATCAGCTTGTAGGTCTACATGCAGGTCATTTTGAAACGGCTGCTATGCGCCACGAGGCTACACGTTTTTTGAAAAAGTGGCTGTAATCAACAGATGGCATGGACATACTACTCCGATAAAAGATGAAGGAGGAAACAGATGAAAAAAATCACCATGATTGGCGGATGTGGTGTCATCGGACGTTTATTAACTAAAGAGCTCTCTTCGGAGTATGACGTGACCATCATTGATCAAACAAGGTGTGTAGAAGAAGTCATCATGGCAGATGCGGCAATTGAAGAGAATTTGTTTCAAGCCATCCCAAGAGATACAGATGTGATCATTCATCTTTTAAACGTGGACATGACGCATGATGTGATGAATGAAAAGGAGTTTGCAAAAATGAATGATGTGTTTTGGAAAAGCACGTATGATATGTTTCGTTCAGCGGCCCGGTTAAGCATTCCAAAAGTCATTTTTGCAAGCAGTAATCATGTGACAGATCGCTATGAAAAAGATGGTCACTCCTTACTAGGGCGAGAAATTACGACTGATGATGTACCAGCAACGAAAAATGTGTATGGCATTTTAAAATTTGCTTCCGAACAGCTTGGGCGTTTGTTTCACGATCAAACAGGTATGTCTGTCATCAATTTGAGAATTGGAACCGTCGTGACAGATGAGATGGAAGGATTGCACACCAAAAAAAGAACGAAACGAACGCTTCTTTCACATGAAGACCTTTTCAGCATGATCAAGGTTGCCATCGAAACAGACGTTCCATTTGGGACTTATTATGCCGTATCAGAAAACGAGGGAAAACCTTGGTCTACTGAGAAAACGAAGCAGGAGTTAGGCTACAGGCCAGATGTCAATACGGCAGAAATTCTGAAAGAAAACGATCAGGCATAGGGCATAATCATGACATTAGCTCATGATCTTTTTCTTTTCATTGATGAGGCTAAAAGCACGAATGGCATGATCATCTCTGTGGTCTGTCATGATGATTATAGACGCTTTCTTCCCCCGTTTGTTACATTTTAATCACGATATCGTCAAAGGCTGCAGCTTATGTTCAGACGAAATGATAACGCTTACAAAGAAAGGGCGTGATGAACATAGATCGTTCTATTAAAGGCCGATTGTTCAATGTATTTAATTACTCTTTTCTACTCATGTTCGCATTAATATGTGTGCTCCCGTTCATCCATGTCATTGCCGCCTCTTTTGCGACAGTAGAAGAGGTCATCTCAAAGAAGTTTATTTTGTTTCCAACGACGTTCTCTCTAGAGGCCTATCGCTATATCTTTTCTACAGATATTGTGTATCGCAGCCTGATTGTATCCATTCTTGTGACACTCGTTGGAACAGCGGTCAGCATGTTTTTATCCTCACTCATGGCGTATGGGCTGTCTCGTCAAGAGCTAAAGGGCCGAAGAACCCTCATGTTTCTCGTTGTCTTCACGATGCTGTTTAGCGGAGGGATGATTCCGACGTTTATCGTCGTGAAAACACTTGGGCTGCTTGATACTTACTGGTCACTCATTCTACCAGTGGCCATCAATGCATTCAATTTGATCATTTTGAAAAACTTCTTTCAAAACATACCAGCAAGCCTTGAAGAATCAGCGAAGATGGACGGCTGTAACGATTTAGGGATCTTCTTTAAAATCGTACTGCCACTTTCTTTGCCTGCTATTGCGACGATTTCACTTTTTTATGCCGTGACATATTGGAATACGTACATGACAGCCATTTTATATTTAAACGATTCGGTGAAATGGCCAATTCAGGTCCTGTTAAGACAAATCGTCATTGTATCAAGCGGTATGCAGGGAGATATGTCAGATATGGGCTCATCAACACCGCCGCCAGACCAAACCATTAAAATGGCGGTCATCGTCGTGGCGACCATTCCCGTTCTGCTTGTCTATCCATTTATTCAAAAGCATTTCAACAAAGGGGCATTACTAGGTTCTGTAAAGGGTTAAAAAGATGGAATAACGGAGGGATCTTATGGGGAGAAAGAAATTATGGCTGATTGCCTTTGTTTTGTTATTTGCCGCAAGTGGTATTCTGTCAGCTTGTTCAAGTAAAGGGGCAAGCTCATCAGATGAAAAGGTTGATTTAGACAAAAAGGTGAAGCTGACATGGATGGCGATTTTGTATCATCAGCAGCCGCCGAAAGATTCAGTGTTAGAAGAGATTGAGAAGCTCACAAATACAGAGCTTGATATTACGTGGGTGCCTGATGCGGTGAAAGAAGACCGTTTAAATTCAGCACTTGCCGCAGGGAACCTCCCGCAAATTGTGACGATTCAAGACATTAAGAATTCATCTGCTATCAATGCGTTTAGATCAGGCATGTTCTGGGAAATCGGTCCATACTTAAAGGATTATCCAAATTTAAGTAAGATGAACGAACTGATTAATAAAAATGCCTCTATCGATGGGAAGCTTTATGGCATTTATAGAGAGAGACCACTTTCAAGACAAGGGATTGTCATTCGAAAGGATTGGCTTGAAAATTTAAATTTGGATACACCAAAAACGCTAGAAGACCTTTATGAAGTAGCCAAGGCATTTACTGAAAAAGATCCGAACAAAAATGGCAAGGACGATACGATTGGTTTTACAGACCGTAACGATTTGATTTACGGTGCATTTAAAACGCTTGGTTCTTATGAAGGAATGCCAACAGATTGGAAAGAAGAAAACGGCAAATTTACGCCAGACTTTATGACGGATGAGTATATGAATACAATGAAATATATGAAAAAGCTGCGTGACAATGGTTATATAAACAAAGACTTCCCAGTCACAAGCAAAACGCAGCAGCAAGAATTGTTTTCACAAGGAAAAGCGGGTATCTATGTTGGAAATATGGTAGATGCAGTGAACTTAAGAGATGATGCAACAGATAAGAACATGGAAGTGGATATTATCAACCGAATCAAAGGCCCAGATGGCAAAGAACGAGTATGGGCATCAGGCGGCCATAATGGCATCTTCGCCTTCCCTAAAACAAGCGTCAAATCAGAAGCAGAGTTAAAGAGAATTTTGGCTTTCTTTGACCGCATTGCAGAAGAAGACGTGTATGGTCTCATGACATACGGGATTGATGGAAAGCATTATAACAAACAAGATGGAAATACATTTGTGAGGGAAGAAAGCCAAGTGAAAAGCTGGCAGACAGATGTACAGCCGCTTGTCAGCCTCGTAGGGATTGATAAACGTTACTTGAAAAATAAAGGCGATGCAGTTCGTACAAAATATGAAGAGCTGGAAGAAGACAATAAAAACATCATTGTCGCTAACCCTGCTGAAAGCCTGTATTCAGAAACAGCATCAGAGCGAGGAAATGAATTGAAGAAAATCATCGATGATGCGACCTATAAGTTCATTCTTGGTGATATCAACGAAGAACAATTTAAGAAAGATGTAGAGAAGTGGAAATCAAATGGTGGAAATAAAATCATAGAAGAATATGAAGCTTCTTTTAAAAAATCAAAATGATGAACATGAAGACCCCCGCTTAGTAAAAAGCGGGGGTGTTTTCATTAAAAGTCGAAGTTGTCTGGATCAGGACCAATTCGTTTATTTTCATTTAAGGCAGACAGGCGCTTCATATCCTCATCAGATAGGACAAAATCGAAAATATCGGCATTTTCTTTTAAACGATGGGCTTTCGTTGATTTAGGAATCGTAATGACGCCTTTTTGCACATCCCAGCGCAAAATAATTTGAGCAGGTGTTTTGCTGTATGTGCCCGCAAGCTCCGTGATCAGCGGGTGATGCAGCAGCTCTCCCTGCATAAGTGGTGACCAGGCTTCCATTTGGATGCCATGTGTTTTCAAATACGTAAACAGCGTTTCCTGCGTGAGTTTTGGATGAAACTCGACTTGATTAATCGCTGGAATGATGTCCGCATCTTTCAATAATTCATCTAGATGATGCGGTTGGAAGTTACTCACACCGATGGCTCTAACTTTTCCTTCACGGTACAGCGTTTCAAGCGCGCGCCATGCTTCCTTGTATTTCCCTTCAACTGGCCAGTGAATTAAATACAGATCAAGGTAATCAAGCTGAAGTTTTTTCAGGCTGTCTTCGTATGCTTTTAGTGTGGCTTCATATCCTAAATCGGCATTCCACACTTTGGATGTCACAAAGATGTCTTCGCGGCGAAGGCCTGTTTCTGCTAGACCAAGTTGTATGCCTCGTCCAACGCCTTCTTCATTGCCGTAAATAGAAGCTGTATCAATACTGCGATATCCTAATTGAATGGCTGTTTTAACAGCTTCAATTAATTCCGTTCCCTCTTCAACCTGAAAGACCCCAAGACCAAATCCTGGCATGCGGACGCCGTTGTTTAATGTTTTTGTACTTTGTAAATCGTTCATATGAAAGACTCCTTTACATGGTTTGTTTGTATTCTTTTTGTTCGATTTGATGACTCACCATCGTGAGTATGGCCGCCATGAGCACCATGATGCCGCCAACCCAGCCGGTATGCACAAGCCCAAGGGTATCTGTCACGATGCCGCCTAAAAATGAACCAATGGCGATACCTGCATTAAAGGCAGCGATATTCAGAGCGGAAGCAACATCGACAGCTCCGGGTGTATACCTTTCCGCAAAATCAACGACGGCAACTTGAAGGCCGGGTACGTTCATGAAAGCAAACAGTCCCATCAGCATTACAGTTCCAATCCCGAGTGCCATAAATCCAGCAGTAAAGCTAAGGATAAACAAGATGAGACTTTGAATGATAAACATATAAATCAGTGCTTTCATTGGCTGTTTATTCGCTGCTTTTCCGCCAATGACATTCCCAGCGGCGATGGTAATCCCGTATAACAGCAGGATCAAGGCAACTGTTCCAGGCGCAAGACCTGTCACATGCTGTAAGAGAGGGGATAAATAGGTGAAGACGACAAAAGTTCCTCCATACCCTGTAGCAGTAATGACAAATAAAAGCAACATTCTTTTCGACTTTAATAAGGCTGCTTGATCCTTAAACGTTGTTTTCACGCCCTGTTTCAATTGAGACGGAACAAGGAAATAGTTAGAAATCAGTGCGATTAGGCCAATCATGACAATCACACCAAATGACGTCCGCCAGCCGAGCTCATGACCAAGAAACGTACCGAATGGCACACCGGTCACAGTAGCGACTGTTAAACCAGTGAACATAAAGGCAATAGCGCTTGCCCGCTTTTCTTTCACCACAAGGCTTGCGGCAATGGTCGAGCCAATCGACATAAATACGCCATGTGATAGGGCTGAAATCACTCGTCCGATTAAGAGCACAGAAAAAGTCGGGGCAATCGTGGCGAGTGTATTTCCGATCAAAAAGACGAGCATAATGAGCAAAAGCAATGTCTTTTTTTTCATCGTTGACGTAAGTGAGGTTGGAATTGGCGCGCCAAAGGTAACACCGAGCGCATATAAAGAAACGGTCCAGCCGGCCTGGCTGACACTCACGCCAAAGTCTTCTGAGATCATCGGCAGAAGACCTACAGAGATAAATTCAGTTGTACCTATAGCAAATGCACTAATCGCTAGTGCGAGAAGGGCAAAGTGATTTTGTTTGTTTTGCATCGTGATTCACATCCTTCTTTCATGACATTTTAATAGACGAAGCCGATCGGCAAGAGTTATTATCTAACATAGATGACAGAAAAAAAAGTACGTACTTTTTTGTAATATAGGTACTAAAAAGTGCCTGTACAGCATCAAAAGGAGTGAAGCGACGTTGGAAAAGAAGAAATATAATATCTCTGTGGAAGCAACGCTTGAAGTGATCGGCGGGAAATGGAAGTGTGTCATCTTATGTCATTTAACACATGGGAAAAAGCGGACGAGTGAACTGAAGCGCCTCATGCCAAATATCACGCAAAAAATGCTCACACAGCAGCTGAGAGAGCTTGAAAATGATGGTGTGATTAACCGCATTGTATATGAACAAGTGCCGCCCAAAGTGGAATATGAATTAAGTGAATACGGACAGTCACTTGAGCGAATTTTGAATGCGTTATGTGATTGGGGGGCAGCCCATATTGAACGAGTGTATGGCGAGCCGCTTTCAGTGCTGGAAGACAGTATCCTAAATGAACAGTTTAAATAAAAAAGTCCCGCTTCTTGTGAGAGCGGGACTTTGCTTTATGTGCCTTTTTTCTGATCACGGTATTTTCCAGGCGTCGTGCCTTCCAGCTTTTTAAAGGAGCGGATGAAATTTTGCGGATTTTTGTATTTTAGCTTTTCCGAAATTTCTTTCACCGACATATCCGTTTCCACCAACCAGTTTTTGGCGACATGATGTCTGTAAGACGAGAGATATTCACTAAAGGAGATATCCATTTCTTTTCTAAAAATACTGCTTAAATAATTTGGGTTATAGTGCAGGCGTGTAGCGATTTCGTCCAATGTCAGATCTGAGTCAAATTCTTGATGAATGATATGAATGATTTTCTCTGAGATATTTTTATATTGAGAGTCTTCACGCGCGCCGAGCTGATCAATGATGGGTCGAATGATCTCATGTTTCAGCCACGCTTCTGTATCTTCAAACGTTTTAAACTCAAAGATCGTATCATAGAGCATTTTATTATCTTCGATTTCAAACAATTCAATGCCGAGCAAATGCATCAGCTCGATGAGATTGTTTAAAAAACGAGCGAGAGCAATCTGGTACTCATGTGGTCCAGCATTTTTAGAAAAAATGGATTGCAGAAGCACATGTAAATAGTGATCTGCCTTGCCTTGATCGCCTGCTTTAATGGCATCAAATAAATCATGCTGCAGCTGTTTTGGGAAATGAGTCTTAAACGTCTTTCCTTGCTGAATGTGCTCGTATAAAAGAATGGATTTTTTCTCTGCTTTGAGCCTGTATTTTAAGGCTTCTTTTCCCTCAATATAAGCATGTTTGGCCATAGAGAGCTCTTTAAATGAGCGACTGATCCCAATGCTGATCGACAAGCCCAGCTCTTCCTCAATTCGCTGCTGAATTGTTTCGGCTAATTGATTTAAATATTCAGTAAATTCCTCTTCTGACTTCGATTGATTGAGAACAATCGTCGTTTGATGCTGATTGACAACGGTCGGCTGAAGGTGCTCATCTAGCGGAATAATCTGCTCGATCAGTCCATTTATCGCAAATAAAAGCAAGTCTGCATCCTTTTTTTCATACGGCGTTCCTTTTAGTGTATCGATTTGGGTCACAAGCATGGACAAATGGGACCAGTCACGAGGAAAGCCTAGACTTTGAAATCGGTTGTGAATCTCTTCTTCCGTCAGCTTGCCAAGCAGCAGCCGCACCATAAAGTATTGCTGTAAGTGTGTCACTTGCTGCTCAATCCGTTCCTCTAGATCATTGTTTTGATCTTTCATTTGTTTAATGCTCGATTCGATGAGCTCAAATTCATTTTGGAAAGGCTGTTTATGCAAAAACGACTCATTACGTGCAAAGGATTCGTATAATAAGCGAATCGGTTTATAAAAGTGTCTAGAGCCAAACCATGAAAATAACAATGAAAGCGCTAACAAAATAAAGCAAATAATAAAGGTGATCCACCCGATTGATTTCGTTTGCTGCTTTAGTTCTGGAATGGAGACAAAGGATAAGTATGTCCATTCGTTATAATCTGATTTTTGAAACGTAATTTGATAGTTTAGTTCATCGATTTTCATATCAAATTGTCCGGATCGTTCTTCAAGTGACAGGACATGTTTGACGAAATCTTGATTTTTTAACGAGTCACCAATTTGTTCTTTTCGATTATGTAGCAGCACTTTTCCGTTTGTATCAATGACAAACATACTATCAGATTGAGAGAAGTCAGGCATGTTGTCAGCAATCACGCAGCTTGGAATGCTGGCGACGGCGATCCCCTTTTTTTGGACACTATTCATCGGAAGCTGCTTGATTAAATTCACATTGTATTTGCAAAAGGATGTCTTTCCTTCTTTTGTTGAGACAAGTGGATTATTTTCTTCAAGTGCCCAGCTGGAATGACTCGGAATATTGAGGTAAGAGGTTAACGCTTTCTCTTGATCCCCGTTTGAGACATGATAAAGACCAGAATTGTTCATATACCAATCTTCCATTTTACTAACAAGTGTAATATTGGAGAGATCGGTGTCGAAGGTTTGCAGGTAATTCAGTTCTTGCTGGACTTGATTATAAAGTTGGAATTGGTCTGGATTTAAAGGTTCTGCCAGTGTTTGAAGGAGAGGCGGCGAACTGACATAGTGAGTGAGAGAATGATCTACTGTCTTTAGAATATGCTCAATATTGGATTGCGTTTGTTTGACGCTGTCCAGCTTTTCATTTGAAATATTTTCGAGTGCAGTTTTTTGCGAATGCTGATAAGAAAAAATACCGACAATAATAACAGGAATCGTACTAAGCACGAAAAAAAACGTCACCAGCTTGTAATAAAATTTATATTGCTTTCTTTTCATAAAACCCCCCATTTCAAACGAAACAATCTTTTCCCCTTAGTTTATTAATCCAAAAATCTGGTAGGTTTGTCAATAATCATTTTCTGAGATTAGGATCATTTTCTTATGTTTTATGTAACGTTTTGAGTAGCTTCCCCTGAGTAAATATGATCTGATGATATGATTGTAGACGGATTTTTCATCCTTAAGATACAGTTAACACATGCATCAGCATGAGGGGAGGCTTTATCTGTGAAAACACAGGATGTCACTGCCAAGGGTGTGCCTGCGGCAGCTTTGAAAAAAGAAAAGAGAAAGCGCTTACTTAATCAATTACTTAGTCAAAAATTTCTGTATTTAATGATTTTGCCAGGGCTCCTTTATTTTCTTGTCTTTAAATATGTCCCTATGTGGGGGCTGATCATTGCCTTTCAAGATTACCAGCCGTTTCTCGGAATTCTTGGCAGTGAGTGGGTTGGCTTCAAACACTTTATTCGCTTATTTACAGAACCAACATTTTTCATCTTATTAAAAAATACGCTCATTTTATTTGCCATGAATGTCGTGATTTTCTTTCCGATTCCGATCTTATTAGCCCTTCTTTTAAACGAGGTCAGATTGGCACTGTTTAAGAAATTTGTTCAGACAATGATTTATATTCCTCACTTCATGTCATGGGTGATTGTCGTGTCCTTATCTTTTGTTTTGTTAACGGTAGATGGCGGGTTGATCAATGAATTGATTGCTTTCTTTGGAGGAGAAAAGATTAACTTCCTTCTTAGTCAAGAATGGTTTAGACCCATGTACATTTTGCAGGTAATCTGGAGAGAAGCGGGTTGGTCAACCATTATTTATCTTGCAGCGATTACAGCAGTAGATCCGCAGCTATATGAAGCAGCAAAAATGGATGGAGCCGGTAGACTTAGACAAATGTGGCACATCACCCTTCCTGCGATTAAAAGTGTCATTGTTGTACTGCTCATTTTAAAAATCGGTGATACGTTAGAGCTTGGATTTGAACATGTCTATTTATTACTCAATGCGACCAACAGGGAAGTTGCAGAGATTTTTGATACGTATGTGTATACAGCTGGTCTGAAGCAAGGACAATTCAGCTATAGTACCGCTGTTGGTTTATTTAAAGCAGCCGTTGGACTTATTTTGGTCATGATGGCGAACCGTTTAGCGAAGAAGTTTGGAGAAGAAGGGATTTATTAAAAGGGGAGATGAAGACCAATGACATTATCGATTGAAAAGGGATCACCGCTTGAGCATGCAGAGAAATTAGCACAAACAATAATGAAAGCGCATACACCGATTGAACTTCCGCCAGCTGGAAGGTGGCACTATCATCAAGGGGTTTTCCTTTGCGGAGTGATGAAGCTTTACGAAGCAACAGAAAACGAGGCGTACTTTGATTATGTGAAAAATTATGCAGACTCACTCATTGATGACCATGGGAATCTGTTATTCCGAAGAGACGAGCTTGATGCCATTCAAGCAGGGCTCATTTTATTCCCGCTGATTGAAAGAACGGGAGAGAAGCGGTATGTGAAGGCAGCAGAAAAGCTTCGGGGGCTTTACCGGACGCTGAATCGGACGTCTGAGGGTGGTTTCTGGCATAAAGACAATTATGCCTATCAAATGTGGCTAGATGGTCTTTATATGGGTGGACCTTTTGCTTTAAAGTATGCCCAGTTGACAGGAGAATCGGAGCTGGTGGACATGGTCATCCATCAAGAGCATCTCATGAGAAAGCATACCAAAGATGAAAAAACGGGCCTTTACTATCACGCATGGGATGAACGGAAAGTGATGCCATGGGCTGATCAACAGACGGGCTGTTCCCCAGAATTTTGGGCAAGGTCCTTTGGCTGGTATGTCCTTGCGTTAGCCGATATGATCGAAGATTTACCAGAAGGACATGAAGGACGAAAAGTGTGGAAGGACACACTGACAGATATGCTGGAAAGTGTGGCAAAATATCAGGACGACGAAACGGGTCTATGGCATCAGATCCTTGATAAAGGAAGTCATAGCGACAACTGGCTTGAAAGCTCAGGGTCATGTCTATTCATATATGCGATGGCAAAAGCCATGAATGAAGGATATGTCAGTCTTCGATATGTTGATCATGTGGTCAAAGCGTATCAAGGGTTGATTCAGTATAAAACGGAGGAAAAAGACAACGGCGATTTTACAGTGAACGATATTTGTATTGGAACATCTGCGGGATTTTATGACTATTACGTTGGCAGAGAGCGTAGCACGAATGATTTGCATGGAGCAGGCGCTTTTATTATGGCGTTAACTGAACTAGAAAAGCTGTCTGTGTTTCAAAAGGTATGAGGCGGCATCAAAGGGCTGTGGCATGGCTCTTAAGCTTCATCGCTGCCTTTTATTTGTCCGCCTGTCAGGGGAAAACAGAGGGGATTGATGTCCTTATTTTTTCTGACATGTCAAAAGCAATGAAAGATCAATTAGTGGAGAAAGCTTTTCAACCAAATCAGGAGACATACGACGTTCACATCTTCCCTGCAATTCCTGAAAAACTTCTTGTTGAAATTACTGCAAAAGAGGGGGACGTGATGTTTGTCCCGGAAGAAATGTTTAGAACATATGATGACCCTGAAAGCTTTCAGCTGCTTGAAGAGATGCGGGTAGATGGCGAAGGGGTAGGACCATATACGGTAGAAGATGCAAAGACGGGAAATACAGTCGATTATGCGGTCCAAATCAAGAAAGGAACGAAGCAGCTAAATGGCTATACCTTTCGATTACACCGAGATATGGTCGCCTTCATACCTGTGTATGCGGAGAAATCTAAAGAGGCACTGTCTCTCATGAAGCAGCTTCGTGAAAACCAATAGAAAAAGGGGTGGGGGAATGTGAAAAGGGTCGCCGTTTGCGGGCTCAGTCACCGTGCTTTCAATATGTTTATCAAACCGCTCACCGAGGATTTCAACGAGCATTACAGGATTACAGGGCTCCTAGATGTAGATGAGAAGCGGTATACACTTTGTCAGGAGCGTTTTCCATCACTAAGGGGCGTCTCATTTTTTCATGAGGATGCATTTGGTCAGATGGTGAAGGAAGCAAGACCAGAAATCGTCATTGTGGCGGGGCGAGATGATACACATGTCACATATATCCTGCAGGCACTGGATCATGATCTGGATGTCATAACGGAAAAGCCGATGGTCACAACAGCAAAAGACGCCAAACAGGTGATGGAAAAAGAGGCAGAAAGCAAAGGAAAGGTCACCGTCACCTTTAATTATCGCTACAATCCATTCCACCGAAAGATAAAAGAGCTCATTTTAGATGGAAAGATTGGAAGGGTCACGTCTGTTGAGTTAAGCTGGCTCATTGATACGTATCATGGAGCGAGTTATTTTAAAAGGTGGAACCGCTCGCGTCAATATTCTGGCGGTCTGTCTATTCATAAATCGACCCATCACTTTGACTTGGTCAACTGGTGGATTGATCAAAAGCCGAAGCAAGTATTTGCCTATGGCGCACTGAATTATTATGGGGATGAAAGTCCTTGGAATCCTTTGCAGGGTGAAGAGAATCGATATTGTGGAACCTGTCATGTAAGAGATACCTGTCATTATGAAGCAAGGTGGAATCCGCGGGTAGAGCGTTCAAAGGTGGAGGATGACCATATTGAATCAGGTGAGCAGCAGTCAAAGCAATACTCGAATTATCGCCCGGATGCCTGTATTTTTGATCAAGAAATTGATATTGAGGATACATACGTGGCGTCAGTGGCTTATGATCAGGGAGCTTTGTTAAGTTACTCGATTCAATTTTCAGCGCCATATGAAGGCTACCGGCTTGCGATTAACGGGACGAAGGGACGGATTGAAACAAATGAGTTTCATGTGCCATCGAGAATCCCTTTTCAATTCCCTGAACAGACAATTGCATACTACCCGATGTTTGGTGGAAAAGAAACGATTGAAGTTGTGAAGCAATCAGGTGGTCATGGAGGCGGAGATCCGCTATTATTAGCAGACTTATTTTTAGGAAAAGATCCGCTCATTCCTTATGACATTTCAGCAGGAGCAGAGGCGGGTGCTTATTCCATTGCACTTGGCGAAGGCATGTGGCGCTCAGTTGCAGAAAAACGCCCGATTGAAATAGAAGAATTGTTTCAAAAAGAGACGGTGTAACGAGTAAGAGAGGAGGGAAGAGAGATGGATCATGATGGATCAATGAGCAGAATGCTGCGCATGTGTGAGTGGGTGATGAGACTCGCCTATACGAATTTGTTATGGCTTTTGTTCACTTTACTTGGGCTTGGAATCTTTGGCTTTATGCCTGCAACAACAGCGTTATTTTCTGTGATGAGAAAGTGGATACAAGGGC
Organism: Bacillus sp. 22446; assembly: GCF_052044955.1. Lineage (NCBI taxonomy): Bacteria > Bacillati > Bacillota > Bacilli > Caryophanales > Bacillaceae > Bacillus > Bacillus sp. 22446. Next base: position 64,758 of record NZ_JBQEOD010000012.1, read on the forward strand.
ATGAGCAAATGAGCGTCTTTCAAACCTTTTGGAAGGTATACCGCGAAGAATTTGTACGCTCTAATGTCATTGGAGTGGTGCTGGTCATCATCGGGACGATTATTTATGTAGACCTTGCTTATATTTATCCAACGAGTTGGTTTTTACACGTGCTTCGCTTTGCGATCTATATCTTTGGTTTTCTGTTTATTGTCAGCCTGTTTTATATCTTTCCGCTGCTGGCTCATTATGATTGGAAAAAGCGTCTTTATTTGAAATTTTCCCTTCTGCTTGGCATCTCGTATTTGCAATATACGCTCTCTATGCTCGTTTTCTCTGCTGTTCTCTTTATCCTATTTGCTTATTTGCCAGGGATCGTGCCGTTTTTTAGCATCAGCATTCTCGCATATGGCCACATGTGGCTAGCCTATCAAGTGTTTAAAAAGATAGAGTTTGAAAGCGAGCAGCCGGCAGTTGATGTGAAGAAACGATTCCCGTCTTTCCTTCAATCCAAGCGGGTGAATACGCAGTGATGTGTATGATTTGCTATAATGGTGTCACCGTGATTAAAAGGAGAGATGAGAGTCGTGTCAGTAAAAGAAATTTCAATAGAAGAATTAAAGCAAAAACTAGCGCAAGAAGAAGCCATTCAGCTCGTCGATGTGCGTGAGGATGAAGAGGTAGCAGAAGGCATGATTCCAGAGGCAGTCCATATTCGAATGGGGGATATTCCTGAGAAGCTAGATGCGTTTGATAAGTCGCAAGAGTATTATATTATTTGCCGTTCTGGTAAACGCAGTGAGAATGTCTGCTATTTCTTAGAAGACCAAGGCTATCAAGCAACCAATGTCGTTGGCGGCATGCTTGCATGGACAGGAGAAACAAAACCGAAGCTGTAAAAAGGAGTCCTTTCATCGACAAGATGGAAGGCTTTTTTTGTTCATATGTCCGTCTTTATTTGCATAAAAATAGAGTAGCAAGAGAAGGGAGAGTGGCATATGTGCTGAAGGTAGCTGTATTTGATGAAGAACACGAGAAAGATTTGCAAAGCGAAATCAATCTTTTTTTAAAAGGAATGGACGACGACCAAATTATTGACATCAAATACAATGTGGCGGTGATCTGTGAGCAAGGAGGAGAGCAGCTCTACTGTTTTTCAGCGCTCATTTTATATAAAAAATAAAAGGATCTGCTGAAGGGTCCTATCAGCGTGTAGACAAACCCTCGCATTCTTTGTCAGTCCTGCGTGCTGGTGCTCACGAATGTGAAATTCGCTCCGCGCC
>NZ_JBQEOD010000012.1:66069-76791 GCF_052044955.1 Bacillus sp. 22446
TCACGAATGTGAAATTCGCTCCGCGCCAGTACTCGTCCTTCCTAGGGCTGCAAAGGTTTTCTATCACGCTGAAAAGAAGAAAAAGGGCTAAAATAAAGGTCCTTTTGCCATGATCAACTAGCGTCAATATGTAAACGATGCTTTTTGCAGTGAACGCATTGAAAGAGATAGCCTTGCAAGTCTCCTCCATTCACGAGCCATTGTTTCAGGTTCTCTTTTGTGAAATGTCCACCACTGCAAATCTCTTCAATATCCTCTGAGAGTTCTTCCTCTAAATGCTCAATTTCTTTCCATCCAACATACTGCACAATCGCGCAAAAATCCCCGCAATGGCTTAACCAATATTCCTGCTGCCATCCGCGGTAACCCGGCGTTCTGTAGATCAGTTCATCTATATATTCTTCATGATCGACGTCATCACAACTCACATCGTCTTGAAACATTCCATTATATGTTTGAGCAGCTGATCCATCTTTAATGCACCAAGGACAAATGCCAGAAACGTCTTCAATAGAATAAAAAGGACCATGATATACATAATCTCGTTCTTTCTCACAAACGGGGCATATCGTCTGCTCTTTTTTAATTACATGTAATGAAACTGGGTCTGGGTTGTACTTGAACGTAGGTAACGTCATATAAACCTCCATTATGTAGAAAAGTGATGATTCAACACTATTTTATCGGAATACACAATGTCATGACAATCTTCAATTATTTCAACGAGAAAAAAAGCCGTTCGGATGAGGAACGACTTTTCTCTTGTGATGATTATGCTTTTTTTACTCTTGGACTTCTTGGTTTATTGTACTTATTTGCTTGTTTAATCGCTCTTCGTTCTTCATTTAATGATTTGTACAGGGACACAATCATTAAAATAATGACAACAGAGAACGGCAAAGCAGCAAGTTTGGCTGTGTTTTGCAAGGCTTCAAGACCGCCTGAAAATAAGAGCACTGCCGCAACTGCTGACTGGATAATACCCCAGCTGATCTTTACACTATTCGCTGGATTTAATGATCCATAGGTTGTCTGCATTCCGAGAACGAATGTAGCTGAGTCTGCTGATGTGATAAAGAATACCGCGATTAAAATAAGAGCTAGAATCGATGTGATCATTGCCAGCGGATATTCATTTAGTACACCAAAAAGCATGGTTTCCGTAGAAAGGCCTGCAACATCGACAATATTCTTTTGCTGTAAGTCCATCGCAGAAACACCGAAAATAGAGAACCAAAGAAATACAAGGATAGATGGAGCAACTAACACACCAACTAAAAACTCTCGAATGGTTCGTCCACGTGATACACGTGCAATAAAGATCCCGACAAATGGTGCCCAAGAGATCCACCATGCCCAATAAAAGATCGTCCATCCGTTAATCCATTCTCTCTTTTCAGGGTCATTTGGAGATAAGCGAAAGCTCATTTGAACGATGTTGGATAAGTATTGTCCAATAGAGTCAGTAAATGAATTTAAAATATAAACTGTTGGACCTACCAAAAGTAAGAAAAACATCAGAACAGCTGCTAATACCATGTTGATATTACTTAAATATTTAATCCCTTTACCAATACCGCTAAGAGCAGATGCAAGGAAGAGCACCGTCACAATGATGATAATAATCAATTGTGTGCTAAAGGCATTTGGAATGTTAAATAGATAATCCAATCCACCATTGATTTGTGCTGCGCCTAATCCTAAGCTCGTTGCAACACCAACAACTGTCGCAAACACAGCAATACAATCGATGGTTTTTCCGATCCATCCGTGCGTTTTATCTCCTAAAACTGGCTGCAGTGTTGCACTGATTAAGCCAGGCGCATCTTTTCTAAATTTAAAGTATGCAATGCAAAGCGCAACAATGGCATAGATCGCCCATGCATGAAGTCCCCAGTGGAAAAAAGTATAACGAAGGGAATCACGGAAGGCTTGTGCAGTTTCAGTGTCACCCGTTGGTGATTGAATCGCATAATGACTGATCGGTTCAGCTGCTCCGTAAAAAACAAGCCCAATACCCATTCCAGCACTAAATAGCATCGCAAACCAAGAAAAAAGACCAAATTCAGGCTCTTCACCTGGCTTTCCTAACGTAATTTTTCCGATAGGGCTAAAGATAAAGAATAGACAAAAGCCGACTAGAAGCGATACGACTAATAAATAATACCAGCCAAAGTCATTTGTAATGTATGTTTGAATTTGATCTGTCACATTTTGCAGTGATTCTGGAGAAAAGGCTCCCCATAGAACGGCAATAAATGTGATTGCAATCACAATCCAAAATACACTTGATACGTTTTTCACACCATCTCACTCTCCTGTTGTTCTACACGTTTAAGCAGAGGATTTTGTTTAATATCCCCTGTCTCAACTATTTTCAAACAAAAAGAGGCGAGTTTCTCACTCGACCTCTATTTTACCGTAACATGTTTTGCTTCCATTTATCAACCATCGATATGTGAAGATGACTTTTCTTCAATTCGTTTGCGCAGACGGTAGACATATTCTTTTAAACAAACAGCGAAAATCGTAAACGCTAAAATAATGGCGATTTTTAACGGGGTAATGGACAGCTTCATAAAGAAAGCGGCTGTCAAACTAATGACAACTGCAAGGACAATCGGAAGTGCGCGTCTAATCATTGAGATCTCTCCTTTACTTCTAGTGCGGCATTCATGCCAGCTAACCTGCCTGTCACAAGTGCTGACGTAATATTGTAACCGCCTGTGTAACCGTGAATATCTAAAATTTCTCCGCAGAAATAAAGACCGGCCATTTTTTTAGATGCCATTTTCTTCGGTTCAATTTCTTTGACAGAAACGCCGCCCCCTGTAACAAAGGCTTTATCTAAAGAAAGCGTCCCATTTGCATGGACGATGAAATGTTTACAATCATGCGCAAAAGCGCGGAGTTTCTCTTTAGCGAGACCAGAAAATGTCTCCTGCGGATCAATGCCATTTCGTTCTAAAAGGAACAATAAATAGCGCTCTTGCATCCAAGATTTCAGGACATTTTTAATGGCTTTTTTTGGTTCATCTTTTAGATCACGATGAAGCTTTTGGAATAGCTCCTCGTCATTGAGCTTTGGGTATAAATCAATTTGAAGACGGACGGCCTGTTGCTTTTTCAGTTCTTTCACAACAAAGCCGCTGCATCTCAGAACGGCAGGACCTGATAAGCCAAAGTGTGTAAAGATCATATCCATGACATGAGTGACGACGGGTTTTCCTTTTTTATTTAAAACACTCACGGCCACACTTCTTAATGAAAGACCTTGAAGCACTTTGTCCTTAATAAAACGCTCGTCTGACGTGACGGGTACTTCTGTTGGGAAGAGCTCTGTAATGGTATGGCCAGCGGCTTCTGCCCATGCATAGCCATCGCCAGTAGAGCCTGTATGAGGCACACTTTTCCCGCCAACAGCAATGACAACGGCATGACTTGAAATTTTTTCATCATTATTTGTAACAATTCCAGCTGCTTGTCCGTCTTGATACAGAACGGTTTTAATCTTTTCATTCGTTCGAATGGTCACATTGAGCACGCGAAGCCTATCTAATAGGGCATCCACAACAGATTGTGCTTTGTTTGAGACAGGGAACATACGTCCATGGTCTTCTTCTTTTAGTTCAATACCTAGATTTTCAAAGAACGAGATAATATCCTCGTTATTGAACTCAGAAAATGCACTATATAGAAAACGGCCGTTTCCGGGAATATGCTTGATAATTTCTTCTACTGGAAGGCGATTGGTCACATTGCAGCGTCCACCGCCAGAAATGGCGAGCTTTCTGCCAAGTTTGTTTCCTTTGTCAATTAACAGAACCGATGCACCGTGTTCTGCCGATGCAATCGCGGCCATCAGTCCAGAAGGTCCACCGCCAATGACAATGACATCATAATGTTTCATGTTACATTCCTCTTTCTACTTTCAGTCATTTCTCTATTATAACGAAGATTGGGGAAGGCTGAAATATGAATTGATTGGTTTTGTGACTTCTGTATTGGATTTGTTACCTGTGCGATGAAATGATGTGTTAAAATAGTTAAGTTGAATATTCATTAGAAAAATGGTGGTTAAGCGCATGTCTAATAAACTGCTTCGTGGTACGTTGGTTTTAACGATAGGGACTTATCTCTCTCGTATTCTTGGTATGATTTACTTAATTCCATTTAGCGCAATGGTCGGAGCGACTGGTGGTGCGCTATTCCAATATGGATACAATCAGTATACGATCTTTTTAAGTATTGCTACGCTCGGTTTTCCAACAGCGGTATCGAAATTCGTCTCTAAATATAATGCAATCGGCGATTATGAGACAACAAGAAAAATGTTCAGGGCGGGTATGTCGGTCATGCTTGTCACCGGTATTATCGCCTTTTCTATTTTATATTTGACCGCACCGATCTTTGCCAAGATTCAGCTTGGAGGATCGAATGAAACGGGCGGTTTGACGGTCGATCAAGTGGTTTATGTGATTCGGATGGTCAGTTTGGGTCTATTGGTTGTACCCATCATGAGTCTTGTGCGAGGCTTTTTCCAAGGGCACTCGATGATGGGCCCGACAGCTGTTTCTCAAGTCATCGAACAACTTGTCAGAATCATCTTCCTATTAACAGCGACGTTTATCATTTTAAAAGTGCTTGACGGCGGTCTTGTTATTGCGGTTGGTTATGCCACATTTGCCGCACTCATTGGTGCGTTTGGCGGTCTATTTACGCTTTATTTATATTGGCTGAAGCGGAAAGATCGGCTTTTGGCAATGCAGCCGAATACAGGGGACTATTCTGGATTATCTTATAAGCAAATGTTTACAGAGCTGTTCAGTTATGCAGCACCCTATGTGTTTGTTGGACTTGCCATTCCGATTTATTCTTATATTGATACAAATACAATTAACAGAGCGATGATTGCATCAGGACATCAGGATATTAGTACAGCGGTTCTGTCTATTGTGACGTTATATTTACCGAAGCTTGTCATGATTCCTGTGTCACTTGCAACTGCGTTTGGTTTAACATTGATTCCAACCATAACGGAATCCTTTACAGCGCGAAATTACAAGCTGCTGAATCGGCAAATTGATCAAACGATGCAGGTCATTTTATTCTTCGTTCTGCCTGCTTCATTTGGTATCTCGGCATTGGCTGGACCAGTTTATTGGTTTTTCTATCCGTCTGTGCATCCTGAGATTGGGACTTCTATTTTGTTTTGGTATGCACCTGTTGCGTTACTGTTTTCTTTATTCACCATTAACGCAGCGATTTTACAAGGGATTAACAAACAAAAATTTGCGATCGTCAGTCTTTTGTTAGGGATCATCATTAAAACGGTTCTTAATATCCCGCTGATTAGCTGGCTGCAAGGAAACGGTTCTGTGCTTGCAACGGCATTAGGCTACAGTGCCTCGATTTTGTATATGTTCATCATGATCAAGCGCCATGCAGGCTATTCGTTCCGCAGGATTTTCAAACGGTTTATTTTAATTGGTATTTTAACGGCAATCATGGCTGTAGTGGCTTATGTGACATGTCAGCTTGTGAATCAAGTCATTTCATATGAAGGCGGAATCATACAAGCTGGTATTGTTATTTTGATTTCAATGATCACTGGCGGCGGTGTGTATATGTTCTTATCTTATAAAGTTGGATTGTTAGAGCGTGTACTTGGCAGCCGGATGCCGTCATTTTTAAGAAAAAAGAGTTAAGAAGAGGTGGAGAAGCATGAGGCTTGATAAATTGCTGGCCAATACCGGCTTTGGTTCAAGGAAAGATGTAAAGAAGCTGGTCAAGGCCCGGGCCGTCACAGTGAATGGAGAAGTGGCGAAGCAGGTGAAAGATCATGTCGATCCAACAAATGATGAAGTGCTCGTGCATGGAGAGCGTGTAGAGTATAAAGAATTCATTTATCTCATGATGAACAAGCCAGATGGCGTCATTTCAGCAACGGAGGATCTGCGAGATGAGACGGTTGTCGATCTACTAGAGCCAGAGGATATTGCAAGGGAGCCATTCCCTGTGGGGAGACTGGATAAGGATACAGTCGGTCTCCTCCTCCTTACAAATGACGGCCAGCTTGCTCATCAATTGTTATCTCCGAAAAAGCATGTCCCGAAAACGTATGAAGTTCATCTAAAATACCCGCTTGGAGATCAAGACATCACTCGTCTTGAAGAGGGAGTTGTGATTTTAGACGACTACCAAACGAAGCCGGCGAAGGTTGAAGTAGATGCCAACCAAGAGGCAGATACACGAATCCGTTTAACGATTACTGAAGGGAAGTACCATCAAGTGAAGCTGATGGCACAAGCAGTGGACAATGAAGTGATCTTTTTAAAACGGCTCTCGATGGGAGCTGTTTCATTAGACGAAGATTTGGCCCCCGGAGAATACCGTGAATTGACGGAAGAAGAGTTAGACAGCTTAATCAATCGTGATTAATATAGAGCAAATGAAAAGAAGATAAGGGGCTAAAATCAAGTTCATTTTAGCCCTTTGTCAACAAAATGAAAAGAACCGGCGACCGCCGGTTCTTTTTGTTATATGGAAGTTCATTATTCGCTTATGATGATATTTTTACTTTTTTTCTCGTTGTTTCCCATTTGCCTCTGCTTGGACTATGAACAAGATCGTTATAGGCAAGCACGTTTAAGTCTCTTTGGATGGTTCTAGGTGTGATCCCGAATTCATCAACCAGCTCTTGTGTCGTCACAAGACCTTTCTCTTGAATGAACATATAAACTGATTTTATTCGAGTCATCATACGGTTTGTTGAAGGTTTCAAAAAACCACTCCCTATCAATAAGATCGGATGGACTTGACTAACCACAACTTACTACACTAAAACTGCGACATAAGGACATGCACCAATGGTAAATGTTCGTGTTTCTTAATGTTTTATTCTATTATACACGTTATTATGCATCTAGTTCCACCAAAAAGTCAACTTTACGTGTTTTTAAACTTGTCTTCATGAATGAAATTATGTTATATATCATGATTTGAATCCGGTTACAACCCAATAAACACAAGGCGTATAAAGAAGTTTACCACTTAAGAAAGATCAAAAAATAAACACAGAAAATTTACAAAATAAAAAATCATTCATACAAAAAAGACACATTCAAATGAGAAATGTGTCTTTTTATTTTGGCTATCCTTCTAAGAAAAAGAGCTGCAAGAAAAATAAGACGGCAAAAATGAGCACAAGAATATGCACTTCTTTCCATTTTCCTTTTGCCAGCTTCACAAGTGGATATGAAATAAATCCTAGTGAAATTCCTGTAGAGATGCTAGATGTCAGCGGCATGGAAAGAATCACAAGAAAAGCAGGAAATGCTTCGTCAAGCTCATTCCAGCGAATACGTGACACTGAATTCATCATCAAACAGCCGACAATGATTAAGACAGGTGAAGTGATGGACGGCAAAGACGAAATGGCTTGAACGAGTGGACCAAAAAACAAGGCCACAATAAACAATGTAGCAACGGTTAAAGAGGTCAGTCCAGTTCTTCCGCCAGCAGCAACTCCTGATGATGATTCAATGTAAGCTGTGGTTGGGCTTGTTCCAAACATTGAGCCAATTGTCGTCGCAGCAGAGTCAGCAAGTAAGGCTCTGCGTACTTTTGGGAGCTGACCATTTTTCATTAAACCTGCTTGTTCCGCAACCCCGATCATTGTTCCTGTTGTATCAAAAATCGTCACAAGTAAAAAGGAGAAGACAACAGCATACAAGTGATGGGAAAATACATCGCCAAACGCAGCGAATGGATTTGTAATCAGCATTCCTTCAGGCAGTGCTGGGGTATCCACTAGCACTTTAGGAAAATGAAGCTGACCTGTTACAAGTGCAATTAACGTGGTTGCTAACATGCCGATAAACAGCGCTCCATTCACTTGAAGAACCATTAATATGACAGAAATCATTAAACCAACGAATGTCAAAATGACAACAGGTGAGCTTAAATTGCCAAGCTTCACAAGGTTTTGTGGATCAGCAGTGATGATTCCAGACTGTCTTAGCCCAATGAATGCAATAAATAATCCGATACCCGCTGTAATCCCGTACTTTAAATTATCTGGAATCGCCTCAATGAGTTGTTTTCTAAGGGATGTTAACGATAAAATGATAAAGAGTATTCCAGCAACAAATACCGCACTAAATGCTGTTTGATAGCTGAGACCCCCACCACCGACAACAGTGACGGTGAAATAGACATTCAGCCCCATACCTGGTGCAATGGCAATCGGATAGTTTGCAAAGAGTGCCATCCAGAGGGTACCGACAACAGCAGCGATAATGGTTGCAGTAAAAACTTGGTCAAAAGGAATGCCTGCATCTGAAAGGATTCCTGGATTGACGGCTACAATATATACCATCGTAAAGAATGTCGTCATACCAGCGAGTAATTCTTTCTTTATGTTGGTTTGGTTCTCTTTTAACTGAAACATAAAATCCTCCATTTACGAACATTATTACAAAACACTTAATATAATATTCGTTTTAAGGGTGGATTGCAACCTTTTTTCAAGGAGGAATGGAAAAATGAATTGGGAAGCAGAAGTCATACGAAAAAAAGACAGTTTGATTCAGGATACACAATCTTTTTTACAAATTGAAAGTGTCTTGGATGAAGAAGGCGGCACAGCAGGAAAACCGTTCGGTGAAAAAGTGGATGAGGCTCTTCAGTATATGCTCAAAAAAGGGCAGGACGAGGGCTTCAAAGTGAAAAATGTTGATGGCTATGCCGGTCATATTGAATATGGAGAAGGCGAAGATATCGTCGGTGTGCTATGCCATGTGGATGTCGTGCCTGCGGGAGACGACTGGACAACCCCACCATTTTCAGCGGACATAAGAGAAAATAAAATCTTTGCAAGAGGAGCCATTGATGATAAAGGGCCGACCATGGCGGCGTTTTACGCATTGAAAATGTTAAAAGATGCCGGTCTACCGCTGTCGAAAAAGATTCGAATCATCATTGGCACAGATGAAGAAAGCGATTGGCGCTGCGTCGATCACTATTTCAAGCATGAGGCGATGCCGCAAATTGGCTTTGCACCAGATGCTGATTTTCCAATTATTCATGCTGAAAAAGGGATCATAGATGCCATCGTATCCTTTACATACGAACAATCAGAAGAAAACAAGCGTTACATCCTCAAGCAATTCACATCAGGCATGCGTCTCAATATGGTCCCAGATGAGGCTCGCGCAATTGTGGCAGCAGCAAACGATCACGATGCTGAAGCCTTAAAAATGGCTTTTGCAGCCTATCTTGCGGAAAATCAGTTAACCGGTGAGACAAACCATACAGCAGATGGACTTACATTCACATTAAAAGGTGTATCAGTTCATGCAATGGAGCCGGCGAATGGCACAAATGCGGGCATTCATATGGCGAATTTCTTATGTGCGCATGAATTAGATGAAAGAGGGCTCGCTTTTACATCACAAATTAATGCCTTATTTGATCAAGACACAAGAGGACAAAAACTCGGCATCGCTTGTAAAGATGATATTAGTGGTGACTTGACCTTGAATGTTGGCACAATCCGCTATTCGCAAAACGAAGAAGCGAAGCTTGGACTGAATGTCCGCTATCCCGTAACAGCGGACGGTGAGGAAGTCAAAAAAGGGATTGAACGAATAAAAGGGGCAGCGATTGAGAAATTTGATGACAGTCCGCCTCATCATGTCTCAAAAGACCATCCACTTGTGAAAACATTACAGCGTGTCTACGAAGAACAAACAGGAGATCCTGCCCATCTTATTGCGATTGGGGGAGGAACGTATGCAAGGTCATTAGAAGCAGGTGTTGCCTTTGGCCCTCTATTCCCTGGAAGACCTGATTGCGCACACCAAAAGGATGAATATATCGAAATCGATGATTTACTACGAGCAACTGCGCTATATGCACAAGCCATGTATGAATTGGCGAAATAAAAAAGGAAAGAGAAGAGGGGATTCACCGTGAAAAAAATGTTCTTATGCTCTTCATTCAAAGACAGCTATTCTCTCTTGTCTGACTTTGCAGGCGACACCTTAAAAGGAAAAAGTGTGACATTCATTCCGGTAGCCAGTGAAGTGGAAGAAGTCACGCACTATGTCGATGCAGCAAAAGAAGCCTTTCATCAATTAGAAATGCGTGTAGAGACTGTTCAGCTGACCGAGCAAACGGTTCAAGAGATCACACAGATCATTAGGAAGAATGATGTCATGTATGTATCTGGCGGCAATACCTTTTATTTGCTGCAAGAATTAAGAAAGCACGGGCTCGATCATGTATTGAAAGAAGAGATCGGCAAAGGCAAGCTGTATATCGGAGAATCTGCGGGGGGTATTATCATGGCGCCAAGCATTGAATACATCTCTCTGATGGATGATCAGGAGAAAGCGCTAGAATTATCTTCCTTTGAAGGATTCAATGAGATTAGCAGCTATCCAGTACCGCATATAAACAATCCTTATTTAGGTGAAGCCGCACAGCATATCATAGAGAAAGATCAAAATACGCTCTCTTTATGCCCGCTCACTGATGAACAAGTTTTACTTGTGACAGGCGAACAGACTGAGGTCAAGACGGTCTGAGTTGTTCCTTTCAGCGTGTAGACAAACCCTCGCATTCTTTGTCAGTCCTGCGCTCTGGTGCTCACGAATGTCAAATTCGCTCCGCGCCAGTACTCGTCCTTCCTAGGGCTGCAAAGGTTTTCTATCACGC
>NZ_JBQEOD010000013.1:0-64648 GCF_052044955.1 Bacillus sp. 22446
AACCCGATGCACATATAGTCTGGTGATCGATCTAGACATCACGAAATTGTATGCAATATTAAAAGAAAAAAGGCTAAAAGTATATCCTGTGCAAATTTATTTGTTAGCAAGAGCTGTGCAGCAAATTCCTGAGTTTCGGATGGATCAAGTGAACGATGCACTTGGTTACTGGGAGATTCTCCATCCTAGTTATACGATTTTAAATAAAGAAACAAAGACGTTTTCAAGTATTTGGACGCCTTATGACGAAAACTTTGGTCGGTTTTATAAAAGCTGTGTAGCGGACATGGACACTTACAGCAAAAGCAGCAGCCTATTTCCGAAACCTCATATGCCAGAAAACATGTTCAATATTTCAAGTCTGCCGTGGATTGATTTTACTTCTTTTAACCTTAATGTATCTACAGATGAAGCTTATTTACTGCCTATATTTACCTTAGGTAAATTTAAGGTGGAAGAAGGAAAAATCATCTTGCCAGTCGCCATTCAAGTACATCATGCTGTTTGTGACGGTTATCATGCCGGTCAATATGTGGAATATTTGAGGTGGCTTATTGAACATTGTGAAGAGTGGTTAAATGATTCAATGCAAATTACCTGAAGACAAAAGGTATGCTCATGGAAATCTAGAAGATGAAGGCAGACTGAAATGAGTCTGTCTTTTTGTTTTGTGATGAGAATGAAAATGTTCCAAAGGTTTACTAAGGCTATATTTGTTCTTTTTGCGGTTTCTTTTCGGTGCTTTGTAAATTCTTGTATGTGATAATAAATGTCATATAAGGGAGTTCAGTGGAAGGGGGATAAGGGATGGAGAAAGTTCTTTCTTCACATGTAGGTGTGAAAATCAATGAATGGTATAAAATGATTCGACAATTCAGTGTACCAGATGCAGAGATATTGAAAGCTGAGGTCGAACGAGAAATTGAACGAATGGAAGAGGAGCAAGATCTGCTCATTTATTATCAATTGATGTGTTTTCGCCATCAGCTTATGCTCGATTATATTAAACCTTCAGAAAAACGATCTCCTTCTGTTTCTGAATTGGTTGATAAAATTGAGAATTCTAATCATCAACTTTCCGGTATGTTGCAATATTACAATGCTTTTTTTAGAGGAATGCATGAATTTAGTAAGAAAGAATATGTACAGGCTATTCAATATTACAAGATCGCTGAAAGGCAGCTTGCACTGGTTGTCGATGATATTGAGCAAGCGGAGTTTCACTTCAAGGTGGCTGAGGCCTACTATATTATGAAGCAAACGCATGTGTCTATGCATCACATCATAAAGGCACTAGATATTTATAAAGAACATGAGCAGTATAAAGTTCGCCAAATTCAAAGTCTAATTGTCATTGCAGGAAATTATGATGATTTCATGAGATATGAAAAGTCGTTGCAACATTTAAAGACTGCTTATTCAATTGCTGTGGGCGCAAACGATCAACGTTTAGTAGCAAAAACATTATTAAATATTGGTAATACATATGATAGGCAATCAAAGTATACAGAGGCAATAAAGCATTATAAAGAAGTGTTAGATGTCATTTCTTCGGAAAATAGTGACATAAAGCCAATCACTCTATTTAGTTTATGTTGGTCGCTGTACAAGTCTAATCAAAGTGATGAAGCGGATCTGCTCGTTGAAGATGGACTTATATATTCCTCAAAGGTAAATGATTCGCTAAGTGTCTTGTTATTTAAAGCATTAAAAGCTATTTATATGGATACTAATGAACAAGCTTTGAAAGAAGTGTTTGATATTTTTGAAGAAAAGAAACTACATGTGTATGTGGAAGCATTTGCTCAAAGTGTCGGGTTATTTTATGAAAAAAAAGGGGACTTTGAAAAAGCTGCCGAATATTACAGAAAGGCTCTTAAGGCTCAAAATGATATTCAAAAAGGAGAGTGTCTGTATGATTATTAAAAAATTACTAATCATTGTATCCATTGTATTGTTAAGTGTTTCAACAGCAGAAACTTTAAAAATCATTGAAACGAAATCAATTCGGAATACAACAATGGAGGAACAAAAATCATATCGAAACACGACTATGATTGATCGAAATACAACCTCTGAAAACGTATAGACAAGATTAAAACAGACTTTAAGAGTCTGTTTTTTTATGAAGTAGAATGAGTAAATGAACAGTTGGTCAATGTTATACTTATCTCAGATAGATACGAGGAGGCAACCACTTTGAAATCATTCTGGGAGAAAGAAGAAGAGAGTCCTTTTACGTTAGAAAAGATAGATGAGGAACAAATTCGTGAAGCAGAGGGAACACTTGGTGTCACTTTACCTGATACATACAAAAAACTCATTTTAGAATGGAATGGTGGTTTTACAGTTCGTAATGCTTTTCCAACCGATCGGCCGAATTCATGGGCAGAGGATCATGTTCAATTCGACCATCTAAGAGGAATCGCCAATGATGATGGAATTATGAATAGCGCTCAGTTAAGTGATGAATTGGAGCTGCCCGAGGGACTTATTTTCATCAGCGGAGAAGAAGATACATGGATCGCCATGGATTATCGAGAAACGAAGGAACATCCTCCAATTCACTATTTCGATTTAGAGCTGGAAGTAGATTTTAAGCTGGCAGATAGTTTCGATGAATTTGTTGAGCGGTTATACACAGCTGACGACGCCATCGTTGAAGTAATAGAGATTGAGGAGGAAGCTTCGGATTTATATATCAGTAAAGAAGAGCTTGAACACATTTTTGAGAGAGGAGACCTTTGTCAGCAGAATCTCTTCAAAATGGCACATTATCCGATGGAAGACATTGAAGAGATCGAATGGTTTTTCTTGCGCATGAAACAGTGCATTCAACAGATAAAAGATCAACATGTCTTGTATGAAACAGCTACTGCTATTCACTCCAACCTTCTGTTAAACCCAGATATGCCAAGGAATGACCGTATTAATCAAGAGCTGCAAGAAATGGCTGAATTTCTAGAAAATAGTGGAGATCCGAATATCGCCTTTTTGGGAGGGGACATTCATCCAGTGAAAAAACGATAGTGAAAGATGAAAAGCCCTTTCTAGGGCTTTTCGAATGTAGTTTATGATCTCTTTTTATTTGAAATTTTCATAATGAATAATGCTATATATGAAGCAATGAATGAGCCCAAAGTGTAAACAACAGCCCAGCCAAAGAAAGAGACATTAAAAAGTGTAAATGTCAGAATGAGCAAAATGATAAAGCTTACAACTGGCATGAAATAAACCTTTTGTACAAACAATGTGACGATAAAAGAAGCGATGATCATACTTACTGGAAGCAATCCGAATGCGAATTCTAAATGAGTCATATCCATTCTCCTTTTAAATGACTTAGCTACATTTGATTTGTTCTCATTGTCTCTCATACACTCAAAATTCATAGTACATCGGGTTTTTGAGTTTAATAAATTATATTAGACAGAAGAATCAATAACCATCATAACACAGAAAAATGAAATTATTTCATTTTATGTAATTTAAAGGGTGTTTGATGATTTTAAATCCTTCTTTTTGTCATCTTATTGAAAGTCATATTTAAATAAAGTATAGTAAATTTATATGATAAAGAGGAGGATGGTTAAAGATGATGCATTCAGGAAGATTACGCCAGAAAACTTTGAACAATCAGTAATTTCATATGTTCAAAGGCTCTGTTTTCATCAAACGGAGTAAACGGGGTAGTCTGCACATTTTTAATGATCTTCAGCGGGAAAGTATGCAATTTCACTAGAAAAGAGGCAGCTAATCGATCTGTCTTTTTTTTGTATGTTTTTTATGATGCAAAGAAAGGCATAAATCTAGCTTTGTTTACTCTGACCACAGAAAGTGGCCTGCTTGTGGGTTTTGTGATGATATTCTTGACGCCTATTGATCATGACTAAATGAGCAATTGGAGGAATGGATATGAATAGACTGGAATTAAAGCAGTTAGCCAAACATCACGGATTAGAGATTTTAGAGAGTACCATCAAAATAAATGAATCAGGTGTGGATTTCCGTGTCGCACACGTCGAAGATATACATGGTGATCAATGGATATTAAGAATGCATCGCAGACCTGAATCAATGAAACATACTTTACAAGAAAAAAAGACATTAGATCATATGAGTAAGCAGGTTCACTTTCAGGATCCTAATTGGTCTATCTTTACAGAAAATCTGATTGCTTATAAACAATTAGAGGGGGTACCGGCAGCTAGTATTGATGTGGAACAGCAATCTTATGTGTGGAGTTTTGACCAAACGAATGTACCGCAAGCTTATTATGAATCATTAGGAAGAGTTTTAGCGAATGTACATTCCTTAGATCAACAGCCTTTTAAAACGATCGGTGTGGAGATGATCAGTGCACATGAATTAAGAGGATCAATGAAACAGCGAATGGAACGTGTCAAATCGCAATACACCATTAACAGCCGTTTATGGGAGCGTTGGCAAGAATGGCTAGCTAAAGATTCTTTATGGCCGCCTTTTGTGGGAGTGAAGCATGGAGATTTGCATCCTGGCCACATTCTGATTGATGAAAATCAATGTGTTACCGGTGTGATTGATTGGTCTGAAGTGGGGATTGGTGATGTATCTGCCGACTTTTTGTCGCATCAACTTCTGTTTGGGAAAGAAGGATTAACGAAACTTATCCATGCGTATGAAAAAGCAGGCGGGAGAACTTGGTCAGGAATGGATGAACATATAATAGAACTTTTGACGACAAGTGCGATCACTGTGGCCGAGTACGCACAGAGATCAGGATTGAAAGATATGCATGAATCTGCCGCATACATGTTGGCAAACGAAAGCTAATCAATCAGAACGAATCCAAAAAAGCCCCCAAAAAGGGCTTTTTTTAATCTAATTCATGAAAAAATTGTTTGAGTTGATCAATGAAAACGGATTTGGATTTTCCCTTTTTATAGATAAACTCAATATTGATGTTGAAATTGATAGATGGATCGATAGAAATTTGTTTTAATGTTCCTTGTTTTACTTCATTTCTAACACAATGATGAGGAAGAAACGATAGTCCCATTCCTTGCAGTACCAAATTTTTTGCAGTTTCCATATGATCAACCTCAATGGAAATGTTCGGTGTAATGTTGTTTTTTTGAAATAATCGGTGAAGCATCAACCAATCAAATGACCCATAGTCAAAGAAAATAAAAGGTTGTTCTTCTAGTTCATTCATATTGATGTTGCCTAGGCTGGCGAGCGGGTGATGAGTTGGGACGAACAGCCCGATTGGATCGCTGAAAATCGGGATTGATTCAATTTGAGGATGTGTTTCAGTCCTGACAATGCCAAAGTCTACTTGGTTGTTAATCACTTTTTGGACAACATCCTTTGAATGTCCTGTTACAATTTTCACTTTCAGGTTTTCGTATTTTTCTTTTAGGGCGGGCAATATGTTAGGCAATAGATTATTGGAAATAGAGGATGCGCATCCAATCGTCAATTCATAAGGGATCATCGTTTGTTTGAGACTATGCTTTGCTTCTTGATAAGAATGGAGAATCTTTTTGGCATGCGGGTAAAACTGTTCACCTTTTTCCGTCAGAGATAGTTTATTTCTCTGTCTATCAAATAATTTCAGGTCTAATTCTTTTTCTAACGATTGAATACGTGCCGAAACAGAAGGCTGGGTTAAATACAGTGCTTCTGCAGCTTTATTGATACTGCCTAGCTGGCATACATAAATAAACGCTTCTATATTCTCAATATTCATGTTATCCCCTTATATGACGTTCTTTAAATGTTTAGCTTTTCAAGCTCATACACTAATTTTACAGCTTCTTTCGCCAAAATGACAGTAGGGTCAATCACTTTCACAGCTTTGGTTGACCTTAGAACTAAAGGAATTTCTGTACAGCCGGCAATGATGGCTTCTGCTCCTTGATTGATTAAAATTTCTGCAGCTAACGCAAGTTCACTTTCGCCTTTACTCAATTTCCCTGCTTTCACGGCATAAATCCCATTCATCACGTTTTTCTGAAGATTTTCACTAGGAGTCATGACATCAATCTTGTGATGGGCACAAGCCTTTTGATAGAGCTGTGTTTTTAATGTGCCATCAGTACATAGTAAGCCCACAGACGTATAGTGATGTTTGTTCAGGTGCTTTGCGGTTTCTAATGGCATATTCATGATAGGGATATGAGTGGATTGTTGTACGTTTTCTAAAAAGAAGTGAGCGGTATTGCATGCAATCAGAATAAAGTCCGCTCCAGCGCGTTCTAATCTTTTAGCTGATGCAATCATATATTCTGTAGGATCTTCGCCTTTCCCAAATATGGCATTGGTTCTATCAGGGATTTGCGGATCATTATCAGCAATTACATGTAAATGATCCTGATCTTTAATAGCTGGTGTATGAGAAATGATTTTTTTCATCAGATCAATCGTCGCTAAAGGGCCCATACCACCCATAATCCCAATCGTTGTAGACATCAATATCACCACATTTCATTTTTTTCTATTATAAAAAAAGAAAGGATGGTGAGTGTTATAGAAAAGTTCTATTTGTATATAGAAGGTTGATCAAAAGCACCTTTTATTTTCTTCTTTATCTGTTTTGCAGTATGAGTTGCAATCTAATCAAAAAACATTAGAATAAAGAAAAATTGATAAAGGAGCTACCATATGAATTTCAATTTGGATGAAGCTTTAGATATGTTGAGTCGAACTCCTCGTACATTAGAAAGTCTTTTGTCAGGTTTATCGAAGGATTGGCTTCACAGTCGTGAAGGGGAGGGAACGTGGAATCCCGTTGAAGTCATTGAACATTTGATTGAAGCAGAGAAATTCAACTGGATTCCACGATTAAATGTCATTCTTGCTGATGGAGAGAATACCCCATTTCCTGCATTTGACCGCTACGCCCATTTGAATCAAACTGAAAGACAGATAGAACAAGCACTAGCAGAGTTTCATCATGTGCGGATGGAGAATGTGGCATACATTCAGCGTATGACACATTCAAGTCTTGATCTAGAGAAAAAGGGCGTCCATCCAGAATTCGGCGTCGTGCAAGTGAGCGAATTACTTTCTACGTGGGTTGTCCATGATTTCACCCATATCTCCCAAATTGTTCGGGTCATGGCGGAACGATATCGAACCGATGTAGGACCGTGGAGCGCCTATTTAGGGATTTTAAATAGGAAATAAATGATTAATGACGCTTCGCGGCCCACTCGGATTGAAGAATAGCATATTGATACTCATCGACCCAATGTCCTTTTGACATATAATTTTGTAGCAAATGTCCTTCGCGTCTCATGTCTAAACGTTCCAGCACTCGAATAGATTTTTCGTTTCGTACATCTGTAAAGGCAATGATTTTATGCTTGTTCAATGTAGTGAAAATATATTCGATCATTGAATTCAAGGCTTCATGAATATAGCCCTTTCCTTGAAATTCAGGCGCGAGTGTAAATCCAATTTCAACGATTCTAGGCTCGCTGCCGAGTGTATGAATGGCGCAATCTCCTATCAGCTGATTGGATTCAGATAAGGCAATCGCATATTGAAACCACGTCCCTGGTTGATTAGGTTGTTGCGTCATTTGGTGTTGTACAAATGATTCAGCGTCTTCGTGCGTGTAGTTTTCCCAGGATTGAAATGTGGCAATAGAGGGATTTGATCGGTATTGATAAAATGCTTCAATATCCTGCTGATCAAACTGGCGAATCACAACCCGGTTTGTTCTTGTAAATATGCTGTTTGCATTCTTCATGTGTTACCCTCACTTTTTAGTTTGTTCTTGATTTAAAAAAGTCTATTAGCCATTCAGATAGCTGTTTTTGCGCTTTGGTCACAAATCGATCGGCATAATACGTTAATTCAAGATGCCGAACAGGAGCAGGGGCAGAAATAGGGATAGAGACAATATTAGGCCATGCTGAATGTTGCTTTAACAGCCCTCTTGGCTGGATGGTGGCGCCGATCCCGGCTTCAACCAACTGCAATAATGAAGTGGCAGACCCAACATCCATGACCGTGTCCAATTCAAAACCGTGTTCTTTACATACGTCATCGACCAAATCTCTTCCTAGATAGCCTTTTGGATACATGACCAGTGCATGCTTTGTCAGCTCTTTTAGCGTCACTTCACGCCTTTTTGCCAGTTCACTGTCTGAATGAACAAACAATTCGTAGGGCTCATCGCCAAGTGGAATTTGAATCAGTCGTTTATCCGCAGGCCCGCGCAGCCCAATTCCGATATCGACTTTATGTGAGAGCACCTCGTCACGAACAAAGATGGTCGAAAAAGCCTTTAGGTTGATCTCTGGATACAGCGTTTTAAATTCTACAAAAAGCGGAACAAGCTGAAAGTCAAGATCAGAGGGAAGGACGGCAAGCCGAACGGTACCTCGCTGTTCAGATAACAGTTCTTTCATAGCATTTTTTGCATCTCGTTCAGCCTGAAGCATTTTCATGCCATATTGATAAAGAAGCGTACCAGCTTCAGTTGCAACTACTTTTTTACCGATTCGGTCAAAAAGCGGCATCCCAACTTCAGCTTCAAGCAGCTGAATCTGTTGGCTTAATGTAGGCTGTGATATACCTAGTTGCTCTGCAGCTTTTGTGAAATGTAAATGATCGAATACAGCCATAAAATAGGTAATGTGACGAGTATCCATATGCCATCCTTTCATTAATGATAGTATTTTCCTATCATCATAATACGAATTATTGTATTGATCAATGAATGAAGCGGATTTATACTCATAGTAACCTCAACAAGATGAGAGAGGAAGAAGAGTATTGATAAAAAAAATATTTTATTTAGCCGCTTTATTTTTAGCTGCCTTAAACTTGCGCCCAATCATTACATCCGTAGCTTCTATGATGAGCATGATTCAATCAGACCTTGGCGTTAGTGCACTCACGGCAAGTCTTTTAACCACTTTGCCGGTCTTGTGCATGGGAGTGTTTGCCCCTGTAGCAACGAAACTAAGCCGCCGGTTTGGATTAGAGAGAACCCTTTTTTTCTCGATTTTTCTTATCACAATTGCGACTGGACTGCGTGGTACAAGTCAAACAGTTACCATCCTTCTCATGACTGCTTTTGCAGGAGGAGTTGGAATTAGTTTTGCCGGACCATTGTTGTCTAGTTTTATTAAAAAGTATTTCCCGAAAAGTCCTGGGATTGTCAGTGTGTACTCTATATCGATGACAGTTGGAGCTGCACTTGCTTCGGGCTTGACCATTCCGATTTACCTTCGCAGTGAGCATAACCTTCCACTTGCGTTATCCTGCTGGGCGATTTTAGGCGTTATTGCCATGATTTTATGGCTCGGTCTAGCTCGTCAAAACCAACAAGCGGATCTTGCAGACGTGCCACTGAGATTACCGCTGCGAAACAAAAAAGCCATTCAATTCACCTTGTTCTTTGGCTTTATGTCTAGCATGTTCTATTCGTTAACAGCGTGGATTTCACCCATTGCGCTTGATTTTGGGAATAGTCCGCAGTATGCCGCCATGCTGCTTACGATATTTACACTCATTCAGATTCCGGTGGCATTACTCGTTCCAAACATCGTCAATCGTCTAGGAAAGCCGAAATTATTTCTGATCTTATGCAGTTTGTCAGAGCTGATTGGCCTCATATTCCTTCTACTGCCAATGCCGATCCTGCCAGCTGTTATTTTTCTGGGGATTGGAGCAGGTGGATTATTTCCTTTGGCGCTTATGCTGCCTATTATTGAAACGCGTACACCAGAAGAAGCCGGTACATGGTCAGCGATGTCACAGATGGGCGGGTACATCATGGGAGGATTTGGTCCATTTTTAATCGGTTTGATTTTCGATATCAGCGGACATTTTCAAGCTGCTATTGTCGCAATGCTCGCCATCGTGATGCTGATGATTGGCGTGCAGTTATCTATGAAGTTAGGAAAAAAACGTGATGAGGTATCCAATTAAAGATCAGTATACCGCTGCTTTTATTTCATCACTCAATTGAAATCGCCATAGCCTATTTCTAAGTAGGCTATGACGATTATTTTGCTCAATCTTTAAAAGATGCACCTGAATGAATTATCGTGAAAGAAATTTTTCAACTTTACGAGTGGCCATTTCTGCAGCCTCCATGATCATTTCACATAATGAAGGAGGAGAAAAGAGGATGCCTTATCCGAAAGGTCATAAGTCAAAAGTGAGAGAGCAGATCATCGCAAGTGCTGCACGAGCATTTCGAACAAATGGGGTCCGTAATATCAGTTTGCCATACATTATGAAAGGGGCAGGTCTAACTCATGGAGGGTTTTACGCTCACTTTAAGAACAAAGATCAGTTGGTGATAGAGACTTTTCATTTTGCTATTACGGATACGATCAAGCTGCTGCAAAGTGTTGCAGACAAGAAGGCAGATCAGCCTCGAATTCAGACGATCATTGAATTTTATTTAAGTTCCGTTCACCGTGATCAGACGGAAGTCGGCTGTATACTGCCTGCACTGGCAGGGGAGATTGCTCAATTATCGCAAGAGGTACGGAAAGCTTATACCGATGAATTGAAACGGTTTATGGCGTTTATAGCCGATACGGGAAACATAGATCACTCTAAGAGTTACGCACTAGTAAGCAGCATGATTGGTACAATTGCTCTTGCGCGTGCTGTCAATGACTAGCAGTTCAGTGATCAATTGTTATTTGCAGGCAGAACACAGGCAAAACACATTTTAGAAGCGAATTAACATTCAAATGAAAAACATAGGAGATGTTGCGATGTTTATTAGAGAAGCAAGCATAGAAGATTATCCACAATTAAGACAAATCTATTTAGAATCCCGACGTCAGAGCTTTCACTGGCTCAATACAGAAGAAATCAAACTCCAAGATTTTGATCAAGATACGCAGGAAGAGCAAATTTTCTTAGCTGAGGAGAACAATAAAATCCTTGGATTCATCTCATTATATGTGCCAGATCATTTTATTCATCTCTTGTTTGTACATCCAGAAGCTACTGGTCAAGGGGCTGGCGATCAGCTGCTCAAGCAAGCTATAAAAGTTTTGGGAACACCAGTCACCCTCAAATGTGTATCCGAAAATCACAAAGCTTTGTCTTTTTATCAAAAAAGAGGATGGAAGGCTGTTGTAGAGGAAGGGGAGCCTGGGGCGAAGTACTGGGTGCTTATTTATGAATAGAAGTCATGTTATCTATCATTCACACGGCCCTTTATAGGGCCTTTTTGATTGTCAGTTTCTAAAAGCCATTTCTTCAAATGAAAATCAATAACAAATGAGCGGCTAAAATCCGTTCTTTTTTATGCTTAAAAATTGGACATCTTATGAATGAGAATATGAGATTCCATTATTTTTAATATCCTAATGCATTATATTTTAAAGGGTGTTACCGTTGGATGTAAGGAATGATTGGCCAATCTTCCAATAAGAGTTGGAGGAGAATCATGAATTACAAAATTGAAATGTTAACGAATATGAAAATGGTGTATATGAGAAATATAGGACCGTATGGCAGTAAAGAGAATGTGGAGATGATGAAGAAATTTAAAAAATGGATCAACGAACATCAATTCAATGATGAATTAAAGAAGCATGGCATATACGGTGTCCCTCAAGATGATCCTGCAAGAACTTTACCTGAAAATTGCAGATATGACCTAATGTTCATGACAAATAGAGATTTCTCCAAAGATCAACTTGTTCAGACTGGTCATGTTGAAGGAGGAAAGTATGCTGTGTTTACGGTGACACATACAGCCGAAAAAGTGAATTTGTTTTGGAGACAATTACCTCAAATGATCCAACACAATCAATTGAACATACGCCATGCACCTATTATGGAGAGATATAGAGAAGATGAAGGCGAAGATAAGGTGTGTGAATTCTTACTGCCTATCTTTTAAACATTTTATCTAACTTTCATGAAAACAGACCTCTTGTGGTCTGTTTTCATGAATATAAAATCTACACGTTTAAATAGTTTAGGACTCGTTCCTTTAAATAACGATATTGATCCTTATTCGTATCTTGAAATGCTTCTTCCCGATTTGAAGGTACATCCATATAAAAAATTTCTTCAGAGAATTGTGAAGAAGTAAAGTCAATTCTTGTTCCATTCACTACGTTGTAAAAGTGCCATCCGCTGGGTAATGAGGTCTTGTTTATTTTTCCGCCTAAAAGATCATGGACAACTAAAGAAGTGACGCCACATTGTCCGTTTGCTGGGTTGTCTTTACTCCATTTTGAACTAGATTGAGAGGACCAGGCTTTATATAAAGCATCAATGATTTCGTCTGTCGAGTAGAGGTTCATTTACTAAAGATCCTTTCTATTTAAAGAGTGAGATAAATATAGCATCTGTTTAGTCTATAGTAGATTTTTTTCATTTAAAAACCAATAAAATCTTTTCGTTGAAGCACTTGATCCAAATGATATACTATGGCTAAAACAATGAAAGGTCATGTCAGGAGGAGCATGGTGTGATATTCATCATAGGAATTGTAATCGCTTTTATTGTTGCTATTTTAGGCTTTACTGTTTTCGTAGATGTAGGTAATGGGTTGGGAACGGCTTTTAGCATTATTGGGGGAATGGTCATTTTATTCATAGCGGGAAGGCTGCAAAGACAAAAAGAAAAGAATGATCCAAACATCTTATTAGATAAGATGATGATGCTCTTTCATGAAGACGGATTTCAGTCCTCAACATACATCTTTTCGCAAAATGTTGATAAAGGTTTTGCGATTGATGACGAGCGAAAGAAAATGCGCTTTATTACACATCAACCTGGCGGCTCATCTCAGAAATTCAGGTTTGAAGTCACTGAACTTTCCTTGCAAGAGTTGAAACAAGTTGACATGTTAGAAGATGGTATACCGATTGAACATTCTACTGAGAGTGATAATAATGAAGAGATTTCTACACTTCAATTAAGATTAACGATGAATGATCAAGAAGCATCAACGATCACGATCACCTTCCTGCAATTTGATGTGCCAGTTCGTAAGAGCACCGCTGAATATTTAATTGAACGAGAAAATTTGGAGGAAATTTATCATCAAATTAATTCGATGATGAAATCTGTATATTAACTAAATTCCTGTTCATAAAGAAGAAATCACATTTTGATGTGGTTTCTTTTTTTATCTCAATCAAGTTAAAGCCAGTCCAGTCATTGTAGTTGAATGTTTTTCTCAAAAATGAATAAAGATAGACTAGACACGAAAACGAACATTGATATTGAAATGACTCATGTGATGAGGAGGAAACATACATGCAAAAGCTTTGCAGGGAAGTCTGGATCGAAGTCAATCTTGATGCGATTAAAAGAAATATCGAAGCGATTCAAGCGCATATTCCAAGAAAAAGTAAGATCATGGCTGTCGTGAAGGCGAATGCTTATGGACACGGTTCAGTGGAGGTAGCGCGGCAGGCACTAGAAAGCGGTGCGACAGAACTTGCAGTTGCTAGCTTAGAGGAAGGCATTGTGCTGCGAAGAGCAAAAATTGAAGCGCCAATTTTGGTTCTTGGATTTACCCCGCTCGACTGTGTGAAAAGGGCTGCGGCCTGGAGAATTGATCTATCTGGCCTTCGTGAAGACTGGATTGCTCAAGCAAATGAGATCTTAGCTGAAGAAGAAAGCCAGCGCCGGCTTGGGATTCATGTCAATGTTGACACAGGGATGGGGCGATTAGGTGTACGGACAAAGGAAGAGCTGTTAGCGGTGGTGAAGGCGCTTGAAAAGAGTGAAAACCTGAGGTGGGATGGAATATTTACGCATTTCTCCACTGCGGATGAGCCTGATCCTGATTTTACGTTGCTTCAGCACAGCATCTTCATTGATTTCCTTCGGTTTTTGAAAGAAGAAGGGATCAAACTGCCGACCGTACATATGAACAATACAGCTGCTTCGATTGCGTTTCCTGAATTTAGTGCCGATATGATCCGGCTTGGTATCGGACTTTATGGATTGTATCCCTCGCAATACATTGAAAGCTTAGACGCTGTTCAGCTAGAGCCCGCTCTCAGTTTAAAAGCAAGGATTGCGTTCGTGAAGAAAATGGTGACAAAGCCAAGAACGGTCAGCTATGGGGCAACCTATGTGGCAAAGCCTGACGAAGTCATTGCGACCATACCGATTGGTTATGCAGATGGGTACTCACGTGCTTTATCCAATCGAGGGTTTATGCTTTTCCGCGGAGAACGAATGCCAATTGCGGGCCGAGTCACAATGGATATGACGATGATCAGCTTAGGAGAGATGAAAGCAAAGCAAGGCGAGGAAGTCGTCATTTATGGCCGTCAAAAGGGCGGAGAAATTTCTGTTGATGAAATTGCTGAAATGCTCAATACGATTAACTATGAAGTCATTGCAACATTAAGCCGCCGTGTTCCAAGGTTTTATCGTCGAGGCGGGAAGATTATTAAAATATCGACGCCGGTGATGTATGTGTGAAGGTAAGGACAGCATGAAATTGCAAAAATCCCCCTTTATAAAGGGGGATTTTGAGTTTCACGTCTTATTTCGGCTTAAGCTCGATACTCTTTATCTAAAATAAGAATTGGTTTAATCGTAGATCCATTTTTAGAATCTTCAAAAGCTTGTTCAATCTCTTCTAATTCGTAGAATTTTGCTAGTTTCTCAACTGGGAATTGTCCATTTTTAAAGAACTTGACTAGTTGAGGAACGGCATCGCCTTCTATCACACCTTTTAACGTGAGCGCATTGAGCATGAGATCATTGGTCACATTAAACGTTAAATCGCGCTTTCCTACTGCTACTGTTGCACAAGTTCCTTTGACACGCAGGCAGTGAAGGGCAGCTAGCGTGACTTCTGGTACTCCAGTTGTTTCAAATGAGTAATGTGCCCCTTTTCCTTCTGTGATTTTCTTCACTTTTTCAGCTGGGTTCTCATGTTTACTGTTGATGACATGTGTTGCACCTAATTCTTTTGCTAGTTCAAGGCGGCTATCATGGATATCAACGGCAATAATCGGATCACAGCCTGCAATTTTTGCTGCCATTAACCCACTTAAACCAACAGCGCCTGTACCGAACACAACAAAGCTTGTACCTGGAGCTGGAGCAAGTGAATTTAAGACAGTACCGCTCCCAGTCATTAAGCCGCAACCGAATGGTCCTAAATAACGTAAATCAGTTTCTTTGTCTACTTTCACCACATTTTTCTCATCAACCGTTGCATATGTACCAAATGACGATTGACCAAAAAATTGTGATACATCTTGATGATCATGTGTATGGATAGGCGTTTCATTATGTTTATTACGACCAGAAAAATTCAGTGGAATCATGTTTTCACATCCACCAGCGTTCCCGCCAAGACAATTATGGCAATGACCGCAATAAGCGAAACCTAGTACAACGTGGTCCCCTTCTTGAACGGTTGTGACATTAGAACCTGCTTTTACGACAATGCCAGAGCCTTCATGTCCTAATAAAGCAGGACGTGGGACAGGAAGCGTGCCATCTAATACAGTGGCATCCGTATGACAAACACCAGATGCAACGATTTTGACAAGCACTTCATCTGCTTTTGGATCATCTAGTAATAGTGTTTGTTTCTCGAAATCTTTTTCATTTGTGTGACCATCGCTTGAATTTCCATATCATGTGCCCTCACTTTTTGTATAGTATGATATTCTGAAGAAAGGTTAGATCAAATGTCACAAAAAATTCATTTCTTTATGACTAAGTTGATTGTAGGACGAAAGATTTTCCGTTTCAATCAGCAAAAAATCTTTTTTGTATAGGTTTTCAACACAAATAAATTTATGTATATCTAATCAACATTTATTAAAAAGTGTCTAAAGGAGGGGCCCATGATCAAAAAAGAGGATCGCCGTGTTGAGCGAACAAAAGAAACACTTCGTCAAACATTCAAAATACTAGTAAAAGAAAAAGGATATTCGCACGTAAAAGTGAAGGATATTGTGGAAAAGGCAAACTATAATCGGACGACGTTTTATGTGCATTATGAAAGTAAAGATGAATTAGCAGCAGATGTTATTCACCGGGAAATGGTCGATTTCGAATATGAATTTTGTAAGCCGACTCGTGAAAATCCACTGTTGGATTTAACTCGCATGAAACCAGAGGGCACCGATGTATTTCAATATATCGTTGAAAATCGCGACTATTATGATTTATTAGTGATGGAAGACCGAATTCCCCACATACAAGAACAATTGCTTAAGAAAATACAATATATTTTCCAAAATAGAATGTCGTTTGTGAGTGATCAGTATGCAGAAATCAACGACAGTTATTTTGTCCAATATCGTTCATATGGCATCTTTGGTTTTATCATTGAATGGATCAGAAATGACTACAATGCATCTCCCTCAGAAATGGCACGACGTATTATCAATTTATTATATATTCAATCCTCACTTATGATTCAGTTGAAAGATGAAGAAGCGATTATGAAAAGGTAATGCTTAGGCCGCATCTCTAGCCCACAACATTTTGAATGTATATAAAGTTTTATTTAAAACTTCTTTAAATTGTAAACTTTGTAAAAAATAGAACGATAAAAGGAGGGAACATAACGAGTTGGAGGAATAGAAAATGAAAAAAAGGTTTTTATTATTTATCACGGTACTCCTATTAATGAGTATTCTTAGTCCATTTAAAGCAAATGCAGAAAATTCAATTGGATGGACGAAACGAGCTGATTTACCAGAAGAACGTATTAATGCTGGTGTGGGAGTCGTTGATGGGAAAATTTATGTATTTGGTGGAGCAAGTGAAAAAAATAAGTTGAATAACCAAACATTTATGTATGATCCAAAAAAAGATGTTTGGGAAGAGAAAGCCAGTATGCCAAGAAATAGAACAGGCGGTACTTACGCTACTGTAGGTAAAAAAATCTATCTAATAGGTGGAATTAATGAAGAGACAGAAGTAGCTTATAACACTATAGATATTTATGATGCAGAACTTGATCAGTGGGCTGAAGAGCCGATTCGAATTCCAAGAGAGCCGGTTTTTTCAGCTTATAGTAAAGGAACTTTACAAGCAGTTGCAGTGAAAGAGAAGATATATATTGTATCTTCAAAAAACTCATATAAGAATAATGTCTATGAATACAATACAATCTCTGGTGAATGGAAGAGCTTGAACTCATCGGGTTTACCATCTCGGAATGGGAGAGCCATTTCTGCAATTGACGGAAATATATATGTTGCAGGTGGCGAAAATTCGATAGGGCATAGTAGAGAAAAGTATTTGTTTCAGTATGATATTTCAACAGATACTTGGAAGAGATTAATTGATGTTCAGTTAACATCTTATACATATGAACCCTCCTATGAAACTTACAACGGCAAGTTCTTGATTATTGGTGGGCAATTATATGGTGATAGTTCAAAAAATATGGTAAACAAAGTTCAGATTTTCAATCCAAAAGATGGCCAATTTAAAAATTCAGCATATGATTTACCAGAAGGTAGAGTATCAGCTGTCGCAGCAATTGTTGATGACCAATTGTATGTCATTGGCGGACGTAACTATTCGGAATCTATGAGACATCTTTCTGTGAAAAGTGATTACAGATCCGTGATTTCTATTTCATTAAAAGACTTACAAGTGACTGAGGATGAAACAAAGCCAGATGATGGGATAGCAGAAGACCCAAAGGATCAAGATGGGACACAGCCAGGTGATGGCACAACGGAAGATCCAAAAGACCACGATGGAACAAATCCCGGTGACGGAACAACGGAAGAACCAAAAGATCAAGATGGAACAAACCCTGGTGATGGGTCAACGGGAGAACCAAAAGATCAGGACGGAACAAAGCCAGATGACGGAACAACGGGAGAACCAAAAGATCAAGACGGAACAAAACCCGGAGAAGAAACTTCGAAAGGTATACTTTCTATTACCATGATCAATGGGTTACAAAAGGATTATCTGCTCTCAATGAAAGAAATCAACGATTTTCTTAACTGGTATAAAGAAAGAAGCTTTGGAATCGGAATGAACTTTTATGAGATCAATGATGAACACAATAAAGGACCTTTCACAAGTAAGAAAGATTACGTGGTGTACCAAAATATCTTAATGTTTGATATCAAGCAATATTGATAAAATGAAAGCTGCTGATAATAGATTAGCAGCTTTTTTTATTTTACATTATTGTTAAAATTAGGATGAACATCATAAAAAAATAAGATATTTTTTTAAAAATCTGCTAAACATCCCATAACCACGTCCGATAATAGAATTGTCAGGGTTGATAAGCCCTAGAATAAAGGACTTTTTTCAGACAAGGACGTCTGTCAGGTCCCACATACATGGAGGTAATAGGAAATGAGAATTAACCACAATATCGCAGCACTTAACACATTAAACCGTTTGTCTGCAAACAACGGTGCGAGCCAAAAGAACATGGAGAAACTTTCTTCTGGTCTTAAAATCAACCGTGCAGGAGATGATGCAGCAGGTCTTGCAATCTCTGAAAAAATGCGTGGACAAATCCGCGGATTAGAAATGGCTACTAAAAACGCACAAGACGGTATCTCTCTTATCCAAACAGCTGAAGGTGCATTAACTGAAACTCATGCAATTCTTCAACGTGTACGTGAGCTTGTAGTTCAAGCTGGAAACACTGGAACTCAAGATGATACAGATCTTGGTGCTATCCAAGAAGAAATCGATGCACTAGTACAAGAGATTGGAAACGGTTCTGACAAGAATGGTATCTCTGACCGTACAGAATTTAACGGAAAGAAACTACTTGATGGTTCTTTCAGTGCAACTGGAGCAGATCCTAAAAAACTAACTTTCCAAATTGGTGCTAATGGTGCTCAACAGTTATCTGTTCACATCGAAGCAATGTCTGCTGATAAACTTGGTAGCGACCCAGAAGATGCAACAAAAGTTGTTTCTGCACTTAAAGTAACAGATTTCGCAACAATTGAGGCTGATGCTGATGGCGGATATGACTTCCAATTGGCAATCGTAGATGGCGCAATTGAAGCAGTTTCTAAACAACGTTCTAAACTTGGTGCAGTTCAAAACCGTCTAGAGCACACAATCAACAACCTTGGTGCTTCTGGTGAAAACTTAACAGCTGCTGAGTCTCGTATCCGTGACGTTGACATGGCGAAAGAAATGAGTGAGTTCACTAAGAACAACATTCTTTCTCAAGCTTCTCAAGCAATGCTTGCACAAGCGAACCAACAGCCACAAAACGTACTTCAATTACTACGTTAATGAAAGGCCCCTTAATGGGGCTTTTTTTTATGCTCTTTTTTCTTCGCTTTTTCTCCTTCTCTTCACTTGTGATTCTTTAATCCCTCTATTAAATCATGAAAAACGACCTTTAAATTTGGCATACTCTAGCGAAACGATCATATTGAATGAGACTTTTCCCTTATTTATTCCTTTTTTGTTAAACATATTCCATTAAAGTTCGATAAATGGATTGTAAGGCTTACGGAAAAATTCTAATTTAGAACTTTTAGACATGGATGTCTAATTGGTTCAAACACATGGAGGTCATTTAATATGAGAATTAACCACAATATCGCAGCACTTAACACATTGAATCGTCTTTCTACTAACAACGGTTCAAGCCAAAAGAACATGGAGAAACTTTCTTCTGGTCTTCGCATTAATCGCGCAGGGGATGACGCAGCAGGTCTTGCGATCTCTGAAAAAATGAGAAGTCAAATCCGTGGTCTAGAAATGGCTACTAAAAACTCTCAAGATGGTATCTCTCTTATTCAAACGGCTGAAGGCGCATTGACTGAATCTCATGCGATACTTCAACGTATTCGTGAGCTAGTTGTTCAAGCTGGGAACACAGGTACACAGCAGGAAGAAGATTTAGCATCCATTCAAGATGAAATCTCAAACTTGCAAGATGAGATTACAAGTATTTCTACTCGTACAGAGTTTAACGGGAAGAAATTATTAGATGGAACTTATTCGTCTAAGGGTGCTGATGACGGTGGTGAGGCACAAAGCCTTGTATTCCAAATCGGTGCAAACGCAACACAACAAATTACACTTAACATCGAAAACATGGGTGCTTCAGTTTTAGGTACAGATGGGACGGCTGAAGGTGAAGATGGAGCCGGTTCTGTTGCTGGAATCGATGTGACAAAATTTATTAGTGCAAGTGGTGAAGATGGCGAGGAAGCTGCTGGATTTGATGCACAACTTGGTATTATTGAAACAGCTATTAAGCAAGTGTCTGCTCAGCGATCTAAGCTTGGTGCAGTCCAAAACCGTCTAGAGCACACAATCAACAACCTTAGTGCTTCTGCTGAAAACTTAACAGCTGCTGAGTCTCGTATTCGTGACGTTGATATGGCGAAAGAAATGAGTGAGTTCACAAAGAACAACATTCTTTCTCAAGCTTCTCAAGCTATGCTTGCACAAGCGAACCAACAGCCACAAAACGTACTTCAATTATTACGTTAATTAAAAGCCCCCGTTGAGGGGCTTTTTTTATGTTAGTTTGATTTTAGCAATTGATGTAATTGAAAGTCTGGAACAGCTTCATAGAAGAAAGCTCGATTTAATTCATCATTCTTTTGATCCCACCTATGCCACCAGTGGCCGACCTCACCAGTGGAGTCAGCTTGAATCATGTCTTGCAGCTGCTCTAGGTTGATGATTTTTCTCGGTTCTATTAAGAACGAATGCATACGATGATAAGCCTCAAGGCATTTAGGTTGTTTTGTTTGAACGGCATATTGTACATAATAATTGAAAAATTCTTGTACAAATGTCAGATGGGGAATGGGGGTTCCTTTTAATTCAACGCCTTCCCAAGCCATATCCGCAATTGCACAAAGCCACCAGCCAAGCTCATTGGCGTGCTGCATTTGTTGTAAGGTATGCCGTTCAAAAGAAATAAGCCCATCTTCTTGTGCTTGTTTGAGCATACGCTCAAGTGTCTGTGCCTCAAGAGCTGCCTTTGTCATTCCCTGACCATGTATTGGATCTAATGTGCATAAGGCATCACCCATGACCAATAAGCCGCTTGGCCAATCTTCCATTTGTTCATAGTGGTTTCTGACACAAGCCGGAACTCTAAATCCTTTTGGTTTCGTATAGGGAATTAAATGAGTGATGGCTTCTGCTATCGAGGGATTGGTCAGCCTAGCGGTCTCTACATCAAACTGATCAGCGTCCGTTGTTGGATAATGAGAGCCGCCAGCTGCAGAGAGAAGAACCGCTGCTAAATCATGATCTACTCGTTCAAACAGTCCTGTTGGAATTTTTTTATTTGGCTGTCCAACGATGACCATTGGTTCTAGGTTCGGTGCCTCAGATGGTATTTGGTAGTATCTCGTGCTATAGCCAAGAGACACGATTAGCTCATCTGTCTGAGGCAAGGTTCGTCCTGCGCTTTTCAGCCATTTTGGCAATTTAGACATTCTTCCAGACGTATCAATGACTATGTCCGCACTCATTTTGTTGATGATTCCAGGCTTTATCCTCCGATCTTTGACCTGTAATCCACTCACTTTAGTCGTTTCTTCTTCAAAAAGAAGAGCGATCGCTTCATGTTTTTCTAAAAATTGAACACGATCCTCACGTAACATTCTTTGCATCAGCACCCACTCTAGCATGGCACGTCGTGTGACAGCTGTTTCTTCAGTATCGGTGAGTACTAACTCGCCATCTTTTGTCATAAATCGAGATGTCTGATGCCATGTGTTGTACCCGCCCATTTCGAGTAATTCTTTTGTATAACCAGGAAATAGACGTTCCACGATTTGTTTGCCTAGTGGCAACATTCTATGTGGATGAAAAGCTTGAGGCGTGCCAAGACGATTTTCAGGAGCGTCTGGCAATTCGTCCTTTTCAATAATCAATACTTCAAGGTAAAAACTTGATAAAACCTTTGCAGCGAGCATTCCCGTTATTCCGCCTCCGATGACGATCGCCCGCTCATACTTCATGGGTTGTGTCACAACATGCGCCTCCAGTGAATATATCAAATGGTTACATGACCATTTCATCATATGTTGATTTTCTAAGTATAGCAAATTCTCGTTTTTTTGAATATAGAAAGGAATTGTCATACTTTTTACTCGTAAATATAAAAAAACTTCAATCTTGATCATTAATTTTAAAAAATAATAATCAAATTTAAGAGGAATGACCGATAAATACATTAAGGGGGTAGAGGGAATGGATATACTACAGAGTATTGTAACCGCAGCACCATATATGATGAAGATTTTAAAAGATGAAGTGACGATGGGGGTCATTGATCGAGAAAAATTCTTGCTGTATTTGCCATCAAAAGATGTGGATTTTCAAATACGGACAGGAGATCCCATTAAACCAGATGATCAGAATATGAAAAATGCGCTTAGAGGCGAAACATCAAGTACATTTGTACCTGAATCGGTGTATGGGACCCTTTAAATGCAATGGGATTGCCGATTTTCGATGAAAATCACCAAGTCATTGGTGCAATTGCTTTAGGTTTTCCACTTAAAAATCAAATAGAACTTGAGGCGTATATGGAGTCATTGAATGACATCATTCAAAGTATTCAAGAAAAGGTACATGTGGTGGCGGCTCATTCAGAAGAGCTCTCTGCGACAAGTGAGGAAATGACATTCCAAACACAGCAAACACTTGAAAGCTCGAAAAAAACTTCAGATATTACAAAAATGATCAAAGGTATCTCTAAGCAAACGAGTTTGCTAGGGTTGAATGCTTCAATTGAAGCGGCCAGGGCAGGGAAAGAGGGAGCGGGTTTTAGTGTGGTAGCGAGCGAGGTTCAAAAGCTCTCAAGCGAAACCTCACGTGCAACAGAAAACATAGAAAGCTCATTGCAAGGGATTTCCTCTAATATACATACATTACTTGAGAGTATGGGCCATATGAAAGGGTCATCTTCAGAACAGGCTTTATTAGTGACGGAGTTTAGTGAAATTGTAGACAGGTTGACGACGGTTAGCAAAGAAATGAAAGAATTTATGCAAAAGGTGATGTCAACGTAAAAAACGAATCCAAAAAGGGTTCGTTTTTTTGCTGGCTCGTTATTTTCTATTTTTCTGATCAAAGCGATAATCGTATGTTTCACCTTTGACCACATTTAAAAACTCATGTCCAATTTGAACGAGCTGTGCATTTTCCCATTTGATCAGAGGATCTTTATCAGGGTACTTCCAGTAGATTGTTTTTTTGTGGTGGGTGAGTTTGTTTTCAATTTCTGCTCTGACCGCATTCTCTTTTAGCTTTCCTCCGCTATGTCGATATGTGTTAATGGTATAGGTTCCATCAGGTGATGATATCGAGCGAATGAATGTGCCGTGAGACACGCCTTGAAGAGAGAAGCATTTCCAGTAAATAATTCCGGCGAAGCTAAGACATAAGATGGCAAGGATGATGGTGGTTTTCTTTTTAAACATGAATTCCTCCAGGTGTAGATCGCAATATTCTAATATATGAGAGAGATTACAAAAAGATTCATATAGTCCAAAAGTTCTATTCATTTCAATTATCGGTCATTT
Organism: Bacillus sp. 22446; assembly: GCF_052044955.1. Classification (NCBI taxonomy): domain Bacteria; kingdom Bacillati; phylum Bacillota; class Bacilli; order Caryophanales; family Bacillaceae; genus Bacillus; species Bacillus sp. 22446. The sequence continues at coordinate 23,487 of NZ_JBQEOD010000013.1, forward strand.
TTTCTCAACATTCAACAGTTAGCCCGTAAAGATAAGGAAAATTTAAGGATGCATTCAGATCACACTGGTTATTCGAAAACACTTTACAAAAGAATTTGCGATCAGTAGACTTATGCTCATATAGAGAAATGGGGCAGATGGAATGAATCAAATCATAGATACGTATCAAAATTATGAAGAGCTTTCCGCTCATGAAAGAAAAGGGATCGACTATCAAATTCTTCATCAGCGGAAAGGGGATCAGCTTCTCGTCCTGTCACCTCATGCGGGAGGAATTGAATCTGGCGTGAGCGAGCTGGTCCATGAAGTAGCAACCGATTATTCTATGTATTTATTCGAGGGCCTTAAAGTGAAAGGCAATCATGTTCTTCATATTACGAGCACACGTTTTGATGAGCCGATTTGTCTTTCTCAAGTGCATACACATCATTATACGTTTGCACTCCACGGCTATGGAGAAACAGACGTCCTACAAACTTTAGTTGGCGGTACCGACAGGGAAAAAGCTGCTGAAACAGTGAAGTATCTCACACAAAATGGCTTCCATGCCTTACTTTTATCTGAATCGGATCAATTTGCTGGAACACATCCTCAAAATATTAATAATCAATGCCTCACAGGAAAAAGTGTTCAAATTGAAATTAGCCAAGCTCAGAGAAGAGCTTTCTTTCAAGACTTTAGGCGGAGCCGTAGGCGTGATACACAAACCGAACAATTTTATCAATACACAAATGTACTGAAACAAGTGTTAAGCCTTTATGAATAAACTTCTGACGTCACGTGTGCTGACGCTTTTGTTTGATACGCAGCTTCATTTTCTGCGACCTTGCCGGCTCTCATTAAATAAGAAGTAAATTCTTTTTGAAATTGAATGCCGGCTCTTCGCTGTTCAAATAGAGCAAGCCGTTTTTCAGCAAAAGCCCGAGTGACATGAAATGTTTGAGCAATATGCAAAATGGCTTGCTGCCTAAGGTTTGGGAGCGTCATTTGCAGCAGCATAAAAGTCGGAACACAAAAGTGATACATGAATTGTTTTGCTTGAAACTCTTGCAGTTCTCGAAAGAGCTTGTGCATGTTAAAGTGGTTGCCTGTATGCTTTAGCACATGACAAAGCTCGTGGGCGAAATCCTGCCACTGTTCTTCTGACGATAAGGCTCTGTTTAAAATAATACTGTAAAGACCTTGATGTTTGATCATCATGCTGCCAGTATCCTCGTAGTGTACCCATACATGAAATTCAGCTGCGATCCTATGCATGTCTACATAGGCAGGACCGCTTATTTGCAGTTGAGTGTATAACCGTTTAATATCTTCTTCTAAATGGGTTAAAAAATAAGTCATGTCAAAACCTCCATACAAACGTATGTTCTATTTTTGCCGTAAAAGAAAAGTCCATATAGGACTAAATGGCTAATAAAGCTATCGCTTACTTTTTATATCGGCTTATTTTTAACAATTTTAACATAAAATCAAAGAAAATTGGAAGTTTTTCCTGTTTTTTATTCTAATTTTTTATTTTTTACAAAGATAAAACGGCGATTGAATTCAAATTTTACCATAGTCTTATGACGAAAACAAACAAATTTGTCTTACGTTTGCCACCGATTGATGAGCAAGATCAAACATCAATTTAACAAAAAGGAGTGCAAAACATGGTACAAATTTATCAAGATTTTATTCCAGTTGGAAACGGAAATCGGCCAGGATATGCTATGACGCCGCTTTATGTAACTGTGCATAACACAGCCAATACATCTAAGGGAGCTGACGCAAAAAGTCACGCGGCATATGTCAAACGCTCAACAACAGAGGTAAGCTGGCACTTTACAGTGGATGACAAGGAAATTTTTCAGCATCTCCCTTTAAATGAAAATGGATGGCATGCTGGGGATGGACATGGAGATGGCAACCGAAAATCGATTGGCATTGAAATTTGTGAAAATGAGGATGGAAACTTTCAACAAGCTGTCAAACATGCCCAGTGGCTTATTCAAAAGCTTTTAAAAGAACATGGCATTCCATTAGCAAATGTGGTGACGCATCAGCATTGGTCAGGAAAAACATGTCCACGTCTGCTACTAGCTACATGGGATGAATTTAAAAGAGGAATTGAGACTGCAGGTGATCCGGAAACGGTTATCACATATGTGGTGAAAAGCGGGGATACGCTAACGAGTATTGCCAAAGCCCATGGTGTCACAGTGAGTGATTTACAGACATGGAATCAGATTAGTGACCCCAACATGATTCGAGTTGGACAAGTTCTCAAGATTTATCATGCAGAAGAAAAGCTCAGTTATGAACTTCCGGATGGGGTGTTAAAGGTGACATCACCTCTGACAAAAGGGGAGCATGTACGTCTCGTCCAAAAAGCGCTTGCTGCTGTGTATTTTTATCCTGACAAAACAGCTGTAGATAAGGGCATTGATGGCGTTTATGGGGAAAAAACAGCCAATGCCGTCGCGCGATTTCAACTGATGAATGGTCTAACAAGTGATGGAGTATACGGTCCTAAAACAAAAGTGAAGTTGCTTCAACTATTAAATCAGTGAGTCTTTCTTTTTGGCCGCTTGAATGACGGCTTCACTTTTTTCATGTAATCGGCAGACATAAGGGGATGGCTTAAATTCAGCAAACTGAACATACCTCAATTGTTTAAGTTTCTTTTTCATATTGGCACCTCAATCGTTGCAGCAGTTGGTTTTATTGTATGCAAGTAGATGTGAAAACGGAAGTAGGACGCGGATGAAGTTCCGCGTCCTTTAGTGTAATCAAGCTTTTTTATTTTTATACTCATCTAGGAGCTGTTCATTCTTTTTGAAAATACGCTCCGTATGGGGACTTACTTTGTAATCAGCCATACTAATATGGCGCTTTTTCTTTAAAATCTTAAATGGGTTTTTCTTGCGATTGTTATTATCCCCTTGAAGTGCGTGTTCCATCTTCATCACCTTCCTCTTCGTCAGGCAAGATTAGGTCATAAATCGTTGTAAGTGAAGTCATTAATAAATAGTCGAATTCAGTGACAATTTCCTCAGAGGTCAGCTTAATCACAAAGTGTGCATCCGCTACTGAAAACGGGATGAGAACCAATTTGCCGAAATCATCGTAATACACTTCCTGCCTGTCAAGCTTTGCTTGAATGAGCGCTCTCTGATCAAGTGTCCGCAGCAGGTCATCTTTTTGCTCCTGCGTATCATAAGGACAAAGAACTGCTTGAATATTCATTTTTTCTGCAAAAGAATAGATCAGTCGTTCAATTCCCTCTATATAAGCTTCTATACTTCCATAATATACATGGATCGGTTCGTTTTTCAATAGGTATTGGTACGTTTTTAGTTTATTGAGGTAAGAATGAAGCAGGTCGTTATTTTGTTCTAGGAGTTGATGGGTGTCGGTTTCAAGTTCATGATTTCCGAGTTTTTTAATATAGGAGCTGAGGAAAATAAAGGCATCAGTTAATGCGAAAAAAACAGCAATAATCAGGTAGTGCATCCAATCGGTGAAGATTGAAGAAGGGTCATTTGTCCAGTACACAACAGCACCCGCTACATAAATCCAATACCACGTTTTACGAATCGCAAACATCTTTTCTTTTACTTTTTGTTCAAAGCGCCATACCGCAAATACATATACAGCAAGAGCACCTAGCAATAACCAAACAGTCAATTGAAAAAATAATAGCATGTTCTTCTCTCCCATAGACAGATGGATACTTATTTATTTCTATGGATATGATTGGAAACCCTGCTTCATGAAAAAATGGCTTGCAGAAAAAGAGCATTTGAGGATGCAAACAAATAAAAAAAGACCTGTTAGACAGGTCTTTGATATTAGAGAATCGCATTTAACACAAAGTATATAAGTGCCCCTAGAGTTCCCGAAATCGGTAATGTGATCACCCAAGTGACAAGCATACGTTTTGCCGTACCCCAGTTGACTCCTTTTACTCTATGTGCAGATCCTACACCTAGAATAGAAGATGAGATCACGTGAGTGGTACTAACCGGTAAGTGAATAAATGTTGCACCGAAGATAATAGCTGCACCCGTTAAGTCTGCAGATACTCCGTTTACTGGACGAATCTTCATGATTTTACCGCCGACTGTTTTAATAATCTTCCAGCCGCCAATAGACGTACCTAGTCCCATTGCAAGCGCACAAGAGAATTGTACCCAGAAAGGAATGTCGTCTGTTGTATGCAAATTACCTGCAATTAAAGCCATCGTAATAATTCCCATCGCTTTTTGCGCATCGTTTGTTCCGTGGGTATACGATTGCAGTGCAGCCGTTAAAATTTGAACACGTCGGAATTGTTTATTTGTTTTTGCGAGATTGTTGTTTCGGAATAAAATTTTGATAATGGTATACACGATATATCCCAAAACAAAAGCCAGGATAGGTGAAAGCAATAGTGCTTGAATGATTTTAATGAATCCCGAATAGTTTAAAGCGCCAAAACCAGCGGAGGCAATAACAGCTCCTGCAATTGACCCGATCAGTGCGTGTGAAGAACTACTCGGAATCCCGTAATACCAAGTAAGCAAGTTCCAAGTAATGGCTGCAATTAAAGCAGCCAAAATGACGACAGATCCGTTTTGAAGTGTAAAAGGATCTGCGATGTCTTTTGTAATGGACTTCGCCACACCTGTAAATGTCATTGCTCCTAAGAAGTTCATAAACGCTGCCATAATAATAGCATGTCTTGGCTTTAACGCCTTTGTTGAAACTGAAGTAGCAATGGCATTTGCTGTATCGTGGAATCCGTTAATGAAATCAAAAGCAAGTGCACAAATGACAATAAGTATGGTAAGGATGAGTAATGTATCCATGTTTAACTAACCCCGTTACGCATTCTTCATAATGATTGTTTCTAGATTGTTGGCAACACTTTGACAGGAATCTGCGATTTCTTCAAGTGTTTCGTAAATTTCTTTGTATTGAATGACCTTAATTGGGTCTGTTTCTTTTCCAAACAAGTTCTTTAGTGATTTGCGGTGAAGATTGTCACAATTATGCTCAATCTCTTTAATTTTGATTGCGTGCGGATGAATATCTTTCAAGCGATTATCAGCCAGTAATTCAATAGTCGTTAAAATTTCTTTCGCACATTCTCTGATGTAGTGGCTGAATTTGTCGATATGTTCGTCAGAGCTTGTAATTGAATAAATTTCTAAAGTTGCTGAAAAATGCTCAATGCCGTCTAAAACATCGTCGAGGCTATTCGTCAATTGAAGAATGTCTTCACGTTCAATCGGTGTAATAAAGGCTTTGTTCAGCTCTTTAATCATGGTATGAACATGATTATCACCTTTTGTCTCATATTCCTTCAATGTGTCAGAAAATTCTTTCAGAGTGGTTTGATTTGTTACTTTATAGCTAACAAAATACTCAGCAGTTTCATCTAAATTTTTAGCAATTTCCGTTAACAAGACGGAAAACTTGTCTTTTTTCCTTTTTAACATGTAAAAACCCTCCATTGTATAAATGAGACAATGCACACATCAAATAATTATATATTCTTTTGTCGAAAAAAAACAGGTGTAGTCGAAAATTTCTTCACTTTTTCTATTTGATCTTATTCTGACCTAAAGATGTGATCTCAACTCACCTTTTTCAGAAAGGGGAAAAGAAAGCAAAAAAGCGGACCATTTTTGGCACCGCTTAAAAGTTAAGAAGCTGAATAAACAAGCTTAAATCGCTCACAAACAAGAAGCATATCTTCCTTAAATGTTAATCCGTACGGCTCAAGGGCTTCTGTGAAAAATTCTTCATGTTCTTTGTACCAATAGTCATATGAAAGATCGCCTTCACCTTCTGCTTTTGCAAATGATTCAGGAACCTCATTCATTGGCATGATATCTACTTGCGTGATCTCTATGATGGCTTTTGGTTCCTCCTGGCTGTCCAAAATGACCGCATATTGACCGGGTTTTGGAAGAGGCTCTTGTTCTTTTTCGTAAAAAAGGTATCCAGAACAAGTGGCTGTTTTTTTTCCTTGTTGTACAAGGTCAAGCAAGTGATCTGGATTTGCGCCAAATGCCCAAGCAGAAACAGAGGCGTGATCAGGAGTTTTTTCTGATTTCTTTTCCCAATAAGATTCCCAAAATAAAGTGCTTTTGTGGTTCATTCTTTTTCCCCCTTTGTTATGAGTTTATTATATCGTGAAGTTTCAAACTTGGAAGACATATGTCTTTGTTACTACGAGTTGTGCATGTCATATGTTTTGAAAACATGCGTTTTGTTTGGCAGATATAGGATGATATAATGAAAAATTTTGAAATTTTAGAATAATCTATTGTATTCTGGTCAAGAAGTCGGTAAGGTCAAAGTAAGAATATGGAAGGGGTGTTGTTCATGAAACGCATTTCTCTAACTGTTTTGTCCATATGTCTGTTTGTTTTCTCGTTTTTCCTGCCGGTCAGCCAAGTCACTGCAAACGAAACTCATGGGAATAAAGTAGCTGTTGGCAAAGATGGTATGGTGGCTACTGCACATCCGCTTGCATCGGAGATTGGTGCTGACGTATTGAAAAAAGGTGGGAACGCAGTGGATGCTGCTGTTGCCATTCAGTACGCACTTAACGTAACAGAGCCAATGATGTCTGGAATTGGCGGTGGCGGATTTATGATGGTTTATGATGGGAAGACAAAGGAAACATCCATCATCAATAGCAGAGAGCGAGCACCACAGGGCGCAACACCTGACATGTTTTTAACAGATGATGGAAAAGTGATTCCGTTTGCTGAGCGATCTACACATGGAAATGCGGTAGGTGTTCCAGGGACTGTAAAAGGTCTTGAAGCTGCATTAGATAAGTGGGGTACTCGTTCTATGAAGGAATTGATTGAGCCCTCCATTCAACTTGCAGAAGATGGTTTTGAAATTGATTCTGTCTTGGCAAATGCGATTGATGATCACCAAGGAAAATTGAAAAAAACGGCCGCAGCGCCAATTTTTCTTCCAAATGATCAGCCGCTCGAAGAAGGAGATCTGCTTGTCCAGCCAGGTCTTGCAAAAACATTTAAACTCATTGCGAAAAAAGGAAGCAAAGCGTTTTATGAAGGAAAAGTAGCAAAGGCACTTGCAAATACAGTTCAAGATTTTGGCGGGACGATGACTTCAAAAGATATCAAACGTTATGAAGTCAAGACTGACAAGCCAATCTGGGGAGACTATAAAGGATATCAGCTTGCAAGCATGCCTCCACCAAGCTCAGGCGGGGTGTTTATGCTACAAATTCTCAAAATACTTGACCATTTTAACCTGTCTCAGTATGACCCCAAATCATTCGAAAAATATCAGCTGCTTGCTGAAACAATGCACCTCTCCTATGCTGACAGAGCCGCATATGCCGGCGACCCCGAATTCGTAGATGTTCCACTAAAAGGACTACTAGACGATGATTACATTTCAGAAAGAGCCTCTCTCATTCAATTAGATCAAATGAATCGCAGCCCGAAAGAAGGAGATCCTTGGGCATATGAGGATGAGAAAAACCCATCCCCAATTGTTCCTCAGCCAGAAGATAAAACCATTGGTGAGACGACCCATTTTACTGTTGCAGATCAGTGGGGAAATGTTGTGTCATTCACCACTACCATTGAACAATTATTTGGTACAGGGATACTTGTTCCAGAGTATGGATTTTTCTTAAATAATGAACTGACTGATTTTGATGCAAGACCTGGCGGGGCAAATGAAGTCCAGCCCAATAAACGTCCATTATCAAGTATGACCCCGACGATCATTTTTAAAGATGGAGAGCCTGTCATGACTGTTGGGTCTCCTGGTGGAACGACGATCATTGCTTCTGTTTCACAGACGATTCTCAATTTACTTGAATATGACATGGAGCTACAGGATGCGGTAGAAGAGCCAAGAATCTACACAAACAGCTTAACTTCGTATCGTTATGAAGTAGGTGTCCCTCTAGATGTAAGAACAAAGTTAAATGATATGGGTCACCAGTTTGGCAGTTCCCCTATTGATATAGGGAATGTGCAAGCTTTACTGATTGATCGAAAAGCAGGGACATTTACTGGAGTAGCTGATTCAACGAGAAATGGAACTGCTGTTGGTGTCAATCTAAAGGTAGCTGCAGATCAATAGCATTTCCCGGGAAAAGAAGCGCCTCATCAAGAAGGCGTTTCTTTTTAGTTTTCATTAAAATAAAAACACAGTTGACACCTGTGAATAGTTTGAATAATATATAGACTAACATCAATCATACATAGCTGATCGGACAACCGAAGGCTCTTGGCATTGACGTACAGAACTTTTTTGTACTTCAATCGCTGAGGGCCTTTTTTGCGTATAGAACTGAAAACGGCAAGGTTGGTGTCACTATTCAATGTGAAAGGGAGCGGATAACATGAAAAAATGGATATGGATTTCTATTGCGATGACACTTTTCATCATCACAAGTGCTGCATGCTCAAATGCGAATGAAGCCTCAAATCAAAAGGGAAAGATTGAGCTGTTGAATGTGTCATACGATCCTACCCGTGAATTGTATCAGGAATACAATCAAGCCTTTCAGACTTATTGGAAAGACAAAACCGGTGAAGATGTGACGATACAGCAGTCTCATGGAGGATCAGGTAAGCAGGGGAGATCGATTATTGATGGACTCGAAGCAGACGTGGCTACACTTGCTCTTGGGTACGACATTGATGCCATTGCAGATCGAGGGCTACTTTCAAAGGATTGGCAAAAAGAATTTCCAAATCAGTCCACACCTTATACGTCTACTATTGTGTTTCTTGTGAAGAAAGGGAACCCCAAAAAAATTAAAGACTGGGATGACTTGATTCAGCCAGGTGTATCCATCATCACACCTAATCCAAAAACGTCAGGCGGTGCAAGATGGAATTATTTAGCCGCATGGGCATATGCCGATAAAACCTTTCATGGGGATGAAGAAAAAACGAAGGATTTTGTGAAAAAGTTATATGAGCATGTCGAGGTGCTCGATTCAGGTGCTCGTGGCGCCACAACAACTTTTGTCGAGCGCGGTCTTGGTGACGTTTTAATTGCTTGGGAAAATGAAGCCTATTTGACACTGCATGAATTAGGCAAAGACAAATTTGAGATTGTCAGTCCCTCCATTAGTATTCTAGCAGAGCCGCCCGTTGCCGTTGTCGACCAAAATGTGAAACGAAAAGGAACAGAGAAAGTGGCAAAGGCTTATTTAGATTATTTGTATTCTAAAAAAGGACAGGAAATTGCGGCGAAAAACTATTATCGACCAAGAAATCAAGAAGTGCTAAACAAATATAAAGATCAATTTAAAGAGATTGATATGGTGACCATTGATCAGGCATTTGGCGGATGGCGAAAGACGCAGAAAAGATTTTTTGATGATGGCGGATTATTTGATCAAATATATAGCGGACAAAAATAGGGGGCGACGTGATGAAGAAAGGCTATACTGCCGTCAATAAAAGAAAACGTGTATTGCCTGGATTCGGGCTGAGTCTCGGAGTGACACTTGGTTATGTCAGTGCGATTGTCGTGATTCCTTTATCTATGGTATTTATTTGGACGGCTTCATTAGGAGCAGAAGGAATTTGGAATGTCTTTAGTGATGCGCGGGTGCTAAAGTCGCTGCAGCTTACGGTTACGACTTCTTTTGCAGCTGCACTCATCAATGCAGGTTTCGGTGTACTGATCGCATGGGTTCTCACGCGGTACTCGTTTCCAGGAAAGAACATCCTGGATGCCCTCATCGATTTGCCGTTTGCTCTTCCAACGGCAGTGGCTGGCATCGCTTTGACGACTCTTTATTCTCCGAATGGGTGGATTGGGCAATTTTTGCATGTGAAGGTGGCATACACCCCGCTCGGGATTATTTTGGCACTGATTTTTATTGGCATTCCATTTGTCATAAGAACGGTTCAACCGGTCATTGAGGGGCTTGAGCAGGAAGTGGAAGAGGCCGCAGCCATACTTGGTGCTACAAGAAAACAGACCTTTTTTCATGTACTGCTGCCTGCCTTGTTTCCAGCGGTAATGACTGGATTTTCTCTGGCATTTGCAAGAGCACTCGGTGAATATGGCTCCGTTGTGTTTATAGCGGGAAATATTCCGTTTAAAACAGAGATTACACCACTGATGATCATGTCTAAGCTTGAGCAGTATGATTATCAAGGAGCCGCAGCCATTGCCTGTTTCATGCTGCTCTTATCATTTGTCATTTTGTTATTGATTCACGGATTGCAGTGGTTTGTCGAGCGGAAAAAACAAGTGGAAGTGAGGTGAGACGATTGGAAAGGGAGCTTCTTAAAGAGCACCGCATCAAGTACAGGAGTCCTGTGACGGAATCAAAAGCGGTGAAGCGTATGTTGATTAGTGTGGTGTATGCTTTTTTGATTTTGTTTTTACTCATGCCGTTGATTGCTGTGTTTTCAAAGGCTTTTGAGAAAGGATGGAGTTCTTATCTTCTTGCCATCTCACATCCAGACACGCTTGCGGCAATTAAATTGACTGTTTTCATTGTGATGATCACATTGCCGCTTCAAATGATTTTTGGGATCAGTGCTGCTTGGCTCATCACAAAATTTCATTTCCCGGGAAAACGTTTGTTAACAACTGTCATTGATCTTCCGTTTGCGGTGTCACCTGTCATTGCAGGACTTATATTTGTACTTTTATTTGGTTCAAATGGACTTTTAGGACCGTGGCTATTAGCAAATGGATGGAAAGTGATTTACTCTGTACCGGGGATGATTCTTGCGACCATCTTTGTGACATTTCCTTTTGTTGCGAGAGAATTAATTCCGTTTATGCAAAATGAAGGCATTCATGAGGAAGAAGCATCGCTTACGCTTGGTGCCAGTGGGTGGAAGACCTTTTTCCTTGTGACACTTCCAAATATAAAATGGGCCCTTTTTTACGGCGCCATTTTAGCAGGGGCAAGGGCGATTGGTGAATTTGGTGCAGTGTCAGTTGTATCCGGTCATATCCGCGGAATGACAAATACAATGCCGCTTCATATAGAAATTCTATACAACGAGTATCAATTCCAAGCGGCTTTTGCCGTGGCCTCTCTCATGGCGTTTGTTGCGGTCATCACATTAATCATCAAGCAGATCATTCAGCAGAGAGATCACAGGCTTGGCAAGCGTTCAAAATAAATGGAGGGATCAGCCTTGGGGATTACAGCGAAACAAATATCAAAGCAATTTGGGCAGACGAAGGTTTTGCAAAACGTGGATTTGACGATCGGAAATGGGGAATTAATATCCTTACTAGGACCATCTGGATCAGGTAAGACGACTTTATTAAGAATTATTGCAGGGCTTGATGATGCGAATACAGGGCAGATCTTATTTGGAGAACAAGATTATACTCACATTCCAGTGCGAAAACGGCAAATTGGTTTTGTCTTTCAGCAATATGCGCTTTTTCGAAATATGACGGTATTTGATAATGTGGCTTATGGATTGAAGATGAAACCTAGAGGAGAAAGGCTGCCTAAAAAAGACATCAAAGAGCGGGTGCATGAGCTGCTGAAAGTTGTTCAATTAACGCAGTATGAACACCGTTATCCAGAGCAGCTGTCAGGTGGACAAAAGCAACGTGTAGCACTCGCACGTGCTCTAGCCGTTAAACCGAAAGCTCTTCTCTTAGATGAACCTTTTGGTGCACTAGATTCAAAGGTGAGAAAAGAATTAAGACATTGGCTGAAAAAAGTTCATCAAGAATTTCAAATGACGACCATCTTTGTGACGCATGATCAAGAAGAAGCGTTTGATATCGCTGATCGTGTTGTAGTGATGAATGAGGGCAGAATCGAAAAAATCGGCACAAAAAAAGAAATGACAGAGCAGACAGACAACCTTTTTGTAGCTGAATTTTTAGATATAGGAAGCCATATTTAACAAGAAGTTGATGTGATGTAATGAAAGAGATGCGGCAAAAAGCTGCATCTTTTTTTATAAAAATTTTCCTAGGAACATTGACTTATAATTTTGAATATTATAATATCTTTACAAAGGTAACAGTATTGAACATTTTATAACACATTTGTTTGTAAGCGCTTTACAAAAGGTTCTATTTTAAAATGTTCATTCTTTTTGTTACATGTGTTCATATTTATACCAAATGAAAGGGGTGGTTGTTTGAACAGCTTGTTTGAGTTAGATCAACAGCTGATTGAGCTGCAATACGAAGCATCTTCAAGTGAGGAGGTGACTGCCTATTTAGCAGAAAGGTTAGAAACTGGAGGGTATATTAAATCGAGCTTTTTACCAGCAGTGCTTGAAAGAGAAAAAACATATCCGACCGGTCTTCCTCTTGCGACCTTTGGGGTAGCCATTCCCCATACAGATCCTGAACATGTAAACAAACCGGCGATCAGTGTAGCGACATTAAAAGAACCTGTTATTTTTCATAAGATGGGAAGCCCTCATGAGACAGTTCAAGCCAAAATTGTGTTCGTTCTGGCAATCTCTGAACCTAGTAAACAGCTTGTGATGTTAGAGAAACTGATGACGCTTTTCAGAAAAGAAGAAGTAATGACAAGTTTATCTCACATGACATCGTATGAAGAAGCCGTTGATGTACTTCAAAAAGAATTAAACCAATAGCTATTCACGACATAATGTAAGCGCTTTATTTAAAATCAGGAGGTGGATGTATGATCAAGCAAGCCGTCGATTTCATCTTAGACTTAGGGCCAACAATTATGCTCCCAATTATTATGACGTTATTCGGTATGATTTTAAGGCAAGGATTTAAAAAATCCTTCCGTGCAGGTATTACCATCGGAATTGGATTTGTCGGGGTCAATCTGGTCATTAATTTACTTGTAAGCGGTCTTGGACCAGCAGCCAAAGCCATGGTCAATTCTCTTGGATTAAAGCTTGATATTTTAGATGTCGGTTGGCCGATTGGAGCCGCCATTTCATTTGGTACACCTGTTGCCCCTTTGATGATTCCTCTTGTGCTCTTGTTAAATGTCATTTTGCTGTCTGTTAACTTTACGAAAACATTGAATGTGGATATTTGGAATTTCTGGCATTTGATTTTCGCTGCTTCTGTTACTTACTACGCTTATCATAATATGTTCTTAGCTCTTGCCGTTGGTTTAATCGTTTCTGCGATTACACTAAAACTCGCCGATTGGACGGCACCGACGATTGAACACCATTTCGGATTAAAAGGCGTATCGATGGCTCATGCTGAAACGGTCAACTTCGCTCCGCTCATGTATGCGTCAAACCGCGTGATTGATAAAATCCCTGGTCTAAACAAAATTCATGCGGATCCAGAAACTTTGAAAAAACGTTTTGGCATCTTTGGTGAACCGCTTGTGATGGGTCTTATACTTGGTATCATTATTGGTCTTCTTGGGGGCTATGATGCAAAAGGTGTCATGACCCTTGGAATTCAAATGGCTGCAGTGCTTGTGTTAATGCCAAGAATGGTTGCTTTATTAATGGAAGGACTTATTCCAATCTCTGAGGGTGCTCGTTCTTATATTCAAAAGCGTTTCCCTGGAAAAAATGTCTATATTGGTTTGGATACAGCGATTGTCATTGGTCATCCAGCGAATATGGCTGTAGCCCTTTTGATGGTGCCAATCACCATTTTGCTCGCTGTCGTTCTTCCTTACAATGGTATGCTGCCGTTTGCAGACTTATCGGTTCTGCCATTTACAGTAGTATGGGCAGTAGCAGCCGCTCGTGGGAATATTATTCGCGGCCTCATTAACAGTATTTTTACCTTAATGATTGTTTTCTTCATTGCAACGAACCTTGCACCACTCGCCACAACAATGGGGAAAGCAGTTGGTTTCGACTTCCCAGAAGGGGCAAATATGATCTCTGGTATCGATCTTGGTTCACACGTCATTCCTTGGATCATGGTAAGACTTCTTGATCCGAGCAATCCTTACTTCATTGCAGCGATTGTCTGTGCACTGGCATATGCGCTTCTTTGGTACTGGGTGCGAAATGATATTAAAAAGCAGTATGCAAAAGAAATGGGCTTAGATCAGAAAGATCAATAAACGAGCTGGAGGGATTCTCATGGCAAAAAAAATATTAGTATCTTGCGGAACGGCAGTTGCTACGTCAACGGTTGTGGCAAAAAAGGTAGAAGAGACATTAAAGGAAAAAGGATACGATGTCATCGTTGAACAGTGTAAGGCATCTGAGGTTCCGCAGAAAGCGGAGGGTGCTGATTTAATTGTAACGACAACGCCTGTTAGTGATACAAAAGGAACGCCTGTGATTCAAACGTTATCTTTTTTAACGGGATTTGGCATTGAAGATGATATTGAAAAAATTATCGATCATATTAAGTGAACGATGATTGCGTGGAGGAGCTGCGAAAGCTCCTTCCATGTCATTTGAAAGGGGGAGCTCTCATGCAGCAGCATGCTTATAGCCGAACGTCTGCCATGTTTTCTATTTTCCTTCCGGCCTTGTTAATATGTGTGTTTTTTCTCTGGTCTCTTTATACGTTGATGTCGGCAGGACCTGAGCCATTAGCTGTGTTAGGTGTCTATACGCTGCCTATCCTTATGCTTTCTAGCATCACTGGCCTGAATCAGCCAACGAATATCATGATTAGTGAAGATGAGCTGAAAATAGGTGCTTTTGGCAGGTGGCACACATATGCCGTGTCCGATATTAAAGGAAAATTGTTTTTAAAACCATATCCTCATATCGGGAAAGTATATGTCAGAGTGGGACCTGCGCGAATATTTGGCGGACGCTACTGGATTTCAAGTGAGATGAGTGAGTACAAGCAGCTCGTTCAATCCTTGCAGAGTCTTGCGACATGTGATGAAAAGGAGGATGCGGCTAAATGAAATCAGCTGTCTTTTATTCTTCAGAGGACATTCGTTACGAGGAGCGGAAGCGGCCAGCCATTGGTGACGACGAAGTATTATTAAAAATGCGTGCCTGCGGGTTATGCGGGACGGATATTTATAAAGCGACACATGAGACGGTACCTCCTGGCACAGTGCTAGGGCATGAAATCGCTGGTGACATTATCGAAACAGGCCGTCACGTCACACATGTTCAAACGGGAGACAGGGTGTATGTAGCGCATCATGTCCCTTGTTTTACATGTGACTTTTGTCAAAGAGGATTTTATACAATGTGCCCGCAATTTGCAGCCACAAATGTAGAGCCGGGCGGTTTTTCGGAATATATTCGTGTTCCTGCTTTACATGTTAAGCATACAATGGGTAAGCTCCCACATGACGTCTCATATGAACAAGGAGCGATGGTCGAACCGGTTGCCTGCTGTCTTCACGGCTTTGAAAGGGCGCCCGTTCATCCTGGAGATTCGGTCTTGATTCTTGGAGCGGGGCAAATTGGCTGCATTCAATTACAGCTTGCCAAATATTATTTGGCTGGAAAAGTGATGATCACAGACGTAAATGAGAACAGGCTCCTTCAAGCAAGAAATCTTGGGGCGGACGTCGCTTTTCATCCAGCATCTGAGCCAGTAGAAAACCGCGTCATGAAAGAAACAGATGGAAAGGGAGCGGACCTTGTCATTATTTCTGTGGGTAGTAGTGCGCTTTTAAAAGAAGCATTTCAAGCTGTCGCAAGAGGCGGAACGATTTTGGTCTTTGCTCACTTTCCGAAAGGGGATGTCTCCATTCCAGCAGAACGTTTTTTCCATGATGAAGTGAAAGTAGTCGGAGCTTATTCCTCGCATCCATACCATTATCGTGAAGCGCTGGAGCTCTTAAAAGCGAAAGTCGTTCATACAGAAAAAATGGTTACGCATCGATATCCATTAAGTCAGCTTCGTCAGGCGATAGAATGTGCTAGGCATCCAGAAGGTGAAAGCGTCAAAATCATGATGTATCCAGATGAATGAGAATGTACGAGATGGAGAGAAAGAGAAGGTCTTTGGAAAAGGGCTTTGCCTTTCTCTTTTTTTCTGAAAAAAGATGAAAACGCTTAAAAAATAAACGGAAATGCTTGACTTCAATGAGAGTTAAACGTATGATAATTACAAATGTAACACATAAGAACAAATGTAAAGGGGAGAGAAGAAATGCAAAAACAAATCACTTTGCCTGAACAGATTAGTCATGAGAAATTAGCAGATTTATATAAACAAATGTGGTTAGTAAGATATTTTGATGAAAAGGTCGATCAATTCTTTGCTAAAGGATTAATCCATGGAACGACCCATTTATGTGTTGGACAGGAAGCATCGGCTGTTGGATCTATTGCTGTGTTAAAGGATGAAGATAAGATTGTCAGTACACACCGCGGACATGGTCACTGTATTGCAAAAGGTGCAGAGGTCAATAAAATGATGGCTGAACTGTTCGGACGTGAAACGGGTTACTGCAAAGGAAAAGGCGGCTCCATGCATATTGCCGATTTAGAAAAAGGAAACCTTGGGGCAAATGGAATTGTTGGCGGCGGTATTCCGCTTGCAACAGGTGCGGCGCTCACGTCCAAGATGAAAAAGGAAGGCTTTGTGGTCCTTTGTTTCTTCGGAGACGGCGCCACAAATGAAGGTAGCTTCCATGAAGCGCTGAATCTTGCTTCCATTTGGGATTTACCTGTTGTGTTTATTTGTGAAAACAACCAATACGGCATGTCTGGTCCTGTGAAAGAAATGATCAACATTGAAGACATCTCAACAAGAGCAGAAAGCTACGGAATGCCAGGGAAAACAGTTGATGGAAATGACATGGTTGAGATCATGAATACAGTAGATGAAGCTGTAAGCCGTGCAAGAGCTGGAGAAGGGCCATCACTCATTGAAATGAAAACGTATCGCTGGAAGGGTCACTCTAAGAGTGATGCGAAAAAATACCGTACACGTGAAGAAGAGACAGAATGGAGACAAAAAGACGGAATTAAACGCTTTAAGTCACTCTTAATGGAGCTAGATGTTCTGACAGAAGAGCAGGCTGCTCGTTTACAAGAAGAAGCGAAGCAAGAGATCGAGGCATCTGTTGAATTTGCGAAAAATAGTAAAGAACCATCAATTGACACACTATTAGAGGATGTATACGCCTAATTAGGAGGGGAATCACGTGACAAACACGACAGTGAGAGAGATTTCATATTTAGAAGCCGTTCGAGAAGCAATGAGTCAGGAAATGAGAAAAAATCAAGATGTCTTCATTTTAGGTGAAGATATCGGCGTATACGGTGGCGCATTTGGTGTCACGCGCGGGATGATCGAGGAATTCGGTCCAGAACGCGTCCGCAATACGCCGATTTCAGAGGCTGCCATCGCAGGAGGCGCAGTCGGAGCGGCTTTGACAGGAATGCGTCCGATTTTAGAACTACAATTCTCTGACTTTATTACAATTGCAATGGATCAGCTTGTAAACCAAGCAGCGAAAACACGTTACATGTTTGGCGGAAAAGGGAAGGTGCCGCTTGTTGTCAGAACACCAGCAGGTTCCGGGACAGGTGCCGCAGCGCAGCACTCCCAAAGCTTAGAAGCGTGGATGGCTCATATTCCTGGACTAAAGGTGGTTCAGCCTTCAACAGCTTATGATGCAAAAGGACTTTTAAAAGCAGCAATGGATGATGACAACCCTGTCATTTTCTATGAACACAAGCTTTTATATAAAACAATCGGTGAAGTACCAGAAGAGCAGTATTCGATTCCTTTAGGGAAAGCGGATGTGAAGAGAAGCGGAAAGGACGTCACAATTGTCGCAACAGCCATTATGGTGCACAAAGCGCTCGAAGCAGCGAAGGAACTAGAAGCGGAAGGAATCGATGTCGAGATCATTGATCCGAGAACGCTCGTCCCATTAGATGAAGAAACCATTATTGAATCTGTGAAAAAAACAGGCAAATGTATCGTTGTGCATGAGGCAGTGAAACGAGGCGGCTACGGCGGAGAGATTGCCAGTATGATAGCGGAAAGTGAAGCCTTCGACTATTTAGATGCACCTATTAAACGACTTGGCGGTCTTGCCGTCCCAATACCGTACAACCCAACGCTGGAAAAAGCAGTCATTCCACAAGTGCCAGATATTATTGAAGCAGCAAAAGAGCTCGTGCGCTCTTAAGTAAAGGGGAGAAGATCATGCCAAAAGAGATATTTATGCCGAAGCTAAGCAGTACGATGGAGATCGGTACCTTGCTTCAATGGTTTAAAGAAGAAGGAGATTCGGTTGAAATCGGTGAGCCTCTATTTGAGATTATGACAGACAAAATCAATATCGAGGTTGAAGCCTATGATGATGGCGTTTTTCTAAAGAAATATTACGAAGCAGATGATCAGATTCCAGTCAATGCTGTCATTGGATATATCGGAGAGGCAAATGAGCAGGTACCGAGCGAGCCGCCAGCGCAGTCAGATGAAGCGTCTTCTGAAGACAGCGGAACGTCATCACCATCTGAACCATCTGTTTCGACTGAAGTTGAACCAGCGGTGGGTGAGAAAGTACGCGCAACACCTGCAGCGAGAAAAACGGCAAAAGATCACCAAGTTGCCATTCACGAAGTATCTGGTACAGGACCAAAAGGCAGAATTCAAAAACGGGATGTCGAAGCGGCCCTTCATACGAACGAGGAAGGCCAGCGCGTATCACCACTTGCAGGAAAAGTGGCTGCTCGTGAAGGAATCGACTTAGCGAATGTTGCTGGTTCTGGCGCTCACGGAAAAATCATGAAGAGTGACGTGAAAGCAGCAGGCGCACAAAAGGCAGAGGCTGCTCCAGTGAGAACACAAAAACTAGCCGGGATGAGAAAAGTGATCGCAGATCGCATGTCACAAAGTGCCTTTACAGCGCCGCACGTCACATTAACAAGTGAAATTGATATGACAAAAGCAACAGAAGTGCGCAAACAGCTGCTCCCAGCGATTGAAAAAGAGACAGGCTACAGATTGTCGTTTACAGAAATCATCATCCATGCGGTCAGCAGTGTCCTCACGCGCCATCCGCAAATCAATATGACGTTTGAACAAAATGAGCTCCATTTCCATGAGGATGTGCACATTGGTCTTGCGGTTGCTGTGAAAGACGGCTTAATGGTTCCGGTCATCTCTCATGCAAATCAAAAAGGGCTGAAACAGCTCACAAAAGAAGCAAAAGAAATTGGTCGAAATGCACGCGATCAAAAGCTACTGCCAGACCAGTTGAAGGGGTCTACATTTACCATTAGTAACTTAGGGATGTATGCCATTGACACGTTTACCCCAATTATTAATCAGCCGGAAGTGGCGATTTTAGGCGTTGGACGCATTCAAGAAAAACCTGTAGTGATCGATGGAGAAATTCAGGTGCGGCCAATGATGGGCGTCAGTTTATCATTTGATCATCGAGTGGTAGATGGTGCACCAGCAGCAGCCTTTTTAACAGACCTTAAAAAAGTGCTTGAACAACCATTTGAATTGCTAATGTAGGAGATGAATCGGATGACAAAAACGTATGATCTGACAGTCATTGGCGGAGGGCCTGGCGGATACACTGCCGCCCTTCAAGCCGCTGAACGTGGACACAAAGTTGCATTGATTGAAGAGGATTTTCTAGGGGGGACTTGTTTAAATCGAGGCTGTATCCCTTCAAAGACACTGCTCAAACATGCAGAAGTCATTGAATCCATTGAGAAAGCAAAAAGCTGGGGAATCGAAACAGGTGAGATGGTTCTTTCCTTCGATAAAATGAGAAAACGTAAAGATGATGTCATCGAAAAACTCAGGGGCGGAATCGCCTTTTTATTAAAGCAAGGAAAGATTGATGTATATAACGGCAGAGGCACAGCTGTGACAAAAAATCGCATTGACATTGAAAAACAAGATGGGTCAGAAACGATTGAAACAAAAGAGCTGATCATTGCCACTGGCTCATCACCTGCTATTCCGCCTATTCCAGGGCTCAAAGAGATTCAATTTGACACAAGTGATACGATCTTTGACATCCCAGATATTCCTGCATCTGTCGTCATCATTGGTGGAGGTGTAATTGGTCTTGAGCTGGCATGCATCTTCCAGAGTCTCCAATCAAAAGTCACCATTATAGAAGCCGCTCCGTCGATTATTCCGCAGGAAGATGAAGAAGCGTCGAAATTGCTAGAAAAAGAATTGAAGAAAAAAGGCATCCATATTGCAAAGAAAACGACGGTGACAGAGGTAACAGAAAGCGAAGGAGTCAAAGCGATTCATGCGACAGACGATAAAGGAGAGACGCACATCTTTACGGCTGAAAGACTGCTAGTTTGCGTCGGAAGAAGACCAAATGTCTCTGCTGTCAGTCAGCTTGATCTTCAGCTGGATGGTCCTTTTATTAAAGTAAACGATGAGATGAAGACAAGTACTGAAGGTGTATATGCAATTGGAGATGTAGCCGGCGGCTATCAGCTCGCTCATGCGGCGATGGCAGAGGCAGCTGTTGCGGTTAGCAATATATGCGGCGAGCCTGAAAGAATGAATCACGACATCATTCCTAGATGTATTTATACATTGCCAGAGGTAGCGAGTGTTGGACTGACTGAGAAAGAGGCGAAAGCGAAAGGGCTGAACGTGCGGGCAGAGCGATTTGATTTAGCTGCAAGTGGAAAAGCGTTGGCAGCAGGTGTTCAAACCGGCTTTATTAAACTCGTGTACGATACCGTATATGGTGAAGTCATTGGCGCTACAATGGTTGGTCCGCATGTAACGGAGATGATATCAGAGGCTTCCTCATTTATGTATTTAGAAGGAACAGCTGAAGAGATGGCCAAAATGATTCACCCGCATCCAACCATCTCAGAAGGCTTTTATGAAGCAGCTCTTGATATTGTGAGTAAGCTGAGAAAATAAATGCCAAACAAGGGATAGGGAGGAGATCCGTGTGCACGTCCAGCTTCATCAGAAAGTGGCACTTGTGACAGATAGCACAGATGGATTTGGAGAAGCCATCTGCCTGGCTTTGGCCCAGGCAGGTGCACATGTTTTCATACACGCTTTTGGTGATGAATCAAAAGCAAAGTCGATAAGCGAAGACATTGAAAAATTAGGCGGCCAATCGACTGTTGTCATCAATCCGCTTGAGACACCGCGTGATGCTACGCTTATGCTAAGACAAGTCATCGATACATGCGGCAAGCTTGATATTTTAGTCAATCAAGCCGAGCAAAAAGCAGATGAGGAGATTGATGACGTAAGTCCTGAGATATGGGTCGATGAAGTGGAAAGATCCGTAAATACAGTCTTTCTTTCCAGTCAAGCCGCTGTGTGGCATATGGTGGATCAGAAGCAGGGCTGCATCATTAATATTTCCTCATCAGGCAGCATAACAGGTGATGGCGGGATCTCACATGCTACATCAAATAGTATGTTGAATGCCATGACAAAAGGATTAGCGCGCGAATTTAAAGACAAAGGCATCCGGGTATTGGCACTACTTCCGCCGCCTCTCCATTTGCTTACTGACAAAGAGCAAATCAAGGAGACGGTGGCTCATATGACGGTTTTCTTAAGTACATCGTACGGTGCATTTACAGATGGAGCAGCAATTATGCTTGATGGGGGTGAGAGCGCTGGCTAATCAACAAAAACCAGTTCTCATCGTAGGTGGCGCCCAAGGAATCGGCAAAGAAATTGCTCAGCGTTTTTTAAAAGAAGGGCATCGTGTAGCTGTGTCAGATATAGATGAACAGGGACTTTCGCTTTTAAAACAGCAGCATCCTCAGCTGCTGACGTTCCAAGCTGACGTTTCATCGTGGGAAAGTGTTCAGCAAATGGCGTCAGCAGCTGAAAGGGAGTTGGGTGGCATTGGGCATCTTGTCTATTCAGCAGGAATGACGAAATCCCTTCCTTTTTTAGAGGTTGATTTTTCACTTTGGAAAAAGACACTGGCTGTGAATCTATATGGTCTTTTCTATTGCATCAAAGCATTAGCACCCTCTCTATGTGAGCGGAAAGAAGGCAGCGTTGTCATTATTGGATCAGGATCTGCGATAACAGGCTCTGGCGGCGGCATCCAGTATTACGCGTCAAAAGCCGGGGCATTTGGTCTCATGCGTTCGCTTGTAAAGGAATTGGGTTCTCATCATGTCCGCATCAATGTCATTGCACCGCGCGTCATTGAATCTCAGATGCTTGATACGCTCTATCCGACTGAGCTTGAGAAAAGTCAGCTTCGATCCCTTATTCCTATCGGGAGATTAGGAAAACCAGAAGATATTGCTGGAGTCACTTTATTTCTCGCAAGTGACGAGGGAAGCTATTTGCACGGACAGATACTCTTATTAGATGGCGGGAGAACGTATCAGCCTAAATATAGCGAGGGAAAAAGAGCGGAGAGTTAATCGCTCTTTTTTTATTTTCATAACAATTGTTCCAATTAGAAACGAATGTTTGGTATACTGGTAATCATAGTATATTAAAAGGATGATGTCACATGCTGAATTGGGAAGAAAGACGACAGCTCGTCAAGGTTGCTCATCTTTATTATACAGACGGGTGGACGCAGCAGGAGATTGCAAAAAAGCTCAATGTCTCAAGACCAGTCATTTCAAAGCTCTTACAAAAAGCAAAAGATGTGGGAATCGTTGAAGTGTACATTAAAGACGAAAGTATTCATACAGTGGAACTTGAAAAGCAGCTGGAAACGACCTTTCAATTAACGGATGCTGTCGTTGTCCCAAGTGTCGGGACAATGTCTGAGATGGTCAAACGGGCAGTCGGTCAAGCGGGCGCCTATTATCTTTCTAAAAACATGAAAGGCGCTGAGAAAATCGGTATTTCATGGGGAACCACACTTGCCGAGCTAGTGAAGGAATATCCATTTGAGCGAAGAAACGATGTCAAAGTCATTCCTTTAGAGGGCGGAATGGGCAGGCAGGCAGTCGACATTCACGCGAATCAGCTGGCATATGAGCTGGCAAAGAAGATGAATGGTACGTGCTCCTATTTATATGCACCTGCGATTTTAGAAACAGAAGAATTAAAAGAGCGGCTGATGGCGATGCAGGACATAGAAGCTGTGCTTGAAGAAGGCAGAAATGTTGATATTGCCCTGATCGGTATTGGGAATCCGCATAAAGGCTCTACATTGAAAACAGTCGGTTATTTAAAAGAAGAAGATTTGTCTGGTTTAAGGCAATCAGGAGCTGTTGGTGATATTGGTTTTCGTTTCTTTGACGGGGAAGGGAAACCAGTCCAAGATGAGCTGAACCAAAAGGTGATTGGATTATCGTTAGAACAATTAAAGAGCGTGAAAAAAGTCATCGCAGTTGTGGAAGGAACCCATAAGGCTGAAAGTATTTTAGGGGCTTTAAACGGCGGCTTTATTCAGGTGCTCGTCACCGATGAATTGACTGCGGCAGCTATTTTAAAGGAAGCATCTGTCCAATAAACAGCTGACAGCCATCGTATTGTATAAAAAGAGCAACATCAAACGAGAAAGGAGCTGTGTATCTTGAAGAAAACCGAAATGGAAGCAAACCTACACTGTACTCGGTGCCAAGAAGAGACCCTCCACAGCATCGTTTATGTGAATGATCAGATGAAAAGCGTTGAGTGTACAGAGTGTCATCAGAAGATCAGTGTGCAAGTCGACATCATGAAGGAATTTTACAAAGAAGTGTATGAAAAAATTGCCACAAAGCCGAAGCGGATGACGCAGGAGTATAAGGCGAATCTGAATGGATTTATTTCAAGACTCCCCATCCGGGTTTTAAGTAAGCCATACCGGCTGATGAGATATTTAAACGAATCTTATAAGGTCATTAAGCAATATAAAAAATAAAGCAGAGGCTGTCTTAGCGCTCTGCTTTATTTTGTGTTTTTTTCATGTAGTAATAAATCGGCAGTCCAGCAATGCCGATCAGCATGGAGATCAGGCAGCTTTGCCAATCGGTGATCATGGTGCTGATTAAGACAAAGAAAGAGCCAATAATTGCAATGATCGGTGTGAGCGGGTAAAGTGGTACGCTATAAGCGCGCTTCATTCCCTTGTTTTGTTTTCTTAGCTTAAAGACAGCGAAAAAGGCCATCACATAAAAGATGTAAATCATGAAAATCGAAACTTCTGACAGCTTCTCGGGATTACTGACGATCATAAACACAATGGCAATCAAAATCTGTACAAATACAGCGATCCAAGGTGTTTGAAAAGTAGGATGAATGCGTGAAATGGCTTTGGCAAACGGAATTTGTTTTCGTTCTGCCATCGCAAAAATGACACGCGGGAACGAAAGAACCTTTCCATTCAAACAGCCAAAGATACTAATGATGATTCCGATACTAATAATTTTACCGCCAATTGGACCAAAGAGCATTGTAGCAGCTGTGCTTGTTGCATTTTCACCTAGTTGAACGATTTGATCAGCTGGTAACACATGCAAAAGGGCGATGTTAATAAAGAGATAACATGCTGTGACAATTAAAATACCGCCTGCCATCGCGCGAGGAAGCAGTTTCTCTGGATTTTTCATTTCACCACCAAGCGCTGCAAGCAAAATCCAGCCATCATAGGCGAATAGTGTTGCCAAAATTGCTGCACCGAAGTTCATTTGTGCGATACTCTCATTGACGGCTGTGAAAATATGTTCATTTCCTTTCCATAAGCCAAACACAATAATTGCTGCAATTGGAACAAGTTTTCCGATCGTGGTCAGTCCTTGGACAAAACCACCATATTTCGTTCCCATGATGTTGATTACACATAAAAAGAGAACGGTGATAATGCCAATGGTTGTAGCCCATATAGATGAAAGAGAAAATAAATTAGCTAATAATGAACCAAAATAAAGACCAAGAGCACCAATAATCGCTGGTCCGTAAATAATAATTTGCACCCAGCCACATAAGTAGCCCCAAAATTCACCGTATACTTCTTCAAGATAGGCATATAAACCGCCAGTACGTGGGATTTGTGTACCAATTTCAGCGACTGTGAGTCCGCCTGCAAGGGTTAAGATCCCGCCTAACAGCCATGCGAATAAGGCGATGCTTGAGCTTCCTGAATAAGAAAGGACGTTGCCAGGCTTCATAAAAACGCCAGATCCAATAATTGTTCCGATGACAAGAGATAGGGCAAAAAATAAGCCGATGTCTTGTTTTAACGCTGGTTGTTCTTTGTTCATTACACACGACCTCCTGCATCACTTTCGTACGTTAGTGTGACATGTATTTTGTTCATTGTAATACGATTTTAGGAAAACAAGAATTAAAAAAATTTTCTGATTTTCGTATTTGTATTTAAAAGTGTTCGTTTATTGGAGATATTAGGATGAATGTTATCTTAAAAGCGAACAATATAAGAATATTTTTGATGTAATGTTAATTTAATGAGCGAAAACCGAACATCCAATAAAGATGCAGCCGAATGGTTGACTTTTCTTCTAAAATGACCTATTTTATTCATAAGGATATTATCTTGAATTCGAGATATTTTATATTAGGAGTGAACACAATGAAAATAAATGGGATTCACCACGTATCAGCACTAACAGCAAATGCTCAGAAAAACGTTAATTTCTACCGCCAAATCCTTGGCTTAAAACTGGTGAAAAAAACAGTCAATCAAGATGATCCATCGATGTATCATCTATTTTATGGAGATGAGGTCGCCTCACCTGGTACAGAGCTGACGTTTTTTGAAATACCGATGCTCGCCCGCCGGCTGGACGGAACAAATGCGATCTCACGCACAGGTTTGATTGTCACTTCAGAAGAGGCACTCACTTTTTGGGAAAAGCGTTTTGAAGAAAAAGGTGTAAAGAAAGAAACAGCTTCTTTAAGAGGTGGCAGACCTGCCTTGAAATTTACAGATCCAGAAGGACAGAAGCTGTTTTTGACTGTAGAACCAAGCGTGCAAGATGGAGCGAAGCCGCCAGTGCATGATGAGATTCCTGCTGATTTTGCGATCAGAGGTTTGGGACCAGTAGAATTAACAGTCGCAGAAGCAGATAAAACGATCAGTGTGTTAACGAGCATCCTTGGTTTTACAGAAAAAGCACGTGAACAATCAAATGATGGGGAAATCGTGACGATTTTTGAATCAGGACAAGGCGGAGCTGGAACAGAGATTCATGTCATTGAAAAAGCAGAAGGACCTGTTGAGCGATCTGGCAGAGGGAGTGTTCATCACGTAGCTTTTCGTGTAGCGGACGCAGAAGAGCTTGAAAAATGGCATGATAAAATAGCCAAAGCCGGTTTCACCAACTCTGGTGTTGTAGAACGTTTTTATTTCAAAGCCCTATATTTTAGAGAGCCAAACGGCATTTTGTTTGAAATCTCAACAGACGGCCCGGGATTCACAGTGGATGAAAGCGTGGATGAGCTTGGTGATCAATTAGCACTTCCACCATTTTTAGAGCACAAACGAGCAGAAATTGAACAAAGATTGGTCCCAATCAAGTGAACATGAAAAAAGCAGCTCAATTTTTATGAGCTGCTTTTTTCGTTAAGAGCTGACTTGCTTTGATTCAGATTGTGTTAATGTCACTTGTTTTGTTTCTTCTGTTCCATTACGAACGATTGTGATGCTGACGGTATCTCCTACTTTTGCATTCGTGTAAAGCTCGTGACGTAATTCACTGCCGGTTGTCACTTTTTTGCCATTGATGGCGGTGATGACATCCTCTGTCTTTAATCCAGCTTTGGCAGCAGGTGAGCCAGCAGCGATTTCTTTTACGTACACGCCTTTATCCAGCTGACTGCTTGTCAGTCCAAGCGTTTCCTTCTGATAAGCATCTGGTACTTGTTCGAGATCCAGCATGCTGATACCGATATAAGGTCGTTCGATTTTTCCTTTTGTGAGAAGCTGCTCTGCAATTGGTTTGACATCATTGATTGGGAGCGCAAACCCGATACCTTCCACACCTGTTTCAGAAATTTTCATACTGGTGATCCCCACAACCTTTCCGTCTGTTGTTAACAGCGGTCCGCCGCTGTTGCCGGGGTTAATGGCTGCATCTGTTTGGATGACATTAATACTGCTTTCGCCAGCTGATGTATCCATAGAAACTGTTCGATCGACACCGCTGACAATTCCTTGCGTTACTGTTCTTGATAAATCTTCACCAAGCGGATTTCCGATTGCGATGACGGTTTCTCCTGCACGAAGGGATGAGGAGTCTCCAAGTTCAGCGACTTTTGTAACGCCACTGCTACTAATTTCCACGACAGCAAGATCAGTTAGCGGATCAGAGCCGACTACTTTTCCTTCCACTGTCTTGCCATTATGCAAGGAGACTGTTAATTTACTTGCTCCTTCAATCACATGGTTGTTTGTTAATACATAGGCTTTACTGCCGGATTTTTTAAAAATAACCCCTGATCCGGTACCGCTTTCTTGCTCTTGACTGCTGCTGTTTTGATTTTGCTGTGATCCATCAAAAGGTGTGTTCATATCGCCAAAATCTGTGGTTGTTTGACTTTGTGTTTGATAGTTTGTAATGCCGACGATGGCTTGTGATACGTTTTCGACCATACTGGAAATACTGCTGGTCGAATTGGATGTTTGTGACGCTGTTGTTTTTGACGAATTTGTACTTGTATCATTTGTCGATACAGCGGCTGTTTTCGTTGACGAATCAGTTGAATGATTTTCTGAATGCTGAGCATATGGAGTTAGAACGTAAACACCTAACGCTAACGTACCGCCTACAATCCCACTGACAAATGGCTTCAGCCAGCCACTTGGCTTCTTCTGCTTTTTTTTCGGCTGTTCAATGGTTTGTAATTCATAAGAAGTGTGTTTTTCATCTTTGTGTTGTGTCATTAAGATCACTCTCTTTCATCGATTTTTACATGTATGTGTTCAAGATGTTTGACTGTATGTGGTGGATACTGACTTTATCGTAAGAAAAAAGTGTGGGATAAAAATGAAAACATTGTGGGAAATTGTTAAAATAAGTAGTGAATCTAAGCAAAATAGAGGAGATTAAACTGTGGAGACTATTGGAATCATTGGATATGGAAGCATGGCAGATATGATGGTGCAAAAATGGCTGGACAAAGGAGTACTTCATGCCAGTCAGTTTATGATCCATACAAGAAGTGAAACGGAGCGGCTGCAACAGCTGAAAGAGAAGAACCAGCATGTCAACATTTGCTCTTTAGATGACATCTCTGCATCATGTGATGTCGTGTTTGTTTGTGTACCACCGCTTGCTGTACTTGATGTCATAGATCAGCTGAGCCCCGCAAAGACATCTCTTCATATCGTATCAGTGGCAGCGGCTGTCACGTTAGACAAATTAATGCAACATACGAATCAGCCGGTTTCTAGATACATTCCCACTTTGACATCAGCCGTAGGGACGGGTGTATCCCTTGTGGCGTATGGTGAAACCGCTGGGCAGGAGGCGCAAGAACGGCTCCACCACCTGCTTTCAGCTTTTAGTATCGTCAGGGAAGTGGAAGAGGACCGGTTTGATGCGGCGAGTAATTTGACAAGCTCTTCCCCAGGCTTTATTGCAGCAATCTTTGAAGAAATGGCGAGAGCCGCTGTTCGGAATAGTGAGCTTTCTTTAGAAGAAGCCTATGAATTTTTAACATATGCGCTGCTAGGAACAGGTCAGGTTCTTGTTGAACGCGGACTGACATTTGCTGAAACGGTGAACAGGGTCGCAACAAAAGGCGGGATTACAGGAGAGGGGGCTGCAGTCATTCAGCAGCAGGCACCGCAAATGTTCGATGACTTGTTTACACAAACGATGAAAAAATATGCGCAGCTAAAATCGCAAATCGATGAAGCAGACAAACACCACTAAAGACATAGCTAGTGGTGTTTTTTCTGTAAAATAAATCCTTTCGCATCAATGCTTTTGACCTGTATTACCTGAGTCTAATTTCCTTATTTTCAGACATTGTATTGAAAAATCAATCAAGTTCTCATATAATTTTTTAGAAAATTTAGAAAAATATACACAAATTTTAAGTTTAATTAAAGGGGGATGGGGATGAAGCTCTATTTATCAGTCGATATGGAGGGAATTACTGGTCTAGCTGATCATACATTTGTTGATAGCCGCCAGCACAATTATGAGCGCGGGAGAAAAATCATGACAGGTGAAGTGAACGCCTGTGTAGAAGCTCTTCTTACACATGGGGCGACCGATATTTTAGTGAATGATAGCCATTCTAAAATGAATAATCTGTTGATTGAAGAATTGCATGAGGAAGCATCTCTCATATCAGGTGATGTAAAGCCTTATTCAATGGTCCAAGGATTAGATCAAACGTATGATGCCGCTGTTTTTTTAGGCTACCATGCGAGGGCATCAATGAAAGGTGTGATGTCTCACAGTATGATTTTTGGTGTCAGACATTTTTACATAAATGATCATCCGATTGGTGAAATGGGCTTTAATGCGTATGTCGCAGGCTATTATGGTGTTCCGGTCATTCTTGTATGCGGAGACGATCAAGCGGCACTTGAAGCAGAAAAGCTAATGCCTGGCGTGAAAACAGTGGCGGTGAAAGAAACCATTTCAAGATCTGCTGTGAAATGCTTAACACCAGCGAAAGTGAGCACCCTCATCTCGCAGCAAGTGGAAGCTGCCATGAAACAAATTCATCAAATGAAGCCGCTCACGCCTCCTGAGCAGCCAGTGCTGAAAATCGAGTTTGCCAATTATGGACAAGCCGAATGGGCGAATTTAATGCCGGGTACGGCCATCATCGAAGGGACAACAACGGTGACGTACCAAGCAGAGAATATATTAGAAGCCTACCAAGCGATGCTTGTCATGACAGAGCTTGCCGCACGTACAACATTTTGTTAAGCGAGGGGGAGACAGCAGATGGCCAGCTTTTTGCTCAAGCGTTTGATTGCCATGATTGCCACAATTTTAACCATCACAACTTTAACGTTTATTTTAATGAAGGTCATCCCAGGATCGCCCTTCAATGAAGAACGAAATACAAACGAAACTGTCCAGCGAAACCTCGAAAGCTACTATCACTTAGACGAACCACTCTATGTTCAATACATGATCTATTTAAAATCCATCGTTACTTTTGATTTTGGTCCTTCCATTAAAAAGCCTTCTGAAAGTGTCAATGATTTATTGGCGAGAGGTTTTCCAGTCTCATTAGAACTTGGTCTTATCTCTATTTTGATTGCTGTCATCTCCGGCATCTTGCTCGGAATCATGGCTGCCCTCCGGCATAATGGCTTGATTGATTATATCGCCATGACGATTGCTGTTTTCGGTATATCCATACCAAACTTTATCTTTGCTACCTTATTAATTCAGCAGCTTGCTGTGAATGTAAAGCTCTTTCCTACAGCAATGTGGACAAGTCCAATGCATATGGTGCTTCCTACCATTGCACTGGCGGTAGGTCCAATGGCGATCATTGCCCGATTAACGAGATCGAGCATGATTGAAGTGCTGTCGCAGGACTATATTCGAACTGCAAAAGCGAAAGGACTTTCCCCTTATAAAATTGTGTTTAAACATGCCCTGCGGAATGCACTTTTACCTGTCGTCACGATCCTCGGCACACTTGTCGCAAGTATTTTGACAGGCAGTTTTGTCATTGAAAAAATCTTTGCGATCCCTGGAATGGGAAAATACTTTGTTGAGAGTATTAATAACCGTGACTATCCTGTCATCATGGGAACCACTGTTTTTTACAGCATCATCTTAATTACCCTTCTTTTCATTGTAGATGTGACATATCGTCTGCTTGATCCAAGGATCCAGCTGCATCAGAAAGGAGGAAAGGCATGAGCATACACCTTCAGCATGATCAAATGAATCAAGCGCATGAAGTGCCAGATGAATGGTTTGCTCCTAAAGAACAAAAGACATCTGAAGTCCATGCCATTAAAAGACCCTCACTTTCGTATTGGGCAGATACTTGGCGACGGTTAAAACAAAATAAACTCGCTATGTTTAGTTTATCGGTGCTGATTTTTCTTTTCGTCATGGCTATATTAGGCCCACTCCTTGCACCGAATAGTGTGACAGAACAGCGGCTTTCCATGCAAAACTTGCCACCGTCAGCTGCTCACTGGTTTGGAACAGATGAGCTTGGACGTGATGTGTTTACACGTACTTGGTATGGCGCACGCATTTCGTTATTTGTGGGCGTGATGGCCGCTCTCATTGATTTTGCAATCGGTGTCATCTATGGCGGTATTGCAGGATATAAGGGCGGGAAGTATGACCATGTCATGATGCGGATCGTCGAGGTGCTTTACGGTCTGCCGTATTTACTCGTCGTCATTTTATTGATGGTTCTGATGGGGCCAGGGCTTGTCACTATTATTGTGGCGCTCACTGTCACAGGCTGGATCGGGATGGCAAGAATCGTGAGAGGTCAAGTCCTTCAGCTGAAAAACCAAGAATATGTCCTTGCCTCGAAAACCTTTGGCGCAAAAAGTTTGCGCATCATCCGCAGAAATTTACTGCCGAATACGATGGGACCGATTATTGTCCAGATGACGCTAACTGTACCGACAGCGATTTTTGCTGAAGCATTCTTAAGTTTTCTCGGTTTAGGGATTCAAGCGCCGTTTGCAAGCTGGGGTGTGATGGCCAATGATGCCTTGCCGACAGTGCTGTCAGATAACGGTCACTGGTGGCGTTTATTCTTTCCGGCATTTTTTATTTCGCTGACGATGTTTTGCTTTAATAATTTAGGTGATGGCCTGCAAGATGCGCTTGATCCGAAGATGAAGAGGTGATGGCGTGATGAAAAAAATGCTTCGGATTATCGATCTGCATGTTAGCTTTCGGACATATGGCGGTTCTGTTCAAGCGGTACGCGGGGTGAATGTGGATGTGTATGAAAAAGAAACCCTCGCCATTGTAGGAGAATCAGGCTGCGGGAAAAGTGTGACGTCTCAAAGTATCATGCGGCTTCTCCCTGCATACAGTGCACAAGTTGATCAAGGGGAAATTTGGTTTCGTGATCGCAACTTGCTGTCATTATCTGAAAAAGACATGCGCAGCATACGTGGTGTCGATATCTCCATGATTTTTCAAGATCCTATGACGGCACTCAACCCGACACTGACAATTGGAGATCAGCTGATGGAGGCTGCAAAAGTGCATCAGAAGCTGACAAAAAAAGAAGTGAAAGAAGAGGCGCTTCGTATGCTTGATTTGGTGGGGATACCGCAGCCGAAAGAGAGGCTGAAGCAATATCCGCATCAATTCAGCGGCGGCATGAGACAGCGGCTCGTGATTGCAATGGCTCTTATTTGTGAGCCGAAGGTGCTGATTGCAGATGAACCGACAACTGCACTAGATGTCACCATACAGGCGCAGATTTTAGAACTATTTAAGGAGATTCAGAAAAAAACAGGCGTGACGATTATTTTAATCACACATGACCTAGGGGTCGTAGCACAAGTCGCTGATCGAGTGGCCGTCATGTACGGGGGGAAAATCGTTGAAGTTGGGACAAGGCGAGATATCTTTTACAGTCCGCAGCATCCCTATACAAAAGGGCTACTGCAATCCGTTCCAAGGCTGGATATGAAAGATGAGCTCATTCCTATTGAAGGAAGCCCGCCTGATTTATTTGCTCCGCCAAAAGGTTGTCCATATACCGATCGATGCCCGTCTGCGATGAAAGTGTGTGATCATATTATGCCGCATGAAACGCAGCGTTCACCTACACATGCAGTACATTGCTGGCTTCAAGATGAACGAGCGAAGCAAACGGTTTTATCTTCAACACAAAGGGGGAGTTTTTCATGAGAAAAACAGGTTGGATTCTCAGTATTTGCTTTATCGCAGTGATGCTGCTTGCAGGATGTACAGCCAATGAGCAAGCAGGCAAAGGATCTTCAAGCAAGGGCGATGAGAAAGTTTTGACATTAAATAACGAAAACGAACCAACATCATTTGATCCGCCCATTGGTTTTAATAATGTGTCCTGGCAAGGGCTCAATAACTTAATGGAAGGATTAACGAGACTGAATGAGAAGCACGAACCATCTGCTGCCATGGCGGAAAAATGGGACATTTCAAAGGACGGAAAAACGTACACGTTCCATTTAAGGGATGGGATTAAGTGGTCAAATGGTGACCCAGTCAAAGCAAGTGACTTTGAATATGCGTGGAAGCGGCTGCTAGATCCAAAGACGGGCTCTTCTGCGGCATTCTTAGCTTATATGATTGAAGGGGGCGAAGCGTTTAACAGCGGAAAAGGGAAGAAAGAAGATGTAAAAGTCAAGGCTGTTAATGATCAAACGCTAGAGGTCAAGCTAGCATACCCGCAGAAATCTTTCTTAAATATGACCGCAAACCCTGCCTTTTTCCCGGTGAATGAGAAGGTAGCGGAGAAGGATCCGAACTGGACCAAGGATGCGAAAACCTTTGTTGGTAATGGACCGTTTAAGCTGACAGAGTGGAAGCATGATGAAAGCTTTACAATGGAAAAAAGTGAAACGTATTGGGACAAACAAACGGTCAAGCTGGATCAAGTGAAGTGGCTCATGATCAGTGATCGAAACACAGATTATCAAATGTATCAATCAGGAGATTTAGATACGGCCTTCGTTCCGGCAGAACAAAGTGAAGACCTGTTAAAAAGCAAAGATGTGCAAATTGAAGATCAAGCAGGGCTGTTTTTTTATCGCCTAAATGTCAACATGGAGCCTTTTCAAAATAAGAACATTCGCAAAGCCTTTCAAATGGCGATCAACCCTCAGGATATTGTAAAGTATGTGACGAAAAATGAAGAGAAGCCAGCACGTGCCTTCGTTTCACCAGGAATTTTAGATTCAAAGGGTGAAGATTTCAGAGAAGCTGGCGGCGACCTTGTCAAACATGATACGAGTGAAGCCGTAAAACTATTAGAAAAAGGGTTGAAAGAAGAGAACTATTCAAAGCTGCCGCCCGTCACATTAACATATAGTACAAAGCCTGAAAATAAGAAAAAAGCAGAAGCCATTCAGCAGCAATTAAAAGAAGCGCTAGGGGTAGACGTGAAGCTTGCAAACATGGAAGCAAATGTGTTTGCAGAAGATCAAAAGGCACTCAAATTCCAATTCTCGCAAAGTTCATTTCTAGCTGACTATG
This sequence comes from Bacillus sp. 22446, assembly GCF_052044955.1. Lineage (NCBI taxonomy): Bacteria > Bacillati > Bacillota > Bacilli > Caryophanales > Bacillaceae > Bacillus > Bacillus sp. 22446. Next base: position 57,431 of record NZ_JBQEOD010000013.1, read on the forward strand.
CAGACCCAATCAATTTCTTAGAGAGCTTCCAAACAGGAAATGCGATGAACCGGACAGGCTGGTCAAATGATACGTATGATCAGCTGATCAAAAAGGCGAGCCAAGAAGCAGATGAACAAAAGAGAAATCGTATGCTGCATGATGCCGAGGCACTTCTGATGGAAGAAGCACCGATCATTCCCATTCATTTTTATAACCAAGTCTATTTACAAAAAGAAGGCGTAAAGGGCATTGTCCGTCATCCTGTTGGTTACATTGATTTGAAATGGGCACAGGTAGATGGAGAGTAAATGAAAAAATGAGAGAACGGGACGCTTTGAAAAAAGCGTCTGTTCCTTTATTTGTTCATGTTATGAAGAAGATGCCCATAGATTGAAAGAAACGAAGAGAAAGAGGGGATTGGCATGAACCATCTACCAGTGGCACTTCAAACAGGAGATACAGTGGGAATCATTGCACCAGCAAGCCCGCCTGATGAGCTGAAATTAGCAAGAGGTATTTCTTTTTTAGAAAGCTTAGGGCTAAAGGTGAAAAAGGGGAAGTATATCGACTCCCGGTATGGTTATTTAGCAGGTCATGATCATGAACGAGTGGAAGATATTCATTACATGTTTCAAGATCCAGACGTGAAGGCAGTGATTTGTGCTTGCGGAGGTTACGGAACAGGAAGAATTGCAGAAGCCATTGATTATGACCTCATTCGCCGGAACCCAAAAATCTTTTGGGGATACAGTGATATTACGTTTTTACATACAGCGATTCAGCAGCAGACGGGTCTTGTGACCTTTCATGGTCCAATGCTCTCCTCTGATGTGGGACTTGAGGAGGTTCATCCGTATACAAAAGATACCTTTTTACAGCTATTCACTCCGAAAGCCTTTTCGTATACGAACCACCTGTCACCTCTTCACACTTTTTATCATGGCACGGCTTCAGGCGAAATCACCGGAGGAAATCTTGCCCTTATCGTCACGACACTTGGTACACCTTTTGAAATTGATACAAAGGGGAAGCTTTTATTGATAGAAGATATTGACGAAGAACCATATAAAATCGATCGAATGATGCAGCACTTAGCATCTGCAGGAAAATTACATGATGCGGCGGGATTTATCATTGGTGATTTTCATCAATGTGAGCCGAAAAAGAAAGAGCAGTCGTTAACGCTCGATCAGCTATGGGAGACGTATATTGTCCCGCAACAGAAACCTGCACTTGGCGGCTTTCGGATCGGTCATTCATCTCCAAACTTCGCCATTCCAATCGGCGTGCAGGCTACATTAGATGCTACAGGGAAAAAACTGCATATTTCCCCAGGTGTTGCAGCGAAAGAGGCGATCAAATGAAAATCGTAGATGTTCGCACAAGCAGAACGAGTGTACCGCTAAAGAAGCCTTTCAAAACAGCATTAAGAACGGTGTATGACGCCGCATCTCTTATTGTGATCATCACCTATGATCAAGGTGATGTCAGCTATGGAGAGGCAGTGCCGACATCGGTCATTACAGGTGAAACACTGGAAAGCATTGACTATGCTATTTGCGCTGTGATGAGGCCGATCTTGATTGGGGCCTCATTGTCACAATATGAACAAATCTTTTCAGCGATCGACCGTGTACTTGTAGGAAACACGAGTGCAAAGGCTGCAATAGATATGGCGATTTACGATGGTTTAGCGAAGCAGGCTGGCCTGCCGCTTTATCAATATCTTGGTGGTTATCGTGATCAGCTGGAAACGGATTACACGGTTAGTGTCAACCGTCCGCTAGAAATGGCAGAGGATGCGAAGCAATATGCAGCTGAAGGCTTTCGTACCTTAAAGATCAAAGTGGGAAAAGATGATATAGAGACGGATATTCAGCGGATCAAACGGATTCGAGAAAAAGTCGGGCCGGATATTCAAATCAGGCTTGACGCCAACCAAGGCTGGACATGGAAGGAAGCGGTTGTGGCCATTCGAAAAATGGAGGCTTTCGATATTGAACTAGTCGAGCAGCCAGTGCCTAAAGAAGACATCGAGGGTCTGCGCCGGGTGACGGAAGCAACAGACACATTGATTATGGCAGATGAAAGTATTTTTAGCCTCCATGATGCCATCAAGGTGTTAGAAACGAGAAGCTGTGATCTCATTAACTTAAAATTAATGAAAACAGGCGGTATCAAAAAAGCGTTGAAAATCAATAGTTTAGCAGAAGCATACGGCGTCAAGTGCATGGTTGGCAGTATGATCGAGTCAAAACTAGGGATTACCGCAGCCGCTCATCTTGCTGCAAGCCAACCGAATATTACCCGTTACGATTTTGATGCGCCGCTTATGCTAAAAGAGGACTTAATAGACGGAGGAATTATCTATCAAGGAAAAGATATTCTCTTTCCACCGCATCATGGGTTAGGCATTCAAAGAGTGAAAGGGGTCTTATGATGTTATATGAATCAAAGGTTCCAGTCGCAAATATATGGACAGCACCGCAGTCGCCGAGAGAAATGGATCGACACGTTCTTCAAAGCTCCGTCCAGATCAAAGAATGGATTGATGAGCAAACATATGAACAGAAATTGGCCTTATGTGAAGAAAACCTTATTCAAACCCAAGTACTGCTTGGCGAACGAGTCATTGGGCTGGAGGAGACAGATGGCTGGATGAAAGTTGTCATCCCGCAGCAGGCAAGCCGGAAACACCCGCAAGGCTATCCAGGTTATATCCCTGTAGAGCAATTAAATGAAGTATCAGAGAGTGAACCACCTGCTAGTCCCTTGATTGTTTGTCAGAAAAAAGCGGTTTTATATCAAAACGGAACACCGGATATGGAGGTTAGTTTTTTAACAGAACTAGCACCTGTTGAAGAAATGAGCGATTCCTTTGATGTTCTGACTCCAGTAGGAAGAAGAGAAATCAAAAAAGAAGATGTGCGCCGTGCTTCATCACCTTCTTCTATGAGCGGTAAGGATGCCTTAGCCATAGGAAAACAATTTATTGGACTGTCATATTTGTGGGGCGGCATGAGCAGCTATGGCTACGACTGTTCGGGTTTTGTTTACAGCATGTACAAAGCGTGTGGATGTTTATTACCGAGAGACGCAAGTGACCAAGCAGTTCAAGGAACTCCAGTCGCATCAAACCATTTGGCGCCAGGTGATCTCATGTTTTTTGCCAATGACAATGGGAAGGGAGCAGTTCGCCATGTAGGGATGTATGCTGGAGATGGCATGATGCTTCACTCACCTAAAACGGGCAGACAGATTGAACTTCTGTCTCTTTCTGGTACTTCATATGAACAGGAATGGGCAGGAACAAGGCGGTATTTGAAAGCTGAGAGGGGGAGATGTGATGGGAAGTGAACCACTTCTGCAAGTCAATAACTTAAAAAAGCATTTTCATCTATCGAAAGGAAGAACGTTAAAAGCATTAGATGGTGTCACCTTTCAGCTGAAACAAGGCGAAACCTTTGGTCTTGTTGGTGAGTCAGGCTGCGGTAAATCTACACTTGGAAAAGTGCTCATGCGGCTTTATGACCCGACAGAAGGTGAGGCTTTGTATGAAGGGAAAAGTCTCCATCACTTATCGAACCGAGAATCATTTGATTTCAATAGACAAATTCAAATGGTGTTTCAAGATCCGTATTCTTCTTTAAATCCTAGGCTCTCTGTAAAAGATATTATGCTAGAACCGATGGAGATCCACCAATTGTATGGCAGTCAAAAGAAAAGACTCGAGCGTGTGAAGGAACTGCTTGAAGCGGTGGGGCTAAGTCATGATTTTGCTACACGCTATCCTCACGAATTCAGCGGAGGACAGAGGCAAAGAATAGGGATTGCTAGAGCACTCGCCTTATCGCCAAAGTTTATTGTGGCAGATGAGCCGATTTCTGCACTAGATGTATCCGTTCAAGCTCAGGTCGTGAATTTGCTGAAAAAACTGCAAAAAGAAGAAGGATTGACGTTTTTATTTATTGCCCATGATTTATCGATGGTTAAATATATTAGCGATCGAATCGGTGTCATGTACTTAGGACATCTCGTGGAGATGACGAGCAGTGATGCTTTATATAAAACACCGCTTCATCCATATACACAAGCATTGCTGTCTGCTATCCCGATTCCAGATCCTGATGTGGAAGATAAACGCAAGCGGTTTATTTTAAAGGGAGAAATTCCAAGTCCAGTGAATCCGCCAAGCGGCTGCGTATTTCGGACAAGATGTCCTGCTGCAATGGATGTATGTGCGGACAAGAAACCAGTATTACAAGCAGTCGAAGATGGGCATGAAGTGGCCTGTCATTTATATGATAGGAAATAGATAAAGGGAAGTAGACAAGCGTTTAAAAAGCCAGCGAGTAAATACAAGCTGGCTTTTTGGCTTTTATGAACGCCTAATAGGTAATGTACAGCATCTAAAAGAGCCGCCGGATTTAATGATTTCTGAAAAATCCACTTCAATGACGGTGTAGCCGCGTGCTATTAATGCAGCATTTGTTTCTTGGTTGATTGGTAAGCTGATGACTTTTTTCTGACCAATGGACAACACATTTGGTCCAAGTGTGAACTGCTCTTGCTCACTTATTTCAATGAGATCATAATGCTTTTTGAGCATATGAAGATCCTTTTCCGTAAAAGCTTCAGGGTAAATCAATATCTCATGATGAGAAAGAATATTCATCACACAATCAAGATGCAAAATGTGAGAAGGAAGATGAATAGGAATGATGTCGTGATTCGGCAGTTCTTTTTTGAGCTGCTGGATGGCGGCTAGATTTGTTCTTTTGCTGATCCCCACAAATACACGGGTTTGGTCTATAAGCACATCGCCGCCTTCAATCGTTCCATCATCCAGCGTGATGGTTGTCCATCCTTTTGTCTGTGCCCATTCTTTTAAAGAATGTTCTTCTCCTTGTCTGACAGGGGCTGCCATGTTTGAAACAAATAAAGTCTGTCCAATTGTAAATCCAATATCCCGAGTGAAGACTTGTTCAGGGAAACGTTCATTTGCTGGAAGAAGGACAGGCCGGACATGATGGTTTTTCAGCGTTTGGATGAATTGCTTATGCTGCGTGAGGGCTTTGATTTGAGAAATATTTTCTCTTGCAAAATGCTTTTGGGTTTCATTGATGATCTGTTTAATTTCCATATAAATTGGACTGCATAAGAGGACTTCTTGTAACTCATCATATTCACTCATACATTGCGGCGTTTTATACACTTTCTCTGATTTCATAGAATCCATCAAAGGGCCTCCTTGTTTATCGATAGTTATATTATTCCTCCTTCTAGTAAATGTTGAAACATTTCCGAAAGAAAATCTCTCATGAGAGACTAAAGCAAAAAGTTTAGACAAACCTAATAGAATAGTGTTTAATAAAAGTCGTTCCGCATCAACGAAAACAGCAAGAAGGAGCTATGACGATGAGTGAAGAAAATTTCAAATACTGCAAGGAATCGAAAGTTGTGAAAACCAGCAGGGTATTCCCCCTCGATACGAATAACCACCAAACGTTATTTGGCGGAAAATTAATGAGTTATATAGATGACATTGCTTCCATCTCGGCAGCAAGACACAGCCGTAGTGAAACAGTCACCGCATCAATGGATTCAGTTGATTTTTTAGAGCCGATTGGACAGAAAGAGTCCGTCTGCTTAGAATCTTATGTGACATGGGTCGGCACATCTTCTATGGAAGTATTCGTCAAAGTCATTAAGGAAAACTTGATGTCTGGAGAGCGTAGACTCGCAGCAACTTCATTTCTTACCTTTGTCTCGCTTGATGAAAACGGGAAGCCAAAACGAGTTCCACAAGTCATGCCGGAAACAGAGGAAGAAATCATGCTTCATCAAACAGCGAAGCAGCGGGCAGAGGAAAGAAAAAGCCGCCGAAAGCATAGTAAAGCTTTGGCTGACGCACTTGGGACGGATAAGCCTTGGGCGTAAAAATCACCCTTTAAGCGGTGATTTTTTTCTGAGTCGGTATCTTGCATGGCAAGATAGTGTGTGGTAAGATCAAACTATCTTGTCATGCAAGGTACTGAAAGCGGAGGATCGATAATGACACAATCAACACAAATGCTAAAAGGAATTCTAGAGGGATGCCTGCTGTCGATTATTTCTGAAGGTGAAATTTATGGCTATGAAATGACAAAGAAGCTTGCGTACTATGGGTTTGATCAAATTAGTGAAGGTAGTATTTATCCGATCTTGCTACGCATGCAAAAAGAACAACTGGTTCATACGTCCACAAAAGCATCAACGAGTGGGCCGAAAAGGAAATACTATACGCTCACACAAAGAGGCGAAGAAGCGCTGACGGATTTTACCATGCGATGGAATGAGCTGTCAGGGAATGTAGAGCGATTATTACATAAAGGGAAGTGAGAAGATGGTAACAAAAGAAACGAGACACATCTTATTAGAGCTGCAACTCTATCTCATATCAAAAGGGAAAAATCAGGACGAGATCGACGAAGTGATGGATGAATTAACGACACACGCTGTCGAAGCTGAGAAAGATGGGAAAACAGGGGAAGATGTATTTGGCGGAGATCCACGGGGCTTTGCTGATGAGCTAGCAAAAGAGCTTTCTAGAAATCATAAAGACTGGGTTCCGTTTGTCAGTGCTTTTTTAATTGGATCTCTTTTTTACATGATGTTAGCAGATGCCATCAGTCAAAGTTTATCGTATTCTTGGTATGCACTCATTGGTTATCCGCTCATCATAGTGGCCAATGTGATCATGACCATTGTGATGTTTAGAGCTTCGGCCTTTCAAACAAGCAGGAGGGCATTCTTTTACTTTTGGATATTAGGTGTTTTTCAGATGACAGCCTTGATCACAGTGAAATTATTGGACCAAAAACTTGGTACTCCTTTACTTGTGCTGACCTCGAGCCAAAGATGGGGCGTCATTCTTCTGTTGCTGCTGTGTATTGTCTTATTAAATGCCATTTTAAAAGCCAATATGGTGTCGCTCATTCCGGTGATCTTCTTTGGACCGCAACTCCTATTCGAATGGCTTGGATGGACATCACCTCTCATGCTTCTTTTCACAAGTCTGGTATCCATTGTGATTTTAGTCTTGCTCACAATCGCTTTTTTACGGAAAACAAACAAGAAAAATGAACATTTAATGTAAATAGAGCACATCTCTTGCGATGTGCTTCAGCGTGTAGACAAACCCTCGCATTCTTTGTCAGTCCTGCGTGCTGGTGCTCACGAATGTCAAATTCGCTC
>NZ_JBQEOD010000014.1:0-63408 GCF_052044955.1 Bacillus sp. 22446
TCCCCCTGTGAGAGTAGGACGCCGCCAAGCTTTTCAAAGGATCAGTTCCAATCGGAACTGGTCTTTTTTGTGTTTTTGGGACGTTTGGCACCAGATAAATGTGGAAATAATATTGTTAGTTGAGCGATTATCTTGAAAAATCGATCGAAAAAATTTATAGTAAGATTAAAGTCAAATATAGTCAAAGTCAATGGAGGAGGAGGCGGAGTGGCACAAAATATTTCTGATATCATCGAGCAGTATTTGAAGGAAGTCTTGGATCAGAATGGTCGAGAAATATTAGAAATTAAACGCAATGAAATTGCAGATAAGTTTCAATGCGTACCTTCACAAATTAACTATGTTATCAATACACGCTTTACGAGCGAAAGAGGTTATATCGTTGAAAGTAAGCGTGGCGGCGGTGGCTATATCCGTATCATTAAAGTCAAAATGAATGATGAAGTCGATTTATTGAACAACATTATTTCCCAAATATATCATCGTTTATCACAGGCTGCATCTGATCATATCATCATGCGTCTTGTTGAGAACAACATTTTATCCGAAAGAGAAGCAAAGATGATGATTAGTGTCATGGACCGTTCTGTTTTACACATTGATTTACCTGAACGAGATGAACTGAGAGCTCGGATGATGAAAGCGATGTTAAATGCTTTGAAATTAAAGTAAAGCGGGTGAAAAGATTGATTTGTCAAGAATGCAATGAGAGACCAGCCACTTTTCACTTTACGAAAGTAATAAATGGAGAAAAACAAGAAATGCACATATGTGAACAATGTGCAAAAGAAAACAGTGATTCATATGCTATGAGTGGAAACCAAGGTTTCTCGATTCACAACTTATTATCAGGCTTATTGAATATTGATCCTAGCTTTACCACAAGTGCGAATAAAGGGTCATCTATTTTTCAAGAAGCAAGAGAAGTGGATCAATGTCCTAAGTGTGGCTTAACTTTTCAGCAATTCAGGAAAACAGGCCGTTTTGGCTGTGCAGAATGTTATCGAACCTTTGATCAGTATTTAAATCCTGTTTTAAGGAAAGTCCATAGTGGAAATACAGTCCATAATGGAAAAGTCCCTAAACGGATTGCCGGCAGTCTGCATGTTCGCCGGAAACTTGAGTTAATGCAGCAAGAACTGAAGCAGCTGATTGAACAGGAAGAGTTTGAAAAAGCAGCGGAAGTTCGAGATCAAATTCGTGCGTTAGAGCATGAGCAATCTCAGCAGAGGGAGGGAGATTAACGACATGTCGCTCCAGCATTTTATTCAAGACGCATTAAGTCAATGGATGAAACAGAAAGGACCAGAAAGTGACATTGTTCTAAGCAGTCGTATTCGACTGGCACGCAATCTAGAGCATGTTCGTTTCCCAACTCAGTTTTCTCAAGAGGAGGCTGAAGCTGTTCTTCAGCAATTCGAGCAAAAGTTTGCGAGCCAGGAAGTGAAGGACATTGGAAACTTTGTTCTGATTCGAATGAATGAAACGCAGCCTTTGGCTAAAAGGGTACTTGTTGAAAAGCATTTGATTAGCCCCAATTTAGCAGAATCAAGATTTGGCGGCTGTTTGCTTTCAGAAAATGAAGAAATCAGTGTCATGCTGAATGAGGAAGACCATATTCGTATTCAATGCTTGTTCCCAGGATTTCAGCTGGCTAATGCACTAAAAGCAGCTAACCAAATAGATGACTGGATTGAAGAGCAAGTGGATTATGCGTTTTCAGAAAAGCGAGGATACTTAACGAGCTGTCCGACCAATGTAGGTACAGGTATTAGGGCTTCAGTCATGATGCACTTACCAGCATTAGCCCTGACAAGACAAATGAATCGCATTATTCCTGCAATTAATCAATTAGGTCTTGTGGTCAGAGGAATTTATGGTGAGGGTAGCGAAGCAATAGGAAACATCTTTCAAATTTCAAATCAAATGACACTGGGTCAATCAGAAGAAGATATTGTAGATGACTTGAATAGTGTGACGGCACAGCTCATTGAACAAGAGCGATCTGCACGTAAGGCATTATATCAGACGTCTAAAATTGAACTTGAAGACAGAGTGTACCGTTCCTTGGGGATTTTGGCTAATTGTCGCATGATTGAATCTAAGGAAACGGCTAAGTGTTTGTCAGATGTGCGACTTGGAATTGATTTAGGTATCATTAAGGGGCTTTCAAGTAATATACTGAATGAACTCATGATTTTGACACAGCCTGGCTTCCTTCAGCAATATTCAGGAGGAGCCTTGGAACCAAATGAAAGAGATATAAAACGAGCAGCAATTATCAGAGAAAGGCTGCGCTTAGAAATGCATAGGAATGGACAGGAGGATGAAACGATATGATGTTTGGAAGATTCACTGAAAGAGCTCAAAAGGTATTAGCACTTGCACAAGAAGAAGCCATTCGCCTAGGCCATAAGAACATCGGAACAGAGCATATTTTACTTGGTCTTGTACGTGAAGGTGAGGGCATCGCCGCAAAAGCATTAGAAGCACTGGGCCTTGTTTCAGATAAAATCCAAAAAGAAGTCGAGAGCTTGATTGGAAGAGGGCAAGAGGTGTCTCAAGCTATTCCTCATTACACACCTAGAGCGAAGAAGGTTACGGAGCTTTCTATGGATGAAGCGAGAAAGCTTGGTCATTCCTATGTAGGGACAGAACATATTCTTTTAGGTCTTATTCGTGAGGGAGAGGGTGTAGCTGCCCGTGTCTTAAATAACCTCGGAGTGAGCTTAAATAAAGCACGCCAACAAGTATTGCAGCTTCTAGGCAGCAATGAAACGGGTGCATCTGCGGCAGGATCTAATAGCAATGCCAATACACCAACTTTAGATAGCTTGGCAAGAGACTTAACGGCTATCGCGAAAGAGGACAGCTTGGACCCTGTGATTGGCCGCAGCAAAGAAATTCAGCGTGTCATTGAGGTCCTAAGTAGAAGAACAAAGAATAACCCTGTCTTGATTGGGGAGCCTGGTGTTGGTAAAACAGCGATCGCAGAAGGCCTCGCACAGCAAATTATTCACAACGAAGTGCCTGAAATTCTGCGTGATAAACGAGTCATGACACTTGATATGGGAACTGTTGTAGCGGGAACGAAATATCGTGGTGAATTCGAGGATCGTTTGAAAAAAGTCATGGACGAAATCCGTCAGGCTGGAAATATCATTCTCTTCATTGATGAGCTTCATACACTGATTGGTGCAGGTGGAGCAGAGGGTGCGATTGATGCCTCTAATATTCTAAAACCATCTTTAGCACGTGGTGAGCTTCAATGTATCGGGGCAACAACGTTAGATGAGTACCGTAAATATATTGAAAAAGATGCTGCACTTGAACGTCGATTCCAGCCAATTCAAGTGGACCAGCCATCTGTTGATGAAAGTATTCAAATTTTAAGAGGGCTTAGAGACCGTTATGAAGCACATCACCGTGTGTCTATTACAGATGAAGCCATTGAGGCGGCGGTAAAGCTTTCTGATCGTTATATCTCCGATCGTTTCCTTCCAGATAAGGCGATCGACTTAATTGATGAGGCGGGTTCAAAAGTTCGCTTACGTTCTTTCACAACACCGCCTAATCTAAAGGAACTTGAGCAAAAGCTGGATGAAGTACGCAAGGAAAAGGATGCAGCTGTTCAAAGTCAAGAATTTGAAAAAGCCGCTTCTCTTCGTGATACGGAGCAACGTTTGCGTGAAAAGGTAGAAGTGACGAAGAAATCTTGGAAAGAAAAGCAGGGACAAGAGAATTCAGAGGTTTCTGTGGATGATATCGCAATGGTTGTTTCTAGCTGGACGGGAGTACCTGTTTCAAAAATTGCTCAAACAGAAACAGATAAGCTTCTAAACATGGAACAATTGCTCCACTCTCGCGTCATTGGACAGGATGAAGCAGTTGTTGCTGTTGCAAAAGCTGTAAGACGTGCCCGTGCTGGACTAAAAGATCCGAAACGTCCGATAGGCTCCTTTATTTTCTTAGGGCCAACAGGTGTTGGTAAGACTGAGCTTGCAAGAGCACTCGCTGAGTCTATCTTCGGTGATGAAGAAGCGATGATTCGTATTGATATGTCTGAGTACATGGAAAAACACTCGACTTCAAGACTTGTTGGATCACCTCCAGGCTATGTGGGCTATGATGAGGGCGGTCAGCTGACTGAAAAAGTGAGAAGAAAGCCGTATTCTGTCGTGCTTTTAGATGAGATTGAAAAGGCGCACCCTGATGTGTTTAACATCTTACTTCAAGTGTTAGAAGATGGTCGTCTCACTGATTCTAAAGGTCGTACTGTTGACTTTAGAAATACGATTTTGATTATGACTTCAAACGTTGGAGCTAGTGAGCTGAAGCGCAATAAATATGTTGGCTTTAACGTGCAGGATGAAAGTCAAAATTACAAAGATATGAAAGGCAAAGTAATGGGTGAGCTGAAACGTGCGTTTAGACCGGAGTTCATCAACCGTATTGATGAAATCATTGTCTTCCACTCACTCGAAAAGAAACATCTAAAAGAGATTGTGTCTCTCATGTCTGATCAATTGACAAAACGACTAAAAGAGCAGGACCTTTCAATTGAATTGACGGAAGCAGCAAAAGCCAAGATTGCCGACGAAGGTGTAGATCTTGAGTATGGTGCTCGTCCGTTAAGAAGAGCGATTCAAAAGCACGTCGAGGATCGACTTTCTGAGGAATTGCTGAAAGGCAATATTGAAAAGGGCCAACATATCGTATTAGATGTAGAAGATGGAGAAATTGTCGTAAAAGCAACGGCTGCTACGAACTAATATAGTAAGAAAAAAGTGTGAGGCATACCAGAAAGTTGGATGCCTCCCTTTACTTATTTTCTGACCAGTATAAGGAGTTGTATTCTTCAATCTATGGCTAAGTCAAAATCAAAATTTATATGCCAATCGTGCGGTTATGAGTCAGCCAAATGGATGGGGAAATGTCCCGGCTGCGGCACTTGGAACAGTATGACAGAAGAGGTCGTTCGTAAAGAGCCGGCAAATCGTCGAAGTGCATTTAATCATTCTGTTCAAACCATTCAAAAACCTTCACCTATATCTGCAATTGAAACATCCGAAGAACCCCGAATTAAAACGAATTTAGAAGAATTTAACCGAGTATTAGGAAGTGGAATTGTCAAAGGTTCACTCGTTCTTATTGGCGGTGATCCTGGGATTGGGAAGTCCACACTATTATTACAAGTTTCAGCACAGCTATCAGATCAAAATCAGAATGTGTTATACATATCTGGTGAGGAATCAATCAAACAAACGAAGCTTAGGGCGGACCGTCTCGGTATTGAAAGTGCCTCTTTACATGTTTTGGCTGAAACCGATATGGAGTATATAACGTCTGCTATACAAGAGATGAAACCCGCTTTTGTTGTGGTCGATTCAATTCAAACCGTTTATCAAAGCGATATCACGTCAGCTCCTGGATCTGTTTCTCAGGTGAGGGAATGCACTGCCCAGCTGATGAAAATTGCCAAGACGAATGGTATTCCTATTTTTATCGTTGGTCACGTGACGAAGGAGGGCTCGATTGCTGGGCCGCGCCTTTTAGAGCATATGGTAGATACAGTTCTTTATTTTGAAGGGGAGCGCCATCATACGTTTCGTATTTTACGGGCAGTGAAAAACCGTTTTGGTTCAACGAATGAATTAGGAATTTTTGAAATGAGAGAGGAAGGGCTCACAGAGGTATTAAACCCATCAGAAATCTTCTTAGAAGAGCGGTCAGCAGGTGTATCTGGATCGTGTGTTGTTGCCTCAATGGAAGGAACAAGACCTGTTCTAGTGGAGATACAAGCACTTATTTCACCGACGAGCTTTGGGAATCCACGGAGAATGGCTACTGGCCTTGATCATAACCGAGTGTCATTGCTTATGGCCGTTTTAGAAAAACGGGTAGGGCTGCTGCTGCAAAACCAAGATGCCTATTTAAAGGTCGCAGGTGGTGTGAAACTTGATGAACCAGCGATTGACTTGGCTATTGCCGTTAGTATTGCATCAAGCTTTAAAGATGCAGCGCCGCATCAAGCAGATTGCTTTATAGGAGAAGTGGGTCTGACGGGAGAAGTCAGAAGAGTATCAAGAATTGAACAGCGTGTGCAGGAAGCTGCTAAACTAGGATTTAAGCGAATGTTTATTCCTCAGGCGAATATAGATGGATGGAAAAAACCGAGAGGGATTGAGTTAGTCGGTGTAGAAAATGTAGCAGAGGCACTTCGTATTTCACTAGGGGGATCATAGAAATGGAAAAAGAGAAAAAAGGAGCGAGAGAAGTCGATCTCTTAGATATTGTCCAGTTTGTGGCACCGGGGACACCCCTGCGGGCAGGGATTGAAAACGTCCTAAGAGCCAATACTGGAGGGCTCATTGTTGTTGGTTATAACGATAAAGTGAAAAGTGTGGTAGATGGAGGATTTCATATTAATTCTGCATTCTCCCCAGCACATTTATATGAATTGGCGAAGATGGATGGGGCGATTATTTTAAGTGACTCTGGTCAAAAAATCTTGTATGCGAATACACAGCTCATGCCGGATGCAACCATTCATTCATCAGAAACAGGCATGAGACACCGAACGGCTGAACGTGTAGCAAAGCAGACAGGCTGCTTAATCATTGCCATTTCTGAACGTCGGAACGTCATTACCTTATACCAAGGGAATCGACGATATACGCTGAAAGATATTGGTTTTATTTTGACGAAGGCCAACCAAGCGATACAAACACTTGAGAAATATAAAACCATTTTAGATCATGCCATTTCTGCGTTAAGCGCCTTAGAATTTGAAGAGCTTGTGACCTTTGGTGATGTATTATCCGTGCTGCATCGTTATGAAATGGTACTTAGAATCAAAAATGAAATCAATATGTATATCAAAGAGCTTGGGACAGAAGGACACTTGATCCGTCTGCAAGTCAATGAGCTGATTACAGATATGGAGCAGGAAGCGGCTTTATTTATTAAAGATTACGTGAAAGAAAAGATCAAAGATCCATATGTGCTGCTGAAACAGCTCCAAGATATGTCGAGCTTTGAACTTTTAGATGACTCTATTTTGTACAAGTTACTCGGCTATCCAGCATCTACAAATATTGACGAATATGTGTACACAAGAGGATACAGATTACTTCATAAAATCCCTAGATTGCCTATGCCGATCGTTGAAAACGTGGTCGAAGCATTTGGTGTGCTAGATCGAATTATGGAAGCAGATGTACAAGATTTGGATGAAGTAGAAGGAATTGGAGAAGTAAGAGCGAAAAAGATAAAAAAAGGATTAAAAAGACTGCAAGAAAAACATTATATCGACCGTCAGCTATAAAAAGAGAAATTTTTCTTAAATACGGTTAAAAATGGATGAATATGGGTATATTAATGATGGTTTTGTTTTCTGTTCATGATGATAGGAAACTTAAGCATATATCAATGTCAGATGAAGGTGGATTGACAGATGAAAAATAAAGGAGGTGAAGGTATGTTAAAAAGAATCGTTCAGGCGTTTTTTATCATTTTCGGTGCAGTTGTAGGGATTTTTATCATTCCAGAGTTATTTCTGCTGTTAAATGTGAAGGACATACCTTTCATAACAAATGCTTACTCTTCAGCACTAATAGGAGCCGCTGTGTTCTTTATCATTGGTAAATGGTGCACAGGCTATGTGGTTAATTGGGTGAAATGGATCGAGGATTCTCTATTGAAGGCGCCTCTTCCTGATCTTATATCTGGAAGTTTCGGTTTAGTATTTGGACTTATTCTAGCATATCTTATTGTAAACGTGATCCCGCTAAACAATATCCCATATCATATTTTTGGTACCATTATTCCGATTTTCCTGGCTTTCTTTTTAGGATACCTTGGATTTCAGGTAGGGTTTAAGAAGAAGGATGAAATGATGGGGCTGTTCTCTCGATCTGCAAAGGTCACAAAGAAAAAAGGAGCAGCTGATGATGAACCTGAAATAGAAGATAAAAAGCTGAAAATTTTAGACACAAGTGTTATCATTGATGGAAGAATCGCAGATATTTGTCAAACTGGATTCCTAGAAGGTGTGATGGTCATTCCTCAATTTGTACTCGAGGAATTACAGCATATTGCAGACTCTTCTGATGTATTAAAGAGAAATAGAGGCCGAAGAGGTCTTGATATTTTAAATCGTATCCAAAAAGAACTGGATATTAAAGTTGAAATTTACGAAGGTGACTTTGAAGATATTCAAGAGGTTGACAGCAAGCTTGTGAAACTCGCTAAGTTAACTTCAGGTGTTGTTGTGACAAATGATTTTAATTTAAATAAAGTATGCGAACTTCAAAAAGTAGCAGTGTTAAACATCAATGATCTAGCCAATGCAGTCAAACCGGTTGTACTGCCTGGGGAAGAAATGAAGGTACAGGTCATCAAAGACGGGAAAGAGCATAACCAAGGTGTTGCTTACTTAGATGACGGTACGATGATTGTGGTCGAAGAAGGACGCAATTATATTGGAAAAGACATTGATGTGCTCGTCACGAGTGTGCTGCAAACTGCTGCTGGAAGAATGATTTTTGCGAAGCCAAAACTTCTGGAGAAGGCGCTCTAAAGGGAGAACGAACATGTATTATGAAGTAGTTATTCCGGCTGCGGGGCAGGGGAAGCGAATGAAGGCCGGCCGCAATAAACTTTTTATTGAATTGAAAAGAATGCCGGTCATCATCCACACACTGAAGGTGTTTGACGCTCATTCACAATGCAGACGCATGATCTTAGCGATCAATGAAGAAGAGCGTCGTGACTTTGAAAGGCTACTGAAGGTACACGCTTTTCAAACGCCTGTTTCACTTGTCACTGGCGGTGAAGAACGGCAGCAAAGTGTATACGAAGGATTGAAGGCTGTGCAAGATGCGGACATCGTGCTTGTTCATGATGGCGCAAGGCCTTTTATTAAGCATACACAGATTGACTTGCTCGTTAAAGCAGCGATTGAAAAAGGCTCCGCAGTCGTAGCGGTACCAGTGAAAGACACAATCAAACGCGTTCAAGAAGGCAAAGTGGAACAAACCATTGAACGTCAGAGCTTGTGGGCAGTCCAGACCCCACAAGCTTTTCGTCATTCTATTTTAAAAGAAGCGCATGAACATGCGGAGCGGACAGGCTTTCTTGGAACAGATGACGCCAGTCTTGTGGAACAATTACACGGTGAGAGTGTGTATATTGTCCAAGGAGACTATACCAATATTAAACTGACAACACCGGATGATTTATTGGTTGCCAAGGCAATTATGGATGCGGAAAGAGGGTACTAGAACATGTTTAGAATAGGACAAGGTTTTGATGTACATCAATTAACAGAGGGAAGACCTCTTATTATTGGCGGTGTGACGATCCCTTATGAAAAGGGTCTACTTGGGCATTCAGATGCGGATGTACTGCTTCATACTGTGGCGGATGCCTGCCTAGGTGCGATTGCAGAAGGAGATATCGGCAGACATTTCCCAGACACGGATCCTGAGTTTAAAGATGCAGACTCTTTTAAATTACTTCAGCACGTGTGGGCACTTGTAAAAGAAAAAGGCTATACACTGGTGAATATCGATTGCACGATCATGGCGCAAAAACCAAAGATGGCACCATACATTCAGCCAATGTGTGAGAAAATCGCAGAAGCCCTTGAGGCAGATGTCACACAGGTGAATGTCAAAGCAACAACGACAGAGAAACTTGGATTTACAGGAAGAGGCGAAGGAATTGCCTCTCAAGCAACCGTACTTCTTCAGAAAAAGTAAAATCCATTTTGATGAGAATGGGTTTTGATGATAAAATACGTTTATAAAAAATTGGTGTCAGACAACATGATGCAGATGAAAGGAAGTTAAACTCATGGGAAATGAAGTGCGTGTTCGTTATGCACCGAGTCCAACTGGTCATTTACATATTGGGAATGCTAGAACGGCTCTTTTCAACTATTTGTTCGCACGCAGCCAAGGCGGCAAATTTATTATTCGAATCGAGGATACGGATCAAAAGCGTAATGTAGAAGGCGGAGAAGAAAGCCAGCTTCGCCACCTGCAGTGGCTCGGAATTGATTGGGATGAGAGCATTGATAAAGATGGGGGCTACGGTCCTTACAGACAATCAGAGCGTAATGATATTTACAAAAAATATTATGACGAGCTGCTAGAGAAAGATTTGGCGTATAAGTGCTATTGTACGGCTGAAGAACTAGAAGAAGAGCGTGAAGCACAAATTGCCCGCAGTGAAATGCCTCGATACTCTGGTAAATGCAGTCATTTATCAAAAGAAGAAGAGGACAAGCTGATTGCTGAAGGAAGAGAGCCAAGCATCCGCTTCCGAGTGCCTAAAGGAGAAATCATCAAATTTGACGATATGGTCAAAGGCGAGATTTCATTTGAAACAGACGGCATCGGTGACTTTGTTATTGTGAAGAAAGATGGTACACCAACGTATAACTTCGCTGTAGCGGTGGATGATCATTTGATGAAAATGACTCACATTCTTCGTGGTGAGGATCACATCTCGAATACACCTAAACAAATTATGGTCTTCAATGCATTTGGCTGGGATGTTCCGCTGTTCGGACATATGACGCTGATTGTAAACGAGAACCGCAAGAAATTAAGCAAACGTGATGAATCAATTATCCAGTTCATCGAACAGTATAAGAACTTGGGCTATTTACCAGAAGCTTTGTTTAACTTCATTGCACTACTTGGGTGGTCTCCAGTTGGCGAAGAGGAACTATTTACAAAAGAGCAGTTCATCGATATTTTCGATGTCAATCGACTTTCTAAGTCACCAGCTCTATTTGATATGCATAAACTAAAATGGGTCAATAACCAATACGTGAAAGCACTTGATCTTGATCAAGTTGTGGCACTTACACTTCCACATCTTCAAAAGGCAGGCAAGGTAAGCGAGCAGCTGACAGACGAAGAAAACACGTGGGTGCGCAAACTCATTTCTCTATACCACGAGCAATTGAGCTACGGAGCAGAAATTGTTGAGTTAACAGAGTTGTTCTTTAAGGAACAAATTGAGTATAATCAAGAGGCAAAGGAAGTTCTTGCAGAAGAGCAAGTACCAGAAGTGATGGCTTCGTTTGCAGGTCAGCTTGAACGTCTTGAGTCTTTCACACCTGATGAAATCAAGGCTGCCATTAAAGCTGTGCAAAAAGAAACAGGGCATAAAGGTAAGAAACTATTCATGCCAATTCGTGTGGCTGTCACTGGACAAACGCATGGCCCAGAGCTTCCGCAAAGTATTGAACTACTAGGTAAAGAGACGGTATTAAACCGCATTAAACAAATATAAGGAAAATCGTTGCGAGGGAGAAGTACAATGTTTTCGCCTATCACAGAAAGAGTCTTCACCGGCTGAAAGAGACTTATGGGCAGACGTTGGAAATGCACCCTCAAGACCCTTGAGGAACACGTATGTTAGTATGCAAGGGCGGTACCCTCCGTTATGGGATGAAGTTGAGAAAGTTTGCAATAAGAGGCTTTCTAAACAGAGTGGAACCGCGTTTTCAAAACGTCTCTGTCATATGGCAGAGGCGTTTTTTATTTGTCCAAAAAAGAGAGCAAGTCCTAAGAGAGATTGATGGGGAAGAACGGGGGGAGCATGTGTTTTTCAAAATGCTGAAAGAAGATATTGATACTGTGTTTGATCAAGATCCTGCTGCTAGAAGCTATCTTGAAGTAGTGCTAACCTATTCAGGGCTTCATGCAATTTGGGCTCATCGTGTTGCGCATGCATTTTACAAGCGTAAGCTGTATTTTCTTGCGCGGATCATTTCTCAGGTCAGCCGGTTTTTCACAGGGGTTGAGATTCACCCAGCAGCAACCATCGGCCGGCGGTTCTTTATTGATCACGGCATGGGCGTCGTGATTGGGGAAACATGTGAAATTGGCGATAACGTCACTGTTTTCCAAGGCGTGACATTAGGGGGAACAGGGAAAGAAAAGGGAAAGCGGCATCCAACCATTTTGGACGATGCCTTGATTGCGACTGGTGCTAAGGTGCTCGGTTCCATTACCGTTGGAAAAGGGTCCAAGATTGGTGCGGGGTCTGTTGTGTTAAAAGACGTACCAGACCATTCCACTGTTGTAGGTATACCTGGGCGAGTGGTCGTTCAAAATGGAAAGAAAATCAATCGTGATCTCAATCATCAAGATTTGCCAGATCCCGTTTCTGATCGTTTCAAAGAATTGGAGCGAGAAATGGAAAAGCTAAAACGTGAGCTGGCTTCATTGAGCAGAAAGGAAGAACAATCATGACAATCAATATTTATAATACATTGACACGTAAGAAGGAAGAGTTTGTCCCACTTGAACCAGGAAAGGTCAAAATGTATGTATGCGGACCAACCGTGTATAACTACATTCATATCGGGAATGCAAGACCGGCCATTGTATATGACACGGTACGTAAGTATTTAGAATATAGCGGCTATGATGTGAATTTCGTATCCAACTTTACTGATGTGGATGATAAACTCATCAAAGCAGCAAATGAATTAGGCGAAGATGTCCCAACGATTGCTGATCGATTTATCCAAGCATACTTTGAGGACGTCAGTGCATTAGGCTGCAAAAAAGCAGACCTTCACCCGCGAGTGACAGAAAATATGGATGATATCATTGCGTTTATCGCCACATTGATTGAAAAAGGCTACGCCTATGAGGCAGATGGTGACGTGTATTACAGCACACGCTCATTTGAAGGCTACGGAAAACTGTCTCACCAATCGATTGATGAATTAAAGACAGGTGCCCGTATTCGTGTAGGTGAAAAGAAAAGGGATGCACTCGACTTTGCATTATGGAAGGCCGCAAAGGATCAGGAGATTTCTTGGGATAGCCCGTGGGGCGAAGGGCGTCCAGGCTGGCACATCGAGTGTTCTGCGATGGTCAAAAAGTATTTAGGCGATACGATTGACATTCATGCTGGCGGACAGGATTTAACGTTCCCTCATCACGAGAATGAGATCGCTCAATCTGAGGCTTTGACAGGCAAACCTTTTGCAAAGTATTGGATGCATAACGGATATATTAATATTGAGAATGAAAAAATGTCAAAATCACTAGGCAACTTTGTGCTCGTGCATGACATTGTGAAAGAACAAGATCCTGACGTACTTCGATTCTTTATGTTGTCGGTTCACTACCGTCATCCAATTAACTACTCAATGGACTTACTAGAGAGTACAAAGAGTGCGTTTAACCGACTCAAAACGTCGTATGCTAATTTACATCATCGCCTTGAAAGCAGCACGAATATCACAGAAGATAATGCTGAATGGCTGACGAAGGTTGAAGAGCAGCGAGCGACGTTTATTTCTGAAATGAATGATGACTTCAATACGGCAAATGCGATCTCTGTTTTATTCGAACTTGCGAAACAGGCGAATTATTATATGGAAAATGATCATACTTCGGAGGAAGTGATCAAGGCATTTATCGGATTGTTCCAAGAAATCACATCCGTCCTCGGCTTCTCACTAGAAGAAAAGCACACGCTTGACGAAGAGGTAGAAGCATTAATTGAGAAGCGGAATGAAGCTAGAAGGAATCGTGACTTCGCATTGTCTGATCAAATTCGTGACCAGTTAAAGAGCATGAATATTGTATTGGAGGACACTCCTCAAGGTACGCGCTGGAAAAGAGGAGAATAGGTCATGTTGAATTTTGAAAAGCTGAAAGACGGAAAACAGTTGAACGGACTTGCACTTGCTTATATGGGTGATGCCATTTTTGAAGTATACGTGAGGCATCACCTCCTCCAAACGGGGGCGACCAAACCAAATGAGCTTCATAAACGTGCAAGTAAGATCGTTTCAGCTAAATCTCAGGCCGCTATTTTATTTGAGCTTCAGCAGAAGGGCTTTTTCACAGAAGCGGAAGAAGCGGTGCTGAAAAGAGGAAGAAATGCAAAATCAGGCACAGTGCCTAAAAACACAGACGTTCAAACGTATCGTTATAGTACAGCGTTTGAAGCGCTCATGGGTTATTTATTTATTGAGAAGCAGGACGAACGCTTAGAAGAGTTGATTAGTCAGGCGATTGAAATTGGAACGTCAGGGAGGAAGACAAATGAGTCAGCAACATGATTATGTGATTGGGAAAAATGCAGTGATTGAAACACTGAAGTCAGATCGGGAGTTATACAAGCTCTGGATGGCAGAAAACACTGTAAAAGGACAAGCCCAGCAGGTCATTGAACTCGCGAAAAAGCAAAATATCACCATTCAGTATGTTCCGAGGAAAAAGCTTGATCAGATGGTAACAGGTCAGCACCAGGGAATCGTTGCACAAGTAGCAGCATATGAATATGCAGAATTGGACGATCTGTATCAAATTGCTGAAAAGCGGAATGAACAACCATTTTTCATCATCTTAGATGAAATTGAAGATCCGCACAATTTAGGGTCGATCATGCGTACGGCCGATGCTGTTGGTGCACATGGAATCGTCATTCCAAAACGACGAGCGGTAGGCTTGACGACAACTGTTGCGAAAGCATCTACTGGAGCCATTGAACATATCCCGGTCGCAAAAGTAACCAATCTTTCCAGAGCTCTTGATGAAATGAAAGAAAGAGGAATTTGGGTCGCAGGAACAGATGCATCTGCGAAGCAGGACTACAGACAATTTGATGGCACGATGCCTCTCGCTCTTGTCATTGGCAGTGAAGGAAAAGGAATTGGCCGATTGATTAAGGAAAAATGTGATTTCTTGATTAAATTGCCAATGGCCGGGAAGGTCACTTCATTAAATGCATCAGTTGCCGCTAGTCTATTGATGTATGAAGTGTATCGAAAACGTTATCCGTTAGGAGAATAGAGATGGACATCCTCTTAGTCGATGGATACAACATGATAGGTGCATGGCCTCGTTTGCAGCACTTAAAAGAAAACAGCTTTGAAGAAGCCAGAGACGTGCTGATTCAACATTTAGCAGAATATCAAGCATATACAGGGTATCGAGTCATTGTCGTATTCGATGCCCATATGGTCAAAGGAATCGAAAAGAAGCGGACAAACCACCGAGTAGAGGTCATCTTTACAAGAGAAAATGAAACGGCTGATGAGCGGATTGAAAAACTGGCACAAGACTTGAATAACATTCGGACGCAAATTCATGTGGCGACCTCTGATTATACAGAACAATGGGCGATTTTTGGACAGGGTGCACTTCGTAAGTCAGCACGAGAGCTCTTAAGAGAGATAGAAGTGATTGAACGAAAGATTGAAACACGTGTCAAAAAGATTACTTCTGATAAACCAGCATCCAAAATTGAATTGTCAGAAGATGTATTGAAAACGTTTGAAAAATGGCGGCGGGGAAACTTGGAATAGCTTGACGATATTTCAACCATTATTGTATAATATTTCTATCTAGGTGCGGTCGGGGGGATCGAAGTGAATCTAAACAACAGCAAGGGTAAGTCCATCAGAGAGCAATTTTGCCAGTTGGAAGATGAACAAGTCATTGAAAGGGTTCATGTCGGAGATAGTGATGCGCTAGATTATTTAATAACGAAATACCGCAATTTTGTACGTGCGAAAGCAAGATCTTATTTCTTGATTGGAGCGGATCGAGAGGACATTGTCCAAGAGGGGATGATCGGACTTTATAAGTCTATCCGCGATTTCAGAGAGGACAAGCTTACTTCATTTAAGGCTTTTGCAGAATTATGTATTACCCGCCAAATTATCACCGCAATTAAAACAGCTACTCGCCAAAAACATATCCCGTTAAATTCCTATGTATCATTAGACAAGCCGATATACGATGAAGAATCGGACAGAACATTATTGGACGTCATTTCCGGTGCTAAAGCGCTTAACCCAGAAGATTTAATCATTAGCAAAGAAGAATTTGATGATATTGAAATGAAAATGGGTGAATTACTAAGCGAGCTGGAAAGAAAGGTACTTGTGCTTTATCTTGATGGTAGGTCCTATCAGGAGATTTCTGAAGATTTAAACCGTCATGTGAAATCAATTGATAACGCACTCCAAAGAGTAAAGAGAAAATTAGAGAAATATTTAGAGCTGCGCGAGATCAGTCTCTAATCAAACCTATATTGACAGCTTTTTCGACACTGTGATAAGGTACTAAGGAAATGATGTCGAGAAAATAGGTGTAAATATGAGGAAAAAGATTACTCTAGCCTGTAAAGACTGCGGAAGCCGCAATTATACGACAATGAAAAGTGTTGCTTCAGCAGCTGAAAGATTAGAAGTTAAGAAATATTGCAAGACTTGTAATTCACATAAAACACATTTAGAAACGAAGTAGGATTTGCGTTCTTTAATCTGTGGAGGTCTTTTACATGCGTATTATCAGTTTCTTAAAAAGTGTCGGGAAAGAAATGAAAAAGGTCAGCTGGCCAAAGAAAAACGAAATGGTCCGCTACACGATCACTGTTATTTTAACAGTCGTATTTTTTGCCATCTTTTTCTCTTTTCTTGATATAGGAATCTCACAATTAATCGAATTAATTCATTAATACTTGAATAATGGTCTGCTGAACGTGCTATAATAGATCATAATATGACTTGCCAAAAAACCCGTTTTACGGGTTTTTTCAATTGCTTGAAAATATTTACCGGTACTCGAGATTCGTCAAATAGACATTACGAAATGTGGGGAGGGAAGGACTAAATAGTCCTGAACGAAAATGGAAAAGAATTGGTATGTTGTGCATACGTACTCTGGCTATGAGAACAAAGTGAAAGCGAACTTGGAAAAGCGTGTTGAATCAATGGGCATGCAGGATAAAATTTTCCGCGTTGTTGTACCAGAAGAAGAAGAAACGGACATTAAAAACGGTAAGAAAAAAGTAGTGAAAAAGAAAGTATTCCCTGGATATGTGCTAGTAGAAATCGTCATGACTGACGATTCTTGGTATGTCGTTCGTAATACACCAGGTGTGACAGGATTCGTTGGATCAGCTGGATCAGGCTCTAAGCCGACAGCGTTATTACCTGGCGAAGCGGAAACCATTCTGAAGAGAATGGGACTTGAAGAGCGCAAGACAGAAATCGACTTTGAACTAAAAGAAACAGTCAAGGTCATCGATGGACCATTTGCTAACTTCACAGGCTCTATCGAAGAGATTGATTATGATAAAAGCAAAGTCAAAGTATTCGTTAATATGTTTGGTAGAGAAACTCCTGTGGAACTTGAGTTCACACAGATCGATAAATTGTAATTTAAAAGAGCTTGAAATGAGTGTATAGAAGTGGTAATATAGCAAAGGTACGTCTTGAGTTCGCTCAAGATCGCTAGCTAGTTATTTCGTCATTCATATAAAGAATGAAGTTGTTGAGTGGGAGGGGGATTCCCCTATTACCACATCACGGACTTTAAGGAGGTGTGTCTCGTGGCTAAAAAAGTAGTAAAAGTTGTTAAATTGCAAATTCCTGCTGGAAAAGCTAACCCAGCTCCACCAGTTGGACCTGCACTAGGTCAAGCCGGTGTTAATATCATGGGATTCTGTAAGGAGTTTAACGCTCGTACAGCTGACCAAGCTGGTCTTATCATTCCTGTTGAAATTTCGGTTTTTGAAGACCGTTCATTTACATTTATTACTAAAACTCCACCTGCTGCAGTATTACTTAAAAAAGCAGCTGGTATTGAGTCTGGTTCTGGTGAACCTAACCGTAATAAAGTGGCAACTGTTAAGCGTGATAAAGTACGCGAAATCGCGGAAACAAAAATGCCTGACTTAAACGCTGCTAGCGTTGAATCAGCTATGCGCATGGTTGAAGGTACTGCACGCAGTATGGGTATTGTCATCGAAGATTAATTTTTTGTCTTGTTGGGTTGCGAGTTTGGTTTTGACAAGTTCGCAACCCTTATTCGTGGGAGGTTATTCCGCTAAAACCACATAAGGAGGATTTTTATAATGGCTAAAAAAGGTAAAAAGTATGTAGAAGCTGCTAAGCTGATCGATCGTACAAAAGCGTATGATGTAGCTGAAGCTGTTTCTCTTACAAAAAAAGCAAATACAGCGAAATTTGATGCGACTGTAGAAGTTGCTTTTCGTTTGGGCGTAGACCCTCGTAAAAACGATCAACAAATCCGCGGTGCAGTTGTACTTCCTAACGGAACTGGTAAAACTCAACGCGTTCTTGTGTTCGCTAAAGGCGAAAAAGCAAAAGAAGCAGAAGCTGCTGGAGCAGACTACGTTGGAGATTCTGATTACATCACTAAAATCCAACAAGGCTGGTTCGAATTCGATGTAATCGTTGCGACACCTGACATGATGGGTGAAGTTGGTAAGATCGGTCGTGTACTTGGACCAAAAGGTCTTATGCCGAACCCTAAAACAGGAACTGTAACTTTCGAAGTAGAAAAAGCAATCAATGAAATCAAAGCTGGTAAAGTAGAATACCGCGTTGATAAAGCTGGTAACATCCACGCGCCAATCGGAAAGGTTTCTTTCGAGGACGAAAAGCTTGTTGAGAACTTTGCAACAATCTATGACACAATCCTTAAAGCAAAACCTGCAGCGGCTAAAGGTGTATACGTGAAAAACGTTTCTGTTACATCTACTATGGGCCCTGGCGTGAAAGTGGATCCATCTTCTTTCTCTGCAAAATAATTCTTGACTTATCACAATCGTTTTGATAATATCAAAATGTTGTAAAATAGAATAATCATTTATACCGTAGACAGCAGGGGCCTTATGGCTTAATTAACCCGCCGAGGTGTATATGTCACAGTCTTACGTAAACGTATGCTTGTATATACAGCCTCCATGTCTTAATGGAGGCTTTTTATATGGAGAACCGTTCGTTAGGAACGTGATGGCCTGATCGGTATAAGTGTTACACAAAGAATGTACAGGAGGTGTAACCATGAGCAATGCAATCGATACTAAAAAAGTTGTCGTTGATGAAATTACTTCTAAGTTTAAAGACAGTATGTCTACTGTAATCGTAGATTACCGCGGTCTTTCAGTTTCTGAAGTGACTGAACTTCGTAAACAGCTTCGTGATGCTGGCGTAGAATTCAAAGTTTACAAAAATACTTTGACTCGCCGTGCAGTTGAACAAGTTGAACTAACGGGTTTAAACGATTTCTTAACAGGTCCAAACGCTATCGCATTCAGTAACGAAGATGTTATCGCACCTGCGAAAATCATCAACGAATTTGCGAAAAGCCACGAAGCTTTAGAAATCAAAGCTGGTGTTATCGAAGGAAACGTAGCGACTGTAGAAGAAGTGAAGGCTCTTGCGGAACTTCCGTCTCGCGAAGGCTTACTTTCTATGTTGCTTAGCGTTCTTCAAGCTCCAGTTCGTAACCTTGCTCTTGCTACTAAAGCAGTTGCAGATCAAAAAGAAGAACAAGGCGCTTAATGCGTACTTGACGTAAAAAAACTTAAAATGGAGGAATTACAAATGGCTTTAAATATCGAAGAAATCATTGCTTCAGTTAAAGAAGCAACTGTACTTGAGTTAAACGACTTAGTAAAAGCAATCGAAGAAGAATTTGGCGTAACTGCTGCTGCTCCTGTAGCTGTAGCTGCTGGTGGCGGTGCTGCTGCTGAAGAAAAAACTGATTTTGATCTAGTACTTGCTGGTGCTGGAGACCAAAAAATCAAAGTTATCAAAGTGGTTCGTGAAATCACTGGTCTTGGCTTGAAAGAAGCTAAAGAACTTGTTGACAACACTCCAAAACCACTTAAAGAAGGTATTGCTAAAGAAGAAGCTGAAGAACTTAAAGCTAAGCTTGAAGAAGTTGGCGCTTCTGTAGAAGTTAAGTAATCTTCGCCTAATCTTTTGGGAAAGCTCGCTTTTACTGGCGGGCTTTTTCTTTTCTTATCTCCTGAAACGATTGAATCCAGAGGAGGTCCATTCACCATGAGTGACCACTATTATACGGAAAAGCCATCAGTGAAAAGCAATAAACAGACATGGGACTTCACCTTGAGAAACCGTAGCTTTACTTTTACAAGTGACAGTGGAGTGTTTTCTAAGAAAGAAGTCGACTATGGTTCGAGGCTTTTAATTGAAGCTTTTGAAGAACCTGACTTGGATGGCGACGTCTTAGATGTCGGTTGCGGTTATGGACCGATCGGCTTATCGTTAGCAAACGAAATGACAGGCCGCACCATTCATATGATTGATGTGAACGAAAGAGCAGTCGAACTTTCAAAGGAAAACGCTAAGCATAATCGCATTGATAATGTCCGCATCTATCAAAGTGATTTGTTCTCGAATGTTCATTCATCAGCTGCTTTTGCCTCTATACTGACCAATCCCCCAATACGGGCAGGGAAGAAAGTAGTACATGCGATCTTTGAAAAAAGTGCTGATCATTTATTGCCGGAAGGTGAGTTGTGGGTGGTTATTCAGAAAAAACAAGGTGGACCATCTGCGATTGAGAAATTAGAGCAGCTTTTTGGAGAAGTGACGGTCGTTATGAAAAAAAAGGGCTACTATATTATCAAAGCTAAAAAAGTTTGACGCAGTTTCCTAGCTGTGTTAACATTATAAAATGCCAATGTGTATATTTTGCTTGATAGGCTTAAAAAACAACTATTTTGTATAAATTATGCATACTTGGGAAAACTAATAAAATCGGTATTTGTTTTTGGATGTGGTTTTCTTATTTTAGAAACCCTTTTTTCTTTTGTCTTGTAAAAGTATTTCTTTACTGACATTTGAAAGACAGAAATACTTTTTACACATATAATACGCATGATTTGAGGGGTGAATCAGTTGACAGGTCAACTAGTTCAGTATGGACGACACCGCCAGCGCAGAAGCTACGCACGCATAAGCGAAGTGTTAGAATTACCAAATCTCATTGAAATTCAAACCTCTTCTTATCAGTGGTTTCTTGATGAGGGTCTTAGAGAGATGTTTCAAGATATATCCCCAATTGAGGATTTTACTGGTAACCTTTCTCTTGAATTCATTGATTACAGCCTAGGGGATCCTAAGTATCCTGTAGCAGAATCAAAAGAACGTGATGTAACTTACTCTGCTCCACTAAGAGTAAAAGTTCGTTTAATTAACAAAGAAACTGGAGAAGTAAAAGACCAAGATGTGTTTATGGGTGATTTCCCAATCATGACAGACACAGGTACTTTTATCATTAATGGTGCGGAACGTGTAATCGTTTCTCAGTTAGTACGTTCTCCAAGTGTATATTTCAGTGGTAAAGTAGACAAAAACGGTAAAAAAGGTTTTACTGCGACTGTCATTCCAAACCGTGGCGCATGGTTAGAATACGAAACTGATGCGAAGGATGTAGTCTATGTACGCATCGATCGCACACGTAAGTTGCCGGTTACGGTTCTTTTGCGTGCTCTCGGCTTCAGCTCTGATCAAGAGATTCTTGACCTCATTGGCGAGAATGAATACTTACGCAACACGTTGGAAAAAGACAATACAGAGAATGCCGATAAAGCACTTCTCGAAATCTACGAGCGTCTTCGTCCCGGAGAGCCACCAACTGTTGAAAATGCGAAAAGCTTGCTAGACTCTCGCTTCTTTGATCCGAAGAGATATGACTTAGCAAATGTTGGACGCTACAAGATTAATAAGAAGCTTCATATTAAAAATAGACTATTCAATCAAAAATTGGCTGAAACGCTAGTTGATCCTGAAACAGGTGAAATCCTAGCAGAAAAAGGTCAAATTTTAGATAGAAGAGTGCTTGATAAAGTTCTTCCATACTTAGAAAACGGCATCGGATTTAGAAAGCTTTATCCAAACGGTGGCGTAGTAGAGGATGAAGTAGAACTTCAATCTATCAAGATTTATGCACCAACTGATCAAGAAGGCGAGCAAGTGATCAACGTGATTGGTAATGCATATGTAGAGGAAGCTGTGAAGAACATCACGCCTTCTGACATCATTGCTTCAATCAGTTACTTCTTTAACCTGCTTCATGGAGTAGGTGACACAGATGATATCGATCACCTTGGTAACCGTCGTCTGCGTTCTGTAGGTGAACTTCTGCAAAACCAATTCCGTATTGGTTTAAGCAGAATGGAGCGTGTTGTTCGTGAAAGAATGTCGATTCAAGACACGAACACGATCACACCTCAGCAGCTGATCAACATCCGTCCTGTGATCGCTTCTATCAAAGAGTTCTTTGGTAGCTCTCAGCTTTCTCAGTTCATGGATCAAACAAACCCGCTTGCTGAATTGACGCACAAACGTCGTCTGTCAGCGCTTGGACCGGGTGGTTTGACACGTGAGCGTGCAGGAATGGAAGTTCGTGACGTTCACTATTCTCACTATGGTCGTATGTGTCCGATTGAAACACCAGAGGGTCCAAACATTGGTTTGATTAACTCTCTATCTTCATTTGCAAAAGTGAATCGCTTCGGCTTTATTGAAACACCTTACCGCCGGGTTGACCCTGAAACAGGTAAAGTGACACCGAGAATCGATTACTTAACGGCTGATGAAGAGGATAACTACGTTGTAGCACAAGCGAACGCTATATTAGGTGAAGATGGTTCGTTTATCGATGATAATATCATTGCTCGTTTTAGAGGGGAAAACACCGTTGTTCCTCGAAACCGCGTTGACTACATGGACGTTTCGCCGAAGCAGGTTGTTTCTGCAGCGACAGCATGTATCCCATTCTTAGAAAACGATGACTCTAACCGTGCTCTAATGGGAGCGAACATGCAACGTCAGGCTGTGCCTTTGATGCAGCCGGAATCACCGATTGTTGGTACAGGTATGGAGTATGTATCAGGTAAAGACTCTGGTGCTGCTGTGATCTGCCGTTACCCAGGTGTTGTAGAACGTGTTGAAGCGAAGAATATTTGGGTTCGCCGTTATGAAGACGTTGACGGACAACAAGTCAAAGGAAACCTAGACAAATACAGCTTGCTGAAATTTGTCCGCTCTAACCAAGGGACTTGCTACAACCAGCGCCCAATTGTAAGTGTTGGAGATGAAGTCGTCAAAGGAGAAATCCTTGCAGACGGTCCTTCTATGGAAAAAGGTGAATTGGCTCTAGGACGTAACGTCATGGTCGGCTTCATGACTTGGGACGGTTACAACTATGAGGATGCGATCATTATGAGTGAGCGCCTTGTAAAAGATGACGTCTACACTTCTATTCATATTGAAGAATATGAATCAGAAGCTCGTGATACAAAGCTTGGACCAGAAGAAATTACGCGTGATATTCCAAACGTTGGAGAGGATGCTTTACGCAACCTTGACGAGCGCGGAATCATCCGTATTGGTGCAGAAGTAAAAGACGGAGACCTTCTTGTCGGGAAAGTAACGCCTAAAGGTGTAACAGAACTAACAGCTGAAGAACGTCTATTACATGCAATCTTCGGTGAAAAGGCTCGTGAAGTGCGTGATACGTCTCTACGTGTACCACACGGCGGCGGCGGAATCATCCACGATGTCAAAGTCTTTAACCGTGAAGATGGAGATGAATTACCACCAGGTGTTAACCAGTTAGTCCGCGTATACATCGTTCAGAAGCGTAAAATTTCTGAAGGTGACAAAATGGCCGGACGACATGGTAACAAAGGGGTTATCTCTAAAATCCTTCCAGAAGAAGATATGCCGTATCTTCCAGACGGAACACCGATTGATATCATGTTAAACCCTCTAGGGGTACCATCTCGTATGAATATCGGTCAGGTACTTGAGCTTCATATGGGTATGGCTGCACGTTACCTAGGCATCCACATTGCGTCACCAGTATTTGATGGTGCTCGTGAGGAAGATGTTTGGGAAACGCTTGAAGAAGCAGGTATGTCCCGTGATGCGAAAACAGTCCTTTATGATGGTCGAACTGGTGAACCATTCGACAACCGTGTATCTGTTGGAATCATGTATATGATCAAACTAGCTCACATGGTTGACGATAAACTTCACGCACGTTCAACTGGACCATACTCACTTGTTACGCAGCAGCCACTGGGCGGTAAAGCACAGTTTGGTGGACAGCGTTTCGGAGAGATGGAAGTATGGGCACTTGAAGCTTACGGTGCAGCATATACACTTCAAGAAATCTTAACTGTAAAATCGGATGACGTTGTGGGTCGTGTGAAAACATACGAAGCGATCGTCAAAGGGGATAACGTACCTGAACCAGGTGTCCCTGAATCATTCAAAGTATTAATTAAAGAACTTCAAAGTTTAGGTATGGATGTGAAAATTCTATCTGGCGATGAAGAAGAGATAGAAATGAGAGATTTAGAAGACGATGAGGAAACGAAGAAAGCAGACGGATTAGCGTTATCTAATGACGAAGATGCTGCAGACCTCGCACCTGTCGATCTTGAACGTGACGCAGTCACAAAAGAATAGCAGAAACGATTAGAGCAAGTGACTAGGGTATAACCCGAAGATTAAAAGGGAGGTAGGCCCCTTGCTAGATGTGAACAATTTTGAGTATATGAACATCGGTCTCGCATCACCTGATAAAATCCGTTCTTGGTCTTTTGGTGAAGTGAAAAAGCCTGAAACGATTAACTATCGTACACTGAAACCGGAAAAAGATGGTCTCTTTTGTGAACGTATCTTCGGACCGCAAAAAGACTGGGAATGTCATTGTGGAAAGTATAAACGCGTTCGTTATAAGGGTGTTGTATGTGACCGTTGTGGTGTAGAAGTAACACGGGCAAAAGTCCGTCGTGAGAGAATGGGGCATATCGAACTGGCTGCCCCAGTTTCCCACATTTGGTATTTCAAAGGTATCCCAAGCCGTATGGGTCTTGTTCTAGATATGTCACCACGTGCGTTAGAAGAAGTGATTTACTTCGCTTCTTACGTCGTGACTGATCCGGGCAACACACCGCTTGAGAAGAAACAACTTCTTTCTGAGAAAGAATTCCGTGCTTATTTAGATAAATACGGTAACACCTTCCAAGCAGCTATGGGTGCAGAAGCAATTAACAAACTTCTTCAAGATATCGATCTTGTGAAAGAAGTAGATACACTCAAAGAAGAGCTAAAAACAGCTCAAGGACAGCGTCGTACACGTGCGATCAAACGTCTTGAAGTGTTGGAAGCTTTCCGTAACTCAGGAAACAAACCGTCTTGGATGATCCTTGATGTACTTCCGGTTATTCCACCAGAATTACGTCCAATGGTTCAGCTTGATGGCGGACGTTTTGCTACTTCTGACTTGAACGACCTTTATCGTCGTGTCATCAACCGTAACAATCGTCTGAAACGTTTATTAGATCTTGGCGCGCCAAGCATCATCGTACAGAACGAGAAGCGTATGCTTCAAGAAGCTGTCGATGCCTTGATTGATAATGGACGTAGAGGCCGACCAGTAACAGGACCAGGAAATAGACCATTGAAATCTCTTTCTCACATGCTGAAAGGGAAACAAGGACGTTTCCGTCAAAACTTGCTTGGTAAACGTGTTGACTATTCTGGACGTTCCGTTATCGTCGTTGGACCACATTTGAAAATGTATCAGTGTGGACTTCCGAAAGAAATGGCTCTTGAACTATTCAAACCATTCGTGATGAAGGAGCTTGTTGAAAAAGGATTAGCTCACAACATTAAGAGCGCGAAACGTAAGATTGAGCGTGTGCAGCCGGAAGTTTGGGATGTTTTAGAATCAGTAATTCGTGAGCATCCAGTTTTACTAAACCGTGCACCAACTCTTCACAGACTTGGTATTCAAGCGTTTGAACCTACACTTGTGGAAGGACGCGCAATTCGTCTGCATCCACTTGTATGTACTGCCTACAACGCTGACTTTGATGGTGACCAAATGGCGGTTCACGTACCATTATCTGCTGAAGCTCAAGCTGAAGCTCGTATCTTAATGCTTGCTGCTCAAAACATTTTGAACCCGAAAGATGGAAAACCTGTTGTTACGCCATCTCAGGATATGGTGCTTGGTAACTATTACCTTACACTTGAGCGTAAAGGTGCTATCGGAGAAGGTATGGTCTTCAAAGATACGGATGAAGCCCTTCTTGCTTATCAAAATGGGTATGTACATCTTCATACTCGTGTAGCTGTTGCAGCTAGCTCGTTGAAGAACGTTACATTCACTGATGAACAGCGTTCTAAATTGTTGATTACAACAGTTGGAAAATTGATCTTTAACGAAATCTTACCGGAATCATTCCCATACATGAATGAACCGACTAAGAGCAATATTGAAGAAAAAACGCCTGATCGTTTCTTCCTTGAAAAAGGTGAGGATGTCAAAGCTGCGATCGAGAAACAAGAAATCAATGCGCCGTTCAAAAAAGGTATTTTAGGTAAAATCATTGCTGAAATCTTTAAGAGATTCCATATCACTGAAACATCTAAAATGCTTGACCGCATGAAAAATCTTGGTTTCAGATATTCTACTAAAGCCGGTATTACGGTTGGTGTATCTGATATCGTGGTACTAGACGATAAACAAAAAATCCTTGAAGAAGCACAAGCAAAAGTAGATAACGTCATGAAGCAATTCAGACGTGGTTTGATTACAGAAGAAGAGCGTTATGAGAGAGTCATTTCAATCTGGAGTTCTTCTAAAGATGTCATCCAAGGTAAACTGATGAAGTCCCTTGATGAAGTCAACCCAATCTACATGATGAGTGACTCTGGAGCGCGTGGTAACGCATCTAACTTCACTCAGCTGGCTGGTATGCGTGGTCTGATGGCCAACCCGGCTGGACGTATCATTGAACTTCCGATTAAATCTAGTTTCCGTGAAGGTTTAACAGTATTGGAATACTTTATTTCCACTCACGGAGCGCGTAAAGGTCTTGCCGATACAGCTCTTAAAACAGCTGACTCAGGTTACCTCACGCGTCGTCTCGTTGACGTTGCACAGGATGTTATCATCCGTGAAACAGATTGCGGTACAGACCGTGGAATCTTGGCGAAGTCCATTAAAGAAGGAAATGAAATTATTGAGAAACTTGAAGAACGTCTTATCGGACGTTTTGCAAGAAAACCAATTATTCATCCTGAAACGGGCGAAGTCATTGTTGGCGAAAACGAACTAATTGATGAAGATAAAGCACTTGAAGTGGTTGAAGCAGGAATCGAGGAAGTATGGATCCGTTCTGCATTTACATGTAACACGCCTCATGGTGTATGTAAACGATGCTACGGCCGTAACCTTGCAACTGGTACTGACGTTGAAGTCGGTGAAGCAGTTGGAATCATCGCTGCACAATCGATCGGTGAGCCAGGAACACAGCTTACAATGCGTACGTTCCACACCGGTGGGGTAGCAGGAGACGATATCACTCAAGGTTTACCTCGTATCCAAGAGTTATTTGAAGCGCGTAATCCGAAAGGGCAGGCAACCATTTCTGAAATTGATGGTGTCGTTGCTGAAATTAACGATGTTCGTGACAAGCAACAGGAAATTGTGGTTCAAGGTGAAGTTGAAACTCGCTCTTACACAGCTCCTTACAATGCACGTCTGAAAGTTGTTGAAGGTGACAAAGTCACTCGTGGTCAAGTACTGACAGAAGGTTCAATCGATCCGAAAGAACTTCTTAAAGTGACTGACATGACAGCTGTTCAAGAATATCTGCTTCATGAAGTACAAAAAGTATACCGTATGCAAGGGGTAGAAATCGGAGATAAGCACGTAGAAGTAATGGTTCGCCAAATGCTTCGTAAAGTGCGTGTCGCTGATGCGGGGGATACAGATGTATTACCAGGCACACTTCTTGATGTACACCAATTCACAGAAGCGAACAAAAAAGTACTATTCGAAGGCAAACGTCCTGCAACAGGCCGTCCAGTTCTTCTTGGTATTACAAAAGCATCGCTTGAAACAGACTCATTCTTGTCTGCAGCATCCTTCCAAGAAACGACTCGTGTCCTAACAGATGCGGCGATCAAAGGAAAACGTGATGAACTGCTTGGCTTGAAAGAGAATGTCATCATCGGTAAACTTGTTCCTGCTGGAACTGGAATGCCAAACTACCGTAAAGTTAAGCCGGTTTCACAAGTGCAGCCGTCTGACGATATGGTTCCTGTAGAGTAATCTTTCTCTTAAGATTTCTATAAAAATCATCAAAAAATGGTGAAGGATGTCAAGATAATCTGTCAAACGATATTGACATCCTTCTGCCATGATGATAATATAACCAAGGTGCTCAAAATAAAACCTGTTACTTTGGAGGATATTCGATGTCTTATGATAAAGTATCACAGGCTCAATCCATTATTATTGGTACGAAGCAAACAGTAAAAGCTCTGAAACGAGATTCAGTGAAGGAAATCGTCGTAGCGAAAGATGCTGATCCTGCTTTAACCGCTAGTGTAATGAAACTAGCGCAAGAGAAGGGTGTAGACATTTTAGTGGTAGATTCCATGAAAAAGCTCGGCAAGGCCTGCGGAATTGAAGTTGGGGCAGCAGCTGTTGCCATTATGTTATAGCGTACTTGTTTTGTTTTTGCATGCTTAAAATGCAAAAGCATTGTTTTTTGCCTTTTGATGAACCACCTGGGTATGTGGGTTATAAAAAAAGTAATGAAGGGAGGAATAACAACATGCCTACAATTAATCAGCTAATACGCAAAGGACGCGTGAGTAAAGTTGAAAACTCAAAGTCTCCTGCACTTAACAAAGGATACAACAGTTTCAAAAAAGAGCACACTAACGTAACATCTCCACAGAAGCGCGGGGTTTGTACTCGTGTCGGTACAATGACACCGAAAAAACCAAACTCAGCACTACGTAAATATG
This sequence comes from Bacillus sp. 22446, assembly GCF_052044955.1. Lineage (NCBI taxonomy): Bacteria > Bacillati > Bacillota > Bacilli > Caryophanales > Bacillaceae > Bacillus > Bacillus sp. 22446. Next base: position 28,682 of record NZ_JBQEOD010000014.1, read on the forward strand.
CTCGTGTACGTTTGTCTAACCTGATTGAGGTAACAGCTTACATTCCTGGTATCGGACATAACCTACAAGAGCACAGTGTAGTACTTATCCGTGGCGGACGTGTAAAAGACTTACCGGGTGTACGTTACCACATCGTTCGTGGTGCGCTTGATACTGCCGGAGTTGACGGTCGTATGCAAGGACGTTCTAAATACGGAACAAAACGCCCTAAACAAAGCAAATAATATAAACAAACATAAGGGTTTTTAGAAGTTGAGTTCAGATCAGTGGAGTCAGGCAGCTGACAATGAAATTGAGATGAAAGACAGATAGAAATCCTTTTAAAAGAGAAGGGAGGCTATTCAGATGCCACGTAAAGGTCCTGTAGCAAAAAGAGACGTTTTGCCAGATCCAATTTACAATTCTAAACTTGTATCTCGTTTGATCAACAAAATGATGATCGACGGTAAAAGAGGAAAGTCACAAACTATTCTCTACAAGTCATTTGATATCATCAAAGAACGTACTGGTAATGAAGCGATGGAGGTTTTCGAACAAGCCTTGAAAAACATCATGCCAGTTCTTGAAGTTAAAGCACGTCGTGTAGGTGGAGCTAACTACCAAGTTCCTGTAGAAGTTCGCCCAGATCGTCGTACGACTTTAGGTCTTCGCTGGTTAGTAAACTACGCTCGTCTTCGTGGAGAAAAAACGATGGAAGAGCGTCTTGCTAACGAAATCCTTGACGCAGCTAACAACACTGGTGCTGCTGTTAAGAAACGTGAAGATACACACAAAATGGCAGAAGCGAACAAAGCATTCGCTCACTACCGCTGGTAGGATTTATACCAAACTAAAAAAACTATTCCCTAATAAGGAAGGAGAAATTACCCAATGGCAAGAGAGTTCTCCTTAGACAAAACTCGTAATATTGGTATCATGGCTCACATCGATGCCGGTAAAACGACAACGACTGAGCGTATCTTGTACTACACTGGTCGTATCCATAAAATTGGTGAAACTCACGAAGGAGCTTCACAAATGGACTGGATGGAGCAGGAGCAAGAACGTGGTATTACAATCACTTCTGCTGCTACTACAGCACAATGGAAAGGTTACCGTGTAAACATCATTGATACACCAGGACACGTAGACTTCACTGTTGAAGTTGAACGTTCTTTGCGTGTACTTGATGGTGCGGTTGCTGTTCTTGATGCACAATCAGGTGTAGAGCCTCAAACTGAAACAGTTTGGCGCCAAGCAACAACTTACGGAGTACCTCGTATCGTATTCGTTAACAAAATGGATAAAACCGGTGCGGACTTCCTTTACTCTGTAAGCACATTAAGAGATCGTCTTCAAGCGAACGCTCATGCAATTCAATTGCCGATCGGCGCTGAAGATCAATTCGAAGGAATCATCGACCTTGTAGAAAACGTAGCATACTTCTACGAAGATGACCTTGGAACTCGCTCTGATGCACAAGAAATCCCTGCTGAGTATAAAGATAAAGCTGAAGAGCTTCGCAGCAGCTTAATTGAAGCTGTCGCTGAGCTTGATGAAGAGCTTATGGAAAAATACCTTGAGGGTGAAGAAATCACAATTCCTGAATTGAAAGCTGCAATCCGTAAAGGAACTTTGAATGTTGAATTCTACCCAGTTCTTGTTGGATCTGCTTTCAAAAACAAAGGTGTTCAGCTTGTACTTGACGCTGTGCTTGACTACCTTCCTGCACCAACTGATGTTGCTGCAATTAAAGGTACATTGCCAGATACAAATGAAGAGGTTGTACGTGAGTCTACTGATGACGCACCATTCGCAGCTCTTGCATTTAAAGTTATGACTGACCCTTATGTTGGGAAACTAACTTTCTTCCGCGTATACTCTGGAACACTTGATTCTGGTTCTTACGTGAAGAACTCTTCTAAGAACAAGCGTGAGCGTGTTGGACGTATCCTTCAAATGCACGCAAACAGCCGTGAAGAAATCTCTACTGTATATGCAGGGGATATCGCAGCAGCTGTTGGTCTTAAAGATACATCTACTGGTGATACTCTTTGTGACGAGAAAAATCTTGTTATCCTTGAGTCTATGGAATTCCCAGAGCCAGTTATCGATGTAGCTATCGAGCCTAAATCTAAGGCTGACCAAGATAAAATGGGTATCGCTTTAGCTAAACTAGCTGAAGAGGATCCAACATTCCGTACACAAACAAACACTGAAACTGGTCAAACGATCATCTCTGGTATGGGTGAGCTTCACCTTGATATCATTGTTGACCGTATGAAGCGTGAGTTCAAGGTTGAAGCTAACGTAGGAGCTCCTCAAGTTGCGTACCGTGAAACATTCCGTTCTAGTGCAAAAGTTGAAGGTAAATTCGTACGTCAGTCTGGTGGACGCGGTCAGTTCGGACACGTTTGGATCGAATTCGAACCAAACGAAGAAGGCGCAGGCTTCGAATTCACAAATGCAATCGTCGGTGGGGTTGTTCCACGTGAATACATTCCAGCAATTCAAGCAGGTCTTGAAGATTCACTAGAAAATGGTGTATTAGCTGGATTCCCATTAATCGACATCAAAGCAAAATTATTCGATGGATCTTACCACGATGTTGACTCTAACGAAATGGCGTTTAAAATTGCTGCATCTATGGCATTGAAAAATGCTGTCAGCAAATGTAACCCAGTTCTACTTGAGCCAATGATGAAAGTAGAAGTCGTTATCCCAGAAGAATACATGGGAGACATCATGGGTGATATCACATCTCGTCGTGGACGTGTAGAAGGTATGGAAGCTCGCGGTAACGCTCAAGTTGTTCGCGCTATGGTTCCACTTTCTGAAATGTTCGGATATGCAACTGCACTCCGTTCTAACACACAAGGACGCGGTACTTTCACTATGCACATGGATCACTACGAAGAAGTGCCTAAGAGCATCAGTGAAGAAATCATCAAAAAAAATAAAGGTGAATAATTGATTTTGCCTTTAAACTAAAGTATAACTACTATTGAAGATCAGAAAGTGAGAGGTAACTCTTCACTTTCTATCACTCATACCAAATACAATGAACCTTTAAGGAGGATTTTTAGAATGGCTAAAGAAAAATTCGACCGTTCCAAATCGCATGCTAACATTGGTACAATTGGACACGTTGACCATGGTAAAACAACTCTAACTGCTGCTATCTCAACAGTTCTTCATAAGAAATCTGGTAAAGGTACAGCTATGGCTTATGACCAAATCGATGGTGCTCCAGAAGAGCGCGAGCGTGGAATCACAATCTCAACTGCACACGTTGAGTATGAAACTGAAACTCGTCACTATGCACACGTAGACTGCCCAGGACACGCTGACTATGTTAAAAACATGATCACTGGTGCTGCTCAAATGGACGGCGCGATCTTAGTAGTATCTGCTGCTGATGGTCCAATGCCACAAACACGTGAGCACATCCTACTTTCTCGTAACGTAGGTGTTCCTTACATCGTAGTATTCCTTAACAAATGTGACATGGTTGACGATGAAGAGTTACTTGAACTTGTTGAAATGGAAGTTCGTGACCTTCTTTCTGACTATGACTTCCCTGGTGACGATGTACCAGTTATCAAAGGTTCTGCTCTTAAAGCTCTTGAAGGTGATGCTGATTACGAAGCAAAAATCTTCGAACTTATGGATGCGGTTGATGAGTACATCCCAACTCCAGAGCGTGACACTGAGAAGCCTTTCATGATGCCAGTTGAGGACGTATTCTCAATCACTGGTCGTGGAACAGTTGCTACTGGTCGTGTTGAGCGTGGACAAGTTAAAGTCGGTGACGAAGTTGAAATCATCGGTCTTCAAGAAGAAAACGGTAAAACAACTGTTACAGGTGTTGAAATGTTCCGTAAACTTCTTGACTATGCTGAAGCTGGTGACAACATCGGTGCACTACTTCGTGGTGTATCTCGTGAAGATATCCAACGTGGTCAAGTACTTGCTAAACCAGGTACAATCACTCCACATAGCCGTTTCAAAGCTGAAGTTTATGTACTTTCTAAAGAAGAGGGTGGACGTCATACTCCATTCTTCACTAACTACCGTCCGCAGTTCTACTTCCGTACAACTGACGTAACTGGTATCGTACATCTTCCAGAAGGTACTGAAATGGTAATGCCTGGCGATAACACTGAGATGGAAGTTGAACTTATCTCTACTATCGCTATCGAAGAAGGAACTCGTTTCTCTATCCGTGAGGGTGGACGTACTGTAGGTTCTGGTGTCGTTTCTACTATCATTAAGTAATAACAGTTAAAAGAGACTCCTTGCAAAAGGGTCTCTTTTTTTGCTTTTCCAGTGCATAACCGCTACTATAAGCTATAGAATCTAAATGGAAACCGAGAGGATCACTGGAATGGCGAAGACAATGTTAAAAAAGTGGCTGATTGGCGGGCTTGATCAATGGATTATGATAAAAGAAGATCAAGCGGAAAAAACAAAACCTGTTTTATTATTTTTACACGGTGGCCCAGGCTCAGCTCAAATGAGTTACATAGATTCCTTTCATAAGGAACTTGATCAAGACTTCACTGTTGTCCATTGGGACCAGCGTGGTGCAGGACTGTCTTATCAAAAAAACATTCCTGAGTCTTCTATGACCATTGGGCAATTCGTAGAGGATACGATTGAGCTTACAGAAAAACTACTTTCCTATACTGATCAAGCGAAAATATACATTGCAGGTTATTCATGGGGATCATTAATCGCCATACAAGCTGTACATAAACGCCCAGATTTGTATCATGCCTATTATGGAATTAGTCAGGTGGTTGATGTATTAAAAGAGGATATTGTATCGTACGAACTTCTTCTAAAAAAATATCAAGGCAAGCACTTCTTCACTAGATGTCTAAGATTGCTGACACCACCCCCTTGGAAACGCACCTCTGCTCATGCTTTATTCTCACTATATAAAGAGTTCGCAAAAGTAGGGCTCACGCATAGGTGGAAACCCATTTTTCAAATGCTGTATGCATTTCTCGTTAGTAAGCATTATCAGCTAAAAGATAAGTGGAAATTCCTTATGGGACAGAAGTATAGCCAGGAATTGCTGTGGGACGAGCTGATGAACGAAAGCATTCAATACCGAGTTTCTTCTATATTAATACCCTGCTACTTTATCATCGGGGAACATGACATGATTACACCAGCTGCTGTATCAAAACCATATGTTGATCAACTTACAGCACCAATAAAAGAGTGGTTTACTTTTAAAGAATCTGCGCATTCTCCGCATATTGAAGAGCCAGAAGAATTTATTCGTATCGTCAGGAAGACAGCTACACATCATCTTCAGGGAAAGCTTGATTTATAGGCTGAACCCCTGTATAATATGAAAAGTGTGCAAATCATAAATTTATCCGATTTATTATTGCAACACTCAGGCCAATTTGGTACAATAGTGCATGTTGGTCTTTGACTGCGATGAAGTGAGAGGTTGCTGACACACCCGGCCGCTTTGCCATGGCAAGGTGATCAGGTTTTTCTCACGGAGAACTGTCTAACGTAAGTAGGCGAAAAGGAGGGAAAATAATGGCAAAACAAAAAATTCGTATTCGTTTAAAAGCATATGATCATAGAATTCTTGATCAATCTGCTGAGAAGATTGTTGAAACGGCTAAGCGTTCTGGTGCTAGTGTATCTGGTCCAATTCCGCTTCCAACTGAAAAATCAGTTTACACAATCCTTCGTGCGGTGCATAAGTACAAAGATTCTCGTGAGCAATTCGAGATGCGTACTCACAAACGTCTAATCGACATCGTGAATCCAACTCCGCAAACAGTTGATGCACTTATGCGTTTAGATTTACCATCCGGTGTAGATATCGAAATCAAACTTTAATTCAAATAGAAAACACATATTATAGGAGGTGTGACGAATGACCAAAGGAATCTTAGGTAGAAAAATTGGTATGACGCAAGTATTCGCAGAAAACGGTGATCTTATCCCTGTAACTGTTGTTGAGGCTGCTGCTAACGTTGTTCTTCAGAAGAAGACTACTGACACGGATGGCTATGAAGCAATCCAAATCGGTTTTGACGACAAACGTGAGAAGCTTTCTAACAAACCAGAGAAAGGCCACGTTGCTAAAGCGGAAACTGCTCCTAAGCGCTTCGTAAAAGAATTACGCGGTGTGGAGTTAGATGCGTATGAAGTTGGTCAGGAAGTCAAAGTTGATATTTTCGCAAATGGAGATATCGTAGATGTAACAGGAACATCAAAAGGTAAAGGATTCCAAGGGGCTATCAAACGCCACGGACAATCACGCGGACCAATGACTCACGGTTCACGTTACCACCGTCGTCCTGGTTCAATGGGACCTGTTGATCCAAACCGAGTATTCAAAGGTAAACTTCTTCCAGGACGTATGGGCGGAGAGCAAATCACTGTCCAAAATCTTGAGATCGTTAAAGTTGATGCAGAACGCAATCTTCTTTTGATCAAAGGTAACGTACCAGGAGCTAAAAAATCTCTAGTAACTGTAAAGAGTGCAGTTAAAACTAAATAACTCTCTTAGGAAAGGAGGAAACAAGTCATGCCAAAAGTAGCATTATTTAACCAAAACGGTTCTACTAACGGTGAAATCGAATTAAACGCTTCTGTGTTTGGAATTGAGCCAAACGAAAGCGTAGTATTCGATGCTATTCTTATGCAAAGAGCTTCCTTACGTCAAGGAACTCACAAAGTAAAAACTCGTTCTGAAGTACGTGGCGGAGGTCGTAAACCTTGGAGACAGAAGGGTACAGGTCGTGCTCGTCAAGGTTCTATCCGTTCACCACAATGGCGCGGAGGCGGTATCGTATTCGGTCCAACACCACGCAGCTATTCTTATAAATTACCTAAAAAAGTTCGCCGCTTGGCTATCAAGTCAGTATTGTCTTCTAAAGTAATCGACAACAACATCATCGTTCTTGAAGATCTTACTCTTGATGCAGTGAAAACGAAAGAATTCGCAGGCATCCTTAAAGGGTTATCTGTTGAGAAGAAAGCGTTGATCGTCACTGCGGATGCAAACGAAACAGTTGCTTTATCTGCTCGTAACATCCCTGGAGTAACAGTTGTTGAAGCTAACGGTATCAACGTTCTTGACGTTGTCAACCACGACAAACTTCTGATCACTAAAGCAGCGGTTGAAAAAGTAGAGGAGGGACTTGCATAATGAAAGATCCTCGTGATGTTCTAAAGCGCCCTATCATTACTGAACGTTCTGCTGATCTAATGACAGAGAAGAAGTACACGTTCGAAGTTGATGTCAGAGCTAACAAGACAGAAGTGAAAGACGCTGTTGAAGAGATCTTTGGAGTGAAAGTTGAGAAAGTCAACGTTCAAAACTACAAAGGTAAATCAAAACGCGTTGGACGCTACACTGGTATGACTAGCCGTCGCAGAAAAGCGATCGTGAAATTAACTGCTGACAGCAAAGAAATCGAAATTTTTGAAGCGTAAATCTTAAAAAGAAGGAGGGAAATTCAAAATGGCGATTAAAAAGTATAAACCAACCAGTAATGGTCGTCGTGGCATGACTACTTCAGATTTTGCTGAAATCACGACTGACAAACCAGAAAAATCGTTGCTTGCACCGCTTCACAGAAAAGGCGGACGTAACAACCAAGGTAGATTGACTGTTCGTCATCAAGGTGGCGGTCACAAACGTCAATACCGTATCATCGACTTTAAGCGTGATAAAGACGGTATACCTGGACGCGTTGCTACAATCGAGTATGATCCAAACCGTTCAGCGAACATCGCTCTTGTAAACTATGCAGATGGTGAGAAACGTTACATTCTTGCTCCGAAAGGAATCCAAGTTGGTACTGAAGTTACTTCTGGACCAGAAGCTGACATCAAACCAGGTAATGCTCTTCCACTTATCAACATCCCAGTTGGTACAGTTGTGCATAACATTGAATTAAAACCAGGTAAAGGTGGACAATTAGTTCGTTCTGCTGGTACTTCTGCTCAAGTTCTAGGTAAAGAAGGTAAATACGTTCTTGTACGTTTGAACTCTGGTGAAGTACGCATGATCCTTTCTGCTTGCCGTGCGACTATCGGTCAAGTTGGAAACGAACAACACGAACTAATCAACATCGGTAAAGCTGGACGTTCTCGCTGGAAAGGCGTACGCCCAACAGTTCGTGGTTCTGTAATGAACCCTAACGATCACCCACACGGCGGTGGTGAAGGACGCGCTCCAATCGGACGTAAATCACCAATGTCTCCATGGGGTAAACCGACTCTTGGATTCAAGACTCGTAAGAAAACCAACAAGTCTGATAAATTCATTGTACGTCGTCGTAAAAACAAGTAACGGGGTTGTCTACGGTTCATTTAGGACCGTAGTTCAATCACGAAGGGAGGTTCCACAATGGCTCGCAGCTTAAAAAAAGGACCATTTGTTGATGATCATTTGATGGCTAAAGTCGAGAAATTGAATGAAACTGACAAAAAGCAAGTCGTAAAAACTTGGTCTCGTCGTTCTACAATTTTCCCACAATTCATCGGTCACACAATCGCTGTCTATGACGGACGCAAACATGTACCTGTTTTCATTTCTGAAGATATGGTAGGTCACAAATTGGGCGAATTCGCACCAAGCCGTACTTACAAAGGTCATGCTAGTGACGATAAAAAAACAAGACGCTAATGAGAGGAGGCTTTTAAATGCAAGCTAAAGCTGTCGCAAGAACAGTCCGTATTGCTCCTCGTAAAGCACGTCTAGTAATGGACCTGATCCGAGGTAAGCAAGTAGGAGAAGCAGTTTCTATCTTAAACCTTACACCTAAGGCTGCTTCACCAATTATTGAAAAAGTATTAAAATCTGCTATCGCAAATGCTGAGCACAACTACGAGTTGGACGCTAACAGCCTAGTGATTACTCAAGCATTCGTTGACGAAGGTCCAACACTTAAGAGATTCCGTCCACGTGCTATGGGTCGTGCGAGCGCAATTAACAAACGTACTAGCCACATTACAATCGTTGTATCAGAAAAGAAGGAGGGATAATCCGTGGGTCAAAAGGTAAATCCAGTAGGTCTTCGTATTGGCGTCATTCGTGATTGGGAATCTAAATGGTTCGCAGGAAAAGATTACGCTGACTTCTTACATGAAGACTTGAAAATCCGTGAATTCATCAGCAAGCGTTTGTCTGACGCGTCTGTTTCTAAAGTAGAAATCGAACGTGCTGCAAACCGCGTAAATATCACAATCCACACGGCTAAACCAGGTATGGTAATTGGTAAAGGCGGATCTGAAGTTGAAGCACTTCGTAAAGCTCTTAACAGCCTAACTGGCAAACGTGTACACATCAACATTCTTGAAATCAAGAGAGCAGATCTTGATGCTCAGCTAGTTGCTGAAAACATCGCTCGTCAACTTGAAAATCGTATTTCATTCCGTCGTGCACAAAAACAAACAATCCAACGCACAATGCGTGCTGGAGCACAAGGAATCAAAACAATGGTTTCTGGTCGTCTTGGCGGTGCAGATATTGCTCGTTCTGAATATTACAGTGAAGGTACTGTTCCATTGCACACACTTCGTGCTGACATCGACTATGCTACTGCTGAAGCTGATACTACTTATGGTAAGCTTGGCGTAAAAGTATGGATCTATCGTGGAGAAGTCCTTCCAACTAAGAAGAATACTGCGGAAGGAGGAAAATAATATGTTATTGCCAAAACGCGTGAAGTATCGCAGAGAACATCGTGGAAAAATGCGTGGTCGTGCAAAAGGCGGCACTGAAGTACATTTCGGTGAGTTCGGTATCCAAGCTCTTGAAGCTTCTTGGATCACTAACCGTCAAATCGAAGCTGCTCGTATTGCTATGACTCGTTACATGAAACGTGGCGGTAAAGTTTGGATCAAAATTTTCCCTTCTAAGCCATACACAGCTAAACCTCTAGAGGTCCGCATGGGTTCCGGTAAAGGTGCTCCAGAAGGCTGGGTAGCTGTAGTAAAACCGGGCAAAGTTTTATTTGAAATTTCTGGTGTGTCTGAAGAAGTTGCTCGTGAAGCTCTTCGTCTTGCATCTCACAAATTGCCAATTAAAACGAAGTTCGTAAAACGTGAAGAAATTGGTGGTGAATCAAATGAAAGCTAATGAAATTCGTGACCTTACCACTGCTGAAATTGAACAAAAAGTAAAGTCTCTTAAAGAAGAACTTTTCAATCTTCGTTTCCAATTAGCGACTGGGCAGCTTGAAAACACTGCTCGCATTCGTGAAGTGCGTAAATCAATCGCACGCATGAAAACTGTGATTCGTCAAAGAGAAATCGCTGCTAATAAATAATAATTAGAGGGGAGGCCCCGCAAACATGAGCGAACGTAACCAACGTAAAGTGTATCAAGGTCGTGTTGTTTCTGACAAAATGGATAAAACCATCACTGTTGTAGTTGAAACATACAAAAAGCATTCACTTTATGGCAAACGTGTAAGATACTCTAAAAAGTTCAAAGCACATGATGAAAACAACCAAGCAAAAATCGGAGACATCGTAAAGGTCATGGAAACTCGTCCATTATCTGCGACTAAACGCTTTCGTCTAGTTGAAGTTGTCGAAGAAGCTGTTATTATCTAATAAAGTTCGGATTTCTTTTTCCGAAGGGAGGTAACATTAATGATTCAACAGGAGACTCGTTTAAAAGTAGCTGACAACTCTGGCGCACGCGAAGTACTAACGATTAAAGTTCTTGGTGGCTCTGGACGTAAAACGGCTAACATCGGTGATGTCATTGTTTGTACGGTTAAACAAGCAACACCAGGAGGCGTTGTCAAAAAAGGTGAAGTTGTGAAAGCAGTTATCGTTCGTACTAAGAGCGGAGCTCGCAGAAACGATGGATCTTACATCAGTTTTGATGAAAATGCATGTGTCATCATCCGTGACGACAAAAGCCCACGTGGAACTCGTATCTTCGGACCAGTAGCACGTGAACTTCGTGAAAACAACTATATGAAAATTGTTTCTTTAGCACCAGAAGTACTTTAATGAATACAATCCGCGACTCAAGGAGGTGCGATTAAATGCATGTTAAAAAGGGCGATAAAGTAGTGGTTATCTCTGGTAAAGATAAAGGTAAACAAGGTGTCATCCTTGCTGCTTTCCCTAAAAAGGACCGTGTTTTAGTAGAAGGTATTAACCTTGTGAAAAAACACTCTAAACCAACCCAAGCTAACCCTCAAGGCGGAATTTCTGAACAAGAAGCGCCGATCCACGTATCAAACGTAATGCCGCTTGATCCTAAAACGGGTGAAGTGACACGTATTGGATATAAAGTTGAGGACGGAAAGAAAGTCCGTGTAGCGAAAAAATCTGGGCAAGTTCTAGATAAATAGTAAATAAGGAAGGGAGGTCTTTCTCATGAACCGCCTTAAAGAAAAGTATGTAAAAGAAATTACACCTGCATTAGTTTCTAAGTTTGAATACAAATCAGTAATGCAAGTGCCAAAAATCGAAAAAATCGTGATCAACATGGGTGTTGGTGACGCCGTTCAAAACGCTAAAGCAATCGATACTGCTGTTGAAGAATTAACGTTTATCGCTGGTCAAAAACCTGTCGTTACTCGTGCGAAGAAGTCTATTGCTGGATTCCGTCTACGTGAAGGAATGCCAATCGGTGCGAAAGTAACACTTCGCGGAGAGCGCATGTACGATTTCCTTGATAAACTTATTTCTGTATCTTTACCACGTGTACGTGACTTCCGCGGGATTTCTAAGAAATCTTTCGACGGTCGTGGAAACTACACGCTTGGTATTAAAGAACAGTTAATCTTCCCAGAAATTGATTACGATAAAGTAACAAAAGTCCGCGGTATGGATATCGTTATCGTTACGACTGCCAACACGGACGAAGAAGCACGTGAGTTATTAACTCAAGTAGGTATGCCGTTCCAGAAATAATCAATGAAAGGGAGGCGAAATCGTGGCTAAAAAGTCTATGATTGCGAAACAACAACGCAAACAAAAGTTTAAAGTTCAAGAGTATACGCGCTGCGAACGTTGTGGACGTCCACATTCAGTAATTCGCAAGTTTAAACTTTGCCGTATTTGTTTCCGCGAACTTGCATATAAAGGACAAATTCCTGGCGTTAAAAAAGCCAGCTGGTAATCCCCATAAATGGGAAGGAGGTTATTAAATAATGGTTATGACAGATCCGATTGCAGATTTGCTGACTCGTATTCGCAATGCGAACATGGTACGTCATGAGAAGCTAGAAGTACCGGCTTCAAAAATCAAAAGAGAAATTGCTGAAATCTTAAAGCGTGAAGGTTTTATCCGTGACGTTGAGTACGTCGAAGACAGCAAACAAGGAATTATCCGTTTGTTCCTTAAATACGGCCAAAACAACGAACGTGTTATCACTGGTCTTAAAAGAATCAGTAAACCTGGTTTACGCGTATATGCGAAATCAAATGAAGTACCACGTGTACTTAACGGACTTGGAATCGCAATTATTTCTACATCACAAGGTGTTTTATCGGACAAAGAAGCCCGTGCTAAACAAGCTGGTGGAGAAGTACTTGCTTACGTATGGTAAAAAAAGTTTAAGATGAATGGAGGTGCTTGGTATGTCTCGTATAGGTAAAAAGCTAATCGAGATCCCTTCAGGAGTAACTGTGACAAACAACGATAACACAGTGACAGTAAAGGGACCAAAAGGTGAACTAACTCGTGCATTTCACCCTGATATGGAAATTAAAATTGAGGACAACGTCTTAACTGTAAGCCGTCCGTCTGAAAATAAAGAACACCGTGCATTACATGGTACAACACGTAGCTTAATTGCAAACATGGTTGAAGGTGTATCTAAAGGTTTCGAAAGAGGTTTAGAACTAATCGGTGTCGGTTACCGTGCAGCTAAATCTGGAAACAAACTTGTTCTTAACGTTGGATACTCTCACCCAGTTGAAATCGTTCCTGAGGCTGGAGTTGAAGTAGAAGTTCCATCTCAAACGAAAGTAATCGTTAAAGGTATCGATAAAGAGCGTGTAGGAGCTCTAGCTTCTAACATCCGCGCTGTCCGTGCTCCAGAGCCTTACAAAGGTAAAGGAATTCGTTACGAAGGTGAATTCGTTCGCCGTAAAGAAGGAAAAACTGGTAAGTAAGATCGCTTAATGTGAAGAAAGGAGTGACTCGGATGATTACGAAAACTAGCAAAAACGCTACTCGTCTTAAAAGACACGCTCGTGTTCGTGCGAAACTTTCAGGTACTGCTGAAAGACCTCGCCTTAACGTTTTCCGTTCTAACAAGAACATCTACGCTCAAGTAATTGATGATGTTAACGGTGTAACACTTGTAAGTGCTTCTACTCTTGATAAAGAGTTAAAGATCGAGAATAGTTCTGACGCTGCAGCTGCTACTAAAGTTGGCGAACTTGTTGCAAAACGTGCTGTTGAAAAAGGCATCTCTAACGTGGTATTTGACCGCGGAGGATACTTATATCATGGACGTGTAAAAGCTCTAGCTGAAGCTGCTCGTGAGGCTGGACTTAAATTTTAATAAAAGAAGGAGGGACACATCCGAATGAGTCGTATTGACCCAAGCAAATTAGAGTTAGAAGAACGCTTAGTTACGGTTAACCGGGTAGCGAAAGTTGTTAAAGGTGGACGTCGTTTCCGTTTTGCAGCTTTAGTTGTTGTCGGTGACAAAAACGGTCATGTAGGATTCGGTACTGGTAAAGCACAAGAAGTACCAGAAGCGATCCGCAAAGCTGTTGAAGACGCGAAAAAGAATTTAATTGAAGTACCAATGGTTGGAACTACAATTCCACATGAAATCATCGGTCGATTCGGTGCAGGAAACGTTCTATTGAAACCTGCTTCAGAAGGTACAGGAGTTATCGCTGGAGGCCCAGTGCGTGCGGTACTTGAGCTTGCTGGTCTAGCTGATATCCTTTCTAAATCTCTAGGTTCTAATACACCGATCAACATGATCCGCGCAACACTTCAAGGTTTAAGTGAACTTAAACGTGCTGAAGATGTAGCGAAGCTTCGTGGAAAATCTGTAGAAGACCTGTTAGGATAAGGAGGGAACAATAATGGCAAATAAATTAGAAATTACCCTCAAACGCAGTGTAATCGGTCGCCCGGAAGATCAGCGTGTCACTGTTCGTACTCTTGGTCTAAAGAAAACAAACCAAACAGTCGTACATGAAGACAATGCAGCGATCCGCGGCATGATTAACAAGGTGTCTCATTTAGTTTCTGTTAAAGAACAATAAAACATTTTTAATCGATAAGGAGGTGCCCAAATGAAACTTCATGAATTGAAGCCTTCAGAAGGTTCACGTAAAGTACGCAACCGTGTTGGTCGTGGTATTGGATCAGGTAACGGTAAAACTTCTGGTAAAGGTCATAAAGGTCAAAACGCTCGTTCTGGCGGCGGTGTACGCCCTGGATTCGAAGGTGGTCAAATGCCTTTATTCCAACGCCTTCCAAAACGTGGTTTTACAAACATCAACCGTAAAGATTACGCGGTAATCAACTTAGACAGATTAAACAGTTTTGACGAAGGAACGGAAGTCACTCCTGAACTTCTTCTAGAGACTGGTGCAATAAGCAAGTTAAAAGCAGGAGTAAAAATTCTTGGCAACGGTAAATTAGAAAAAAAATTAACTGTAAAAGCCAATAAATTCTCTGCTTCTGCTAAAGAAGCGATTGAAGCTGCTGGCGGTACAGCCGAGGTGATCTAACTTGTTTAAGACAATCTCCAATTTTATGCGTGTGAAAGATATACGGAATAAGATTATATTTACACTTTTAATGTTAGTCGTCTTTCGTATAGGTGCTTTCATCCCTGTGCCTAATGTGAACGCCGAAGTTCTCCAGGCACAGGATCAAATGAGTGTTTTCGGAATCCTCAACACGTTTGGGGGCGGGGCACTTTTCCAATTCTCCATTCTTGCAATGGGGATTATGCCGTATATCACTGCTTCGATCATCATCCAGCTCTTGCAGATGGATGTTGTACCGAAGTTTACTGAGTGGTCAAAGCAAGGAGAGGTTGGCCGCCGAAAATTAGCACAATTCACAAGGTATTTTACAATTGTTCTAGGATTTATCCAGGCGTTAGGAATGTCATATGGATTTAACAATATGGCAGGAGGCATGCTGATTGAAAACCCAGGTGTTTCAACGTATCTCTTAATTGCGGTCGTACTCACTGCGGGAACAGCATTTTTAATGTGGCTGGGAGAGCAGATTACTGCTCACGGTGTTGGTAACGGTATTTCGATTATTATCTTTGCCGGTATCATCGCAGGTATCCCTCAAACATTAAAGCAAGTGTACGCTCAGCAATTTGTAGGTGGAGATGGACAGCTGTTCATGCAAATCCTGAAAATTGCCCTTATTGTGATTGCTATTCTTGTCATTGTTATCGGTGTTATTTACATTCAAATGGCAGTGAGAAAGATTGCGATTCAATATTCAAAAGGAACTGGCCGTGCACAAATGTCTGCTAGTCAAGCAACGCACCTTCCATTGAAAGTGAATCCAGCAGGGGTGATTCCAGTCATCTTTGCCGTTTCGTTCATTATTACTCCGCAGACGATCGCATCGTTCTTCGGAACAAATAATGTGACAACCTGGATAACTAACAACTTTGACTATACTAAGCCAATCGGTATGACGATTTATGTAGCACTGATTGTCGCTTTCACATATTTTTATGCCTTTGTCCAAGTAAACCCTGAACAAATGGCTGAAAATCTGCAAAAGCAGGGTGGCTATATCCCGGGAGTTCGTCCAGGGAAAATGACTCAAGATAGAATTACGAGCATTTTGTACCGACTCACGTTTGTGGGCGCCATTTTCTTAGCCGTGATTTCAATACTTCCTATCTTTTTCATTCAATTCGCTGGATTACCTTCCGCTGCACAAATTGGCGGCACAAGTCTTCTCATTGTTGTAGGTGTTGCACTTGAAACAATGAAGCAGCTTGAAAGCCAATTAGTGAAACGAAACTACCGTGGATTTATGAAATAAAACAGAGGGCTGGGCTCCTGCCCAACCTCTCTAAGTAAGGAAGGGGAAATCCGAAATGAACTTAGTCTTAATGGGGCTTCCGGGTGCTGGTAAAGGCACTCAGGCAGAACGAATTGTTGATGATTATGGGATCCCTCATATCTCAACAGGAGATATGTTCCGTGCTGCTATGAAAGAGGAGACACAACTTGGGCTCGAAGCAAAATCCTTTATCGATAAAGGAGAGCTTGTTCCTGATGAGGTCACAATCGGTATTGTTAGAGAAAGACTTGGCAAGAATGATTGTGAACAAGGTTTTCTTCTGGACGGATTTCCGCGAACAGTCGCTCAGGCTGAAGCTTTAGAAGACATTCTAAAGGACCTTGGCAGAACGATTGATTATGTCATTAATATTAAAGTCGATAAAGATGCTTTGATGGAGCGTCTGACTGGCCGAAGAATTTGCAAAGATTGCGGAGCAACATATCATTTAGTATTCAATCCACCTGCGAAAGAAAATGTTTGTGACAAGTGTGGAGGCGAGCTTTATCAACGTGCAGATGATAATGCAGAAACCGTTTCGACAAGACTTGAAGTGAACTTAAAGCAGACTGAACCTTTACTGAACTTCTATTCAGAAAAAGGATATCTTGCAAACATTGATGGTGCGAAGCACATTAACGATGTTTACGCTGATATCAAGGACCTGCTTGGGGGATTAAATAAATGATTATCTGTAAAACTCCTCGCGAGCTTGAGATTATGAGAGAAGCTGGACGCATTGTCGCACTGACTCATGAAGAGCTGAAGAAACACATAAAACCAGGTATTTCGACAAAAGAATTGGATCAAATTGCCGAACGTTTTATTACAAAGCAGGGTGCAATCCCATCTTTTAAAGGGTATAATGGTTTTCGCGGGAGCATTTGCGTTTCGGTGAATGAAGAACTCGTTCACGGTATTCCTGGTAAACGGGTTTTACGTGATGGAGACATCATTAGTATCGATATCGGCGCAAAGTTAAATGGCTATCATGGTGACTCTGCTTGGACTTATCCAGTTGGGGTAATCAGTGATGAGGACCGCAAACTACTGGAAGTCACAGAGGAATCTCTATATAAGGGCTTACAGGAAGCAAAGCCAGGTGAACGTCTGTCAAACATTTCCCATGCCATACAAACGTATGTTGAAGGTGAGAATTTCTCAGTTGTTAGAGAATATGTTGGACATGGGGTCGGACAGGATCTTCATGAGGACCCTCAAATTCCTCATTATGGTCCGCCGAACAAAGGCCCACGGCTCAAACCTGGAATGGTGTTGGCCATCGAACCGATGGTGAACGCAGGCAGCCGATATGTGAAAACACTGGCTGATAACTGGACGGTTGTAACGGTTGATGGGAAAAAGTGTGCTCACTTTGAGCATACAATTGCGATTACAGATACAGGTTTTGATATACTGACTAAGATTTAGGTCTTCACTGAAGCCTTTCAGGCCCAAATCGGGCAGGTTGTCTGTATAGTCCAAGGAAAGAACAAGATCAGTATACAGTTGTCATCGGCGTGTTCGATGGCTGCCATGTACTAATCGCAGACGGAGAAAAGCGTAAATTCATTCTCCTAAGAAAAAATATCAATCATTTAACCTTTTATGATTGCGTATCTCCGGAAGTTCAGAACAGTATATTCAAAACAGGTCGGGTGATAGATGGACAATTGAGAACATCTCATTTGGACATTTATCAGAGAGCAAGTTACTGATTTGAAGAAGGGAGAACACTTGAATGGCGAAAGACGATGTAATTGAAGTGGAAGGTACTGTAGCAGAAACTTTGCCAAATGCAATGTTCAAAGTTGAACTAGAGAATGGTCATACAGTTTTGGCTCATGTATCAGGAAAAATCCGTATGCACTTCATTCGCATTTTACCTGGAGACAAAGTTACGGTAGAATTATCTCCATATGACTTAACTCGTGGTAGAATTACGTACCGTTACAAATAAAGCAACTCCGGAAGAAGGAGGTTGGAAACACATGAAAGTGAGACCATCTGTTAAACCTATCTGTGAAAAATGTAAAGTGATTCGCAGAAAAGGAAAAGTAATGGTGATCTGTGAAAACCCAAAACATAAACAAAAACAAGGCTAATAACAAGGAGGTGCCCAAATCATGGCTCGTATTGCTGGTGTAGATATTCCACGTGATAAGCGTGTTGTCATTTCTTTAACATATGTTTTTGGAATTGGTCGTACGACGGCTCAACAAGTCCTTAAAGAAGCAGGTGTTTCTGAAGACACTCGCGTTCGCGATCTAACTGAAGACGAACTAGGTAAAATCCGTGATATCATTGACAAACTTAAAGTAGAAGGTGACCTTCGTCGTGAAGTTTCACTTAACATTAAGCGTCTAATTGAAATCGGAAGCTACCGCGGAATCCGTCATCGTAGAGGACTTCCTGTTCGTGGACAAAACACAAAAAACAACGCGCGCACTCGTAAAGGTCCGCGTCGTACTGTAGCTAACAAGAAAAAATAAGTAAAGGAGGTAGTTAAAGAATGGCTGCTGCTCGTAAACAAAATACGCGTAAACGTCGCGTGAAAAAGAATATTGAAGCTGGAATCGCTCATATCCGTTCCACTTTCAACAACACGATTGTAACGATTACTGATGTTCATGGAAACGCAATTTCTTGGTCAAGTGCTGGTGCATTAGGATTCAGAGGTTCTCGTAAATCTACTCCTTTCGCTGCACAAATGGCTGCTGAAACTGCTGCTAAAGGTTCTATCGAACATGGTCTTAAAACACTTGAAGTAACTGTTAAAGGTCCTGGTTCTGGTCGTGAAGCTGCAATTCGTGCGCTTCAAGCTGCAGGTCTTGAAGTTACTGCAATCAGAGACGTAACTCCAGTTCCTCATAACGGATGCCGTCCACCAAAACGTCGCCGCGTGTAATTTGTTTGTATAGATTTTGTGTCCCTGTCAATAATGGGTTATGATACAGTTATTTATGAGACGAATACACGACTCGTTGCCTGAGCACATACGGGACTAAACAATGAGGAATTTCGGATGGAATCTCATATGATTCTATTCGAGGTTTCGACGTTTTGAAGGAGGGTTTTATTAGATGATCGAAATTGAAAAACCAAAAATCGAAACGGTTGAAATCAGCGACGATGCCAAGTATGGCAAGTTTGTCGTAGAGCCACTTGAGCGTGGATATGGTACCACTTTAGGGAACTCCCTTCGTCGTATCCTTTTATCCTCACTTCCTGGTGCAGCTGTAACATCGATCCAGATAGATGGTGTCTTACACGAATTCTCAACGATCGAAGGCGTGGTTGAAGATGTTACAACGATTATCTTAAACATTAAAAAGCTTGCACTCAAAATCTACTCTGAAGAAGAGAAGACGCTTGAAATTGATGTACAAGATGAAGGAACTGTAACAGCTGCTGATATTACACACGACAGCGATATTGAAATCTTAAATCCAGATCTTCACATCGCAACTCTTGGCAAAAATGCGAGCTTCCGTGTTCGTTTGACTGCACAAAGAGGTCGCGGGTATAATCCTGCTGATGCAAACAAAAGAGACGATCAGCCTATCGGCGTGATTCCGATCGACTCAATCTATACACCTGTATCTCGTGTAACTTATCAAGTGGAGAACACCCGTGTTGGGCAAATCACAAACTATGATAAATTAACACTAGATGTATGGACTGATGGAAGCACAGGACCGAAAGAAGCGATCGCTCTAGGTTCTAAGATTTTAACTGAACACCTAAATATTTTCGTTGGGTTAACTGACGAAGCTCAGCATGCAGAAATCATGGTTGAAAAAGAAGAAGACCAAAAAGAAAAAGTGCTTGAAATGACAATTGAAGAGCTTGATCTTTCTGTTCGTTCTTACAACTGTTTGAAGCGTGCGGGTATTAACACTGTTCAAGAGCTTGCTAACAAGACAGAAGAGGATATGATGAAAGTTCGTAACCTTGGACGTAAATCTCTTGAAGAAGTGAAAGCGAAACTAGAAGAACTTGGACTGGGTCTTCGTAAAGACGATTGACTAGTTTCATTGTGAACTAGGATTTTCGTGTGTTTTTTATTCATACAGCATCTCTAATTAAGGAGGGGACATCACATGGCATACAGAAAGCTAGGACGCACTAGTGCACAACGTAAAGCAATGCTTCGTGACCTAACGACTGATTTGATCATCAACGAACGCATCGAAACAACTGAAACACGTGCGAAAGAACTTCGCTCTGTAGTTGAAAAAATGATCACTCTTGGCAAACGCGGAGATCTTCATGCTCGCCGTCAAGCTGCAGCTTACATTCGTAACGAAGTAGCTAACGCTGAAACAAACCAAGATGCACTTCAAAAATTATTCGCTGACGTTGCAACTCGCTACGAAGATCGCCAAGGTGGATACACTCGTATCATGAAGCTTGGACCTCGTCGCGGCGATGGCGCACCAATGGCTGTCATTGAATTAGTTTAATCACATATCGTGTATCTAAGAAAGGGCGGGACAGTTCATAACTGGATCTATGCCCTTTTTTAGATACTACGGCTTTTTAGCAATAGGCAAAGTAGAGGTTGAGCTGAGAGGAGGTCCGGTAGAGATGGAGAAGACATTAATTGACGTAAAAGACATTGTATTTCGTTATCACAAAGATGCGGACAAGCCCGCTTTAGACCAAGTGTCATTGCATGTGAATCAAAATGAATGGCTTGCCATTGTTGGCCACAACGGTTCAGGTAAATCCACACTTGCCCGTGTACTGAATGGGCTCATTTTACCGGATGCAGGAACGGTCAAGGTTGGTGAGATTGAGCTGAAAGAAGAAAGTGTTTGGGATATTCGCAAAAAGGTCGGCATGGTCTTTCAAAACCCAGACAACCAATTCGTTGGCTCAACGGTTCGTGATGATGTGGCTTTTGGTTTAGAAAATAACGGGGTTGAGCGGGAATTGATGATAGAGCGTGTAGATTGGGCTGTCAAACAGGTCAATATGCAGGAGTTTCTTGATCAAGAGCCGCACCATCTATCAGGCGGGCAAAAGCAGAGAGTAGCAATCGCAGGTGTACTTGCCGCAAGCCCTGACATCATGATCTTGGATGAAGCAACATCAATGCTTGATCCGATTGGCCGTGAAGAAGTGCTAGAAACCGTCAGACTGCTGAAGGAACAAGGAACGGTCACGGTCATTTCCATCACACATGATTTAGACGAGGCTGCGAAGGCAGACCGCGTTATTGTGATGAATGGCGGGAAGAAATTTGCCGAGGGAACACCAGAGGAAGTATTTGAACTAGATGAACAGCTGGTTCAGATTGGACTTGATCTGCCATTTTCCTACCGGTTGAGTAAGCAATTGAAGCAGCAAGGTGTGCCGCTTGCAAATGCCCATTTGACACAAGAAGGATTGGTGAAAGAGCTATGGACATTACGATCAAAGAATTAGAGCATCGTTATCAAATGAAAACGCCGTTTGAGCGTCTCGCTTTGTATGATGTCAATGCTTCCATCAAAGAAGGCAGCTATGTTGCTGTCATTGGTCATACGGGTTCCGGCAAGTCGACGTTGCTGCAGCACTTAAATGGACTGCTCAAGCCAACAAAAGGGAGCATTGCGCTTGGAGATACGGTCTTACAAGCCAATAAAAAACAGAAGGATATGAAACCCCTTCGAAAAAAGGTCGGCATCGTGTTTCAGTTTCCTGAACATCAGCTCTTTGAGGAGACGATTCTAAAGGATATCTGTTTTGGTCCGATGAATTTCGGTGTTCCAAAGGAAAAGGCGGAAGCCAAGGCTAAAGAGATGCTGAAGCTTGTAGGCCTTCCTGAATCCTTGTTATCTCGATCCCCCTTTGAATTAAGTGGTGGTCAAATGAGACGTGTGGCGATTGCAGGTGTTCTAGCGATGGAGCCAGAAGTGCTTGTGCTTGATGAGCCGACTGCGGGATTAGATCCACGCGGACGTAAAGAAATCATGGACATGTTCTATGAGCTTCATCAAAAAGCCAACCTGACGACGATCCTTGTGACACACAGTATGGAAGATGCCGCTCATTATGCGGATCAAATGATTGTGATGCACAAAGGAACAGTGAAGGCGACAGGTACGCCGAGGGAGCTATTTGCCAATCGTACCGACATGTCTTCTTTCGGACTGGACCTCCCGGAAACGATCAAATTCCAGCAGGCTGTCGAAGAAAAGCTGGGGCTGACGTTTCCAAGACCGCTTCTGACCATGGATGAAATGGCAGAAGCCTTAACAGCTTTATATCAGGAGGACACGACATCATGATGGATAGTATGATTATCGGCAAATATGTGCCAGGTACATCCTTTGTCCATCGTCTTGATCCAAGGACAAAGCTGTTATCAATTTTCTTTTTTGTCTTTATTGTCTTTTTTGCGAATAACTACATCACTTACGGGCTTTTAGGGGTCTTTACGATCCTTGTGGTGATGGTGTCTCAGGTGCCGCTGTACTTTATTCTCAAAGGAATGAAACCCATCCTTTGGATTGTTCTGTTTACCTTTATTCTGCATATCTTCATGACAAAGGATGGCGCTTTGCTCTTTCACTTTGGTTTTCTGAATATTTATGAAGAAGGTCTAAAACAGGGGATTTTCATTTCACTCCGTTTTGTCTATCTCATCATGATGACAACACTTCTGACGTTGACCACAACACCTATTGAAGTGACAGACGGTATGGAGAAGCTGCTGCATCCTTTCCGTAAAATCAAGCTGCCTGTTCATGAGCTTGCTCTTATGATGTCTATCTCTCTTCGATTTATTCCGACTTTACTCGAAGAAACAGACAAAATCATGAAAGCACAAATGGCAAGAGGTGTTGATTTTACAAGCGGACCCGTGAAAGATCGTTTAAAAGCGATTGTCCCATTGCTTGTCCCACTTTTCGTCAGTGCGTTTAAGCGTGCGGAGGAATTGGCGACCGCTATGGAAGCGAGAGGCTACCGCGGGGGAGAAGGTCGTACGAAATACCGTCAGCTTGTCTGGGGAATGAAAGACACGTTCACGCTGCTTCTATTCATCCTGTTAACAGCACTCCTTGTGCTGCTTAGAAATTAGGTGATGCCTAGATGAAAGTAAAATGTACCGTATCATACGATGGGACACATTTTAAAGGTTATCAAGTGCAGCCAGGACAGCGTACTGTACAAACGGAGATTGAATCTGTTCTTGCTAGAATGCATAAACAAGATGAACTAATTCCGATTGTGGCTTCCGGCCGGACAGACAGTGGCGTTCACGCAAAGGGGCAGGTCATCCATTTTGACACCCCGCTCGCCATTCCGATGGAGAGATGGCCGTTTGCCCTCAACAGCTTGCTGCCAGATGACATTCGTGTTCTAAAGGCTGAGGAAGTGGATGAGTCATTTCATGCTAGATTTGGTGTCGTTTCAAAGGAGTACCGTTATAGGGTCTCAACAGAAACGCACCAAAATGTGTTTACGAGACAGTATGCCTGTCACTATCCTTACCCGTTGGATGTCGACAAAATGAGAGAAGCTGCTGGACACCTCATTGGCATACACGATTTCACAAGCTTTTGTGCGGCCAATACAGAGGTTCAGGACAAGGTGAGGGAGATTTATACCCTTGAGTGGAAAAACGTCTCAGACGGGCTTGAAATGCGTGTGAGAGGGAATGGCTTTTTATACAACATGGTGCGAATTATCGCTGGAACGTTACTTGACATTGGTTCTGGTAAATTTCACCCTGAGGAGATAAAAGCCATGCTTGCCGCCCGAAATCGCGAAGCGGCAGGCAAGACTGCGCCCAGTCACGGACTGTATTTATGGGAAGTTTTCTATGACAACTAAACCAGGTGTAACATGTTCTTGACACAGGAAGCAGAAAGTTATAAGATATCATATGGTATGTATTTCAACCCCACAAATAAGCCCCGGAAGACTTATCTGTGTTTTGAAATAGAACGTAGCATTTGATTCAGGAAAATTCATTGATTTATTTAGGAGGGAAACTCATGCGTACAACACCAATGGCGAACGCAAGCACAATTGAGCGCAAATGGCTAGTGGTTGATGCGGCAGGTAAGACTCTAGGTCGTCTTTCTACTGAAGTAGCATCACTTTTGCGCGGTAAGCACAAACCAACTTATACACCACACGTTGATACAGGTGATCACGTGATCATCATCAATGCTGAGAAAATTGAATTAACAGGTAAGAAATTGACGGACAAAATTTACTACCGTCATACGATGCACCCAGGTGGTTTGAAACAAAGAACTGCTCTTGAGATGCGTACAAACTACCCTGAAAAAATGTTGGAGCTTGCTATCAAAGGTATGCTTCCAAAGGGTCCACTAGGTCGTCAAATGTTCAAAAAATTAAATGTGTACCGTGGTTCTGAGCATCCACATCAAGCACAACAACCTGAAGTTTACGAACTTCGCGGTTAATTATAAGGGAGGTTAACAATTTGGCACAGGTTCAATATTACGGTACAGGTCGTCGTAAAAGTTCTGTAGCGCGCGTTCGCTTAGTTCCAGGTGAAGGCCGTATCGTCGTTAATAATCGTGAAATTACTGAATACATTCCATTCGCTGCTTTAATCGAAGACGTGAAACAGCCTTTGAACATCACAGAAACAGCTAACAGCTACGATGTTCTTGTAAATGTTCACGGTGGTGGATTCTCTGGTCAAGCTGGAGCAATTCGTCACGGTATCTCTCGTGCTCTTCTAGAAGTAGATCCTGAGTACCGTACACCACTTAAACGTGCTGGACTTCTTACTCGTGACTCTCGTATGAAAGAGCGTAAGAAATACGGTCTTAAAGGCGCACGTCGCGCACCTCAGTTCTCAAAACGTTAATCAATATTATATTGTATGGACGTTTTACAAGGGTTTGTACAGACAAACCATATTTAAAAGCATCAGCATCCTGCTGGTGCTTTTTTTTCTGGCATTGATTCCAGATAAATGTTCTGTGTGATTTAAATATTTATGTCCGAATCGTTTGGATACTTATGCAATATCTATGTCTTGAGAAAATAGAAATGATGCATGAATATCTCTTAAACCGTGATACGTTGTTTTATTAATATCTAATTTCTTCAATGTCTCCGCTAATTTTAGATGGTTCATTATTGGAGGGATATCAAGAAATGTTAACGATTAAAATTTTAATAAGTATTTAAAGATTTTAGAGTATAAAAGATGAAGTTGATTAATTTCCCCATATGAAAGTGGGGGTAACAAATCGCCCCATTCAATTGAATGGGGCGATTTTAGCTGCAAGTAATGAAGGAGGTTTTAGAGCTTAAACTTTAAAATCAGTTCAGCAGCTTTTAAGCGAATTGAATGATCTTCGCTATTTAATAATTCTTTAATAACCCCAATGGCATCCGCTTCTAGTGCTGTGGCTTCTGTAATTGTCCCATTGATTAGTTGTTCGATTAAATGGGCATGTTTAGTTAAATCAGCAACAGCTCCCGGATATCTTAGTGAGCCTCTTAACTCGTCAGGTAAGTCTGAGCGGAGAATGGATTGTTTATTTAACAGCCACTTTACTTTACGTTGATGAGGGTAGCCTAACCCTTCTACGTTTTTATCGACAGTTTTGTCGTAGATATAGTCTGATTCAACCTCTGCAAAATAGATATCCTTTTTATTTGTAGAAGGAACGACTACTACGTCTCCAACTTTCATTCCCTTTACTAAAGAATGTAGATTACCGATTCCTTCTTCCATATCATTCTTACTTAAAATGGTACGCATATCGTTAAAACTAAAGTTAGATAAATCTTCACCTACAGGATAGCCCACTGCAATAAAATCATTTTTTAAAAAATTTTCAAGGTGATCTGTGCCATGTGGTAAGGGTCTTAATAGCCAATAATGTTTATTCATATATATCACTCCTGTTAAATTTGTTATCACATGTGATGAACATATTTAAACACATATTCGTCACATGTGTCAATAAATATTTATTGTGGATGTTTTACAAAGGTTTGTTATAGACAAACCATATTACAAAAGGCATTGGCATTTGCTGGTGCTTTTGTAAGTGGATAGACCATGACTAGCATCTTTCTCTTGAATACGTATAAAATATGAGTATAGAAGTTTTCTGTTTAAAAGATGGAGGGTGTCATATGAATCTAACAACAGAAAGATGTCTCATTCGACCGTTTATTGAGGATGATTGGCAGGATGTCTATGCATATACATCTGATCTAGCGGTGATGAAGTATATACCAAAAGGTGTTTTTTCTAGAGAAGAGGCGCAGGAATTTGTCAAAAATAATCGTCTTAAGACGGCCAAGAATTTTGCTGTTCTATTAAAAGAAGATCATACATGCATCGGGCATATCGTGTTTCATCCTTACTTTGGTGAGCACACATATGAAATTGGCTGGGTCTTCAATTCTACATATCAAAACAAAGGCTATGCATCAGAAGCTGCTTTTGCTGTCCTACATCATGGTTTTCACACAATGAATTTACATCGAATCATTGCCACTTGTCAGCCTGAAAATGTGCCGTCATGGAGAGTAATGGAGAAAATGGGGATGAGGAGAGAAGGATATTTTAAAAAATGTATACCACAAGGAAATGAGTGGTGGGATGAGTTTTATTATGCCATCTTACGAGAGGAATGGAAAACTTGATAAGTTTTCATGATATGAAGTAATTCGTCATTCCAAATATCCCTTGGCTTTCTCTATTGATATAATCAGGTCAAATAAGTAGAAGAGGGGCGCGGGCATGAGGATCTTTGATGCACATTTTCATATCATTGATTTTGATTTTCCCATTCAAGAAAACCAAGGATATACACCGCCGAGTTATGTGGTGAATGATTATAGGAGAGAGACGGCTGATTTAGGGATTGTAGGTGGAGCGATTGTATCAGGGTCATTTCAGGGCTTTGATCAAGGCTATTTGTTGAAAGCCCTCGATGAAATGGGACCAGCTTTTTGCGGTGTGACACAATTACCTTTTACCGCAGCCGATGATGAGATTGTTCAATTGAATCAACAAGGGGTAAAAGCTTTACGTTTTAATGTGAAGCGGGGCGGTTCGGAGGATATTTCAAAGCTCGACTATTTTGCGAGAAGGGTGTATGAGCTGGTTGGGTGGCATAGTGAGATTTACATAGACGCTAAGCATCTCCCTGACATCTCATCAACGCTTGAACAGCTGCCGGCCGTTTCCATTGATCATCTAGGCTTATCTGAAGAAGGTTTGCCGCATTTGCTCAAGCTGGTTGATAAAGGGGTTCGTGTGAAAGCGACTGGCTTTGGGCGTGTTGATTTAAAGGTCGAACATGCATTGACGTCTATTTATCAAACGAATCCTGATGCACTGATGTTTGGTACAGATCTTCCCTCTACAAGGGCGAAACGGCCATTTGAATACGGTGATATTGAATTGATTCAACAGATGTTTGATGAGGAAGCGGCGGATAAAATTTTATATGAGAACGCTATCAATTGGTATTTTGGCAAATGAATAAAGGCTTCCATTCCGTGATAGGAGGTGTGTTCATTGAATATGAATCAATTGACATTTAGAGAAGCCGTCCAAGGAGACCTCGACAACATCGTTTTGATGCTTTCAGATGACAAATTAGGCCAAAAGAGAGAACGCTACTCTCGTCCATTAAGAGAAAGCTACCTCAATGCCTTTCATTCGATCGAAGCGGATCCCAATATTGAACTAATCGTCGCTTGTGATCGGGAAGAGGTAGTCGGTGTTCTCCAATTAACAATGACTCCATTTCTAACGTATCAAGGAGGATGGAGAGCTTCAATAGAAGGAGTTCGTACAGCCTCGACTCACAGAGGAAGAGGAATTGGCACATTGTTGATCAAACGGGCTATTCAACGCGCAAGTGACCGCGGGTGTCATATGATTCAGCTGACAACTGACAAACAGAGGTCAGAAGCACGCCGTCTTTACGAAAAGTTGGGATTTGAAGCTACGCATGATGGGATGAAACTGCATCTTCTTCGTAAATAAACACACCAAGAAGCAAAGGTATTCACAACCCTTTGCTTTTTTGTGCCTTTGTTTCAAATATTTGTTATATTGGAGACGAGAATCTATAGTGGTTTGGAAAGGAGAAACATTTGAAGAAAACAAAAGAGGATCTTTTGGCATTTGTCACGAAAAACAAAAAGGACGTATCAGTAACAATTATTGAAAATGAAGATGTGGTATTAGATTGGAATGGTGCTCAAAAAACACCACTTGCAAGTACGATGAAATTAATGGTTTTGTTTCATTTTGTTAAAGCTGTATCCAGCGGTGACATCAAGCTAGATGAAAAAGTGGCATTGTCTGATATAGAGCGGTTTTATATTGATAGAACCGATGGCGGTGCTCACACATACTGGCTGGAGGTCAACGATTTTTCTGAGCATGCAACTTTATTAGATGTTGCCAAAGGAATGATGCAATTTAGTTCGAATGCTTGTACTGATTATTTGATTGACTTGCTCGACTTAAAAAAGATCAATGATCAGATGAAACAAGCAGGTCTTACAGAACATGATGAACTCATGCCGCTGACACCCAAGGTGTTGTGGTCAGCCTATGTATCTGATCATGAGCAGGATGCATTAAAGCAAATAAGCGATGTAACTGATGAACAATACAAATCTCTGATGATTGAGATTTTTCATATCATGAAAAATGACCCGGAGCATAAAAAGGCGTTAGAAGAAAAATTGATGAAAAAGAACTTGTTAAGCTTGCGTATTCAATCTTTACTGACGCAAAAGATGACAAGGTCTACAACGAATCAATATGCACATTTTATGAAACGTCTACAGGATGAGCTGTTAACAACAGAAGAAAAGCGTCTTTTTAGCCAAATTGTGCTGGGAGAAATATTGAAGACGGAAACAGATCAATATATTTGGTATAAAGGTGGATCGACGTTGTTTGTTGTCACTGCTGCTTTATATCGAAAAACGGATACATCAACTATATCGATTTCTCTATTCATCAATGACCTGAAAGCGGAGAATTCTCACTGGATGGGGGAAGTGTTCGATGAATTTATACTTACCGTAGTAGCAGATCAAAACTTTCGACAACGATTTATTCAAGCTTTTACTACATAATTATCAAAAAACAGAGGGTGACGCCCCTCTGTTTTTAATATTTCTTGATGGGAAACGCTTTGTATACATCTTGACGTTTCTCTTTTGACTTCACAACTCCATCAACCAGTTCCTTTTGCCAAAGCGCTGTATCGTCTTTGTACACTTTAAAAGAGTGAGGCAGCTTTTTTTGTAGCTGTTTTCTTTTAAACGTGACGGATGGCTCGTCTTTAGCGTTCATCTTGAGTGTCACTTGCTCCACGTTATCGATAAGAATAAAAAGTGCCAATGCATTATATAAGTAGTTTTTTTCAATGGTATCCTTCTTATCAAACCAAAATGAATCAAACTGTTCTTCTGTATCATTGGTATTTTCTTTCACGCCGTATGTCACTTTTAGCGCTTTTTCATCTACGATTTCATATTCGCGAATCACGTTACCTGGAAGATCTGATAAAATAGCGCCGACTGCTCCATTGTCTCCAATATAAGAATTTTTGTGTTTGGAAAGCTGTTTTAATGATATGTCTTCTATTTCTTTTATGTCGCTCTCTTTCTCACTGGCTTGACTACTGCAAGCGGATAGAATGACTGTGATTAGTAGTAGGATATACATCCACTTTTTCATTTATTTTGCCCCTTTATCATTCTTTCTATATAAAAACCCATTATATCACAAGATCCCATTTCAACCACTTATTTCATCATTTCCATTTACTGAACTGCATGTTTTGTTCAAACCAACGAACAATACAAAGAAAAAAAGGAGTTCAGTCCATGGCAGAAGTTCTTTCATTTTATCAATTGAAAACAAAACGAGATGTCACGCTTGAAAAGAAGCTGTTGCGTACATTGTCTCTTCAACAGGTGACGGTCGCTTCAGAGAAATTCACGAAGAAGCTGTTCCCATTTGCAGATGATCCAGCTGGGATTATGAGTGATGGCTGTATTGATTTCGCCATTGAGGCTTTTTTAGCAGGTGGGAGATATGGTGAGTCTAGTAAGTATGGTGAATCATTCGATGATATAAAAAAGCGGTCAGTTCATGAAGAAGATGAACTGGTTGAGGAGCTAGCAGGGTGTTTGCAATCGTGGGGGAATATGTTCCAAATGGAGCGTAAGATGTCGTGTCTGTATCCATTTGCGAAGGAATTTTTAAGTAAGTGGTGGCAGGAAGGCTTTCGGGAATCAGAAAAAAGGCATAAGCTTCGCCTGCACTAAGCATATTTCCAGCCCTTGTCCCATATCTATAAAATAATGGTGTATGGGAGGGACAGGGATGAAAAGAAAGCTGAAATGGACAGGGTTTTTAATCGGGTTTATTGTCCTCTTATTCTTATTCAGATTTCAGTTTCTAAATGATGATTCGTGGAAATCGTGGAACTTGCCTTTGAGCGGCAAGATCATCTATTTAGATCCGGGTCACGGCGGTCCAGATGGCGGTGCTGTTGGCGGCGAGCTGCTCGAAAAAGAGATTGCACTGGATGTGTCCATGAAGATAAGAGACTATTTGCAGGAGCAGGGAGCGCTTGTTCTCATGACCCGGGAGGATGACTCTGATTTATCATCAAAGAATACAAAGGGTTATGCCCGAAAGAAAGCGGAGGATTTGAGAAACCGTGTGAAAGTCATCAATGAGTCTGAAGCGGATCTCTATTTAAGCATACATTTAAATGCGATCCCATCGAACAAATGGAGCGGGGCCCAGACGTTTTTTTACGGAAAGTATGAAGAGAATGAAAAAGCAGCGAAGTTCATTCAAGATGAATTGCGCAACAACCTTGAAAACACAGATCGCAAGGCGAAGCGAATCAATGGGATTTATTTAATGCAAAATGTCACGAAGCCAGGAGCGCTTGTCGAAATCGGATTTTTATCGAATCCAAAAGAGGCTGGTCAGCTGGCGACTCCTAAATATCAGGATCAAATTGCTGCTTCAATTTATAAAGGCATTCTCAGATATTTAACAGAGCAAAAAGAGCCGCCTGAATAAGGGGCTTTTTCCTGTTTATCGCAGGCAAAGAGGACAGACATTGTAAGGATATGTATGATATACTTGGATTGTAAACGAATTCAATAAAGGGTGAGGTTCTGCTATGATCGGACAAGATGATGTGAGAAAACTAGTTGGGAAGATGGACGAACCTTTCCTTCATATACCGCTTGGTGAGCTGGATGCCATCAAGGAAATCAGCCTAAAGCCTGAAAAAGAACATGTGAGCTTAAAAGTGGCGATTGCCAAGACAGGCACTGCTGAGCAGATGAAGCTGCAGCAAGACATCGTACAAGCTTTAAAAGCAGCGGGCGCGAACACTGTAGGACTTCGTTTTGAAGAACTGCCTCAAGAAACGCTTGAAAAGTTTATGCCGTCACAGGATGAGGAAGAAAATTTGCTCAACTCTAAAAATCCGCCTGTGTTCTTAGCGATTGCGAGTGGAAAAGGCGGCGTTGGGAAATCAACTGTTTCCGTTAACCTGGCTGTGGCACTGGCTCGTCTAGGGAAAAAAGTGGGACTGATCGATGCTGATATTTACGGCTTTAGTGTACCGGATATGATGGGAATCACCGTCAGACCGACAGTTAAAGGGGAAAAAATTATTCCTGTGGAACGCTTTGGCGTCAAAGTGATTTCAATGGGCTTTTTTGTTGAAGAAAACGCACCGGTCATTTGGAGAGGACCGATGCTTGGTAAAATGCTAAATAACTTCTTCCACGAAGTAGAGTGGGGAGAATTAGATTACTTACTATTAGACCTTCCGCCTGGAACAGGTGATGTGGCACTTGATATTCATACGATGCTTCCGAGCTGTAAAGAAATCATTGTGACGACACCGCATCCAACAGCGGCTTTCGTTGCTGCTAGAGCAGGCGCAATGGCACTGCAAACAGATCACGAGGTGCTAGGGGTCGTTGAGAATATGAGTTACTATGAAAGCAAAAAAACAGGTGAGAAGGAATATGTCTTTGGAAAGGGCGGCGGGGACAAGCTGGCGGAGGAGCTGCGAGTATCAGTCCTTGGTCAAATCCCTTTAAGACAGCCTGATTGGAATGAGGACGATTTTGCACCTTCCGTCTATGATGCGAGTCATCCGACAGGGGAAGTGTATCAACACATTGCCAATAAAGTCATTGAACAATTAACAGTGAAAGCATAATGAAAGCCCGAGTGGACCTTGTGCCACTCGGGTGATGTTTAACTGCCGTTTCCTTGTGAACCGGAATCATTGCTGCTTTCAGAGACTGCTTTTTTTAGCTCATCTTCGAATTTCTTCTTATAAAGAGGGCTGCTCAATGTTTCGGTGATGACTTTCTCTAAGTGCTTTCTGAACTCTTTGCTTTTGACCAGTTCACCGTATTTCTTTTCCATTTCAGGATCCTTGAGAATATCCATCATCATTTGTTGATAGTCAGGGTCCTTCATCAATTGTTTTAACATCTTTTCATGCTGTTGCTGCATGGATTTTGCGAAAGTCTCGGCAAATTTAGAATCCTCAAAGACCTTCTTCCAGAACTCTTTGCCTTTATCAGAAGTTAGTGTTTTCTCTATTGTTTTTTTCACAGTTTGTTCATCCATTACCAAAGCTTCATTCATTGCCTCGTCATTTAATAACTGTTGAATGGCCTTTTTACCGTCATCTGTTTTCAAAATATCGACGACCATTTTTTTCGTTTCGTCATAGTCCATATTAGATGAGGATTGGGTTTTGGGAGCACAAGCTGTTAGAGATAAAAGAAGAAAACAGCTCATTATACGCAAGATGCCTTTTGACATACTGTGGCTCCTTTCGTTACATGTCTTACTTTTAATATGAATGTTTCACGTGAATTTATACATAACAAAAATAGGGGTTGGGTCAATTCAATGAAAAGTCGGGATTTAGTTCGTTTTTTCTTCTCTGTGCTGGCTGTTGGAGCGGTCATTACAAGCGTGGTAGGTTTTGCGCTGGAGTGGGGGAAATATCAGAAGCTGTTTGTATCGTTTGAGATTTTAGAGATTGCGTCTGTGTTATTTTGGTTTATTGGTGTGGGGATGATCTTTAGTGTAATCAGTCAGATGGGGTTTGTTGTCTTTTTGACGGTGCACCGGTTTGCACTGGAGATTTTCAGGTCGCATTCTTTATGGAATACCATTCAGTTATTCCTTGTGATTTTCGTGCTGTTTGATTTAGCTTATTTGCGGTTTTTGTTTTTCGGGGAGAATGAATCATTTCTTCCATACTTATGGCTGCCTGTTTTTATCGGTGTGTTTGCATTGATCGTGTCTTATTTTAAACAGCAGCAGTCCTCTAAGAAAACATTTATTTCTGCAATGTTTCTCATGGTCGTCATCACGTCGTTAGAATGGTTTCCGGCGCTTAGAGTCAATGAAGAGGACTGGCTGTATTTAATGCTATTCCCGCTATTAGGTTGTAATGCGTTTCAGTTGTTAGCTATGCCGCGGTTTTCAAAAGCAAAAGCTACTTAACCTCAGTTGACTTTGTTTTTGTATTAGAGATAAGTTCGCCAACCGTGATGTTTCTTAAATTCTTATCTTTTAAGTGTTTTAAAATAGCTGGTAAGGCTTGAGCGGTTTGGGTGGCTGAATCTGAGGCGTGAAGGAGAATGATGTCTCCGCTTTTCATTCGATCATTTACATTATGAACAATCTGGTCGACGCCCGGGTTCAGCCAATCTTGAGAATTGATGCTGTAATGGACAACGGTATAGCCATACTGTGTTGCAATTTTCAATACCGTTTCATTAAATTGCCCAGTTGGCGGTCTTAATAATTGAATGTCTTCCAGTCCAAGCTTTTGAAATGTATTTTGTGCACGGACAAGATCACGCTTAATTTCGTTTTCTTCAAGCTGGCTATAATTTTTATATGCATAGCCAAGGCTGCCAATTTGATGACCGTCCTCTTTAATCCTTTTCACAATATCCGGGTGACGCTCAGCCCAAGAAGCAGACAGGAAGAAAGTGGCGTTCTTTATATCGTACTCTCGAAGGACATTTAAAATAGGAACAGCCTTCTCGTCTCCCCAGCCAATATTAAACGTAAGGGCTGCATGTTTTGATGAGGTCTCTCCTTTATAAATCGCTCGGGGTCCTTGTTCCGTTTTAAATACAGACAGCGGCGGTGCCTTTTGTACATAAAAAAAGGTTGCAGCTGCAAGGGCTGCTACAAGAATAATGACTACTTGCTTCAGCCGTTTAATAGGCAACACATATAATCGACTCAAATCAAACACTCCTGCCTTGTCCTAGATTGTTACTTGATTGTATGCAGGACAAGGGTTTGACATGCGCGATAAAACTATTTTAAAAAAAGTTCTGAAAAGACGTTGACCAACAGAATGTTTTCGTGATATATTATTAATCGTCGCTGACACACAGTGACAAACACAAACGCTTCGGGAAATAAACTTGAAAAAAGTTGTTGACATAAGATGAAGCGAAATGTTATATTATTAAAGCCGCTAAGAACGGCGAAGATGATCTTTGAAAACTAAACAAGACAAAACGTACCTGTTAATTCGAGTTTTTATAAAAAAATCCTATGATATTTCATAGGTAGTCAGTCAAACGCTGACGAAAAACAAAACTTCGGTTTTGTACTTTTTCGGAGAGTTTGATCCTGGCT
>NZ_JBQEOD010000015.1:0-16166 GCF_052044955.1 Bacillus sp. 22446
TCCCCCTGTGAGAGTAGGACGCCGCCAAGCTTTTCAAAGGATCAGTTCCAATCGGAACTGGTCTTTTTTGTGTTTTAAAAAAGGAACAAACACTCGATCTGGCATGGATACATATACTAAACTATCATCTAAAACATTCTTAATTTTGTATACAATTGAAAGCGCTAGGGCATACTGAAGCTATAAGTGGAGGTGTCACAATGAGCAAAAAAGAGCGAGAAGCAATTTGTTTGATTTGTGAAGAGAAAAAAACAAAGGGAATTTATTTATATCATCAATTTTTATGCCGAGATTGTGAACGGAAGTTAATTTCTACATCAACCTCGGATCCTAGTTATGCTGATTATGTAAGAAAGCTTAAAAATCTTCATACGCCGCCTTTGTATTCATAGACCATTAGATGGTCTTTTTTTATGGGCAATCGGGGATTGGGCCTGTTTTTTGGAACTTAGTTTGGACATCAACCGTAATAAATAATAAGATAAACAGAGAGCCTGATTATTCATAGGAGTCGATGAACATGAAATCAATTTTTTACACATTTGTATGGGCCGTTCTCTCTACTCTTTTTTCGCTGGTGATTTTAACTGTCAGTATTGGTGTTTTCCATCATCATGTTGGATTGTCGATACTGTATGCGATGATTGGGTGGGGTGTGATGTTTGCAGGAAGCCGATGGGCTGCCTTCCAGTTGTTTTTGAAGAAACACGGACTGTCTCGTAGTGATTATGTATATATTAAACAGCACTTAAAAGAAGCTGGGCAAAAGCTGGTTCGTTTGAAGAAAGCTTTATTTGCTGTGAAGAACGTACAGACGATCAAGCATAATTATGAAATTCTTCGGCTTGCACGACGCATCTATACGATAACAAAAAAGGAACCGAACCGGTTTTATGATGCACAGCGGTTTTATTTTGAGAGTTTGGATTCTGTTGTTGAATTAACTGAGAAATATGCACTGCTGTATAATCAGCCGAATCGTAGCCATGAGCTTGAAATGACATTAAGCCAAACTCGAGTCACGCTGACTGAACTGCAAAAGCAATTAACGATTGATTTACAGCAAGTTTTAGGAAGAGATATAGAAGCACTTCATATTGAACTTGAAGTGGCCGATAAAATGATTAAAAAATAGACATGAAAGGAGTCAAACTCGATGAAACCAGAAGATCCAGTCATACCACCAGCCCGATCTACTACAGATCTTCCGTTTCGGGTGTTTGATACCTTATCTGATGAGGAAAAGCAGGAGGCGCTACAGCGAGCTGAGAAGATCCCTGACCATCCACAAAAACTGCTTTTCTATGGCACACGTGTGCAGGAACGATTGTTAGAACAATCAAAACAAATGATGCAATATGTGGAGAAAAAAGATATTGATCAAATCGGAGACGTTCTAGAAGCTTTTTTGCAGCAACTGCATTTAGTGGAGCCAGAGGATTTATTGCCAAAGAAGCGAGGCTTTTTTTTAAGGTTTTTTCAGCGAGAAAAGCGTTCTACTCAGGAGATCATATCTCGTTTTAAACAAGCAGAAGCACAGATAGAGAGATTGTCAGCAAGGCTTCGTTACGCCAGAGGCGTGTTAATTTCGGACCATAAGTTATTGGAGCGTTTATTTGAAGAAAATCAATCATACTTTCAAGAGATGACGTTACAGGTTGCAGCAGTTGAAGCAAAATTGACGCTGTTAGAGCGACATGCCCTAACAGAATCAACACAGTCACATGATCGGACATTAGAGGAGCAATTGATGAGTCGGGAAGTCGATGAAGAAGAATATATGGAGAGATTAAAAGAACGGAAGTATGATTTGCTGTTGAGCCGTCAAATTGCACTGCAATGTAATGCCCAAATTCGAATGATTCAGCATACAAACCATACATTAGCCAATCATATTCAATCAACTGTTTCCGCATCAATTCCTTTATGGATCAACCAAATGTCGATTGCGTTCAATCATATTCAGCAGCGAGCCAATTCAGCGCTTGAGCAGCGTATCCAGCAAACATATGAACAGGTATCGAAGCAGCAAGGACAGCTTCTTGAAGATGCATCCTTAACGCCTATAGATACGTTGAAAAAGGTTCAGCGCCAATTGGCCGAAACATTGCAGGAAACGTTGGAGGTAAAAGAACATGGGAGCCAAGAACGAGCACAATTAAAAAGCAGCATGTATGAGGCAGAGCAGAAGCTGGTGAATCATAAACCAATAAAGGAATGAGAATCCATCTTTCAGTTCACTTGTTTGAACGTTATAATAGATATAAGATATCGTTTAAGTGAAAAGGGTCGATTTGTTTGAAAACACCTTTATATACAGCATTATCACAACATGCGGAAAAGAAGCCCTATTCTTTTCACGTTCCGGGACATCACAATGGAGATGTCTTTTTTGATGAGGCACGGTCCTATTATGCATCTATTCTTCAGCTGGATGTGACAGAACTTGAAGGTCTAGATGATCTTCACCATCCGACTGGGGTGATTCAAGAGGCAGAGGATTTATTGGCAAAGCTATATGGAGCTAAACAAAGTTTTTTCCTTGTGAATGGCACAACCGTTGGCAATTTGGCAATGGTGATGTCTGCGTGTCAGGCTGGGGAGGGCATTTTCGTTCAGCGAAATTGTCATAAGTCTGTGTTCCATGCGATTGAGCTTGCGGGAGCGACGCCTATTATGTTAGAAACTGAGAGTGATCCGTACTTGCACGTCCCAACTCATGTGACGGAGGAAACAGTCAAACAAGCTATGGCGACACATCCTAACTGCCGGGCAATCGTTTTGACATATCCGAACTACTACGGACATGCAGCGGATTTATCAGGGCTCATTCAAATGTGTCATGAAGCTGGCATCATTGTATTAGTTGATGAGGCACATGGTGCTCATTTTGTATTAGGCGGTGCCTTTCCTCCATCTGCCCTTTCCTATGGAGCAGACGTGGTGGTACAATCAGCACATAAAACCCTTCCGGCAATGACGATGGGGTCTTATCTTCATCTTCAAGGAGACCGAATTGATGTGAAGCGGATAAAGACGTTATTAACGATGCTTCAAAGCAGTTCACCTTCCTATCCAATTATGGCTTCGTTAGATGTGGCGAGAGCTTATGTGGAGGAGTTGAAGGGAAAAGGGTTAATGGACGAAATCATGAGAGACTTGGCAAATCTGAAAGCACAGTTCAATATGATCTCCAATCTCGAAGTGGTTGAGTCTGACTCTTTACCTATGGATCCATTAAAATGTGTCATTCGTTCAACAAAAGGGCTGACAGGCTATGAACTCAAAAAGGTGCTTGAGTCGGTGGAGGTTCACCCAGAACTTGCGGATGAACATCAAGTCTTACTCGTTTTTGGTCTAGGACAGACAAAGGACGTTCCTTTTACAGCTATAGAGCAGGCTCTTCAGCAAAGTGATTCATTGCTTATAAAAAAAGAGCCTCAAACGGGATCGCTCTTCTTAGAGCACGATCAGCAAAAGCGAGATGTAGAAGCTGTTCCATTCGAAAAAGCAGCTGGCCGGATTAGTGCAGAATCGGTCATTCCCTATCCGCCTGGCATTCCTTTGATGATCAAAGGAGAACCTATTGAATCAGATCAAGTTGCGACGTTAAGCCGTTTGCTTGGGCATCAAGTTCATGTGCAAGCAAGTCAGGTGATTCACCAGAGAAAATTATATGTTTATATAGAAGAGGAGACACTATGAGCGGTATGTTTATTACGTTTGAAGGGCCAGAGGGTGCTGGAAAAACGACAGTGATTCGAAAAGTGTACGAAGAAATGGAACGTCAAGGCTATGCAGTGATGGCGACACGTGAGCCCGGAGGCATTGATATTGCAGAGCAAATTCGTGAAGTCATTTTAAATGAAAAAAATACAAAAATGGACGCAAAAACAGAGGCATTGCTTTATGCAGCAGCTAGAAGGCAGCATTTGGCTGAGAAAGTAGAACCGGCATTGAAGCGGGGGGAAACTGTTTTATGTGATCGTTTTGTAGACAGCTCCCTTGCTTATCAGGGCTATGCGAGAGGGCTTGGGATTGAAGAAGTCAAATCCATTAATGATTTTGCCATTGATGGCACGATGCCGCAAATGACCATTTATTTTTCCATTACACCAGAGGAAGGTCTAAAGCGAATTGATGCCAATCAAGGAAGAGAAAAAAATCGATTAGACATGGAAACACTGAATTTTCATCAAATGGTCAGAGAAGGATATGAGCTGCTGATTGCGCAATCACCAGAACGATTCCGTGTAGTAGATGCGTCTCAGCCTGTTCAGGATGTCTTTAATGAAGTGTTTCAGCTGATTCAGGACACATTAAAGAAAAATCAAATATGACCTCATTCCCAATCGTTGTTATAATATAGAGGAAGACATCGGCATGTCACCTGTGCCTAAAATGAAGGAGGCCATTCAAATGAAATTAATTGTTGCCGTTGTACAGGATCAAGATAGCAGCAAGTTATTGAAAATATTGACCGAACATCAATTCGGCGTGACAAAATTAGCTTCGACTGGTGGATTTCTAAAGTCTGGGAATACGACTTTTATCATTGGTTGCGATGATGTCCGAGTGGATAAAGCGTTACAGCTAATCAAGGAAAATTGCCGTAAACGAGATCAAATGATCGCGCCTGTATCACCAATGGGTGGAAATGCAGATTCATATGTACCATACCCTGTTGAGGTTGAAGTTGGTGGAGCTACCGTCTTTATTCTGCCAGTTGAACAATTTCATCAATTTTAAGGATGGGTTGCTGTGAAAATTAATCAAGATATGCGGCTGCTTTTAGAAAAGCGTGAACTTCAAGCGATGAAAGGAAGCCAAACTTCAGCATCGTTTAAATCATCGATGGAGACACAAAGCGGTAAACTGCGTTTAGAGCAGCTGACAGTCATGCTGAGCGATATCGAAGTCTTCGGCAAGAAACTGACAAAGTCACGAAACCTTAAAGATTTGGCTAGGTTTAAAGGACTTGTGAAACGCTTTGTAAAAGAAACAGTCGATAATGGATTAAATATAGAGACATCAAGGAGCTTTGACATTTATGGCAACACGCGAACACTCGCTTTAGTCAAAGCATTAGATGAAAAGCTGATTGAGTTAACAGAGGATATGATGAATCAGGAGAAACCCTCGATTGATTTGCTTGAACGTATTGGAGAAATAAAAGGTTTATTGATTAACCTTTACACATAGAGAGTGATAACATGGCAATTAGCTGGGATGACATGAATGAGTTGCAGCCGCGCGTCATGCGGCTGATTTTTAATAGTATTGATAAAGACCGACTGGCTCATGCTTACTTATTTGAAGGAAAAAAAGGGACAGGAAAGCTAGATGCTGCGATGCTTTTAGCGAAGAGCTTTTTTTGTTTGGAAGCAGGAGTGAAACCATGCGAGTCCTGTCAAAACTGCAAAAGAATTCAGTCTGGCAACCATCCAGATTTACATCTAGTGCAGCCTGACGGTCAATCAATTAAGAAGGCGCAAGTGCAGGCTTTGCAGGAGGAATTTACAAAAGCAGGCGTAGAATCGCATCGGAAAATGTATATCATTCTCCATGCGGACAAAATGACGGTCAATGCTGCGAACAGTTTATTAAAGTTCCTAGAGGAGCCCAACCGGGAAACGATGGCAGTTTTAATCACTGAACAATCGCATAAAATGCTGGATACGATTATTTCAAGATGTCAGATGCTTAGCTTTCAGCCGCTGCAGCCGCAATCTTTGGAGCAGCAGCTTTTACAAGAAGGCGTGTCTCAGGATCTCGCAAGGCTTTTGTCGAATTTAACCAATAATTTAGCAGAAGCACTCGAATTAAGTCGAAATGATCAGTTTGCAGAGTCTAGAGCGAAAGTGATAAAATTGTATGAAGTCTTACACCAGCGAAAAGAACATGCATTTTTTTATATACAAGATCAATGGATGCCTTTTTTCAAAGAGAAAGACCTTCAAGAAACTGGTCTTGATATGCTTTTATTTATATATCGTGATGTATTGTCGATTCAAATAGGAAATGAAGATAAAGTCATTTATCAAGACTTATTCCAGACAATGAAGCAGCACGCGCTGCATTCCACACAGCAAATGGTGACGAATCAGATCCTTGCTGTATTAGAAGCGAAAAAGAGACTTCAATCCAACGTGAATGCCCAAGGGCTAATGGAGCAATTGGTGTTGATGTTGCAGGAGGGATAAGCTTGTACAACGTAATTGGTGTTCGCTTTAAAAAAGCGGGCAAAATC
This sequence comes from Bacillus sp. 22446, assembly GCF_052044955.1. Lineage (NCBI taxonomy): Bacteria > Bacillati > Bacillota > Bacilli > Caryophanales > Bacillaceae > Bacillus > Bacillus sp. 22446. The sequence goes on from NZ_JBQEOD010000015.1 coordinate 6,251, forward strand.
TATTATTTCGATCCTAATGGATTTCATATAGAAAATGATAGTTGTGTCATTGTAGAAACGGTTAGAGGTGTTGAGTACGGGCAAGTGGTCATCGCCAATAAAAAAGTAGATGAACACGATGTGGTTCTCCCTTTGCGTAAGGTGATTCGCGTCGCAGACGAACGAGACCGGCTCATCGTTGAGGAGAACAAAGAAGCAGCGATGGCAGCCTTTGACACATGTCTTCAGAAAGTAAGTGAACACGGCCTGGAAATGAAACTGGTCGATGTCGAATTTACATTCGACCGCAACAAGGTCATCTTCTATTTTACAGCGGATGGCAGAGTAGATTTCCGTGAGCTGGTCAAGGATCTTGCATCTATCTTCAAGACGAGAATTGAACTTCGTCAAATCGGTGTAAGAGACGAGGCGAAAATGCTAGGCGGCATTGGTCCGTGTGGACGTATGCTTTGCTGTTCAACTTTCTTAGGAGATTTTGAACCTGTGTCCATTAAAATGGCAAAAGATCAAAACCTCTCGTTAAACCCTACCAAAATTTCAGGGCTTTGCGGCCGTTTAATGTGCTGCTTGAAATATGAGAATGATGAGTACGAAACAGCAAAAGAACAATTACCGGACATCGGTGAAACGATTCAGACGTCTAATGGCTCTGCAAAGGTAGTAGGGCTTAATATTTTAGAACGAATTTTGCAAGTTGAATTAACCGGGCAAGAAAAAGTGATAGAATATACTTGGGAAGAATTAATACAAGAAGGCGTTGTATCTGCACAAACAACTGAGTAACGAGGTGTGCCACCTTGGATAAAAAGGAACTATTTGATACGGTGATTAATTTAGAAGAACAAATCGGTTCTCTTTATCGCCAGCTAGGTGATTTGAAAAATCATATTGGTGAAGTGATTGAAGAAAATCATCAGCTGCAGATGGAGAATCAGCACTTGCGTGAACGTCTGGATCAATCCGATCGAGATAAATCGTCTGAGGCAGAGCATGATTCTGCCCAGAAGCCAAGTCATTCTGATATAGGAGAAGGTCATGATAACCTAGCTCGTTTATATCAGGAGGGCTTCCATATTTGTAATGTACATTATGGGAGCATTCGGAAAGAGGGAGACTGTTTGTTCTGTCTGTCATTTTTAAATAAAAAATGAGAAAAGGCTTCCGCTGAATCGGGAGCCTTTTTCACAGGAAAAGAAAGGATACATCATGGTTTCGTTAAGAGAAGATGAACGTTTAGACTACTTGCTTGCAGAAGATATGAAAATTATTCAAAGTAAAACGGTGTTCGCCTTTTCATTGGATGCAGTGTTATTAGCAAAATTTGCGTATGTGCCGATTCAAAAAGGGGAGATTATTGATCTTTGTACGGGAAATGGCATTGTTCCATTGCTGCTTTCGACGAGATCTAAAGCCTCTATTACAGGGGTTGAAATTCAAGAACGCCTGTTTGATATGGCAAAGAGAAGTGTGGCGCATAATCAACTTGAGCAGCAGATTGAGTTGATCCATGGTGATTTAAATGATATGCCTAAACGGTACGGAAACCACAAAGTAGACGTGATTACTTGTAATCCGCCATATTTTAAGACTCCTTCTAAGGATGAAATCAATGAAAATGAGTATTTGGCGATCGCACGTCATGAGATTCATTGTACATTAGAAGATGTCATTCGTGTTTCTTCCACTTTGTTAAAGCAAGGAGGCAAACTGGCAATGGTTCACCGCCCTGGACGGCTGCTTGAGATTGTTGAAATGATGAAGAAATACCGAATTGAGCCAAAACGAATTCAATTTGTATATCCGAAACAGGGAAAAGAAGCGAATACCATTTTAGTGGAAGGGATGAAAGATGGAAAGCCGGATTTGAAAATCCTCCCGCCGCTTTTTGTTTATGGAGAAGACCAAGAGTATACAAAAGAAATCAGGACGATACTGTATGGAGAAGCATAGTCATTATTTCTATGTATTGAAATGTGCAGATGGCAGTTTGTACGCTGGGTATACAAATGACTTACAAAAAAGGCTGACTGCCCATAATAGTGGGAAGGGTGCAAAGTATACGAGAGCTAGACGGCCGGTGGAACTCTATTACCACGAATGCTTTTTAACCAAAAGAGAAGCCATGCAACAGGAATATCGTTTCAAAACGTGGACACGTCGAAAAAAGGACATGTATATAGAAGAAAAGCGAATCAAAAAGGAGGCGGCACATGAAAAAGACACAAAAAAGCTTTGATGGTCAATCAGAAATGGGTATTCTTTATCTCGTACCAACCCCGATTGGAAACTTAGAAGATATGACATTTCGAGCGATACAAACGTTAAAAGATGTAGACTATATTGCCGCAGAAGATACGAGACAAACGAAAAAGCTTTGTCATGTCTATGAAATTGATACCCCATTAACGAGTTATCATGAACATAACAAAGATAGCAGTGGTCACAAGTTAATCGAATGGTTAAAAGAAGGAAAGAACATTGCACTCGTGAGCGATGCCGGTTTACCGACGATCTCTGATCCAGGAGCCGAAGTGGTTCGCGACTTTACGAACATCGGGGGCTATGTCATTCCGTTACCTGGTGCAAATGCAGCACTTACGGCGCTCATTGCGTCAGGAATCGCACCTCAGCCATTTTTCTTTTACGGTTTTCTTGATCGTCAAAAAAAGGAAAAGAAAAAACAGCTGGAAGCATTGAAGAAACGCCAAGAAACCATTATTTTCTATGAAGCGCCCCATCGGTTAAAAGAAACGCTGACTGTGATGAAAGAAGTGTGGGGGAACCGGAATATTGCCATTACGAGAGAACTGACAAAGAAATTTGAAGAGTTTATTCGTGGAGATTTAGAATATGCGCTGACCTGGGTGACAGAACAACAAATCCGTGGTGAGTTCTGTCTCGTCGTACAAGGAAATGATCAGGATGAAGAAGAACTGAATGAAGAAGCTTGGTGGAATTCTTTATCTGAAAAAGAGCACGTGATCCATTACATAGAGGAAGGGTTAACGTCAAAAGAGGCTATTAAACGTACTGCGGTCGAACGTGGTGTGCCAAAGCGGACGATCTATGATGCGTATCATATTGAACAATAAAGAAAGGTTCTTGCAAACGGTGCAAGAACCTTTTTATATAAAACTTATTTTTGTGATTGAAGTTGGTTTTGGATTTCGTTAATGATTTGCTCTGCACCTTCACGGCTAAGAACTAATTTACCATTAGCAAGTTTAAGGTTATCGTCTGATACTTCACCTGTTACTTGGCAAGTCATGTTTGGTTTATATTTTTTTAGGATAATTTTTTCATCATCAACATAAATTTCCAAAGCGTCTTTTTCTGCGATTCCTAACGTACGGCGAAGCTCGATTGGAATCACCACGCGTCCTAATTCGTCAACTTTACGTACAATACCTGTAGATTTCATCTTCATTCTCCTCCCAAAAAGTTCTTATTCTTAATATAATATTATCTTCGTCATTATTCGACAAATTCCTTACATTCCTAGCATAACAAGGTTTCCATAAATCGTCAATCATTTTGTTTACTATTGTTTGTAAAATATGACTCTTAAAGTCAAAGGACCTTGAAACTACCGGTGTATAAGGATTTTTCAGAATTTATCTATAAAAATATGAAAAATGACGATAACAGATTAACAAGACTTTTGCCCTAATTTAGCCAATTGTAAATCTGGAAATAGATTTCATACGACAATATTCGACAAAATGTCGAGCGGTTTATCGTTTTTTTCGAAAAACTCATCTTTTTCGTTCATTTCAATCTGTTCTATGTATATATGCTTGATCTTAAAGGCTAAGATGGTATCATAGAGAAAGCACAAGTGCAAAACATAATGAAATGATCTGACACATTTTAATGAAGTATGATGACCGCTCTCGTCCATTGGGCGGGAGTTTTTGACATTTACACACAAGCAGGAGGTTCCGACATGCCGGAAAAGAAAAAAACGTTTTATCTGACTACACCAATTTACTATCCGAGCGGAAAATTACATATTGGACATGCTTATACGACAGTGGCAGGGGATGCCATGGCTCGTTATAAACGTCTGCAAGGCTATGATGTGATGTATTTAACGGGTACTGATGAGCACGGACAAAAAATTCAGCAAAAAGCTGAAGAACAAAATATTACACCGATTGAGTATTTAGATCCTGTCGTTGCTGACATTAAATCATTATGGAAGAAACTCGACATTTCAAACGATGATTTCATTCGTACAACGGAAAAAAGACATACGAAAATCATTGAGCAAGTCTTTCAAAAGCTGCTTGATCAAGGAGATATTTATTTAGATCAATATGAGGGCTGGTACAGTATTCCTGATGAAACATTCTATACGGAAACACAGCTTGTTGATGTTGAGCGAAATGAGAAAGGGGAAGTCATTGGAGGGAAAAGCCCAGACAGTGGACACCCTGTTGAATTGATTAAAGAGGAATCATATTTCTTCCGTATGAGTAAGTATGCTGATCGCTTACTAGACTATTACGAAAAGAACCCGTCGTTCATTCAGCCTGAATCAAGAAAGAATGAAATGATTAATAACTTCATTAAACCGGGGTTAGAGGATTTAGCTGTATCAAGAACAACCTTTGATTGGGGCATTAAAGTACCTAATAATCCGAAGCACGTCATCTATGTATGGATTGATGCGTTATTCAACTACTTAACAGCGATTGGCTACGGAACCGATCAAGATGAAAAATATAAAAAATATTGGCCTGCCAACGTACACCTAGTCGGGAAAGAAATTGTACGATTCCATACAATTTACTGGCCAATTATGCTTATGGCACTTGATCTGCCGTTGCCAAAACAAATTTTTGCACATGGCTGGCTGCTCATGAAAGATGGAAAAATGTCTAAATCAAAAGGGAACGTAGTAGATCCTGTTACGTTAATTGATCGCTATGGTCTTGATGCTCTTCGTTATTATCTGCTACGCGAAGTACCATTTGGTGCAGACGGTGTGTTTACACCAGAAGGATTCGTGGAACGTGTAAACTATGACCTTGCCAATGATTTAGGAAACTTGCTTAATCGTACAGTGGCGATGGTGCAAAAATACTTCGACGGTACATTAAGCAGCTATAAGGGACCAGTCAATGAGTTTGATGAGGAACTAAAAGCTGTAGCTGAACAAACGGTGAAAGCCTATGAAGAAGCGATGGAAAACCTCGAATTCTCAGTGGCTCTTTCAAATGTTTGGACATTAATCAGCAGAACAAATAAATATATTGATCAAACAGCTCCATGGGTGTTAGCAAAGGATGAAACAAAACGAAAAGAACTGCATTCGGTGATGTACCATTTAGCAGAATCACTCCGAATCACAGCTGTGTTGTTAACGCCATTCTTAACAAAAACACCTGAGAAAATCTTCTTCCAGCTTGGAATTGAAGAAGAGAAACTCAAAAGCTGGGAAAGCATTCTTTCTTTCGGTGCGATCCAAAAAGCGACGGTACAAAAAGGTGAGCCATTGTTCCCTCGTTTAGAGGTTGAAGAAGAAGTGGCATACATTAAAGAGAAGATGCAGGGAAGTGCGCCTAAGGTAGAAGAAGAGACAGTTGAAATAGAAGAAACTGAATTACCTGAGCTGGGTGCCGAAATCGCCTTCGATGATTTTTCGAAAGTTGACCTTCGTGTAGCACAAGTATTGGAAGCAGCACCAGTGAAAAAAGCTGATCGTCTCTTAAAGCTTCAGCTTGATTTTGGATTTGAAAAGAGACAAATTGTCTCAGGGATTGCCAAGCATTATCAACCAGAAGAATTGGTAGGGAAGAAGCTCGTCTGCGTAGCGAATCTCACACCAGTTAAACTAAGAGGGGAAATTTCCCAGGGAATGATTTTAACTGGAGAAACTGGTGGTAAATTACAGGTTCTTGAAGTAGATCAATCTCTAGCAAATGGAACAAAAATTTTATAATTCAACAAAGGTGTTCCACGTGTAACATTTCGTCGAACACCTTTTGTTTTTCAGAAGAATTGTCGAAAGGAGCAATCAACCATGTTATTTGATACACATGCCCACTTAAATGCTGAACAATATAATGAAGACTTAGAGCAGGTGATTGAAAGAGCCAAAAGTGAAAAGGTAGAGAAGATTGTGGTGGTCGGGTTTGATCGTCCAACCATTACGAGAGCGATGGAGCTAATTGAAGCATATGATTTTATTTATGCAGCCATCGGCTGGCATCCTGTTGATGCCATTGATATGACAGATGAAGATTTGGCTTGGATCAAAGAATTATCTCAGCATGAAAAGGTTGTTGCCATTGGAGAAATGGGTCTAGATTACTATTGGGACAAGTCGCCAAAAGATGTGCAAAAAGAAGTCTTTAGACGTCAAATTGCTCTTGCGAAAGAAGTGAATCTACCAATTATCATTCATAACCGTGACGCTACGGAAGATGTAGTGACGATCTTAAAAGAAGAAGGAGCGGCAGAAGTTGGAGGAATTATGCACTGCTTTACTGGCAGCCTCGAAATTGCAAAAGCGTGTATGGAAATGAACTTTTATATCTCATTTGGTGGACCTGTGACATTTAAAAATGCAAAAAAACCAAAGGAAGTTGTAAAGGATATTCCAAGTGATCGTCTGTTGATTGAAACAGACTGTCCATATTTAACTCCAGCGCCATTTAGAGGGAAACGTAATGAGCCGAGTTATGTGAAATATATCGCAGAACAAATTGCTGAATTGCGAGAAATGAGCTTTGAAGAGCTTGCTGCATTGACAACAGAAAATGCGAAAAAAGTTTTCCGTATAAACTGACAGTATATGATGTCAATCCTTGTTTAAGCTTGTCCAATTGTGAAACATAACGAAAAAGTTCTACACGTTTGCGCCTCCTCATAGGATAAGTTGTCGATAAGTCTTTCTTCCCTTCCTTCCAAAAATCTCCCATAATAGGTTTACAATCGAGCATTTTTGTACAGTGGGTGGAAGGGTTGACAGGTTTTGAGATACTCTATATAATCTCTCCGAGGAGAAGGAGGCGTTTTTCATCGTACAAAAAATGAAAAATCTGTTTTCTGTCAAGCTAGGAAAAGGCAAGGTTTTATTTCTAGTCGCTTGCTTGCTTTTAGCTGGAACTGGGACGGCTTACGGTGCGCATGAGCTCACTAAGCAGTCTATTACCATTTCAATCAATGGCAAAGAGAAGACAATTCGTACACATGAAGAGACAGTAGCACAGCTGCTTTCAGACCTTGGAATAAGGACCAAGGCGGAGGATCATATCTCTCCAAGTCTAAATACAAAGATTCAAGACAACATGAACATTGTGTATGATGCGGCTAAACCGGTTCATCTCACCCTAGATGGGAAAGAGAAAACGATATGGACAACAGATCAGACGGTTGGAGCATTATTGAAGAATGAGAAGATAGATATTGGGAAGCACGATCAAGTCACTCCAGGAAAGAATGACAAGATTAAAAAGAATATGGATCTTGTGGTTCAGCAGGCCTTCCAGGTCAGCTTAAACGATGGAGGAAAGGATAAGAAAGTGTGGACCACTTCGACTACGGTCGCTGACTTTTTAAAGCAACAAGAGCTGAAGCTCAAGAAGCACGATAAGATCAAACCTGCGTTACATAATCACCTTTCTAAAAAAAGCGCAGATGTGAAGATCACTCGGGTGGAAAAAGTCACCGATGTAGTGGAAGAGAAAATTGCTTTTGATACCAAACATAAAAAGGATCGATCTCTTGAAAAAGGAAAAGAGAAGGTGCTTGAAAAAGGTGAAGAAGGTAAATTAAAGAAGCACTATGCCATTGTGAAAGAAAACGGCAAAGTGGTGTCTAAAGAATTAATTAAAGAGGTTACTGCAAAAGACAGTAAGGATCGTTTAGTGGCCGTTGGTACACAAGTGTCCAAGAAAGAACCTAAGGCGTCCCCTGCGGTTTCAAGAAGTAATGAATCGTCAGGAAAAGAGTTCTATGTGACGTCTACAGCCTATACAGCGAGCTGTGCTGGATGTACGGGCAGAACGTCTACAGGCTTTAATTTAAAAGCAAATCCAGGTGCAAAGGTCATAGCAGTTGACCCGAGTGTCATTCCGCTGGGCTCTAAAGTGTATGTGGAAGGCTATGGGTATGCCGTTGCATCAGACACTGGATCTGCTATAAAAGGGAATAAAATTGATGTGTTCGTCCCAAGTAAGTCGGCAGCTTATCAATGGGGAAATAAACGAGTGAAAATTAGAGTGCTCAAATAAACACATCAAATCATTTATATGAACAGAGGGCTTTGCGCACCCTCTGTTTTTTTGGTTATAATAGAAGCACTGTTTTCTAATTAATTAGACGCAAAAACAGCATGGAAGGTTTCATTTTTTGACAAAAAAATGTAGATTGTTTTTGCAAGCGGAGGAATACATGAAAATCAAAGAAATCATTGTGGTGGAGGGGCGTGACGACACTGCTAGAGTAAAAATGGCAGTTGATGCAGATACGATTGAAACGAATGGATCTGCCATTGGCGATACAGTCATTCAACAAGTGCGTCTTGCTCAGGAGACGAGGGGGGTTATCATTTTAACTGATCCTGATTTCCCTGGGGAAAAGATCCGTAAAACCATCGCAGAGGCTGTCCCTGGCTGTAAGCACGCCTTTTTACCAAAACACCTTGCGAAAGCGAAGCGGGACAAAGGAATTGGTGTCGAGCATGCTTCCTTGGATAGTATTCGAGAATGCCTTGCACATGTCCATGAGGAAATGGAAGAATCAGAAAGCGAGATTACGTTAGACGATTTATTTGACGCAGGCCTTATCGGAGGCGAAGCATCAAAACGCCGCCGCGAACGATTAGGTGTGCTTTTAAATATAGGATATACAAATGCGAAGCAGCTGCAAAAGCGTCTTCACATGTTCCAAATAACGAAAGAGGATTTTATTGCGGCCTTAAAGACCGTCATGCAGGAGGAAGCCGATGAATAAAGATATTGCCACGCCCATCAGAACGAAGGAAATACTGAAGAAGTACGGTTTCTCTTTTAAAAAGAGCTTAGGGCAAAACTTTTTAATTGATACGAATATTTTAGATCGCATTGTCGATCATGCAGAGATTACGGATGAGACAGGTGTAATTGAAATTGGCCCTGGTATCGGTGCGTTGACTGAACAGCTCGCCAAACGGGCAAAGAAAGTCACGGCTTTTGAAATCGACCAGCGACTATTGCCGATTTTAAACGATACGCTTTCTCCATATGATAATGTCACCATTATTCATCAAGACGTATTAAAAGCAGATGTAAGAAAGGTGATTGAAGAACAATTTGCTGACTGTAAAGAAGTAATGGTCGTAGCAAACCTTCCTTATTATGTGACGACACCAATTATTATGAAATTGCTTGAAGAAAACCTTCCATTGAAAGGAATCGTTGTCATGCTGCAAAAAGAAGTAGCAGATCGCATGGCCGCTGCTCCTTCATCAAAAGAATACAACTCTTTGTCGATTGCAGTGCAATTTTATACAGAAGCGAAGACGGTCATGGTTGTGCCGAAAACGGTTTTCGTCCCACAACCGAATGTGGATTCAGCGGTGATCAAACTAACTGTTCGTGAAACACCTGCAGTCTCAGTAGACAATGATACGTTTTTCTTTCAACTGATTCGTGCGAGTTTTGGCCAGCGCCGGAAGACATTGATGAATAACTTGATGAACAATCTGCCAGATGGCAAGAAACATAAAGCCATCATTGAAGAAGCCCTTGTAACAGCTGAGGTTGATGGGAAACGCCGCGGTGAATCATTGTCAATCGATGAATTTGCCCGTTTGTCCAATGTTTTACACAAAGCCCTCTCATAAGGGCTTTTCAGCGTGTAGACAAACCCTCGCATTCGGTGTCAGTCCTGCGCGCTGGTGCTCACGAATGTCAAATTCGCTCCG
>NZ_JBQEOD010000015.1:16216-55533 GCF_052044955.1 Bacillus sp. 22446
GTCAAATTCGCTCCGCGCCAGTACTCGTCCTTCCTAGACTGCAAAGGTTTTCTATCACGCTGAAAAGAAGACAAAGCCCTTTCATAAGGGCTTTTTTCTTTTGGTTTTCACCACTTCACCTGTTCAGGCATAGGCTAGAAAGAACAACACACCTGAAAGAAGAACAAGTGTAGCGTAAGACGATACCAACAGGATAAGAGCCTGATTGTGGAGTGAAAAGCATGCAATTTCAAATAGGAGATATGGTGACGAGGGCATCCTATCAGATGGATATTATGTTTCGTATCATTCGAATTGATGAGACAGACCAGCACGAAGCCACCGCCATTTTGCATGGGAATGAAGTGAGGCTGATCGCCGATGCGAAGATGTCAGATTTGGTCTTGATTCAAAAAGAGGAGCAGCTGACAAGAGAGAAGGACGATGAACGGAAAATTAACGAATCGCTCGACTTACTCAGGCAAGATTATCAGCTGCTTCGTGAAAAACAAGAGTATTATACGTCTGAACAATATCAGCATCAGGAGCAGTATTTTCATATGCCCGGAAAGGTTCTGCATTTAGATGGAGATGCTTCATACTTAAAGAAATGCTTAGATGTATATGAAAGAATCGGTGTACCTGTGTATGGTGTGCATTGCCACGAGAAGAAAATGCCAAGCATGATTGATTCATTAATTGATCAATACCGGCCTGATATTTTGGTCATCACAGGACATGATGCGTATTCTAAACAAAAGGGTGGTGTACACGATATCGGTGCATATCGTCATTCTCGTCATTTCGTTGAAACGGTTCAAAAGGCAAGAAGGAAGGTTCCGCATTTAGATCAGCTCGTGATCTTTGCAGGTGCCTGCCAATCTCATTTTGAATCATTAATTCAAGCAGGTGCTAATTTTGCAAGCTCACCCTCACGTGTCAACATTCATGCACTTGACCCCGTCTATATTGTTGCCAAGATCAGCTTCACTCCATTTGTAGATCGAATCAACGTGTGGGATGTGCTCCGAAATACGCTGACGAGAGAAAAAGGTCTCGGAGGGATTGAAACAAGGGGTGTTTTAAGGGTAGGTATGCCATATAAAAGAGACCATGAATCGACATAACCCGACTGATTTCAGTCTGGTTTTTTTTATGCTCAAAAAGAAATTTCATATGAATACATAATTCACCGGAATTTGAGAAAAATAGGGAGGAGAAAAGGTAGAAGTTTGTCAAAATTATTTTGTTGACAATGGCTCGTGTTGGTTGATATAATTTAATTTTTATTTGACAAAAATGGGCCGTTGTTGTATAATTATCTCAGTGAGGTGGATGCAATGGCGAAGACTTTGTCCGACATCAAAAGATCGCTTGATGGTAACTTAGGTAAACGTTTGACGTTAAAGGCTAACGGAGGCCGCCGAAAAACAATTGAGCGTTCGGGCATTTTAGCTGAAACGTACCCTTCTGTTTTTGTGATTCAATTAGATCAAGATGAGAATTCGTTTGAAAGAGTTTCTTACAGTTATGCAGATATACTGACTGAGACGGTCGAATTAACGTTCGATGATACCGCTAGCTCAGTCGCCTATTAATGGGCAGTGAACTTTTTGTTTACTGCTTTTTGTTTTGCCTTTTTTTCTGTATGGGAGGCTGTCCATTATTTGAAAGGGGTAAAAGGCAGGAATCGATGCAAAATAAGAAAGCCACAAAGGAGTGGCGATGATTCGAATTCTCGACCAAAGGGGCTGTTTCGTTTGGGTAGACGCCGAGGCATTATGTCAGATGAGTTCAAATACGAGCTGGCGAAAGATCTTGGATTTTATGATACCGTCAAAAATGGAGGCTGGGGAGAGATTCGTGCGCGTGACGCAGGAAATATGGTCAAACGTGCCATTGAATTAGCTCAACAGCACATGGCTCAAGAAGAGAATCAACGATAAAGAAATGATCAGGGATACCTCGGGTGTCTCTGGTCTTTTTTGCTTGAAAAAGTGAGTGTGCTGGGGGCAAAAGCCAATATTCATCAGATCCATCAAATGTGATACAATATTGATACTTATGTTTAGATGGAGAAGTAGGTGAAATGTTTGCGTATTTTAGAAAAAGCACCGGCAAAAATTAATCTCTCACTTGATGTTCATGGAAAAAGACCGGATGGATATCACGAAGTGGAGATGGTGATGACAACAATAGATCTTGCAGATCGACTAGAGCTGACGGAGCTGGACAAAGACGAAATCCGTGTATCATCTCATAATCGTTTTGTGCCAGATGATCAACGGAATTTGGCTTATCAGGCAGCTACATTATTAAAAACAAGATTCGGTATTCAAAAAGGCGTATCGATTGTCATCACAAAAGCAATTCCCGTCGCAGCAGGTTTAGCTGGAGGCAGCAGTGATGCCGCAGCAGCGCTTCGCGGCTTAAACCGTTTGTGGAAGTTAAATCTCACGTTAGATGAACTAGCTGAGCTTGGAGCGGAGATCGGCTCAGATGTCTCTTTTTGTGTACACGGAGGGACAGCGCTAGCGACAGGACGTGGAGAGAAACTAAAGCACATTGCGACACCGCCGCATTGCTGGGTGATTTTAGCGAAGCCGGTGATTGGGGTATCTACAGCTGAGGTCTACAGACAATATGACGCAAGCAAAGTAGAACACCCAAATGTACAGCGTATGATTGAAGCAATTGAAGCGAAAGATTATAAAGAGATGTGCGGCTCACTCGGTAACGTGTTGGAATCTGTGACATTAAAGATGTATCCAGAAGTCGATATGATTAAGAGACAGATGAAGCGTTTCGGAGCAGATGCTGTATTAATGAGCGGCAGCGGGCCAACTGTATTTGGCTTGATTCAATATGAATCGAAGGTACAAAGAATATATAACGGACTGAGAGGATTTTGTGATCAGGTTTACGCTGTCCGCATGATCGGCGAACAAAATACCCTTGATTAAATCCGTATATTAAGTTATATTATTCATAAATTATTCGGGTTCTGGGGGTAAGTTCATGAAGTTTCGTCGAAGCGGCAGATTGGTGGACTTAACAAATTATTTGTTAACCCACCCGCACGTACTAGTACCTTTAACTTTTTTTGCAGAGCGATATCAATCTGCGAAGTCCTCTATTAGTGAAGACTTAACGATTATCAAACAGACCTTCGAACAGCAGGGAATAGGGACTTTACTTACTGTACCTGGCGCTGCTGGCGGAGTGAAATATATTCCAAAGATTCATCTAAAAGAAGCAGACGAAGTCGTAAACGATATCGGAGAGGCATTATCAACTCCTGAACGTGTGCTTCCTGGCGGCTATTTATATTTAACTGATGTTTTAGGCAATCCATCGATTCTTGCGAAAATCGGTAAGCTTTTTGCGACCATTTTTTCGGATCGACCGATTGATGTTGTCATGACTGTTGCGACGAAAGGTATTCCGATTGCCTATTCTGTTGCAGGTTATTTAAATGTGCCTGTTGTGATCGTTAGAAAAGATAATAAGGTAACTGAAGGATCAACTGTGAGTATTAATTATGCATCAGGTTCTTCTAACCGAATTCAAACCATGTCACTTGCAAAGCGGAGCTTAGATAAAGGATCCAATGTGTTGATTATTGATGACTTTATGAAAGCAGGCGGAACCATTAATGGCATGATGAATCTTCTAGAGGAATTTAATGCAAATGTTGCAGGGATCGGTGTTTTATTAGAAGATGAAGGCGTAGATGAACGTCTTGTCGATGAATATGTATCGCTTTTAAAGCTTTCAACCATTGATATGAAGCAGAAAATCATTGAGATTAATGAAGGCAATTTCCACGAGTTTTTTCATTCGAAAGCTTAAGCTTTGATCAAACATGTATTTGAATGGGAGAGATTGATATGACAAAAGTTGTTCAAACCAAAAACGCGCCAGCAGCCATTGGACCTTACTCTCAAGGGATTATCGTCAATAACATGTTTTACAGCTCAGGGCAGATTCCGTTAACGCCAGCTGGAGATTTTGTGAATGGAGATATTAAAGAACAAACACATCAAGTGTTTCATAATCTTAAAGCCGTCCTTGAAGCAGCGGGTGCTTCCTTTGAAACAGTCGTGAAAGCAACGGTTTTCATTAAAGATATGGAACAATTCGCTGAAGTGAATGAAGTGTACGGTGAATACTTCCATACACATAAGCCAGCTCGTTCATGTGTAGAAGTAGCCAGACTTCCAAAAGATGCACTTGTAGAAATTGAAGTTGTGGCATTAGTGAAATAAATAGGCCATCTCTTTGGAGACCGTTTGGTTTCATTATATGTATGAAAAGGCATCGTCATGATGTCTTTTTTCACGCAACCGATGTAAGCGCCGTCATTAAAATGACAAAAAATGTATAAATATCCCGATATTTCAAAAAAAGTTTAAAAAAAGAGCAGGAGAATCACCACAATCGTTGAATACCTAATTAATGCTTTTATATTGGGAAAAGGTGGTGAACTACTGTGGAAGTTACTGACGTAAGATTACGCCGCGTGAATACCGATGGTCGCATGAGGGCGATTGCATCCATCACGCTGGACCACGAATTTGTTGTTCATGATATTCGTGTGATTGATGGAAACAATGGCTTGTTTGTTGCAATGCCTAGCAAACGTACGCCTGATGGAGAGTTTCGCGACATTGCACATCCAATTAATTCAAGCACTCGGGGTAAAATCCAAGATGCTGTTTTAAATGAGTATCATCGCTTAGGCGAAGAGGAAGAGACAATTGAATATGAAGAAGCTGGAGCTTCTTAAAGATATGTGAACCTAAAAAGACAGCTTTAAGAGAAAATGAATGTTTTCTTTTAAATGCTGTCTTTTTTGCGTTTTTTCTCTTGTTCCTTATGTCTCCTGTTCATTAGAAAATTAATGCACTTCCTTTTGTATCCTTGAAATCAGTCCTTATTTAGGATATATTTTTCTATGGATAATAGGGATATTGGAGGCCAATCAATGGATAAGCGGTTCGCAGTGATTTTAGCAGCGGGAAAAGGAACAAGAATGAAGTCAAAGTTATATAAAGTGCTTCATCCAGTTTGCGGAAAGCCAATGGTCGAGCATGTGGCAGATCAAGCGTTAAAGCTATCTTTAGCCAAGCTTGTGACGATTGTCGGTCATGGAGCAGAGGACGTCAAGAAGCAGCTTGGGGACAGAAGTGAATATGCACTTCAAGAAGAACAGCTGGGAACAGCACATGCCGTCAAACAAGCTAAATCGTTCCTCGCGCAGGAAAAGGGAACAACCATTGTCATTTGTGGAGATACACCATTATTGACAGCGGAAACAATGGAAGCCATGTTAAGCGAGCATCAAAAACAACAAGCAAAAGTCACGATTTTGACAGCACACGCGGATGATCCAACAGGTTATGGACGTATTATTCGTGATGAAACAGGTGCTGTAGTAAAGATCGTCGAGCATAAAGATGCAAATGATGCTGAACGTCAAGTGAATGAAATTAATACTGGGACCTATTGCTTTTCAAATGAAGATCTCTTCCGTGTGATTGAGCAAGTGTCAAATGAAAATGCACAAGGTGAATACTATTTGCCGGACGTCATTGAAATTCTAAAGAATGAAGGACAGACAGTTGCAGCGTATCAAACACCGCATTTTGAAGAAACACTTGGAGTCAATGATCGTATCGCTCTATCACAAGCAGAGCAATTCATGAAGCGACGTATTAATCATCAGCATATGAAGAATGGTGTAACCTTGATTGATCCTGAGAACACGTATATCTCGCCAGATGCAGTCATCGGTGAAGATACAATGATTTATCCTGGAACGGTCATCAAAGGGAATGTAAAGATTGGTGCAGATGCCACAATCGGTCCGAACACTGAAATTGTTGATAGCGTAATTGGAGATAGGACAGTCATTAAGCAGTCTGTTGTCTGCGATAGTGAAGTTGGGATAGATGTGACAATTGGACCGTTTGCTCATATTCGCCCGTTGTCGAAAATTGGCGATGAAGTGAAGATCGGGAATTTTGTCGAAATCAAGAAAACAGTTTTCGGTGACCGAAGCAAAGCGTCTCATCTAAGCTATATTGGAGATGCAGAGGTCGGAACGGATGTAAACCTTGGTTGTGGATCCATTACAGTTAATTATGATGGGAAGAACAAATTTTTAACGAAGATTGAAGATGGCGCCTTTATTGGTTGCAATTCAAATCTCGTTGCACCAGTCACTGTCGGAAAAGGGGCATATGTTGCAGCCGGTTCAACGGTTACAGAAGATGTACCGCAGGATGCATTGTCTATTGCTAGAGCAAGACAAGTCAATAAAGAAGATTATGTGAAAAATATTCATAAAAAATAATCCAAATACCCGGAGGTTTACCATGTCTAATCGTTATGCTGATGCGAATTTAAAGATATTCTCTTTGAATTCAAACCCTGAACTTGCCAAAGAAATTGCCGATCGTATCGGAGTTGATGTAGGAAAGAGCTCTGTTAAACGTTTTAGTGACGGTGAAGTCCAAATCAATATTGAAGAAAGTATCCGCGGCTGTGATTGTTATGTCATTCAATCCACTAGTGCGCCAGTCAATGAGCACATTATGGAGCTACTCATTATGGTAGATGCACTAAAACGCGCTTCTGCGAAAACGGTCAATATTGTCATCCCTTATTACGGATATGCACGTCAAGATCGTAAGGCGAAACCTCGTGAGCCAATCACGGCGAAGCTTTTTGCGAACTTACTTGAAACAGCAGGTGCTACACGTGTCATTGCACTTGATCTTCATGCGCCGCAAATCCAAGGTTTCTTTGATATTCCAATCGATAACTTAATGGCTGTGCCAATCTTAACAAACTATTTCGAACAGAAAAACTTGAATGATATCGTTGTTGTGTCTCCTGACCACGGTGGTGTTACGCGTGCGCGCAAAATGGCGGACCGCCTGAAAGCACCAATCGCCATTATCGACAAACGTCGTCCGAAGCCGAACGTGGCTGAAGTGATGAACATCATTGGGAACATTGAAGGCAAAACGGCGATTCTCATCGATGATATCATTGATACAGCTGGTACGATTACACTTGCTGCAAATGCACTTGTGGAAAATGGAGCGGCTGAAGTCTATGCTTGTTGTACTCACCCAGTATTGTCTGGACCAGCAGTAGAACGTATTACAAACTCTAAAATTAAAGAATTAGTTGTGACAAACAGTATTCACTTAACAGATGACAAGAAAGTTGGAAAATTCATTCCGCTTTCAGTTGGGCCTTTGCTTGCAGAAGCCATCATCCGTGTACATGAAGAAGAATCTGTGAGCTACCTTTTCAGCTAATTTTCTGATTGAAAAAGGCCCTAGGCATCAGCTTGGGGTCTTTTTGCTGTGATAAATGAAAGCCAAACATGTTTAAAATGATTCAGTTATGGGTATTTATGAAAGTAGTGACAAAAAAGAAATAGGATGGTGCTGAATATGGCAACTTTAAAAGCAAATAAAAGAACTGATTTCAAACGTTCCACACTGCAAAAAATCCGTCATTCAGGACACGTTCCTGGTGTCATATACGGAAAAAATACAGACAATCTGGCTGTTTCATTAGACAGCATTGATTTATTAAAGACATTACGTGATGAAGGAAAAAATACAATCATCACATTAGACGTTGGCGGTGAAACAAAATCTGTGATGGTAACAGAATTGCAAACAGATCCGTTGAAAAATGAGCTTGTCCACGCTGATTTCCAAGTGGTCGACTTACAGCGAGAAATTGACGCAGATGTACCTGTACAACTCATTGGTGAATCCAAAGGGGTAAAGGATGGCGGTGTGCTTCAGCAGCCACTATTTGAGCTATCCATTACAGCGAAACCAAAGGATATCCCGCAAAATATTGAAGCTGATATTACAAACTTAGAAGTAAATGACGTACTAACAGTTGGTGATCTGTCTGTTCAGTCTACGTATCAAATTAATAATGATCCAGAAGAAGTTGTTGCTTCGATCTTACCGCCTCAGCAATCAGAGGTTCCAGAGCCAGATAGTGAAGAGGAAACGCAAGAGCCTGAGGCCATTAAAGAAAAAGATGATAGCGAAGAATAACTGGTCAATTAGAGACGTAACCCTCCCGCGGTTACGTCTTTTGTGCTAGAATGAAAAGAATTCATACGTTTTGCATGAGGCAATCACATTGGCTCATTTTTTAGGCGTGTGCATGTGCGACAAAGGAGGTTATTGGTTTCATGATTGCGTTCGTTGGATTGGGTAATCCGGGAAAAGAATATGAAAAAACAAGACATAACGTCGGGTTTATGACAATAGATGAACTATCAAAAAAATGGGACATCCCATTAAATCAATCAAAATTCCATGGACAATATGGAACTGGGTTTGTTTCGGGACAAAAGGTTCTACTTGTGAAGCCTCTTACATATATGAACTTATCAGGGGAATGTGTGCGTCCGCTGATGGATTACTATGACATTCCCCTTGAACATTTGAAGGTCATCTATGATGATCTTGATTTGCCAACGGGCCGGATTCGTTTGCGTACAAAAGGAAGTGCAGGCGGACATAACGGAATCAAATCGTTGATTCAGCATTTAGGTTCACCTGAGTTTGACCGATTCCGTATCGGCATCGGCCGTCCACAAAACGGCATGAAGGTCGTCGATTACGTACTAGGACGCTTTTCAGAGGAAGAACAGCCTAATATCTCATCTGCTATTCAAGCATCTGTTGAAGCTTGTGAAGCGGCTTTAACAAAGCCATTTTTAGAAGTGATGAATGATTTTAACAAGAAGGTATAAGAATGATAAGCAAAGCACATACTGATCATAAAATCTCAGCATGGGAGGATCACGTATGGCTTTGCACTATTACTGCCGGCACTGTGGTGTAAAGGTTGGCAGTCTAGATGAATCCGCTGTCCAAAGTGAAGCACTTGGATTTCATCACTTAACAAATGAGGAAAGAAACGATATGATTTCTTATAGGGAAAATGGTGATTTACATGTACAAACCATTTGTGAGGATTGCCAAGAGGCGCTCGAAAGAAATCCTGATTACCATCAGTATCATACCTTTATTCAATAAAAAGCTTTGGTGTAGATAATAGACCAAAGCGTTTTTCTGTTTTAAACAAGCAGGGAGGAGGAGCCAAATGAAAAATATACAATCATTTATCAAACAAAGTGATGATTTTCAGTCCATTTTTAATGGGCTAAAGGAAGGTTTAAAAGAACAACTGCTCGCCGGACTATCAGGCTCCGTCAGATCTTTATTTACAGCCGCCATATCAGACGAATTAAAGCGGCCGATGTTTATTGTGACACATAACTTATATCAAGCGCAGAAGGTCACAGATGATCTAGCAAGTGTGATGCCAGATCGCTCGGTCCTTCTTTATCCTGTCAATGAACTCATTGCATCTGAGATTGCTGTAGCAAGCCCGGAGCTTAGAGCGCAGCGTCTTGATGTATTGAATCGTCTCGCGAATGGAGAAAATCCGATTGTCGTGACCCCAGCAGCTGCAGTGCGTAGAATGCTTCCGCCTGTTGAGCTCTGGAAGGAGAGTCAGATCCATTTAAAGGTTGGTGAAGAAATTGATTTGGAGGCGTTTTCAAAACAACTCGTGCAAATCGGTTATGACCGGACGTCCATGGTCGCTGCGCCCGGAGACTTTAGTGTGCGCGGAGGCATCATTGACATTTATGCGTTAACGGAAGACCACCCGATCCGTATTGAGCTGTTTGATACAGAAGTGGATTCTATTCGGTCCTTCCACTCTGACACGCAGCGTTCATTGGAAACACTTCAAGAAATCAAGATTGGCCCGGCGAAAGAGCTGATTGTAAGAGGGCCTGAACGAGTGAGAGCGATTGAACAGCTTGACGAAGGTCTTGCCAGCAGCTTAAAGAAATTCAACTCGGATAAACAAAAAGAACTGCTCCATCAGAATATTTCTGCTGATCGTGAGAAGCTGCTAGAAGGTATTGTGACACAAGAAATGACGAAGTATCTGTCCTATTTCTATGAAAAGCCTGCTAGTTTGCTAGATTATACATCGCAGGATACGATTATCATTCTAGATGAAATCAGCAGAATTCAGGAGATGGAAGAACAGCTTGAACAGGAAGAAGCAGATTGGACAATTAGTCTGCTGGAAGAAGGGAATATCCTGCATGATCTAGCCCTTTCCTTCCCATTTCAAGAGCTGTTCAATCAGCAATCGAGATCGATTCTGTACTATTCCTTATTTTTGAGACATGTTCAGCAGACCAATCCGCAAAATATCGTCAATGTATCTAGTAAGCAAATGCAGAATTTCCACGGGCAGATGAATGTGCTTGCAAGTGAAATTGAACGCTACAAAAAGCAGAATTATACGGTTGTCTTTTTAGGTGCGGATGAAGAGCGGACAGAGAAGTTGTCATCTGTCTTGCATGATTATGACATTGAAGCAGCTCTTGCTAAACCTGATGCTGAGCTTGTCAGCGGGCAAGTATATATTTTACAAGGTGAGCTGCAAACCGGTTTTGAACTACCTTTATCCAAAATTGCTGTCATTACAGAGGGTGAACTTTTCAAGAAACGTGTGAAGAAGCAGGCACGTAAGCAAAAGCTGACGAACGCAGAGCGAATCAAAAGCTATTCAGAGCTGCAAGTGGGCGATTATGTGGTGCACATTAACCACGGGATCGGTAAGTATTTAGGAATTGAAACGCTTGAAATTGGCGGCATTCATAAAGATTATTTAAATATTCATTATCAAGGAAGCGATAAGCTTTATGTCCCTGTTGAACAAATTGATCAGGTGCAGAAGTATGTAGGGTCAGAAGGGAAAGAACCAAAGCTATACAAACTAGGCGGCAGCGACTGGAAACGCGTGAAGAAAAAAGTAGAATCATCTGTGCAGGACATTGCAGATGATCTGATTAAGCTGTACGCAGAACGTGAAGCAAGCAAAGGGTATGCCTTCTCGCCTGACCATGAGATGCAGCGCCAGTTTGAATCTGCATTCCCTTACCAAGAAACAGATGATCAAATTCGCTCGATTCATGAAATCAAGCAAGACATGGAGCGGGAGCGCCCGATGGATCGTCTGCTTTGTGGAGATGTGGGCTATGGAAAAACAGAGGTGGCGATTCGAGCGGCCTTCAAAGCCATTGCTGACGGGAAGCAGGTGGCACTGCTTGTACCAACAACGATCTTAGCGCAGCAGCATTTTGACACGATTATGGACAGATTCCAAGACTATCCTGTTAAAATCGCTCAGCTTAGCCGCTTCCGTACACGAAAAGAAACAACAGAAACCTTAAAAGGGCTGAAAAACGGAACGATTGATATGGTCATCGGGACGCATCGTCTTCTTTCAAAAGACATTGTGTACAAGGATTTAGGACTGTTAATTATCGATGAAGAGCAGCGCTTCGGTGTGACGCATAAAGAGAAAATTAAACAAATGAAAGCCAATATTGATGTGCTGACGTTAACGGCAACGCCAATTCCTCGTACGCTTCATATGTCGATGCTTGGCGTACGTGACTTATCTGTTATTGAAACACCACCTGAGAACCGTTTCCCAGTTCAAACCTATGTTGTCGAGTACAATGGTGCGTTAGTTAGAGAAGCCATTGAGCGAGAACTGGCAAGAGGCGGTCAAGTGTACTTCCTTTATAACCGAGTGGAGGATATTGAACGAAAAGCAGATGAAATCTCGATGCTTGTTCCAGACGCAAAAGTAAGCTACGCACACGGGAAAATGAGTGAGAACGAGCTGGAATCCGTGATGATTAATTTCCTAGAAGGTGAATCGGATGTACTTGTTAGTACAACCATTATCGAAACGGGCGTAGACATTCCAAATGTGAACACGCTCATTGTTCATGATGCTGATAAAATGGGGCTTTCGCAGCTGTACCAGTTAAGAGGACGAGTTGGGCGCTCGAATCGTGTGGCCTATGCTTATTTCACTTATCGAAAAGATAAAGTGCTTTCTGAAGTAGCTGAGAAAAGACTTCAAGCCATTAAAGAATTCACTGAGCTTGGGTCAGGCTTTAAAATTGCGATGCGTGACTTAACGATTCGAGGAGCAGGGAATTTACTTGGTGCACAGCAGCATGGATTTATTGATTCTGTTGGCTTCGACCTTTACTCTCAAATGCTGAAAGAAGCCATTGAAGAAAGAAGAGGCGATACGACTGCTCAAGAAAAATTTGAGCCGGAAATTGATCTCCAAATTGATGCCTACATTCCAGATAGCTATATTTCTGACGGCAAACAAAAAATCGAGATGTATAAACAGTTTAGAGCGATTGGATCTATAGAAGAGCGGAAAGAGCTTCAAGATGAAATGATTGACCGATTCGGAGAATATCCGCAAGAAGTGGCTGATTTGTTCACGATTGCGACGATGAAGGTGTACGCTGTGCAGGAACGTGTCGAGTTGATCAAGATGGAGAAAGGCATTGTCAGACTCACTCTTGATGAAAAAGCAAGCAGCGACATCGATGGTCAAAAATTATTTGAGCTTGGCAGTCAATATGGACGTGATATCGGTCTTGGCATGGAAGGCAGCAAGCTGATTATTTCTGTCCAAACAAAAGGTAAGAAAACGGAGGAGTGGCTTGAAGTCGTTCTTCGTATGCTTCGAGGTCTTCAAGATGTGAAAAAAGAAACCATTCCATCTTCATAAAATTTTGTTGGTCTCTCGTGTATATTACGTTTGATGTGACAGATACTAAACTCAGGGTCAAGTGGTGAATGTTGCATAAAGTGGACGCTTTTGTTCCATTCACCCAACACATCATCAAACGAAAGAGAGGCAGCAGTGAATGAAAGCAACTGGAATTGTACGCCGCATCGATGATCTAGGTAGAGTGGTTATACCGAAGGAGATTCGCAGAACATTGCGCATCCGGGAAGGAGATCCACTTGAGATTTTTGTCGACCGCGATGGAGAAGTCATTTTGAAGAAGTATTCACCGATTAGTGAGCTAGGAGACTTTGCGAAGGAATATGCTGATGCATTATTCGACAGTTTGGGTCATTCTATCCTCATCTGTGATCGTGATACGTATATTGCTGTATCCGGTAGTTCAAAAAAAGAGTACTTAAACAAATCCATTAGTGATTTACTTGAACGAACAATGGATCAGCGTAATTCTGTATTAGAGGACAGCAAGAAAGAAATTCAGCTTGTGGATGGTATTGATGATGATGTATCAGCTTATACCATTGCACCTATTGTTGCAAACGGAGATCCAATTGGCGCCGTCGTCTTATTTTCTAAAGAGCGTTCAATGGGAGAAGTGGAGCATAAAGCGGCAGAAACGGCAGCTGGCTTCTTAGCCCGTCAAATGGAACATTAGGTCTAATAAATCTATATCATTTTGATAAAACGAAAGAATGCCGATGAAATCATCTGATTTTGTCGGCGTTTTTTATATGGGATGAAACAAAACAATGAATGTATCGTCTACTCCTTAGAAAGAAACGGCTTGCCAGTCACGTATGATATAATGAGTGCGTTTAAATGCAGGTATATTTTTTGATTGAACATAAAGGAGTCATCCATGAAAAATGCTGTAAATCAGCCGCATTGGCTTTTCCAAGGTGCGGTGATTTTAACCATCGCAGGCTTGTTATCAAAGGTACTGAGTGCCGTATATCGTGTCCCTTTTCAAAATATCGTAGGAGACACAGGTTTTTATATTTATCAGCAGGTCTATCCCTTTCTTGGCATTGCAATCATGCTCGGCACCACTGGTTTTCCTGTAATGGTGTCCAAGCTTCTGAGCGAGCATGGTGAGGAGAATCGCCGAATCATTACAAAGGTATCCTTGGTGTATATCACTTTGCTGAGCTTGGTCTTATTTCTTTGTTTATACATAGGAGCAGGCACAATTGCGAATCTCATGGCGGACAGTCAATTAATGTTGCTCATCCAGATGAGTTCGTTTGTGTTTTTATTTCTGCCGCTTACCGTGATGCTGAGGGGTGTTTTTCAGAGTGATGGGCTGATGCTCCCCACTGCGGTCTCTCAATTGGCTGAGCAACTCATCAGAGTAGGCGTCCTGCTTGTTTTATCTTTCTATTTTGTGAGACATGGCTATTCGCTTTATGAAACAGGAGCGGGTGCGGTGTTCTCTTCTATAGCTGGAAGTGCGGCTTCACTCATTTTGCTTCTTTTCCTTTGGCTGACCTATCGGAAGCGGTCGTCAGCGAGCAAGACATTAAAACAGGCTACACTGCGGAAAAAAAATGTGCTGAAGAGTTTGGTGCTGTATACATTGACGATTTGTGTGAGTGGATTGCTGATCCTATGGATGCAAATGATCGATGCTTTTCACCTGTATGCGCTGCTGCGCAGTGAGGGACTGAGTGAAGCAGCTGCAAAGGCGGCAAAAGGCGTGTATGACCGAGGTCAGCCGTTCTTGCAGCTCGGGACGGTGTTTGCAATTAGTATCGGGACGTCTCTTGTTCCGTTTTTGTCGTCGGCCTTAAGAAAAGGGCAGCATAAAGCAATTCGTGAAAAAGTACGTACATCGTTTAAGGCAACATCGGTGCTGGGGATTGGTTCAGCTGTCGGTCTTATATGTATTTTATCGTCTGTGAACATCATGCTTTTTCGTAATGACTTAGGGACAGATGCGCTGCAAATATTTTGCATATCCATTGCCTTTACATCAATGGCGATTACGCAAACCGCTTTACTTCAGGGTCTGGGACATACCGTGTATCCGGCTGTTGTGGTCCTGATCAGTGTACTGGTGAAATGGGTGCTGACGCTGGCTCTTGTCCCGTTATTCGGCATTTATGGAGCTGCTTGGTCGACTGTTTGTGGGTTTCTCGCCGCCGCTGCGCTCAATGCGGTGTATTTGAAGCATAAAGGGTGGATTTCAATAAGAGAGCTATTCCCAGTGAAAATTCTTTTATCAGCAGCATTCATGGCCGTCGTTTTAATTGGATATCAGGCATTGTTTTCTTGGGTCATTCCCTTTGAGAAACGTCCGTTTTCTGTTTTAGAGAGCCTGACTTCAGTTTTTATTGGTGGTTTCGCCTTTTTATATAGTATTCTTAAGCTAGACGTATTTACGGAAGAGGAATGGAGACTCATTCCATTAGGAGAAAAGATTTTATATTTTAAACAGATGAGAGGGAATCGAAATGGCAGGTAAGATTACAGTCGTTGGTCTTGGGGCAGGCGACATGGATCAGCTGACGCTCGGTGTATATAAGCAGCTGAAGCAGGCGAAAGAAGTATACATGAGAACGCAGGATCATCCACTCACCGCAGAATTGATGCAGGAGGTCCCGTCTCTGACCTTTTTTGATGAGATCTATGAAAAGCATGATCAGTTTGATGCAGTGTATGAGGAAATCACAGACATTCTCTTCCGAGAGGCTGCGGAGAAAGATATTGTGTATGCAGTACCAGGTCACCCGTTTGTAGCGGAAAAGACAGTGCAGCTTCTTGTTTCACAACAGAAGGAGCACGGGGTTGAGGTGTACGTGGTTGGTGGACAAAGCTTTTTGGATGCGACGTTTAATTCCTTACAGATTGACCCAATTGAAGGGCTGCAATTCGTTGACGCAGGGGATATGAGAGCGGATGATCTAAAGTTGACCCAGCATGTGCTGATCTGTCAAGTATATGATCAGATGACAGCCTCGAATGTGAAGCTGACCCTCATGGAAAAGCTACCTGACGATTATGAAGTCTTTATCGTAACGGCAGCTGGAAGCAGTCAGGAACAGATTACAGGTGTTCCTTTATTTGAACTTGATCGAGATGTGTCGATAAATAACTTAACGAGTGTTTATGTGCCTCCAATCCAAGATGAAAAGCTACTCTATCAGCAATTTGACACTTTCCGTGAAGTCATTCGTACATTAAGAGGTCCTGGCGGCTGTCCTTGGGATCAAAAACAAACGAATGAGTCGCTCAAACCATATCTAATTGAAGAATGTTATGAGCTGCTGGAAGCCATAGATGAAGACGATCCAGATCATATGGTTGAAGAACTCGGAGATGTACTGCTTCAAGTTTTACTCCATGCTCAAATTGGTGAAGATGATGGTTACTTCTCAATGGATGACGTCATCCAGCATGTCACAGAAAAAATGATTCGACGACATCCGCATGTGTTTGGTGATACGGATGTGTCTGAAGCATCAGATGTCGTCGCCAACTGGGAAAAAATCAAGCAGCAGGAAAAACCGGAGCGTGCAGCATCTATTTTGCAATCCATTCCAACGACTCTTCCAGCTTTAACAAAAGCCTATAAGCTCCAAAAGAAAGCAGCGAAAGTGGGCTTCGACTGGACAGAAGTAGAGGATATTTGGAACAAATACGAAGAAGAAAAGCAGGAATTCCTTGTGGAAGTGGCAGAGAAAACAGATGAAGGTGCAACAAAGCAGATGAAGGATGAATTTGGGGATCTTTTATTTGTTCTCGTCAACATCGGCAGATTTTATCACCTAGAGCCTGAAACCGCCCTCTCTTCTGCAAACACAAAATTTATGCGGCGCTTTCAGCATATTGAACAAAAAGCAAAGGACATAGGGCGTTCACTAGAGGACTTGACCTTAGAAGAAATGGACGATCTGTGGAACGATGCTAAACGCATAGAAAGAGGTGAACATACATGAGACTAGATAAATTCTTAAAAGTGTCTCGTTTAATCAAAAGAAGAACATTGGCAAAAGAAGTAGCCGATCAAGGGAGAATTTCCATTAATGGCACGCAGGCGAAAGCCAGCTCTGACGTGAAAGAAGGGGACGAGCTTCAAATCCGCTTTGGCCAAAAGCTTGTGACTGTTCAAGTCAACGAGTTAAAAGACACAACGAAAAAAGAAGAAGCTGCTGGCATGTATACCGTGCTAAAAGAAGAGAAAACAGCAGAATAGGGCTTGTTCTAAATGTCCCGCCTGTCACATACAATGCAGTAACAATGCAAGTATGAGATATGGGGGATGTATAAATGAATCAATATTATAATCAACCTCAAGGCACGAAGTTGTCATCAGAAGCCGAGCATCATGTCACAATGCGCAACAGAAAGCATTTAGATATTACCGGGGTCAAACAAGTCGAGAGCTTTGATAATGAAGAATTTCTGCTTGAGACTGTCATGGGAGTCCTAGCCATTCGCGGAGAAAATCTGCAAATGAAAAACTTAGATGTAGAAAAGGGCGTTGTGTCCATTAAAGGGCGTGTCTTTGACTTAATCTATGTAGATGAGCAGCACGGGGAGAAAGCTAAAGGATTTTTTAGCAAGCTGTTTAAATGACACTGACGGTCCAGTTTTATACGATGCTTTCGATGGCGGCGATGGGCATCTGGCTGGGCGCATCGCTGGATACGTACAAGCTGTTTGTGAACCGGGAAAAAACAGCAAAATGGCTGCTGGCCATTCACGACCTCCTTTTTTGGGTGGTGCAGGGTCTCTTATTCTTTTATGTCCTGCTGCTGACCAATGAGGGAGAATTCAGGCTTTATATTTTTCTAGCTGTTGCTTTAGGTTTCTCGATGTACCAGGCATTGATGAAACAGCTGTATATGAACATCCTCAAGTTTGTAATGAGGTGTATTTATCAGACTGTTCTTGTCCTGAAAAGGCTGATCATGTCGATGGTTTTCCAGCCCATTCGCTGGATCGTTGGTTTGATCATAAGTGCTCTTCTGTTCTTGTTCCACTCGCTCTTACGCCTTGTTCGTTTTGCGTTTCGACTCGTGTGGAAGGTGCTGTATATTGTTTGTTATCCGCTTATTTGGTTACTCAATGTAACCATTATTCATCGAATTCCCGAAAAATGGCGAACATCAATGAGGTTGTTTTTCTCAAAAGGAGCAGGAATTTTACAAGGGATCAAGAAAGTATCTCGTACCATGAAAACGAAATGGAAACAATTCTGGACAAAGTAAGAGAGGAGGCCTTCATCCTTGAACGAGAGAAAAAGAAATATCGCACAAATTCAAAATGATTATCAAAAACAAATGGAACAGCAAGCGCAGCGCTTAAAACGCAAACGCCGGGGACTCCTTAGAAGGCTTACCGTGTTTGGAGTCATTGTGCTCATGTTTGCTGTTTTGGTAACAAGTGCCCTCTGGTCGCAATCGTCTGCATTGAAAGAAAAAGAAGAGAAGAAGGTTGCGCTTGAAAAAGAATTGAAGCAATTACAAACAAAGCAGGAAGATATTTCTGATGAAATCAAAAAGCTGAAAAGCAAAGAATACGTACTCGAACTGGCACGACGGGACTATTATATGTCTAAAAAAGGCGAAAAAATCTTTGATGTGGGCAATAAGAGCGATTAGCCTTGTTGACACTTAAAATTCAGTTTATGTATAATTGAACAAATGAGATTTTTTTATAAGTCTAAGGAGGAGCACTTTTTTTATGTCGATTGAAGTTGGCAGCAAGTTACAAGGGAAAGTTACGGGCATTACAAATTTTGGAGCTTTTGTGGAGTTGCCAGGCGGTTCAACTGGTCTCGTTCATATCAGTGAGGTAGCCGATAACTATGTAAAAGATATTAATGAGCATTTAAAAGTCGGTGAACAAGTTGAAGTGAAAGTGATTAACGTTGAAAAAGACGGTAAAATCGGCTTGTCCATTAAAAAAGCAAAAGATCGTCCTCAACAACAACAATCAAGACCGAGCAGAAATGATTTCCGTCCGAAGGAATCGTTTGAGCAAAAAATGAACAAATTCTTAAAAGATAGTGAAGACCGCTTAACATCTTTAAAACGTAACACGGAATCAAAACGTGGGGGACGCGGAGCAAGAAGAGGTTAACTTGTTGCTGCTTTCTATATATCTTTCACAACAAAGCACCTGCTGTTTAGCGGGTGCTTTTTTTCAATACAAATTCAACGTTTTTTGTGCATTTGCCATTTAATTTAAAACTTTCTATTGACGGACAAGCGAATCCTTTGTATTATAGTTCTTGTGCTTCTTAGCGCATTTTACATTATGGCGGTGTAGCTCAGCTGGCTAGAGCGTACGGTTCATACCCGTGAGGTCGGGGGTTCGATCCCCTCCGCCGCTATCCTTTTAAAAAGAACGATAAGCAAGGCCCGTTGGTCAAGCGGTTAAGACACCGCCCTTTCACGGCGGTAACACGGGTTCGAATCCCGTACGGGTCATCTTCCAAACAGCTTTCTATAGGAAAGCTGTTTTTTTGTGCTTTCGTAAAATTCTGATGAAAGACATCGACTTTCAAGAAAGTATGCCTTTTTGGCAAATAAAGCGTCGAACGTTTTATGGAAACGACAACTTCTTTTGACAAAATTTCTTTTTCACCTTCGCTATAATGACAAGCAACGAATATCAGGTGGTGGATGAAAAGATGGAAAAACTAGAAAGAAGAACTGATTTAACGGGAGCCGGGTTTGAAAGAATCAGTGCAGGGTTAAAAAAGATGAAAAACCTGTTTCTTCATCATACGCATTCTCTTTTTTTCTATAAAGGGTTTATTTATGTTGTTCTGGGCTTTTTATTGGGACGAGCCTTTATCTTATCTGAAATTATGCCGTTTGCATTACCTTTCTTTGGGTCCATGCTGCTCATTAAAAGGGATAAAGCAATGCTTGCTTGTCTTGCTTTACTCGCTGGAGCGATGACGATATCACCTCAAAATGCATTATTCGTGTTTGCGTCATTGATCGTGTTCCTCCTCATGTCAAAGGTCGTTTCATTTATCATCAAAGACCCAGTGAAAACATTACCGGTTGTGATTGTGCTCTCAATGCTGATGACCAGGGGAACTTTTGTTTACCTCGAGCAGGGTGCGGTTCAAAGCTATGACTATGTGATGGCAGGGGTTGAAGCTGGACTTGCCTTCATTTTGACACTGATTTTTCTTCAAAGTTTGCCGATTTTTACAGTCAGGAAAATCAAACACTCTTTAAAGGTTGAAGAAATTATTTGCTTTATGATATTAATCGCTTCAGTTTTAACAGGTCTGGCTGGGATCACATTTCAAGGAATGCAGGCAGAGCATATTTTGTCACGATATGTAGTGCTGAGCTTTGCCTTTATTGGAGGAGCGAGTATTGGTTGTACAGTGGGTGTTGTAACTGGATTAATTCTTGGTCTCGCCAACATCGGCAACCTTTATCAGATGAGTCTGCTTGCCTTTTCGGGCTTATTAGGCGGATTACTAAAAGAGGGGAAAAAAGCAGGAGCAGCCATCGGCTTGATTGTGGGTTCTTTACTAATCTCCCTCTACGGTGAAGGGTCAGCAGGGCTAATGACAACGCTATATGAATCACTCATCGCAGTTGCACTGTTTTTGCTCACACCACAGTCAGTAACGTCCAAGGTGGCAAAATATATTCCTGGTACGGTAGAGCATGTACAGGAACAGCAGCAATATGCCAGAAAAGTAAGAGACGTGACAGCAAAAAAGGTAGATCAATTCTCTAATGTATTTCATGCGCTGTCTGAGAGTTTTGCGACATTTTACGAATCCATTCCTGAGGAGAAGAAGCAGGAAGAGGATGTAGATCTTTTTTTAAGTACGATCACAGAACGTTCCTGTCAAACGTGCTATAAGAAAAATAAATGCTGGGTGCAGAACTTTGATACAACCTATGAACTCATGAAACAAGTTATGCATGAATCTGATGAAAAAACGTACGAGCATAACCGGAAGTTGAAAAAGAAATTCAGTCAGCACTGCTCAAAATCAAAGCATGTAGAAGAATTGATTGAAGAGGAGATAGCTTACTATAAAGCAAATCAGACCTTAAAGAAAAAGGTCCAAGACAGCAGGCGCCTTGTCGCCGAACAACTGATGGGTGTCTCACAAGTCATGGAGGATTTTTCCAGGGAAATAAAACGTGAAAGAGAGCAGCATTTTATTCAGGAAGAGCAGATGATAGAAGCACTTCAGAACTTTGGAATTGAAATTCAGCAAGTTGAAATTTATAGCTTAGAACAGGGAAATGTTGATATAGAGATGAGAATTCCCTATTGCCAAGGTCATGGGGAATGCGAAAAAATCATCGCTCCAATGCTCTCGGATATTTTAGAAGAACAAGTTTTAGTCAAAGCAGAGCAGTGTGCGGAGCATCCAACAGGTTATTGTCATGTTGTATTCGGTTCTGCAAAATCGTATCGAGTGTCTACAGGTGTAGCACATGCAGCGAAAGGCGGAGGATTAGTATCAGGAGACAGCTACAGCATGATGGAGCTGGGTGCAGGTAAATATGCCGCAGCTATTAGTGATGGGATGGGAAATGGAGCAAGAGCCCATTTTGAAAGCAATGAAACGATCAAGCTGTTAGAAAAAATCTTGGCGTCTGGTATTGATGAAAAAGTAGCGATTAAAACGATTAATAGCATTTTATCTTTACGGACAACAGATGAAGTCTATTCCACATTAGACTTATCCATCATTGATTTACAGGATGCGAGCTGTAAGTTCCTCAAGATTGGCTCCACCCCAAGTTTTATTAAACGTGGTGATCAAGTGATGAAGGTACAGGCCAGCAACTTGCCTATTGGCATTATTGATGAATTTGAAGTAGAAGTGGTGAGTGAACAGATGAAGGCAGGAGATCTCCTTATCATGATGAGCGACGGTATCTTTGAAGGACCAAAGCATATCGAAAATCATGATTTATGGGTCAAACGAAAAATGAAGAGCTTTAAAACAGAAGATCCGCAAGAGATTGCTGATTTATTAATGGAGGAGGTCATTCGCACAAGAGCAGGTCAAATCGATGACGATATGACGGTTGTCGTCATTAGGCTCGACCACAATACACCAAAATGGGCATCCATTCCGACCGGTACATTCTATCTCCAGAAACAAGAGATTTCTTGAAATATCGTATAATATGAATTTCTTCTGGCGATGATGGGGATATAAGCATTCAGTTACAATCCCAGGAGGAATGAAGATGCGAAAAGGTCACGTAAACCAAATCTTACTGATTACAGATGGCTGCTCAAATCATGGGGAAGACCCACTTGCGATTGCCGCATTGGCAAAGGAGCAAGGGATCACAGTCAATGTCATTGGCATTATGGAAGAGAACAGACACGATCATGAAGCGATGAAAGAAGTAGAGGGGATTGCTCTAGCAGGCGGAGGCATTCATCAGGTTGTCTACGTTCAGCAATTGTCCCAAACCGTACAAATGGTGACAAAAAAGGCGATGACGCAAACGTTACAAGGTGTTGTGAATAAAGAATTGCAGCAAATTCTTGGCAAAGATACTGAAATTGAAGAACTTCCCCCAGATAAGCGTGGAGAAGTGATGGAGGTTGTGGACGAGCTCGGTGAGACGGTTCATCTTCAAGTGCTTGTGCTTGTGGATACGAGTGCAAGTATGAAACCGAAGTTGCCAACGGTCAAAGAAGCACTCATCGATCTCTCTATTAGTCTAAATTCGAGAATTGGTGAAAATCAGTTTGGGATGTGTGTATTTCCCGGGAAAAACTCAGATGCAGAAATTGTGTTGAACTGGACGCCTCGGTTCGATTCGTTATCATCGATTTTCCCGAAGCTGACAACAGGAGGAATTACACCGACAGGACCAGCAATTCGAGAAGCACTCCAGCATTTCAAATCAGTTCGTTCACGAAAAGGGCTGCTTGAAGCGAAGGAAGAACATGATGAATTCGGCTTCTAACATCCCATTAGGTACAATGATAAAGGGAAAGTGGCATCACCAACATTACCGCATTGTAAAAGAGCTGGGAAAAGGGGCGAACGGTGTGGTTTATCTGGCCGAATCGCCAAAGGGGCAAGTGGCCCTTAAAGTGAGTGATGACAGTATGCTCATTGCATCTGAAGTCAATGTATTAAAATCCTTTTCAAAGGCTCCTGTGAAAACCATGGGGCCTTCTTTTTATGATATGGATGATGCTCTTTATCCTGGAATGTCAGAGAAACGGTCGTTTTATGTCATGGAGTATGTCAGAGGGCCATTGCTACTTGAATTTGTGAAACAAAAAGGCGATGAATGGATCGTCGTTCTCATGATTCAACTGTTGTCTAACCTTGCTCACTTACATAAGGAAGGCTGGATCTTCGGTGACTTGAAGCCTGATAATCTCATCGTTTCAGGCCCCCCAGCTACGATTCGATGTATTGATGTTGGAGGAACAACGAAGGCAGGAAGGGCGATTAAGGAATACACCGAGTTTTTTGACCGCGGCTACTGGGGCTTCGGTACAAGAAAAGCAGAACCTTCTTATGATCTATTTGCTTTAAGTATGGTCATGGTGAACTGTGCCTATAAAAAAGAATTTAAAAAAGGGGCAGAACCAGAAAAGCAGCTTTATCGGGCGATTGAAGGACATCCTTTATTAAAGCGATATGAGAGGGTGTTAAAGGCGGCTCTCCAAGGCAAATTTCAATCAGCGGCAGACATGAAAAGCGCGATGCTGAAAGAAGGACAATTGCTTGCTTCAAGAAAATCACGACAAAAGAAGCCATCACAGCAAACTAGGCAAAAGCCAGCTGTTTCCCAACATCAACAGGCCGCACCTTCACGATCAAGAGTTGCTGCTGCGAAAAGAACATCAGTACGCAAAAAATCAGGCGGGCTTTTTGAAACCATTCTCATCTTATGCAGTGTGCTCGCTCTTTACTGTGCCTATGTGGTTTTATTCCTATTATAGAGCTGTAAAAAAGCAGGCTTCTTCTTTGCTTGGAGCTAATGAAAGTGATAGGATATGTATATCTTTAAATTACCTGCTCTTTGTGAGGAGGAAGTTGTGAATAGAATTGAATCTTTTTTGAAAAAACATGATGTTTTCCTTGAAAATACGACAGTCATTGTCGGGGTTTCTGGCGGACCAGATTCTATGCTCTTGCTGCATGAACTAAACAAACGTCGAAAAGGTTCCTTTCAGCTGATTGCAGCCCATGTAGATCACATGTTCAGAGGAGAAGAATCCTTTGCTGATTTGGCATTTGTTGAAGCGTACTGTAAAGAGCATGAGATCCTTTTTGAATCGGCTCGTATACAGGTCACCCAATATGCAAAAGAAAACCGCTTAAACAAACAGGCAGCTGCAAGAGAGTGCAGATATGCTTTCTTTCGTCAATTGATGGAACAGTACAACGCTCAATTTATAGCGCTTGCACATCATGGAGACGATCAAGTAGAAACAATGGTGATGAGGCTGACAAGAGGGACTGTTGGAATAGGACTCGCAGGTATGCAAGCAAAGCGCCCTTTTCAAGAAGGGTGGCTGATTCGTCCGCTGATTGGATATTCTAAGGATGATGTACTCACTGCTTGCGAAAAAGAACAAGTTCCTTATGTCATTGATCAAAGCAATCACACCGATGACTACTTGAGAAACCGGATCAGAAGACACGTTCTTCCCGTGTTAAAAGAAGAGGCACCTCATGTGCATGAAAGCTTTCAGTTTGTAAGTGACATGCTGACTGAGGATGAGCAGTACTTGCAGGCATTAACAAAGGATCAAATGCATCAAGTCATTACGAATCAAACGCCTAAGCAAATTGAGATCAAAACGAAGCCTTTGCTTGACCTGCCTTTGCCTTTACAAAGAAGAGGCATTCAACTAATATTAAACTATCTTTATGAAAACACTCAATCAGCGTTTTCAAACCAGCATATTCTAGGGACTTTGGACTGGTTATCTCATACTGATCAACCGTCTGGATCATTAGATTTGCCAAAAGGTTTACAAGCTGTCAAATCTTATGATCACTGTATGTTTACCTTTGAACGATCGCTTGTCATAGATCAGTCATATACTCATCATTTAAAAGGTGAGCTTGGCGAGGAACTTTTTCTCCCGAATGGACAGTCTATCTTGGTATCAAATCATGTTCCGAAGGATGCACGGAACGGAAACTATTTTTTCTTGCTTCAAAAAGATCATGTTCGTCTTCCTTTGATCATTCGCTCACGAAAAAACGGTGATCGAATCAAACTAAAAGGGATGAATGGATCAAAAAAGGTGAAAGATATATTTATTGATAAAAAAGTGCCTCTTGCAGAAAGAGACAGCTGGCCGATCGTCACTGACTCGGATCATCAAATCATCTGGATCCCAGGTCTGAAAAAATCCGTTTTTGAAGAAATTGATATGACAAACAGCGATCTCATTGTATTACAATATAGACAGCACGAAAATTTGTAGGGGGCAAGCAAAAGCATGAAACAAGATATTGAAAAGATTTTGATCTCAGAAGAAGAGATCCAGCTAAAAGTGAAGGAACTGGGTGCAACATTAACCAGCGATTATGATGGTAAATTTCCCCTGGCTATTGGTGTTTTGAAAGGGGCTCTTCCATTCATGGCAGACCTGATCAAACACATTGATACATATTTAGAGCTTGATTTTATGGATGTATCTAGCTACGGAAAGTCTACCGTATCTTCTGGAGAAGTGAAGATCATCAAAGATCTAGATACTTCTGTTGAAGGAAGAGATATTCTAATTATGGAAGATATCATCGACAGTGGGTTAACTTTGAGTTATCTGGTAGAGCTTTTCCGATACCGTAAAGCAAACTCCATTAAAATTGTGACATTGCTTGATAAACCAAGCGGCCGCAAAGCAGACATCAAAGCAGATTATGTTGGGTTTGAAGTACCAGATGCATTTGTTGTTGGCTATGGATTGGATTTTGCCGAACGTTACCGAAACCTCCCGTATATTGGAGTGTTAAAACCATCTGTTTACGAAGGCTAATGAGCACACGTTTACATGAGGTTATTGGTTGTGTTGGAATGATTTTCTATGATACTATTGAACATAGTTGTGCTTACTGTGGGAGGAGGTAAGGAATGAATCGGGTTTTTCGTAATACGATTTTTTATATACTTATTTTATTACTTGTGATAGGGGTTGTCAGTTGGTTAGGATCCCCTAATCAAAAGCCTGAGAACATGTCTTACAGCAAATTTTCGCAAAATTTAAGTGCGGGAAAAGTGGAGAGTATCTCCATCCAGCCTGTAAGAGGGGTTTATGAAATTCGTGGTCAATTAGATGGCGCGAAGAAAGATGAATACTTCATTACCCACGTTCCAGACGGTCAAGGAGTTGACCAAATTTACAGTGCACTGAAGAATACAGATGTAAAAGTAGAACCAGCACCTGAAACAAATGGATGGCTGCAAGTTCTGACAACCATCATTCCATTCATCATCATCTTTATCCTGTTCTTCTTCTTATTGAACCAAGCTCAAGGCGGTGGAAGCCGTGTCATGAACTTTGGTAAGAGTAAGGCGAAGCTTTACACAGAAGAGAAGAAACGTGTGAAATTTAAAGATGTTGCCGGTGCGGATGAAGAAAAACAAGAGCTCGTAGAAGTGGTTGAATTCTTAAAAGATCCACGTAAATTTGCGGAGCTTGGCGCAAGAATCCCTAAAGGGGTTTTACTAGTAGGACCTCCAGGTACAGGTAAAACATTGCTTGCGAGAGCATCTGCAGGAGAAGCAGGCGTTCCTTTCTTCAGCATCAGTGGTTCTGACTTCGTCGAGATGTTCGTCGGTGTCGGTGCATCACGTGTACGTGATTTGTTTGAAAATGCGAAAAAGAATGCACCTTGCTTAATCTTTATTGATGAGATTGATGCAGTGGGTCGTCAGCGTGGAGCAGGTCTTGGCGGTGGTCATGATGAGCGTGAACAAACGCTTAACCAGCTTCTTGTTGAAATGGATGGTTTT
Organism: Bacillus sp. 22446; assembly: GCF_052044955.1. NCBI lineage: Bacteria > Bacillati > Bacillota > Bacilli > Caryophanales > Bacillaceae > Bacillus > Bacillus sp. 22446. The sequence continues at coordinate 42,871 of NZ_JBQEOD010000015.1, forward strand.
AGTGCCAACGAAGGGATTATTATCATTGCTGCAACGAACCGTGCAGATATCCTAGATCCTGCATTGCTGCGTCCGGGACGTTTTGACCGTCAAATTACGGTTGACCGCCCAGATGTCATTGGCCGTGAAGAAGTACTGAAGGTTCATGCGAAAAACAAACCGCTTGATGATACAGTCAACCTGAAAGCCATTGCAAGCAGAACACCAGGTTTCTCAGGGGCAGATCTTGAGAACTTACTAAACGAAGCAGCGCTTGTTGCTGCCCGTCAAAACAAAAAGAAAATTGATATGCGTGATATCGACGAAGCAACTGACCGTGTCATTGCTGGACCGGCTAAGAAAAGCCGTGTCATTTCTAAGAAAGAACGCAATATCGTGGCGTACCACGAAGCAGGTCATACCGTCATTGGACTTGTCCTTGACGAAGCTGACATGGTGCATAAAGTAACGATCGTTCCTCGTGGTCAGGCAGGCGGATATGCGGTCATGCTTCCAAGAGAAGACCGTTATTTCCAAACGAAGCCAGAGCTTCTTGATAAAATCGTCGGCTTGCTCGGCGGTCGTGTTGCAGAGGAAATTACGTTTGGTGAAGTAAGTACAGGCGCTCACAACGACTTCCAGCGTGCAACAGGCATTGCAAGAAGAATGGTCACAGAGTTCGGTATGTCTGATAAACTTGGTCCTCTACAATTCGGTCAAGCACAAGGAGGTCAAGTATTCCTTGGCCGTGATTTCAACAACGAGCCGAATTATAGTGAAGCGATCGCTTATGAAATTGACCAAGAAGTTCAGCGCTTCATCAAAGAAAGCTACGAACGTGCGAAACAAATTCTCACTGAGAATAAAGATAAGCTAGAAATCATCGCACAAGCTCTTCTAGAAGTGGAAACATTAGATGCTGAACAAATTAAATCTCTTTACGATACTGGAAAGCTTCCAGAGCGTGTATACGCAGATGACGAAGAGAAAAACGATGATGTGAAAGTGAACATCAAGAAAAAAGAAGAAGACGAGGAGATTTAATCTCCTTCTATAAAAAGCTGTCGGGCTCACCGGCAGCTTTTTTTATTTCGATTCATGAATGGATCGGTTTCGAATTGTTTACAAATGGAACTCAATTCGTGTATGGTATGATAGAAAGTCGAAAAATGCTCTTTTTGAGACACTATTCAAAGTGGTGATGAAGTTGTTACTCGTGATAGATGTAGGAAACACAAATACCGTTTTAGGTGTTTATCATAATGGCGATTTGAACTACCATTGGCGGATTGAAACAAGCCGTCATAAAACAGAAGATGAATTTGGTATGGCAATCCGATCCTTATTTGACTATGTAGGGCTGATGTTTGACCAGATAGAAGGGATTATCATTTCTTCTGTTGTCCCGCCAATGATGTTTGCTCTGGAAAGAATGTGCGAAAAGTATTTTCACATTACTCCTCAAATCGTTGGGCCTGGCATGAAGACTGGATTAAACATTATGTGTGACAATCCAAAGGAAGTCGGCGCTGATCGAATTGTGAACGCAGTGGCAGCCATTCACCTGTATGGGGCCCCTCTCATTGTGGTAGACTTTGGAACAGCCACAACCTACTGCTATATCAATGAACAAAAACAATACATGGGTGGCGCAATTGCACCGGGTATTACCATCTCAACAGAGGCTTTATATACAAGAGCGGCTAAGCTGCCAAGGATTGAAATTGTTCGTCCAGATCATATCGTAGGGAAAAACACGATCAGTGCGATGCAATCAGGTATCCTGTATGGATATGTTGGTCAAGTCGAGGGAATAGTGAAACGGATGAAGCAGCAAGCCAAACAAACACCGAAAGTCATTGCAACAGGCGGTTTGTCTACATTGATTGGAAATGAATCAGACTGTATTGATATTGTCGATCCGTTCCTCACATTAAAAGGACTCCAATTAATTTATGAACGCAATCGTGTCGGTGTATTATAGGAGGGTTTAATCAAAATGGATTATTTAGTTAAAGCGTTAGCATATGACGGGAAAGTCCGTGCGTATGCTGCGAACACAACAGATACAATCAACGAAGCGCAGAGAAGACACCATACGTGGCCAACTGCTTCAGCTGCAATCGGCAGAACCATGACAGCGACTGTCATGATGGGAGCCATGCTGAAAGGCGAGAATAAATTAACTGTCAAAATTGAAGGCGGTGGGCCGATCGGAGCCATCATTGCAGATGGAAACGCAAAAGGTCAGGTGCGCGGATATGTCTCAAACCCACAAGTTCACTTTGATTTAAATGAACATGGGAAGCTGGACGTTAGACGTGCTGTTGGCACATCTGGAACGTTAAGTGTTGTCAAAGATATCGGACTGAAAGACCACTTTACAGGGCAAACGGAAATTGTCTCAGGTGAAATTGGAGATGACTTTACTTATTACCTCGTCTCCTCTGAACAAGTGCCATCCTCTGTAGGTGTGGGTGTTCTTGTCAATCCAGATAACTCGATCCTTGCAGCAGGCGGTTTCATCATTCAATTGCTACCTGGAACAGAAGATGCAGTCATCGAAAGACTCGAAAAGAGATTATCAACCATTGAACCGATCTCTAAACTGATTGAAAAAGGGATGACTCCTGAAGAAATTTTAGAAGAAGTGCTCGGTGAAAAACCTCAAATTTTAGAAACTGTACCTGTCGAATTTTCTTGTAACTGCTCAAAAGAACGGTTTGCCAACGGTATTATCAGCCTAGGGAAAGCCGAAATTGAGGATATGATTGAACAAGACGGACAAGCAGAAGCTCAATGCCATTTTTGTAACGAAACGTATGTATTTACAAAAGAAGAGCTAGAAGAGCTACGTGAAGAAATAACCCGCTAAGCTCTAAGCAGCGGGTTTTCTTTTTAGAATGGAAAGGAGACGAAAGATGAGACTGAAAGCAAGAGTGGTATGGACATTTATCCTCGTTCTGCTCATGATTAATGCCGTTGTCATTGCATATGTATTAACAAAGTCACAAATGTCGCAGGCTTCTTCAAATGGGAAGAGCGGTGAAGAAATTGCTTCTATTGGGAAAGAGAAAGTCACGCGTCAAGAATGGTTAAAGAAAATGGAAGACCGCTACGGAAAGGCAACACTTGAACAAATGATTAATCAGAAGGTAGTCAATCAGCTTGCGAAAGAAAACAAGCTGGAGGTATCTTCAAAAGAGATCAATCGTGAACTGCTGATGCTGAAAGCGGTATCTAATAATTTCTACGAAGACGGTCATACAAGTGAAAAGGAATGGAAAGAGCAGATTCGTTATCAAATTTTATTAGAACAGCTTCTAACGAGAGATGCGGTCGTTTCTGAAAAAGAAGCCAAATCCTTTTATGAAAAAAACAAAGACTTGTATCAATATGATGACTCATATCGAATTCGCCACATTGTTGTGAAAACAAAAGACGAGGCACAAAGTGTATTAAAAGATTTAAAGGGCGGATCTAGTTTCGAAGCTGTAGCAGCTGAACGATCCACCGATCGATATACCTCTCCTTACGGCGGAGATCTTGGATTTGTCACAGAAGAGCAAGAAAGCATTCCAGCCCTATACATACAAGAAGCCCAAAAGCTTCAGCCAGATGAATGGACGAAAGAGCCGATCGAGATCAAAAACGGTTATGCCATCATACAATTAAAAGAAAAATTAAATGGCCGCTCCTTCTCTTATGAAGAAGTCAAAGATCAGATCAAAAGACAGATCGCCATGGAAGATCTGGGTGAAAAGGCGAATGTCAAAACCCTGTGGAAAGAAGCAAAAGTCACATGGTTTTACGATGGAGAGCAGGACTAAAAGCATTGACAAAATTTTTCGAAATTGATAATTTAATATTAATACAATAAAATTACTCGGAGATAGAGGTGTTAGTGATGGCTCGTATTGCAAATTCAGTTTTTGAACTAATAGGAAATACACCAGTCGTTAAATTAAACCGTTTAGTAGATGAAGACAGTGCAGATGTCTACTTGAAACTTGAATATATGAACCCAGGCAGCAGTGTAAAAGATCGTATTGCGTTAGCGATGATCGAAGATGCTGAAGCAAAAGGTACATTAAAAGCTGGTGACACACTCATTGAGCCAACAAGCGGAAACACAGGAATCGGTCTTGCGATGGTCGCGGCTGCAAAAGGAATCAATGCGATTTTAGTTATGCCGGATACAATGAGTCAGGAGCGCCGCAACCTTTTACGCGCTTACGGTGCAGAGCTTGTCTTAACACCGGGTGCAGAAGGAATGAAAGGTGCCATCAAAAAAGCAGAAGAATTAGCAGAAGAGCACGGATACTTCATGCCTCAGCAGTTCAGCAATGAAGCCAACGCTGAGATTCACCGCCGCACAACAGGGAAAGAGATTCTTGAACAGTTTGACGGCGACCTTGATGCATTTATTGCAGGAGTTGGTACGGGTGGTACGATTACAGGTGCTGGTGAAGTCCTGAAAGAAGCCATTCCATCTATTCAGCTTTATGCGGTAGAACCAACAGATTCTCCTGTACTATCAGGCGGGAAACCAGGTCCGCATAAAATTCAAGGCATCGGAGCAGGGTTTGTTCCATCTATCTTGAACACAGAAGTATATGACGGCATTATCCAAGTGAAAAACGAAGATGCATTTGAACTTGCAAGAAAGGCAGCGAAAGAAGAAGGAATCCTTGGTGGTATATCTTCAGGAGCAGCCATTTATGCAGCGCTTCAAACAGCGAAGAAGCTTGGTAAAGGGAAAAAAGTTCTAGCGATTATTCCAAGTAACGGTGAACGTTACCTTAGTACGCCGCTTTATCAATTTGATTAAACAATACACCCCAGCATTTGCTGGGGTTTTTTCATGAATTCTGAAGATGGAAAGCAAATACTATTTTCTAATTAAAATGGATTGCATTACAATAAGATTAATGAAAATAAAAAAGGATGATTACATGACACAACGTAGGCCGATGGGCATCAAAATTCCTTTTACGAAAGATGCATTCTTGAAACGATACGAACAATTAACGGCTCATGAATCACATCACGTCCTTCTTGAAAGTGCACGTGGCGGAGAATACAGTATTGCCGGCATTCATCCGATCGCTAAAGCGAAAGGGAAGGACGGGATGACCACCATCCATTATCAGAATGAGGTGTTGTTCAAAGAGGGAGATCCTTTTAGGGCATTTGCTGAATGGTTTCAAACCCTACAAACCGAAACGAACGACGAATACCCTGACTTCCAAGGTGGAGCGATTGGATTTTTAAGCTATGATTACGCAAGATATATCGAGCATTTTAAAATGCTGTCCATCGATGATTTGAAGACGCCTGATTTGTATTTCCTCGTATTCAATGATGTCGCTGTCTTTGATCATAATAAAGACGTCCTCTGGCTGATGACTCATACAGAAGGAGACGAACCTGTCAGTGAAGTTCATCAAAGACTCGAAAAATTAAAGCAAAGCTGGACAAGCACATCAGAAGAATCAGCACATTCACCTGTCAACGTGTCTTCTTCGGAATGTGTACCTGCTGCACCTTTTACTGAAGAAGCTTTCGGGGAAGCTGTAGAAACGATTAAACAATATATCGCGAACGGTGATGTGTTCCAAGTGAACCTATCCATTAGACAAGATGAACAGCTTCATACCCACCCATATCATTTATACAAAACATTACGTCACGTGAATCCATCTCCATATATGTCATATCTGCACACGCCAGATTTCCAAATTGTCTGTGGATCTCCAGAGCTGCTTATTAAGAAAAAAGGCATTCAGCTCGAAACAAGACCGATCGCTGGCACAAGATCAAGAGGCAAGGATGATGCGGAAGATCAAGCGCTGGCAAAAGAACTCATTGAAGATGAAAAAGAACGCGCAGAACATGTGATGCTCGTTGATCTTGAGCGGAATGATCTTGGACGAGTGTCTACTTATGGCTCAGTCAAGGTGAACGAATTTATGGCCATTGAGAAATATTCACACGTGATGCACATTGTATCAAATGTCCAAGGGGAGCTGCGTGATGATTGTGATGCAGTAGATGTCATGAGAGCTGTATTCCCAGGCGGAACGATTACAGGTGCGCCAAAAGTGAGAACAATGGAAATCATAGAAGAGCTTGAGCCGACAAGGCGTGGGCTTTATACTGGATCTATAGGCTGGTTTGGATTCAATCAAGATATGCATTTTAATATCGTTATTCGTACGGCTTATTGTACAGGGGGCAGAGCCTTCATGCAGTCAGGTGCAGGCATTGTCATCGATTCTGTACCAAAGCACGAATACAAAGAATCGATTAAAAAAGCCTATGCAGTGAAAAAAGCATTACAGTTGAGCAAAGAAGAGACTATTTTGAGTTAGAGGTGAGCAGAGTATGATATTAATGATTGATAATTACGATTCATTTACGTACAACCTGGTCCAGTATTTAGGTGAGCTTGGGGAAGAACTGATTGTAAAACGAAACGATCAAGTCACTATTCAAGAAATCGAAGAGCTTAAGCCAGACTTTCTGATGATTTCTCCAGGACCTTGCAGTCCGGATGAAGCAGGAATTAGTATGGAAGCGATCAAACATTTTGCTGGGAAGATTCCGATCTTCGGTGTCTGTTTAGGTCATCAATCCATTGCACAAGTATTTGGTGGAGATGTCATTCGTGCGGAGCGGTTAATGCATGGGAAAACATCAGAGATTGAACATGACGGCAAAGGTGTCTTCACGGGACTACAAAATCCGCTCGTCGCCACGAGATATCATTCATTAATTGTTAAAGACGAGACGCTACCGGAGTGCTTTGTCAGAACAGCGAGCACAAAAGAAGGCGAACTCATGGCCATTCGCCATAAAGAACTTCCGATTGAAAGTGTTCAATTCCATCCAGAATCGATTATGACGTCCTTCGGTAAAGAAATGCTCAGAAATTTCATTGAAACCTATCGTAAAAAGGGGAATGAAGTAAACGCATGATCATTTACCTGAACGGTCAGTATATAGAGGAGAAAGACGCGACTCTTTCTCCTTTTGATCATGGTTTTCTATATGGCATCGGTGTATTCGAAACATTTACCTCTCTAGCAGGACAAGTCTTCTTGTTAGACTGGCATCTTGAAAGGCTCAATCAATCATTGCGTGACCTTTGCATCGAATCCACAATAGAGAAACCATTTGTACTCGACATCATTCATACATTATTCAATCAAAACCAAATAACGGGCGGTCATGCGAGGATCCGCTTCAATGTTTCTGCGGGCAGAGGCAATGGTTTTTCTGCAGACCCTTATGAGGAGCCTGTTGTTTTTGTGATGATCTCCCCATTCCGGCCTGAATCAATAGTAGATGAAAAACAGGGAATCATTCTTGATACAAGAAGAAACACACCGGAAGGTCCAAGACGGCTCAAGTCGCATCATTACATGAACAACCTGCTGGCGAAAAGAGAAGTAGGGAACGACCCGTCGGTAGAAGGGATCTTTTTAACAAAAGAAGACGATGTGGCAGAAGGAATTACGTCAAATCTATTTTGGCGAAAAAAAGATGTGATCTATACACCTTCACTTGATACCGGTATTTTAAACGGGGTTACCCGTCGATATTGTATCGAAACGCTGCAAGCTTCGGGGATCCCACTAATAGAAGGAAGATATCCACTTTCACACTTGCTCTCAGCTGATGAGGCGTGGATGACCAATTCGGTTCAGGGAATTGTGCCTTTTAAAAATATCGGAGACACCGTCCTGCAAAACCACAACCGAACGATTTCGACCAAGCTGAGAACAGAATATACAAAAGCACGTCTAGAACATAAAGAGTAGGTGGACACAATGACACAACAATTGATAAAACAGCCTAAAATCATACAAGCCAAGCACCATACCCTTAGTTATGAAGAAAAGACATTGGTCATGGGCATTTTAAATGTCACACCGGACTCTTTTTCAGATGGAGGAAAATTTAATCAAATTGATAAAGCGCTGGCTCATGCAACACAGCTCATAGATAATGGGGCGCATATTATTGATATTGGCGGTGAATCGACTCGGCCGGGAGCGGCACTTGTCTCAGAGCAAGAGGAGCTTTCAAGGGTCATTCCTGTCATTGAGAAGATCACAAAAGAATTGGACATACCTATTTCTATTGATACGTATAAAGCCCCTGTCGCAGATGAGGCAGTGAAAGCAGGAGCCTCAATCATTAATGATGTATGGGGGGCGAAAGCTGATCCTCAAATGGCGCATGTGGCAGCGAAGCACAACGTGCCAATCATCTTAATGCACAATCGACCAGAGCGGAATTACACCCATCTGATTTCAGATATGATTGCAGATCTGAAAGAAAGTGTTCAAATTGTAAAACAAGCGGGTGTCCGTGATGACATGATCATCTTAGACCCTGGTGTAGGATTTGCGAAAAATAAAACTGACAACCTCATGGTCATGAATGAACTTGAACATTTTTGTCACCTTGGGTATCCGCTGCTTCTAGCAACATCCCGCAAACGATTCATCGGTGCAGTTTTAGACCTGCCGCCTGAAGAACGTACTGAAGGAACGGGTGCGACGGTCTGTCTTGGGATTCAAAAGGGCAGCTCGATGGTCCGAGTGCACGATGTAAAAGAAATCGCAAGAATGGCAAAAATGATGGATGCCATGCTGAATAAAGGAGGCGCTTATCATCGATAAAGTATATGTAAACGGAATGGAATTTTACGGCTATCACGGTGTATTTGCAGAAGAGAATAAACTAGGCCAGCGCTTTCGTGTGGACCTAACAGCTTCACTTGATTTAAGTAAGGCAGGACAAACGGATGACCTAAATGAGACCATCAACTATGCTGAACTCTACAACATCTGCAAAAATATTGTAGAAGGGAACCCAGTGAACCTCGTTGAAACGCTGACAGAAAGAATTGCAAACCAAGTGTTAAAGGACTTTCCGACAGTTCAAGAATGTACAGTAAAAGTAATCAAACCAGATCCGCCAATTCCAGGACACTATCAGTCCGTTGCCATTGAAATGACGAGATCACGCGCATGAACAATACAGCATATATCGCTTTAGGCTCAAACATAGGAAAAAAGGAAACCTACTTAAAAGAAGCTGTCAAAAAACTTCACGAACATCCAGGTGTACAAGTTGAATCCATTTCATCTATATATGAGACAACACCTGTAGGTTACGAGAATCAGGATGACTTCTTGAACATGGCTGTGAAGATTTCCACCTCGCTTCGTCCTGAAGAACTTCTATCACTGACTCAGAACATTGAGCAGGAGTTAGGCAGAACAAGAGAAGTGAGGTGGGGTCCACGGACAGTTGACCTTGACATTTTACTTTATAATCGTGAAAATATTGAAACAGAACAACTTGTAGTGCCGCATCCTAGAATGTACGAACGTTTATTCGTTCTTGTTCCGATGAGTGAGATTTGCCCAGAAATCGGCGAAGCCCAGATAAACGCCGTAACAGACCAAGAAGGTGTAAGCATATGGAAAAAGACATGTGGGGTAGAAGAATTCGTGCATACCGAAAGCTAAAAGGGTATACTCAGGAAGGGTTCGCCAAAAGACTGGGCATCTCTGTCTCTGTCTTAGGGGAAATTGAGCGAGGCAATCGATTACCAACAAACCAAATGGTTGGTCAAATAGCAGATGCTTTAAATATAACGGTGGAAGAACTTTCACCAATACTTGAAGAAGAAAGGAGGGGACATGATGTTTAAAATCGGAGATATCGAAATTAAAAACAAAGTAGTGCTCGCACCAATGGCTGGTGTGTGTAACTCTGCTTTCAGACTCACGGTGAAAGAGTTTGGAGCGGGCTTAGTCTGCGCTGAAATGGTCAGTGACAAAGCGATCTTGATTAATAATGCCAGAACGATGGGCATGCTGTACATTGATGAACGTGAAAAACCGTTGAGCCTTCAGATATTTGGGGGAGAAAAGGACACGCTCGTGGAAGCGGCCAAGTTTGTAGACCAGAATACAACGGCGGACATTATTGATATTAATATGGGATGTCCTGTACCAAAGATCACGAAATGTGACGCAGGAGCGAAATGGCTACTTGATCCAAACAAGATTTATGAAATGGTCTCTGCTGTTGTAGATGCTGTAGATAAACCTGTTACGGTGAAAATGAGAATGGGCTGGGACGAAGACCATATTTTCGCTATCGAAAATGCCCGTGCTGTTGAACGAGCAGGTGGACAAGCGGTTGCGTTTCACGGACGGACACGTGTGCAGATGTACGAAGGAACAGCGAATTGGGATATTATAAAAGAGGTCAAACAATCTGTTTCCATTCCAGTCATCGGCAATGGAGATGTCAAAACCCCTCAGGATGCAAAACGTATGCTTGATGAAACGGGTGCAGATGCTGTCATGATCGGAAGAGCCGCACTAGGAAACCCGTGGATGATTTACCGGACGGTTCATTATTTAGAAACGGGTGAACTAAAAGAAGAGCCTAATGTGCGTGAGAAAATGTCTGTGTGCAAACTTCACTTAGACAGACTCATAGACCTGAAAGGCGAGCATGTGGCTGTCAGAGAAATGAGAAAACATGCAGCATGGTACTTAAAAGGTGTCCGAGGCAATGCAGATGTTAGAAACCAAATCAATCAAAGTGAAACGAGAGCGGAGCTTGTAAAAGTTCTAGATGACTTTACGATCGAAGCCGAGGCAAAAGAGCTTCAAAGAATAAAAGTAGGATAAGACTATCTTTCTTTTTGTAGCTCACTGCTAGTGCACGTACTGGCAGTTTTTCTGCTTTTCTCTGCAAAATACATTATTGGAGTGATATAAATGAGTAATGAAGGGCTTAATAACGAAGAATTAAATGATCAATTCCAAGTAAGACGTGACAAAATGAATAAAATGAGAGAAGAGGGTATCGATCCATTCGGTGAACGATATGACCGTTCTCATCAATCTGCACAAATTATTGCTGAATATGACGAGTTTTCAAAAGAAGACTTAGAAGAAAAAGCAGCTCAAGTAACAATTGCTGGCCGTATGATGACAAAGCGTGGAAAAGGGAAGGCTGGTTTTGCACACATTCAAGACTTAGAAGGACAAATTCAAATCTATGTACGTAAAGATAGTGTAGGAGAAGAAGCTTACGAATTATTCAAAAGCTCGGACCTAGGCGATATTATCGGTGTGACGGGAACCGTATTTAAAACGAATGTAGGGGAACTTTCAATTAAAGCGACTAGCTTTGAGGTTCTGACAAAAGCACTTCGCCCGCTCCCTGATAAATATCACGGACTAAAAGATGTAGAACAACGCTATCGTCAGCGTTACCTTGACTTGATTGTCAATCCAGAAAGTAAGCAGACGTTCATCATGCGAAGCAAAATCATTCAATCAATGAGAAGATACTTAGATTCAAAAGGATACCTAGAAGTTGAAACACCAACAATGCATAGCATCCCTGGTGGTGCATCAGCGCGTCCTTTCATTACTCATCACAATGCACTTGATATGCCGCTTTATATGCGTATTGCGATCGAGCTGCACTTAAAACGCCTAATTGTCGGTGGTCTAGAGAAAGTATACGAGATTGGCCGTGTATTCCGTAATGAAGGTGTATCGACTCGTCACAACCCAGAATTCACTATGATCGAGCTGTATGAAGCATACGCGGACTACAAAGACATCATGACTCTGACTGAAAACCTGATTGCTCATATTGCCCAAGAAGTGCTAGGGACAACAACCATTCAATATGGAGAAGATGAAATTGATCTCAAACCTGAATGGAAGAGACTTCATATGGTTGAAGCGGTCAAAGAAGCAACAGGTGTAGACTTCTGGCAGGAGATGTCTGTTGAAGAAGCAAAACAGCATGCGGCTGATCATGGTGTTGAAATCACGAAAAATATGACAGTAGGTCATATTATCAACGAGTTCTTCGAGCAAAAAGTAGAAGAAACATTGGTTCAGCCTACATTCATTTACGGACACCCAGTCGAGATTTCTCCATTAGCTAAGAAAAATCCTGAAGACCCTCGCTTTACTGATCGCTTTGAGCTGTTTATCGTACGCCGCGAGCATGCAAATGCATTCACAGAGCTAAACGATCCGATCGATCAAAGAGAACGCTTTGAAGCTCAATTAAAAGAACGTGAAGAAGGAAATGACGAAGCGCATCTCATGGATGACGATTTTGTTGAAGCTTTAGAATATGGCATGCCGCCAACAGGTGGACTAGGAATCGGTATCGACCGATTAATCATGCTGCTAACAAATTCTCCATCAATCAGAGATGTACTGCTTTTCCCGCAAATGAGAAACCGTTAATACATCAACCAAAGCGCCATTTTATTTATGGCGCTTTTTATTTTTCATAAAATGAAAATTTTTTTAAAAAAACTATTGCAAGGAAAGAATCCAGATGGTATATTATTATTCGTTGCCGCAAAACAGCAACGAGGTTGAAAAAAGAAAATGAAAAAAGTTCTTGACTTCAACCGAAGCGAAATGTTAAGATATTAAAGTCGCTTACGAGCGATAACGAAAATGATCTTTGAAAACTAAACAAGACAAAACGTACCTGTTAATTCGAGTTTTTATAAAAAAATCCTATGATACATCATAGGTAGTCAGTCAAACTGGCGAAAAGCAAAACTTCGGTTTTGTACTTTTTCGGAGAGTTTGATCCTGGCTC
>NZ_JBQEOD010000016.1:0-38511 GCF_052044955.1 Bacillus sp. 22446
ATGATGTATCATAGGATTTTTTATAAAAACTCGAATTAACAGGTACGTTTTGTCTTGTTTAGTTTTCAAAGATCATTTTTTAAAATGGAGCGGGTGATGAGAATCGAACTCACGACATCAGCTTGGAAGGCTGAGGTTTTACCACTAAACTACACCCGCGTGGTTAAATGTTATTGGCGCGCCCGAGAGGAGTCGAACCCCTAACCTTTTGATCCGTAGTCAAACGCTCTATCCAATTGAGCTACGGGCGCTTAATCAGGCGACTTAATTATCTTAACATATCGTTTTTATTAAGTCAACATCTTTTTGAAGTTTGTTTGTCGTATCTGTCTGAGCATCAGTGTTTCAGATGCGTCATCAGCGACGAATAAAAATATACCATGGATCATACAAAAGGGTCAATACATTTTTCTAAAAAAGTTTAATGTTTTTTAAGAAGTGCTCTTTTGTTAGATAAATAGAGTTTCAATCGCCCTATTTTCGTTTCTTTCTTCATAATTCTAATGATTCTTAAATAAAATCTTTCTAAATCCAAAGGAGGACAAAACATGGTCACCTAGAATTTTTATTTATTGGAAAATTCTTAATATTTTCCATGCATTTAAAGGAGGTAGGAGATGATGAAAAAGTTTGTCGCTTTTCAAATCATGATCGCTTTGGTGATAGGAGCTCTTATCGGCCACTTCTTCCCTGATTTCGGAATGGCACTGCGGCCCATTGGGGATGGCTTTATCCGATTAATTAAAATGATTGTAGTCCCTATTGTTTTCTCTACGATTGTCATCGGCGCAGCTGGCAGCGGTGGAATGAAGAAAATGGGCAGTCTCGGATTAAAGACAATCATTTGGTTTGAAGTCATTACGACCATCGTTCTTGGAATCGGGCTTTTATTGGCCAACGTGTTAAAGCCAGGCGTTGGACTAGATTTCTCTCAATTAGCTAAGAAAGATATTGGGGAACTCGATGGTTATACTCAAAAGGTCGTCGATTTTAAACAGATGGTTTTAGACATCATTCCAACCAATATCATCGATGTCATGGCTCAGAATGATTTACTAGCAGTGATTTTCTTCGCTATTTTATTCGGTGTAGCCGCAAGCGGCATTGGGAAAGCTTCCGCTCCTGTCCTTACCTTCTTTGAATCAGTAGCACAAATTATGTTTAAGCTCACACAAATGGTCATGGTGACAGCTCCTATTGGAGTTTTAGCATTAATGGCAGCTTCTGTCGGACAATACGGCATTGTTTTACTCATTCCTATGATGAAACTTGTTGGCACTGTCTTCTTAGGATTGTTTATTATTCTATTTGTTTTGTTCCCTCTTGTCGCACTGATCTTCCGTTTTAACTACTTCGAAGTGTTGAAAATGATTTGGGATTTGTTTTTGGTTGCCTTTTCTACTACAAGTACAGAAACTGTTCTTCCACAGCTCATGTCACGGATGGAGAAATACGGCTGCCCAAAAAGAATCGTTTCCTTCGTCATCCCATCAGGTCTTTCTCTTAATTGCGATGGTTCAAGTTTATATTTATCGGTTTCCTGTGTGTTTCTTGCACAAGCGTTTGGTGTCGATATGAGTTTATCACAGCAGCTCCTCATGATGCTTGTCCTTGTTTTAACAAGTAAAGGCATTGCAGCTGTCCCGTCTGGCTCACTTGTTGTTCTTTTGGCAACAGCTCATGCAGTAGGTCTGCCAGCAGAAGGTGTCGCTATTATCGCCGGGGTTGACCGGATTATGGATATGGCTCGAACAGGCGTGAATGTTCCTGGACATGCGGTTGCCTGTATTGTCGTTTCTAAATGGGAAAAAGTATTCCGAGAGTCTGCATGGGAAGTTCCAAAAGCAGGTGAAGAAACAAAAGGAATGTAATGTTTTTTATGAAGGAAAGGGGTCGCCCTTTCCTTTTTTTATGGCAAAAATGTCTGCTTCAGCACGGCTTTACCTTCTTGTTGCAACTGTACCTCCGCATATGCTCCGTTAATGAGGGTCATTTGCGGCGGTACGTGTCCACAATCAATATCGTAAACAATCGGTATGTGTAATTCCTTATGCAATTCTTCATATAGATCCGTATATTCATATCCTTCCACAGGAGTGTCCACTGCACTCCTGCCAAACATGATGCCAGAGCAATGATCAAACCAGCCTGCTAGTTTTAATTGAACAAGAGACCTCTTCATGCTCGCAGCATTTAATTCACAGTTTTCAAAATACCATAGAATGGGTTCACCTTTTAGATATGTTTCTTGAAAAGCTTTGACATCTCCAAAAGGCGTGCCAGCTAAGTGCCGGATCACATCAATACAGCCACCCATCAGTCTTCCCTTCATCGTCGTCTCTAAGTGATCAACAGTACGCCATGCGGTTGGCTCGGTTAAATGAAAGACATGTATGCTTGGATGGTCATACTGCCATTCCTTTTGATACATATCAGAAGAAAATTGAGTAACGTCCTTTTTCTCTGGAGTGGAAAGTATTTGTTCCCACATAGCCGTCACCTGATCAAGCTCTTCCCCCTGAAGATCCACAAGGTTCGGTCCATGCGCTGTCGCAATACCTGTGTTTAAGGTTAAAGCTAATAGAAGGAGACTTGTATCTGAGTAACCAAGAATCCACTTTTTTTGCATCACTGAGAAATCAAGATGCTCTAACACTTCAATAAGCAACTGTCCGCCCCATGGCGGGATGATGTGGTCAATCTCATGACAAGTCATCATCCGCTGTAACTCATTTGCTCGCTTGATTGCAGGGGCTGATTTCGCTTTTTCCTGCTGCCATACTGTCTCTCCACATATGACTTCATAGCCTCTTTTTTTCATCCGATCGCAAGACAGTTGAAACATCTCATGCAAAGAGGGTTGTACACCTGAGGATGGCGCTGTCACACCAATTGTTTGTCCCTTTTTCAAATGCGGATACTGGATCACCCTGCTCACCTCCACCTTCTATGAATCTCTCATCTATTCATTGTAAAGAAAATTCCCCTTCTCCAAGGGGAATCTCGTCTTACTCTCTCTGACGCAGGACAGTATATACACCTGCGAAAATACACAAAATCCCAACAAACGAACGTAAGCCCATCTCTTCACCTAGAAGCATCCATCCAAGGACCGTGCCAACGATTGGTTGAAAGAAGAAAAACAGACCACCGCTTGAAGCGTCCATCAGTTGAAGCCCTCTATTCCACAAAAAGAAAGCAAGGGCCGTTGAGATGATACCTAGATACAGAATGCCGCCCCATATTTCCGGTCTTGCCATTTGCTGCACATCAAGATGAGGCAATCGAAACAAGACGGGTGGTGTTAATACGATAAAGGCCACAATGATCGCATATGTTGTCGTCACTACTTGAGGATACTTTCCTGGAACTCGTTTCAAAAGAACAGACATCAGCGCCCATGTTAATGCAGCAATAACCAGTGAAAGACCGCCAACAAACTCATCCGTTTGAACAGCGACAGGCCCAATCATCGTCAGCACACCTACTGTAGCAAGCAGAATGGAGACACACTTTCTCACTGTGAATGATTCTTTTAATAGAAAGAAAGCGAAAAGCACCATAAAAGCAGGTGTGGCCGATGTGATGACGGCACCCATTTGTGCAGACGTATACATTGTGCCAATTTCTTGGGTCACGATCGAAAGAAAGTTGCCAATCAATCCAATCGCCACAATCAGCGGGATATCCTTTTTGTCTAACCGAAAAGAGTAACCCAAACGCCAAATCGTGAACACAAGAACGACTCCAGCTATTGCATATCTCATCCAGACCAGCTCAAGTGGCGGGACCACCGCAACTGTTACTTTGACCACTACATACATACCGCCCCAAATACTAGCAGCTAACGCTAAGTAAAGGGCTCCTATATATTTTTCATTCATTTTTTCCCCTCCGTTACTGGATATATTCACTACGATATCCACAAACGGAGATCACTCTCCGTTATGGACGGAGGTGATTTGGTACATCATGTTCAAATAAAGGCTTCCATTGCATATCAGTCACCCCAATTGTTTTTATTTTCTGATTACTTTATAACAAAATCTGGTTCACTTCAATCCTTTTTTATCGCCATGTTTCTTCATATAATCGAAGTTCAATAGGATTGACATGATGAATTCGTTTTCTTATAGTAAGTAAAACAATTGATGTTTACACAGAAAAGGAGTAGAGGTCTTTGGATGTTGAAGCTAGGAAACACATTCCCACTGCCGGAAACGAACCGTTTCTTGAGGGAATAAAAGATTGTGTGCCAACCTTGCTTGGTTATATGAGCATTGGGTTTGCCTTTGGAATTGTTGGCATTAGTTCGCAGTTAAGTATATGGGAAATCGCGCTGCTCTCTATCTTTATTTATGCTGGCGCTTCACAGTTTATCATCTGTGCATTACTTGTGACAGGAAGCCCCCTTTCCGCTATTATTTTCACCACGTTCATTGTCAATTTACGGCATTTGTTACTCAGCCTTACGCTTGCCCCCCATTTTACACGCTACTCTGTAAAGCAGAACATCGGGTTTGGTCTTCTGCTAACTGATGAATCCTTTGGCGTAGCGATGAATAAATTAGCACAGCAAGGAAAATTGAATAACAGATGGATGCATGGACTGAATATTACGGCTTATTTATGCTGGATTGCTGCATGTACACTTGGCGGAATATTCGGACACTGGATTTCAAATCCAGAGGCGCTTGGTCTTGATTTTGCCTTATCTGCGATGTTTGCTGCGCTGCTCATTCTTTCTTTACAGACGGTGCCAAAAAATAAACTAACCCATCGCTTGTCACTTGTTTTATATATGTTTGTTGCGATGTTTGTGCTGCTTCATTTTGTTCCTTCACACGTGGCTGTTTTGTTGGCAACTGTGCTTGTTGCCACTATTGGGGTGGTGACAGATAAATGATTAGTAGTTTTATGTTATGGCTCATTCTTGGCTGTATGATTGTGACCATCATCCCAAGAGTCGTTCCATTTTTATTTGTGAGGAGTATCCAGATGCCAGAAGTGGTGCTCAAATGGTTATCGTTTATCCCCATTTGTATATTTACCGCTTTGATTGCAGAGCATCTTTTCATACATACTACAGCAGGCGTCACCATTCACTGGATGTACCTTGCTGTCTTGGTTCCAACTGTGTTAATCGCTATTTGGACAAAAAGCTTGTCCCTCACCGTTCTAGTAGGCGTCATGCTGATGGGCACAGCTAGATGGTTTTTCTAAAAGAAAAAGCTTAACCGGATGCGGTTAAGCTTTTTGTCATTTTACGATACCGTATATAAAGCCGTCATAGCCTTTTTCGCCAACAGTTTGAATAGCGGTTGCTTCAATTCTCGACTCTTGTTTGAGTAAATCGAAAAATTCACGCGTTCCCTTCACTCGCTCATCTTGATCAGAGGCATGGAGAACTGCCCCATTTCTGACCACATTGTCTGCAATAATGACTGTTCCCTTTTTTGAGAAATGTAACGCCCACTTCAAATATTGCGGGTTGTTTGGTTTGTCTGCATCAATGAAAATCAAATCGAACGGAAGCGTATCCTGCTCTTTTAACTGAGATAAAGTGTCTACCGCTTTTCCTTGTAAAATGGTGACACGTTCTGCTAGGCCTGCTCTGTCTATGTTTTGCTGTGCGGTTTCTGCATGATGACTGACAGCCTCTAATGTCATGAGTTCTCCATCCGCTTCAAGTGCACGGGCAAGCCAAATGGTACTATAACCGCCAAGTGTACCGATTTCTAAAATGCGCTTTGCACCCTTGGTTTTTGCTAACAAATAAAGTAGTTTTCCTTGGGCCGGCGACACATCTATTTCTGGTAACCCGGCTTGCTTATTCTTGATAAGAGTTTGCTCCAATACGTCATCTTTGGCCATCAATTTGTCTTTGATATACTCGTCAACTTTCCCCCATACTTGCTCCATTTCATCCATCTCCCTTGTTCATGTCTTCTATTTAAAGTCTACATGACGGAAGCAAGAATTTATAATCAATTCTTTTCACACACCTATTGATTTTATTGATGAAAGGAATGTGATGATGGATACATGGAGCGAGTACCTGCAAGTATGTGCAAACTACTGATTCAGCCTATTTTTCACGTCACCTTTTTTATCTTGAAGCTTTCCTTTTACTTGATCTTTCTTTCCTTCTGCTTTCAGGTTTTCACGATCTGTCGCTTCGCCAAGTTTTTCTTTCACTTGACCTTTGACTTGATTTGTTTTTCCTTTCGCTTTATCCATATGTCCATTTTGTTCACTCATTTGTTCCACCTCCACGTTTGATACTGTTTATTTATCCTTTTTGCACATGACAAAACATCTGAGTGTGCTGTGCGCGCGTTTCAGGTATGATAGACATAATGGAATGAAAGGTTGGTGGTCTGTTCAATGATCATTTCTGAAAGTATGTTCACTGTACGTGGTGTGACCTATCGTATTCGCTCTGCTGCATTAGCAGATGCCAAACAGTTATCAACTCTCAGACTGAAAATCGATGGTGAAACCGAATATTTAGATCGTGAACCGGGTGAAGCTTTTATTGATGAGAAAGGGTTCGAGGCGTTGATTCAAGAGGATTCCAATGAAGGCCGTCATCTCTTTTTAGTTGCAGATATTGAAGGAGACATTGTCGGTTTTTCAAGATGCGAAGGACACCCACTTAAGCGCTCTGCTCACAAAGTAACGTTTGGCGTTGCCGTACAGAAGGCCGCTTGGGGCTATCACATCGGGAAAGAACTTTTAGCTACATCGATCGACTGGGCAGATCAGCAAGGCATTCAAAAGATGTCACTTCAAGTAATGGAAACCAATCAAAAAGCCATTCGTTTATATGAACACTATGGCTTTGAGATTGAAGGCTTGTTAAAAAAAGATAAACGGCTGGCGGACGGCATGTATTATGATACGGTTGTGATGGGCAGGCAGCGGCCAGTCTCCTGACCGCTTACATGACATAACTCCAGATCATCGAAATCGCACTATACATAAGCAGCAGCCCCATGACGAACTGGAACGGCCGCTGATAAAGAGTTAAAAACCGCTTGAATACAGAGCCAAATAAACTCCAGCTAAATGTGCCTAAAAAACCAATGATGGCGAGAATCAGCGTCAACAACATGTATTGCATATTGGATTGTCCATACGGCAGAACAAAAGTGGAAATCACGGTTAACCCATACAAGATGGCTTTCGGATTAATAAATTGCAGCAGCATCCCCGGGATAAAATGATTATAGCGGTCTAGTGTTTCGTCATCTCCGCCTTTACTTTTCATGATTTTGACAGCCAAATAGATCATGTAACCGGCTCCGATGAAAGCCATGACCCAGCCTATTTTCGGCATGACTTGATAAAGAATCATATTGAAGAAACCGCTCAAACATAAAATGACCAAAAATCCGATCCCAACACCTAAACAAAATCGAAATGTTTGCTTGACCCCATATTTATTCGTAAAGACCATCGCCATGATATTATTCGGTCCAGGGGTAAAGCTGGTAACAAAAGCATAAATCAACATGGAAACAATCAAACCGTTACCTCCTTTTCATACGTTATTTAGACTTAAAAGTCTTTATTGCGTATATTACGTTTCATTGTACTATTCGGTCGTTATAAAGTAAATAAAAGAAAGGAGTTTTTTGATGGAGGATGTACAATCAATTATTGCTAGAAATGTTAAACTGCTAAGAGAGCAAAAGAAATTAAGCCTAGAAAAGATGGCTGAGGTAACAAGTGTGAGTAAAACGATGATTGGGCAAATCGAAAGAGGAGAATCCACACCGACCATCACGACTTTGTGGAAAATAGCCAATGGGTTGAAGGTGTCTTTTAGTGAACTCATATACGCACCGCAGCCTGAGATCAAGGTCGTGCGAAAAGAAGAAGGACAAGTTTTAACAGAGGACGAGGGAAGGTATCGGGTATATACGACGTTCCCATTTGATGACCTGAGAAAATTTGAAGTCTATCAGGTAGAAATTGATCCTCATGGGTCGTTAAGTGCGGAAGAACATATCGGCGGTACAGAGGAATTGATTACCGTATTTGAGGGAGCACTTGATTTATCGATCGGTGATGAACAATACACCTTACAAGCTGGAGACTCGATTCGGTTTAAGGCTGACCGTGCCCATGAGTATAAACAATCAGGAGAACAGATGGTACGGATGCAAATGATTCTTTATTATCCCCATTAAAAAAAGCTGACAGACTTGTCCACCTGTCAGCTTTACATTTTATATTTAATTAAATCCTGGATCGCGTACAACCGTTCCAGTAAAGGTAACTCTATATTTTCCTAAACCTAACTCTTCAATTGACGATTGATAGAGAATACCGACCCATCCATCCTTTGCATATGTAATACTTGATGGGATGTTTGACGTCGTATATGTTCTCGTTTCCGAGACGGTTCGACTTGCTTGTACCGTTACTTCACTGCTTACTTTCCCCTTCGCTTCTACCGGGACAGCGGTGACACCCGCACCCGTTAAAACAATTGCTCCAACCAAAACAGAAGTTATGACCTTTTTCATACAAAAATCCCTCCCTTTTTTTGTTGAACATATTAACCATACCATAATTTAGAACTTTAGTAAGTTATTTTTTCATTTTTTTGAAAATTATGATATGATTGTCTTATGCTGGATAGAGGGTGTTACATACTTCTATGCTTTTATCCTCACCTCGTTCTAGTGAAACAATTGATAACGGAGGTGATTTCATGAAAAAATGGCTTATCTGTTTTCAACTTGTTTTCCTCTTCACCTTGACGGCCACACCATTTGCTTCTGCTGCTTCATGCCCTACAGTGAAACCATGTGTTATTGATCCTTAAGCATAAGAAAAAGTCGATCAAGCCTATTCACTTGATCGACTTTTTTGTTATGCTTGTTCGGCTTCCCAGCGGGCAACCTCTTCTCTTACTTTAGGAGCCACTTCTTTCCCAAATAACTCAATAGCTTTCAGCACTTGATCATGCGGCATTGAACCGACTGGTACGTGCAACATGAAGCGCGTAATGCCTACATTTTTTCGCAGATGAATCACTTTCTCTGCTACGGCATCTGGATCTCCTACATACAATGCACCTTCTAATGTTCTTGCTGCATCGAATGTAGAACGGGTATAAGGTCCCCAGCCTCGTTCTCTTGCTAATGTATTCATGACATGCTGTGTAGAAGGGAAGAATTGATCTGCTGCCAATTCTGTTTCCTCCGCAACAAATCCATGTGAATGGGATGCCACCGTTAATTTCTCAGGATCATGTCCAGCGTGAATCGCAGCTTGCTTGTAGAGCTGCACTAGCGGTGCGAACTGTCTAGGGCTGCCGCCAATAATGGCAAGGACAAGTGGTAATCCTAATAATCCAGCACGTACGACAGATTCTCTGTTTCCTCCACTGCCAATCCAGATGGGAAGCGGATCTTGAACAGGTCTTGGATATACGCCGACATCCTGAATGGAAGGACGGTGCTTACCGCTCCACGTCACACGCTCTGACTGCTGTAATTTCAATAGTAAATCTAGTTTTTCTTCAAATAATTCTTCATAATCATCTAAGTCATAGCCAAAAAGCGGGAACGATTCAATAAATGATCCACGGCCAGCCATGATCTCTGCACGCCCGTTAGAAAGGCCATCTAATGTCGCAAAATCTTGAAACACACGAACAGGATCTGCCGATGAAAGAACAGTTACGGCACTTGTCAGACGAATATTCTTTGTTTGCGTTGCCGCAGCTGCTAATACGACTGCTGGATTTGATGCGGCAAAATCTTCACGATGATGCTCTCCTACACCAAAAACGTCCAGACCCACTTGATCTGCTAAAATAATTTCTTCTACTACTTCACGAATACGCTGTGCGTGGCTGACTGTTTTTCCTGTTTGAAAATCAGGTGTTGTTTCTACAAATGTACTAATTCCTAGTTCCATGAATGGAACCCCCTATCTTATAAATATGTCACAAATTCAGAGACCGGCTTGCGGTAGCCTCTCGCTTGTCTGCTTTCTACTTTTTCTTTTCCGAGCGTGATCATTAATACAGGAACCAAATCTGATTCGATGTTTAACACCTTTTTCATTGCTTCGGGGTCAAAGCCGATCATCGGGCAAGTATCCCATCCCTTGTTTTTGGCGGCAAGCATAAATAGCATGGCAGATAATGAAGCATTGCGAATCGCCTCTTCTTTCTGAAAGTCTGATCCTCTCTGCACATAAAAACTCATCGTCTCTCTGACCATTTCCTCATATTGTTGCGCATTTAAGATGCCGAGCATTTTTAGGCCTTCATAAATGTTTCCTGCTTGCTCATAAGCTTTCGGATCGCCGAGCACAATGATCGCTGCTGAAGCGGAATGCACCTTATATTGTCCAAATGCAGCATCTCTTACTTGCTCTTTAAGCGCTTCTGATTGGACGACGACATATTGCGTATGCTGTAAATTAAAGGCTGAAGGTGCCAGCTTCACTTCTTCAAAGATACTATTAAGCTCTTCTCTCGAAATCGAGATATTTGGCAAAAAATTTGATGCTGATCGTCTTTCACGTACCAATGTATCAAAGCTGTGCGTCATCTTGTTTCCCCTTTTCGTGAAGTTGTTTTGCACCTAAACCGATTTTTTTCAACCATTCAATGAGCTGCTCTTTTTCCTCTGTTTCGATAAAGGACAGATTTTGTGAAATGACATCTGTATGTTTTGGAAAAATATCGTCAAATAGCTGCTTCCCTTTATCTGTCAGTAATACATGGAATACACGTTTATCAGAAGGTGCACATTGTCTTTTGACTAATTCTTGTTTTTCTAATTTGTTGACCACATAGGTGATGCTCCCACTTGGAATGGATAGAATCTCACTAATTTTTTGAACGGGATGCGGTCCCTTACTATACAGTAATTCAAGAATTTGAAAGTTTTCAAATCCGATATCATAACGTTCAATGTCTTTTTGGATGTTTGCAAAAAGGGCATGGTAGGCTTTCATCCACACTCGGAAAAGCCTTAAGTCTAATTCCTGATCTTGCTGCACCATGGCAACTACTCCTTTTTCAATAAATCCTAAAACTAGGATAAATTTATCCTAACACTAGGATATTTTCTTGTCAACGTGTTTGTTTGATTAAAAAAAAGACCCCTGTGATTCAGTGGTCTTCTTTTGACACAAAATGCATTTCAGCAATTTGTTTGTATTGATTCACTTGTTGTAATGAAAATCTAGATTCCTGATCAGTTGGAGGGAAAAGAGGGATTCCTTTTCCAATCATGACAGGTGCGATTTGGAGATACAGCTCATCGACTAATTTTTCTTTTAATAATGCTTGAAGCAGTTCCCCGCCTCCTACTATCCAGATATGCTGCCCTTTTTCATTTTTTAAGTTGTGGATAAATGAGAGAACATCTTCACGAATGATATGGGTTCCTGTATGACTGTCTTGTAAAGTGCGAGAAACGATATAACATGTCTTGTCTTCATAAGGAAACCCATCAGGTGAGAGCTTTAGAACCTGTTCATATGTGTTCCGTCCCATGATCAGCGTATCGACTGAAGCATAAAATTCCTCATATCTCGTATCCTCTTCGCCCTCTGTTCCTATGAGCCAATCTAAACGGTGATCATCCCTTGCTAAATATCCATCAATGCTCACTGCCCCATAAAATAGTAATTTCCTTTTCAATCTCACCACTCCCCGCCTGAAATAAGAACGTATATTCCCATTTTAACAGAAAGAATAGATAAATGATATATGATCCATTTGTTTCTTACGATTCCTGTTCTACCTTCATAAGAAGCTTGTACAAGATGTGTGCAAGCTGCCCCGCTTCGACTGTCATCCCTTCATGAATCCATTCCTCCAGTACACCAACAACACCAGACACAACAAATGAGGCCACAATCTGTTCATGCTCCGTAATTTGCCGCTGATCAAGCTGCCACTCTTTCATGATTTTTTCTTTAAAAAACGATTTGAATTGATTCGTCGTTGGGCTATTCGGTTTGACAAACAACGTCATCATGAATTGTTTTTCTTTTAAATACTCAGTTGTTTTATTTAAAAAGGACAGCATATCAAGCGGGTCCTGGCTTGGAAACGATTCATCGTATAGTCCGCCAAGCTGATCGAATAGTTCCTTCTCAAGCTGTTCATGCAAATCAAATACATCTTGGTAGTGCAAATAAAAGGTCCCTCTTCCTAAATCCGCTCTTCTAGATAGCTCTGATACTGTAATTTGTTGAACATCTTTTTCCTTTAAAAGCTCAAGAAAGCTTTCCCGTATCGCCTTTTTGGTTTTGATTGTTCGTCTGTCCTTCATCAAACACCCTCCATTTTTGAACAATCTGGCTATACCTGTCTATTTATGAACAAGAGATCATTCATTGCCGATGTTCGGTTTATTTTCCTATTATTATAATAGACATATGTTCAATAATCTATATCTGTTCAAAAAAAGGAGGGCCATCATATGCTTCAATTCAGACTTGCTAGAGAGGATGAACTGCCTCAAGTGGCAGCATTGTTAGATGATTCATTTCAGAACTATTCATTTTTTGATTTATTATGCGAAAAGGTTACCAAGCGTTCTGCTTTCGCCCGGCAGTTGCATTTGGTCAATACAAAGGTATATTTTCAGCATCAAATCTGTTTGGTCGGGGTTGAGAACGAGAAAATTGTGTCTGCCGCCCTGTTAAAACATCCCCGTCTTCCTGAGCCAGGACTCATGGATTATGTGTTATCTGGTGGGTTAAAGCTGCTCTTTACTGGCGGCATATCGGCGATTCAGCATGTGTTCCGTATGTTAAAGGAGGCAAAAAAAGCGTGTTCTTCCTTAAAGAAACCTTACTGGTATTTAGAAGCTCTTGTCGTTGCAAAAGACCAACAAGGAAAAAAACTTGGAAGCCGTATGTTAAAGCAATGTCTTTTCCCCTTTATCGCCCGGCAAGGCGGCGGACTGTTCACACTGATTACACACAACGAGGCCAATCGTCATTTCTATCGAAAAAATGGGTGGACGGAGTTTGATGAGAGAGTACTGCACGGAGAAGACATGTCCCTAGAAAGCTGGAGTTATAAAACCGTGATCAAATAAAGTATCTTCTTCAAGTGATGATATAATAGAAGCAGTTCAAACAATGATCATACTTGGAGGAGAGACTGATGATACGACGACTTGATCATATCGTGTTGACTGTTCAACATATGGAGGAAACCATTCGCTTTTATACAAACGTATTAGGAATGAAGGAAGAAACTTTTGGAAAAGGCCGTAAAGCCCTTCGTTTTGGCTTACAAAAGATTAACCTTCATGAAGCGGGTCATGAATTTGAACCAAAAGCTGCTCATCCCCAGCCTGGATCTGCTGACTTGTGTTTTATCACCGATTTAGATATAGACAGTTTATTGCTTCATCTTCGAAAGCAGGTTGTTCCAATTGAAGAAGGCCCGGTCAGACGTTCTGGTGCATTAGGTCCGATTGAATCCATTTATATCCGTGATCCTGATATGAACTTAATTGAAATCTCCCGATATATAGAGGAGGCTGATCCATCATGACTCGATTATTTTTGAGACCGATTGAAGAAAAAGATTATCCTGGTATTCATAGGGGATGCCAGCATGCAGAAACACTTTATATGACTGGCACACGCAAAACGTTCACACTAGAAGAAATTCGTTCAGCCTATACCCGTTTTCTGCTGGATGACAGTAGACGAGACTTTGCTATTTGTTTGCTAGACACGAAAGAAATGATCGGGGATGCGGCGATTGTGGATATTGATCCGATAAACCATACGGCAAGTTTCCGCATTGCGCTGCATGGTCCAGAGCATTTTCACAAAGGGTATGGTACTGAGGCTGTTCGGATGGTTCAAACATTTGCCTTTGAGACGTTAGAACTCAATCGGCTTGAGCTTGAAGTTTTTTCCCATAACCCACGAGCCTTTCGAAGCTATGAGAAAGCCGGATTTCAATATGAAGGAAAAAGACGTCAAGCGCTCTATTTCAACGGTGCTTATTCGGATGTCATCATGATGGGCATCCTTCGTGAGGAATACGATAGAATCAAATCATAAAGATGTCCCAGCCTACGATGGGTCATCTTTTTTAAACAAATGAACCCCTGTAACGATGGTCAAACAAATGATAGAAGAGAGAACGATAGAGACGCTTGATATGCTGAGCGCCATCCCTTCCCATCTGCCAATGAAGAAACTGCCGATCAATAACAGCAATCCAAACAAGGTGATACATATCGGAACAATCAGCCCGGCATGGCGATGCCTGCGTCTTTTTCCTGCCCACCACGAGAGACAGAGTACAATGACAGTAAAAATAGCGGTTTGTAGCCAGAACATATCGCATCAACTCCTTTTCTTTTTTATCCTATGACAACGGAGGTTTTTCCAATGAATATTAGACCGATTCAAAAGCAGGACAATCCTTTTATCGCGGCCATTATCCGCCAGTCATTAGAATCAGCGAATCTTGCGATTGAAGGTACAGCCTACACAGACCCACACCTTGATCAGCTTTTCGATTACTATCAATCATTGACTCATGCAGCCTATTGGATTGCCGAAAAACATGGTGAAATTGTTGGTGGCGTTGGCATTGCCCCTTTCACAGATGGCATTTGTGAGCTGCAAAAGCTTTATTTAAGCCCAAAAGCACAAGGCAAAGGTGCGGGCAAGAAACTGATGGATATGGCCCTGCAATATGCTGCTACATACTACGATGCTTGTTATTTAGAAACCCGCAGTGAATTAACAGCTGCTACTGGTCTTTATCAACGGTATGACTTCTCTCTTCTTCCTGCACCGATTGAAGGCTCAGAGCATTCTGCCATGGATGCTTGGTATCTCAAAACCTTTTCAGCGTGAGGCATAAAATAAACGATACGTCTTTGTCCAATGAAAACCTAGCTTCTCTGCCAATTTGGCCGAGGCTGCATGATGGACATCGCAATCCCAATGCGGTGTCTTCCCTTTTTCAACACAGATGCTGATCATTTGCTGAGCTGCTAACAAAGCCAACCCTTTTCCACGGCAGGCTTCATCTGTCCAAATATCGATTTCCACACGTTTTTCACTTAAAAAAATAGAGACACATTCACTGACCACATCTTCACCATTTAAGATGGCAACTCCGATGCCATTAGATAAAAAGTGATCTACTCCTCCCCAATGTGCTTCATAATAGCTGGATGGGAATACTTTGCTTGCGGCAATGACTTGTTCATTCGTGCGTTTGATCATTTCGTCTTGATTAGGCAAAATCAGATCCGGAGAGGTCAAGTCATAAGAATACGTATGTCTTTGCATTTCATTCAGTTGGGAACCGAAGCATTTTTTCATCATCTCATCTGATGCTGGATTTGCTGAAAACAAAGTGAAACGTCCGTTCTCTCTTTTTTGCTTTTTATAAACATCCACAATGAACGTTGAACATAATGAGAGTGCTGCTTCTGTCTTGCCTGCGACATAATAAATGCCGGTTGTTGTCCCTGCAAAATAGACACACGGGTGATCTCGGTGATCCACATATAAATCTCCTTGTATCACGCCATCGAGTATCGCATCTACGAACACTGGATAGGCAGGATCAATCCGCCGAATTTCCTCTTTTACCGCTCCTGTCCTTTGTTGATCTACAAGATACAACATCATTCCTCCATTCACGAACGAGTATATTTTCATTATAAAGGAAAGCCGCAGACACGCGGTGAATCTTTGCAACAAAAAGAATTCTTCTGCATCAAAGCAACATTCAATCGCATTCGCTTTCATCTATTGCTATGCTCATTGTGAGAGGAGGTTTATGAATGAAATTTCGTTTGATCTGGAATCAAGAAAAGGATGTGACGGAAGTAGACGTCATCAGCCATCCACATAATCAAGAACGTTTACAAAAGATGGCATCAATGATGGAGACTAGTACACCTCTAACGGTCAAAGATCCAAAAAATGATCGGCAGTCTCTTTTACCATTAGAACAAATTGAAGCGATCTCTGCGCTTGGACATCTGTCAAAGGTGATCACGACTCAGGGTACGACGTATTTTCTCAGTAAACGGCTGAAGGATCTGAAGTCGTTAGAGCGTGAACATTTCTATCGTATCAACAATGCAGTCATTCTCAATTTAGCGCAAGTCGACAGCTTTGTCGCTGGTACGTACGCTCGCTTAGAGGTCGAAACCATCTCGAAAAACAGCTACACCGTCAGTCGTCATTACGCCAAATATATAAAGGAGCGATTCAAATGATCAAGGAACTAAAACATCAATTTATGCAAACAGCTTTTGTCTCTATCGTATGGCTGACACTCATCCTGTCAATCACTCAATGGTCATCCTCTATCCCTTTTCATTACGTGTGGCACATCATTGGCATCGGTACTCTGGCAGGCATCGTCTTTGGGGTCATGTATCCTTTACTATGGAACTACTTTACCTTTCCAGCACCCACCAACATTCTCATCTCCACTGTCGTCAATTTAGGGTTTCAAGTAGGAGCCGTCGCTTTATATTCGACTACACTGCTCGAATGGATCATGCCTTATTTTATCGGTATAGCCTTTCTCACATTAGTAGGCCATATCATCGCCTTTCTATTTTACAAAAAGCAACAAAATCAAAAACTGGCGCAGGCACTGAATCACCTGAAGCCGCAGCCTTAAAAAAAAGAGACCTTATTTGAAAGGTCTCTTGTCTATTATTCTGCTGCTAACTCATTCTCTCTAAAAATGAATCACCCCTAATTCCACTGCTGCTTTAATTGCTTCCGCTCTTGAAGTGACCTCCAGCTTTTGATAAATATTTGTTAAATGAGCTTTGACAGTTCTCTCGGAAATCCCCATATCAAATGCAATTTCCTTACTTCGATATCCTCTAGCCACTGCTTGCAAGACAAGCATCTCTTTTTCAGTCAGCATGTTTATTTCTTTTTTCAAATGGGTCGGAGTCACTTGATGCTCTGTTGATTCAAATACTTTAGCAGCGACGTTTGCTTGAAGAAGAATATCCCCTCTGATAGCTGCTTCAATTGTATAAAATAAATTTTCTCTGCTGGCATCCTTTAAAAGATAGCCCTTTGCTCCAAGTTGCAGCCCTTCAATCATTAATTTCTCTTCGTTATAGGTAGTGAGAATCAGGACCGGTACTTTTAATTGAAGAGACTGCATCTCTTTTAACATCTCAAGCCCACTCATGTTAGGCATGTTGAGGTCAAGTAATACAAGGTCTGGAGCCTTCTCTTTCAAGATATCTAAACCCTTTGCTCCATCTTCTGCTTCACCAACAACATCAAATCGTTGATCTGTCTCAAGAATTAATTTTAATCCTTCTCTAACAACAAAATGATCATCGACAATCACAATTTGATAAGACATTGTTTTTACTCCTTTTTCAAAGGTATGGTTACCGTCACTTGTGTACCTTCATTTTTTTCGCTTTTCAAGTGTAGCTGTGCATCAAGCAGTCGGGCACGTTCTGACATACCAATTAGACCGTAATGCCCGGAAGTGGATTCTTGTTTTTTCTCATCAAAACCCACTCCATTGTCTGTGATTTGCAAGGAGATGTGATCATCTTGTTGCTTCATCATCAATTCGACCTTACTTGCTTTGGCATGCTTGGCAATATTCGTCAAACATTCACTGACAATGTATACAGTATGTTCGATGAGGAAAGGGGACACTTGATAAGAGACAGCCACTTTTGTATGAACTGGAATATTCGTCGCCGTCATAAACCGATTCACTTCATCTTTCACAGAATCAGCTAAGTCATATTGATCCTGGCTGTATGTTCGAAGGTCGTCAATGACCAATCTCGCCTCACCTAATGTCGTCCGCGCATGGCTCATTGAACCTTTAATAATGCTTTGAGCACGCTCAACATTCTGATTCTCTAAATGGGCATGGACCGCTTCTAGCTGCATAATAATACCTGCCAGCCCTTGTGCAAGGGTATCATGTAAATCTCTCGCCATTCTTTGACGCTCATTAGCAAGTGTCAGCTCTTCCACTTGTTGATGTGCCAATTCAAGTTCCTTTAAAAATGTTTGTGTACGAATTCTAGCTTTGACTTGTCTAAAAAATAAAATGGAGTATGCGATGACTACAATCAGAATCAAAAACAAAATAGGAATGTATACGGTCAAATCATCTGTATCATTGACCAAAATAAGGGCAAGAAAAAAAAGAACATAAAAACTAAGCCCTGTCAAAATCACCTTCAATGTATGATAATATACCCCAATACTTTGCGCTATTAGTACCGGTAACAGACCAATTAAGATCACAGGGGAAGCCGCCTGCATGACTGAAACACAAAGTAGAATCACTATTCCTTGAATCAGAAAATATACCCATGGATTCTGCCGAAACCAGTAAAATGACCACCAATGCAGAATCAGATGTATGGCAATAAGTGCAGAAAAAAACAGGCCAGAAAGTGCTAATGGGGTGGTTATAAACTGAAATATCATTGCTGCAATATAAACAAGAATCACCCATAATAATGTTGGAATTCGCGAATAGATCATTTCATTAAAAGGGTCTACCCGTCGTTTCGCCATAAATATCACCATCCGAGCCTCATATTCACTCAAAAAATACCGCCCACCCTTTATCGAGGTAATGGCGGTATCATCAATCATACCATGTAAGACTATCAGTGACTAAATCACCTTCTCTTCTTTCTCATCCTTCTGAGAAATAGACTCACCTTCAATGTCTATACGTGGAAGCCATCTTTCAAACCATTTGGGTAAGTACCAAGCAGCTCGTCCGATCAGCATCATACAAGCTGGGATAAAAGTCATTCTTATGACAAATGCATCAAACAGAACACCGAATGCCAACGTTAACCCCATTGTTTTGATAATCAAGTCATCTGCAAAGATAAAACTAGCAAAGACGAAGATCATGATTAAGCCTGCGGCAGTCACTACTCTTCCACTGTGCTTCAAACCTGATACAACGGACTTTTTCGCATCACCTGATAGAAGGAAATCTTCTCTCATTCGACTGACTAAAAAGACCTCATAATCCATTGCAAGACCAAATAATATTCCTGTTACTAGTACAGGCATAAAGTTTAACAATGGGCCATTTGCTGGTATTCCAAACAATGGCGCAAGGTGTCCATCCTGTAAAACAAAGACAGAAAAACCTAGTGTAGCGGTCAATGTCATAAGGAATCCTAAAACCGCTTTTAATGGAACAAGGAAGGATCTAAACACAAGAATCATCAAAATCAAAGCAAATCCAATAATGACTCCTGCAAATTTCGGTAACGCTTCACTGAGTCTATCTGAAATATCTATATTAACTGCCGTAGAACCAGTAACAAGTAATTTCGTATCATACTTTGCAGCAGTCTGACTAGATTCATTTCGTATATCTTTGACTAATTGCTTTGTCGCCTTATCTTCTGGACCACTTTTCGGTAAGATGGTCAGCATGGCGTACTTACCCGATGGATTAGGAACAGGCGGTGCCATTTGTTTGATGCCATCCATCTTCTCTAATACTTTTGTTGTTTTCTCAATAGATTTCATTGCGTTATTTGCATGGGAGGCATCAATGATAACAACCAGTGGCCCATTAAACCCTTTACCAAACCCTTCTGCTAACAGGTCATAGCCCTTACGTTCAGTTGTTTCCTTCCCCTTCATGCCGTTATCAGGAAGACCCAACTCCATATGAAGTGCTGGCCAACTGAGTAGACCAGTCAATACAATGACACCTAGGATGATCTTACCTGGATACTTCTTGATAAACCTTCCCCAAGCTGTGGCTTCTTCTTTTTGTTGAGATTGTAATTTAGAGAACCATTTATTCTTTCTTGAAGGGCTTACTTTATCACCAAGAATCCCTAGTATGGCAGGAACAATTGTGAGAGACACAAGCATAACTGATAGTACCATGAATGCAGCTACAAGACCCATAACGCCTAAAAATGGTATACCGACTAATACAAGTCCGCATAGTGCAATTACGACGGTAACACCTGCAAACAATACAGCGCTGCCTGCTGTAGCAACAGCTCTAGCAGCTGCTTCTTTCAATTCGTAACCCTCTGCTAATAACTGTCGATAACGAGAAATGATAAATAATGCATAATCAATTCCTACTGCAAGTCCAATCATCACAGCTAATGTAAGACTAAATGCAGACATCTCAACAAAATTTGAGGTAATTAATATGACCATCACGCCGATTATTAACCCAATGACAGCCGTCAAGATCGGTAGTCCTGCAATCAATAGTGAAGCGAAGGTAAAGGCTAAAATAAAGAAGGCCATGACAATACCTATGACTTCCGAAATCCCGCCTACCTCAATTTCTGAGAATGTGACGGAGCCGCCTAATTCTGTTTGGATGCCAGCTTTTCTTGAAATCTTAATACTATCTAATACTTTCTCTTTTGAGGATGTTTTTACCTCATCCGCCTTTACCCGGTATGTAATATCCGCATACCCTATTTTCTTATCCTTACTAATAGCAAATGTCTGATATAAATCCGTCACTTGCTTGACTGCTTTATCCTTTTTGACTTCTTTGATCGTTTCGTTCAATTTGTTTCTTACTTTTTTTGTTTCTAATGTTTCACCCTTAGGTGCTTTAAAGATCAGACGAATCGTCCCGCCATCATCACCTGCTGGGAACTTTTTCTCCAAGAGATCCATTGCCTTTTCTGACTTTGTTCCTGGAATCGACATATCGCCATTAAATGAAACACCTGTCCCTATTGTTGCCGCCACAACAGCTACTAAAACAAGTAACCAACCGATAATCATCCGTTTCGGCTTAGAAAAAGCACTTTTTCCTAAATGATATAAAAATTTTGCCATTCACTTACTCCTTTTTCTTCAACTTCGTGAACTTCATCTTTTTATTCTAAGCAATGAGATGGTCGATTGAAATTGTACTTTCGGGCAAGAAGCATTGTACTTTTAGGCAACAAAAAAAGGGCATCTTCTTAAGATCCCCTTTAAAACGTTTATGAAGCGACTGTTTTTCGCCTCGTTCTGTTGATTTTACCGACAAACATATAGCCATATCTATAATGATTTGCTATCCGTGACAATAGGATAGGTCCTGCAATTGCAAGTGCTGATATGATGATTGTCCCTACAAAGAATGGATAATCTTTTAATTGTCCCCATAGTAACACAGAGATACCTAGAAAATACCCGTGAAGCAAATAGATGGTGAATGAATATTGACTAATGACAGCTACGAAAGGTGGAACGCTTTTCACTTTAGAAAACAAGAGAAAACATAAGAAGACAATACTGACTGTATAAAGAACAACGTCTGGTCTCTTAGAAGAAGACTCGAAAAAACCTACATATGAATTACTTAGAAGGGTCGCTGCTGAAATCAAAACAAGTCCATACACGGCATACTTAAAACGATGAAGTCTTGTGATAAACTGCTGATAATTCGCTCCACAATAATAGGCTAAACAAAAATAGAACAACCACCCTGGAAATGGAATCCATTCTAAGCCGAACATTGGATTAGGTAATTGAGGTTGTGGGATTTTGACGAGGTTCATGACACTTAAATAACCAACTGTGATGATAAAGGAGATCGGCAATACCCATTTGGCTGAGGTACGCTTAGCCATTTTGTGGAAAAACATGTGCAAAAAGTAAAATTGAAAAATAATCAGAACAAAATAACCAATATAATTCCCTAATAAGACATTTGCTGAAGCTCTTTTAAAAAAGTCAACTGCCCCTCCATTTAACGATGCCGAATGCAAGAAACCATCGACAATCCCAATAAAAGCAAATGGGAAAAAGATGGCTTTCACCCTCTTCCACATAAATCCTTTAGGGGTACCATTCGGATAAGCATGAGCCAATAAAAACTCAGAAATGAAAATAAAACTCGGGGTACTGAACATGAGTAGTGCTACAAGAATAGATGATGAATGGGGGCTAGATAAAATGGCTATTGCATGAATGAACACAACACTCAAACACGAGATACACCGAATATAAAAAATCTCTTTAATTTGCATTGAACATCCTCCTCCTGCATTTTGGTAAAACATGTATTAGATTAACATGTATAACACCTTATCAACAGGGACCTTGTGATTATTTTTCAATCATCTATCCAAAAGGAACAAAAAAAAGAGCCCTAGTTAGAGCCCCTCATCTAATCAGATTCAACCGTCGCCTTCCCCTTCCAAATAAGGGTTAAGCCTAATCCAAGAAATAAGACAACACCTGCAAACAGGAATGGGAAATGAATATTTTGATCGAATAAAATACCGCCAAGTGCCGGGCCAAAAATCGTACCAAGACTTGTGTAGGTAGAGTTCATCCCTGCGACAAATCCTTGCTGATTGCCAGCGATTTTTGATAAGAAGGTCGTGAGTGCAGGGCGCAATAAATCGAACGCAAGGAAAATCACACACGTCACGATCAGCACAACCATAAAGCCTGACACGACTGTAGAAACAAAAGCGAGAACTGCTCCAACAATCAAGCATAGTTGAATAACTCGTTTCTCCCCAAGCGCATTCACCATTTTACCAAACACGAGGACTTGGATGATGACGGCTACAATTGAACTGACGGTAATGATAATCGCAATATCCTTCGGGCCAAATCCAAACTTGTGATTTGTAAACAAGCTAAAGACCGTTTCATATGCAGATAGTCCAAACGCCAGCACAAAGACAATGATGAAGGCGATGAGATAACTTGGATGAATCGATTTTTTCAAGTCTTTAAAGAAGGTCGATTCTTTCACTTGATCCATTTGTTTCTCTCGCTCTTCTTTTGTTAATGGTTCCTTCAGCATAAACATAGACGAAATCACAGCAATAAATGCAATCCCTGCTGCAAAGAAAAACGGCAGGCGAACACCATATTCTGCAATAAATCCGCCAATTCCCGGGCCGATGATAAATCCGGTACTAATAGCAGCGGATACATACCCCATTGCCTTTGATCTTTCTTGAACGGTTGTGATATCAGCGACATAGGCAGTGACAGCCGGCATGATAAATGCCGCACTAATACCGCCTAGAAGCCTTGCAAAATACAGAACATACACATGTGTCCCAAGGCCAAAAACGAGTTCTGATAACGCGAATAGAAACAGCCCAGACACAATCATGATCTTTCTTCCGTATCGGTCTACCCATCTTCCCGCAATAGGTGATGCGATAAGCTGTGCAACAGCAAACGCCGCCACAAGATATCCCATCGTACTGCCCGTTAAGTGCATGACATTCATAAAGAGCGGCATGACAGGTATGATCAGACCGATGCCTAAAAACGCAATAAATATATTACTTAATAAAATAACAAGTACCGCTTTTTGCTCACGAATCGGTTTTTGCATGATGTTTGTTTCCCCTTTACTGACTCACTTGTTACTCATGATGGTTGATTCCGTGAATAAACAATGAGATCGCCTCTTTTTGTAATTCCTTTTTCTGCTGCATCGTGTCATTTTTATATAACACGTCTAATCCATAGAATACAGAAAGTAATATTTTCACTTTTGATTCAACATGCTGAATCGACCAGCTACCATCTTCGTTTCCTTCAAGCAGGATGTCTCTCATCACATCATCAAAGTCTACATCAATCTTGTTCAGACGCTCCATGACTTCATCTGATGTAAATGCACTGGCGCAAAATTCTTCACTCGCTCTCATTAGAGGATAGTTAATCCCCATTTGACTAAGCAGCTCTGCAAATCCTGCGAGCTTATCAATGGCCCGGTGCAGCATTTGTTTCTCTTCATGCCACGTCTCCATCATGAATCGATGATCCTCTTCCATAATATGAAGGAACAAAAACTCTTTTCCTTTAAAATGATGATAGAGGTTGCCTTTACTAATCTCAGCCGCCTCTAGAATATCTCGTACGGATGTTTCAGAATATCCTTTTTTCGCAAATAAATCACGTGAAGCGGTGACAATTTTCTGCTTCGTCTTTTCACTTTTTCCAGCCCCGCTTTGTGTACTTGTCATCTATGAACAATCCCTTCTACCTTGCTTTTCTTCACATGGACAAATAAAACCGACCAGTTGGTTTATTTTTTTATTATAAATGGAGATCGCCCATAATACAATGAAAAAGTCATTGACTTCCAAAGGAGTGAATCTAAGTGAAAACAAAACGATCATTTATGCCATCACCAAAAAGGACGTATACTTGTTTTTCTTTTATGATCTATTCATTGCCACCTTAGCCTACTACATGTTCAAAATCAAACCAACTATGTTTTATGAATGCTTAGGGATAACAGGAAGTATTCTTTGTCCATTGTTGATGAGAAAGTGGAGGTAGAGGTCATTTTCTCATCACATCTATCCCTCTTTTATTTAATTTTTCTTAACATTTAACTTCACTTAAATATTAAGATCGCATATAATATAGGAGAAAAGAGGTGATGTCATTGGATGAGGATATCATTCATTACAGTAAAAAAATCATTGAGTACTCAAACGCACTAGGCTCTATCTATGTAGAAGAGTATCAACGATTCTTAAAAAATGAGTATGCAGATTTAACAAGCAAACAAGAACTGACACTTGAATTGCTGCGGTCGAAGACGAGAACAATCAATGAACTAGCTGATTATTTCTCCATTTCATCTAGTGCCGCTAGCCAGCTTATATCAAAGCTTGAACAGCTTGGATATGTGAAAAGAGAGATTAATCCACATAACCGTAGAGAAATCATTGTTGATTTTGCTCAAAAGGGCCATGACTATCATAAAGATATTGAAAAAATTCAGCTACATCTTATTCAAAAATACTATGCCAAGCTTTCAAAAGAAGATCTAAAAACATTATTATCGCTTTACGAAAAAATCTATCAAATTGCGAAAGAAACGCCTTAACCCGGCCTTTCATGCATGAATATGTAAGCTAGATAAACGATGAAGGGGATGATCATATGGACAGGATTCATTTGCAAGATGGACGTCATATTGGTTTGTCTCAATACGGTGATCTTGAAGGATTCCCAGTATTCTTTTTTCATGGGACACCTGGTTCGAGAGTGATGTTTTTAGATGATGATCCAATCTCAAAAGAGCTTGGCATTCGTCTCATTTCTTTAGACAGACCTGGTTTTGGTTTATCTGATCCGCAACCTGACCGCACCATTTTAGACTGGGCAAAAGACGTACAGGAAGTGGCAGATCATCTTGACATCTCCCATTTTTCAGTGATTGGTGTCTCTGGAGGCGGAGCATTCGCTGCTGGTTGTGCCTATCAATTGCCAGACCGCATTCTTTCAGCTGCTCTCGTCTCAAGTACCACCCCATTTCAGGATGGTAAACCGCCTAAAAGTATGCTAAAGGAGAACAAGATTGCCTTTTTCCTCAGTAAAAGAATGCCTTGGCTCTTAAAGGCAAGTTATCGCGCTCAGAAAAAACTAATTGAAAAGAAACCAGAGAAATTTAAGAAACTAACGAAAAAAGGGAACAAACATTTACATCCATCGGATCGGCAATTTCTTCAAACCGATGAGCAACTGGAGCTGATGATGCGGCATTTATACGAAGCTACTCGTCAATCAGTTGATGAATGTATTCATGAACCAGATTTACTCTCACGGTCATGGGCATTCGATATGAAAGAAATACAAATCCCTGTGGATGTCTGGCATGGAAAAGAGGATCAGATGGCCCCTTTTGCAGAGATAGAAAGCATTGCTCCGAACATTCCAAACGCCAAAACGCACTATATCGAGCAAGCAGGACATTTTCTGACTGATATAGATGATGTTTGGAGAGACATTTTACTCTCTTTAAAAAAACGGGCTGAACATCAGGTACCACATATAAAAAAGACCCAATGATTCGTCGGGTCTTCTTCTTTTTAATACTGCTCGTAATAGGATTGAATTTTATCTGGATCTTTTGTTTTCGTCAGAGCCAGCATGAGTAAAATGCGTGCTTTTTGTGGATTTAATGAATCCGATGAGACAAAATGATGTTCATCATCCATTTTTTCATGTGTGACAATGCCATTTCCTGCACGGCTTGACCTTACGATCACCACGTCTTTCTTCACTGCATCTGTTGCCCCATTGATCGCTTCTGTTGACATCGTTCCATTTCCTGCCGCGGCAACGACAATGCCTTTCGCTCCTGCTTTAACCGCAGCATCATACACATACTTTTGATCATTTTGATAGCCGTATAAGATATCCACTTGCGGCAGTTCTTTTAGCTTTGAAATATCGAATTCACTGTCAGCTGTATGTTTTCTTGTCGGTTCGTTATAAAAAGAGACAACTTCACCCGCCACTTCTCCAATGTACCCTTGCTCAAGAGACTTGAACGAATCGGTTGTGGTGGTATTTGTCTTCGTAATAAAACGAGCAGAGGCAATTCGGTCATTTAATGTCACCATTACACCTTTGCCTTTGGCTTCTTTTGTCGAAGCAATTTTCACTGCATGATACAGGTTAAGCGGGCCATCCGCACTAATGGCAGATGCCGGCCTCATGGAACCCACAACCACCACTGGCTTATCACTTTTTACAACCAAATGTAAAAAATAGGCCGTTTCTTCTAATGTATCTGTACCATGTGTCACCACAATGCCATCCACTTGATCATCATTTAAAAGCTGATTGACTCGTTTCGCTAATTTTAAAAGCAGAGCGTTATCCACATTTTCACTGCCGACGTTCGCTACTTGCTCACCCGTGACATTTGCAATATCCTTCAGCTGTGGTACGGAAGCAATGACTTTATCGATTCCAAGTGCACCAGATTTATATCCAGTCGTATCTGTATTGCTGTCTGAACTACCGGCAATCGTTCCGCCTGTTGCCAGCACCTTAATATTGGATAAAGATTTATTCCCTGTCTCAACAGCCGTGTTTTTTTCTTTTGTTTCACTGGTAGTGCTTTCTTGATTACTTTGATTATTTTCTTGAGTGCTATCGTTCGCACAAGCTGCGGTCACCAATAGTGAAACAGAAAGAAGGGCAGCACCAAACCATTTTGTTACGTTCATAAGATCATCTCTTTTCTTAAATGTGATGAATAATTATCTGTCTATAGGGTTTACTTTATACCATTCCTTCATTCATCAGCATGAGGTGAAAGTCACAGAACCAAATAAAGGAAAAAGGGCACTATTATCAAAATTTTTTTATACCATAATACCTAAATTGACTTCAGAAGTTGTTCTCGACCCATTTATGATAAAATATAGGAAATCTTACAAAAAGGAGTACATACAGTGCGTTCCGTTCAACCATTTTACAAAATCCTACTTACACTATTCTTCAGTTCCATTTTACTCAGCTTGTTCGTATGTTTATATCCACCGATTCAGGGCGAGCCTGCGTTTATGATGCTTTACACTCCCATCTTTTTTGTTTATTATTTCATCTTTGCGGTACCTTTACAGTTGTTGTTTTCCTTACAGCCCAAGGCTTTTCATCCTCTTTATTTAGCGGCTTACTTACTGATAGCAATGATTGTCATGCTTTTTGTTATGGATGGAATTGAGAGCTCAACATCCCTTCCGATCATAATTGTCAGCAGTCTCATCTACTGGACCTGCGATTCTTTCATTCATCAAAGAATGCATAAAAAAAACACCTAATGTGTAGGTGTTTTTATCTATTCTAGTATGTGTTGACAGCGCTCCACATTATCCAAGACCTCTTTCGGCTCGGTGACCTAATGATCACTAATAGAATCTATCCTCAGTGATTGGAACTTTTTATTTCATGCTTGTGCCAGCGTGTGAAAAAATGGGGTCCTTCAATTCAAAATCAAATGTCTTCCCATCAACGATACCAACTGTTTTTGAACTGTCGTAAAGCTCAAGCAAGCACGCTGCCATTTCTTTTGATGTGTGATATTTCTTGATAGTGCCTTCATATTCGAATTGATCGACATCTAATGAACGCTTTGCAAATTCCGATTCTGTCGCAGCAGGCGCTAATACTTTTGCCTGTAATTTGGCTCCTTTTTCTTTCAATTCTAGGGCCAGCCCTTCTGTAAAGGCGCTCACATAAAATTTCGTGGCTGAATAAGTGACAGCATTGCCGACGACGGTATAACCCGCTCTTGAAGAGATATTGATTAGCTGCGTCCCCTCTTTTTGCTCATAATCACGGACAAACAGAGTGGATAAAATTGTTAACGCTTCAATATTGAGATGAAGCATGTCCCCAATTTTTCTCACATCCTGCTCTCCTATTGAACCAAAATGGCCAAACCCGGCATTATTAATGAACGTATCCAGCTCGTCACCAGCTAATGACTCATAGAAAGAATACACTTGCTCTCTGTCTGTTAAATCAACAGATTGGACTTTCACTTGAATATCGGGATATGTTTCTAGAATCTTTTCTTTCAGTTCTTGGAGTTTATCAAGCCGGCGTGCAGCTAAGATCAGATTTTTTCCTCTTGCTGCAAAGGCCAAAGCCGTTTCATATCCAATACCTGAACTTGCCCCTGTAATGACTGTATAGCCCATTGTATATCCCCCTATTCGTATCTTCTAGCTGTTTAAAGTATAGCGAGAGCATGTGACTCTAGTCAATTTTGAAGAGATTCAAAGAGACATGAACAACTGAACGTTTAGCATTTAATCGGTTTCTTTTGAATTATGTTGGAGGATAGCCTGCTGAGCTTTTTTTGTTAATTTGTGAAAAACCAGTTGATAGGAATGTTCAATTAGCTCTTCGACAAATGAAGATGGAATATCTGCATCAAGATAAATAGAATTCCAATGCGTCTTATTCATGTAATAGCCGGGAATAATTCCTTCATGCATTTCTCTTAATTCTTCAGCGCGTTGCGGATCACATTTTAAAGTGATGACTGGCTTGCGATCGACGTCTCCCCCCATCATGGCGAACATCTTTCCACCTATATGATAACGATCTGCCTGCCACTCAGGTTGATAGTCGTGGGTTGCTCCTTGTAAAGAAAGACAAAATGCCTGTAGTGTCTCTTTTTTCATTCTATTAGCTCCTTTTTTAGTTGTCTTCTATCTTTCTATTATATCGACAGTTGTGATTGTTGTATCTACACTTCTTTTCAGGACGTCAGCAAGAACACAAAAAAAACACAGAAAAAAAGGTCTGTGCTTTTTACTTATATCCGAATATTTCTTATTCAAACGCCTTCTTAAGCTGATCGCTCATCAGATGCCAAGCCTCTTCAGCTATCTCTAAATCTCCGGCATGAGTGAACGCATGAGGGACTCCTTTAAATTGTTTGTATGTGACATCTACCCCTGCTTCTTTTAACTTGTCCGCATAATGCTCAGCTTCTTCAGCTAGTGAATCCTTCTCAGCTGTGATAACAAGAGCTGGGGGCATTTGTGCTAAGACTTCTCTCTCTGCAAAGACTGGAGAAACGAGCGGATTGTGCGGATCTTGACCTTGCAGGTAGAAGGCATTAAACAGTCTCGCCATTTCAACTGGAATTGCTTCTTCAAACGCTGGCTTTTGTGCTGGATCAGTAGCCAAATCAAGCGGTGGATAGTCAAGCACTTGATAGACAATCGGAAGTTTGTTCCCTTTTTGGATATCAAGCAAACAAACCGCTGTTGCCAAGTTCCCACCTGCACTATGAC
Organism: Bacillus sp. 22446; assembly: GCF_052044955.1. Taxonomy (NCBI): domain Bacteria; kingdom Bacillati; phylum Bacillota; class Bacilli; order Caryophanales; family Bacillaceae; genus Bacillus; species Bacillus sp. 22446. The sequence goes on from NZ_JBQEOD010000016.1 coordinate 29,610, forward strand.
CGCCAATGGCTAATCGATTTGGGTCTATTTGTAGTTCATCAGGATGTTCATATAACCATTTCATCACATCGTAGCATTCATGAAGAGCGGCCGGAAAAGGGTGTTCCGGTGCCAGCTGATATTCCACATTGACGACGATACACTCCGCACGATCTGCTATGACCGGACACCAATGATTATCCATTTCAGCACTTCCAAGTATAAAACCGCCCCCATGCAAATTGACGAAAACAGGTAGGGGTTGTTTCAATGTTTTCACAGGTTTAAATACCCACACCTTTGTTTCACCAGCACCCGTTGGGATATCATATTCCATTTTGTTCACTTCAGGAGGGTGGACTGGCTTAAGTTCTGATTGACCAGCTAATGAATCTTCAGCTGGTTGACGTAATGACTCAGCCATTTTGATTTGTTCGTCTAAGTTCATGATCTCATCTCCTATCTTATTCTTTTATCTCTATCCATTCGTTACGAATTTCGCCTTTTCCTTCAATGTCGTCAGAGAGTCGTTACTTTTTATCTATCTCCCCATTTTCAGCTCCTTTGAAACAAACATTCACCCCTATGAGTAAATAAAAAAAGCACTGCGGCGCTAAGTCCTCAGTGCTTTTCATATATTATGATACTTGTTGTTCTACTTTCACTCGTTTAATAAAGAAAGCAATCACCAAACCAATCACTGTCATAATGACAGCAAAGATAAAGGCATGCTGGACGCCATTTGTAAAGGCGAGCAGCTGATTGACTGGATTTGCGGGATCAGCCACATTTTCCATAAAACTGCGCGCTCCTGATGAAAGGATCGAGATACCAACCGCAGTCCCAATCGCTCCTGACACTTGCTGCAATGTATTCATAATCGCTGTACCGTGCGGATATAGCTCTGGCGGCAGCTGATTCAATCCATTTGTTTGGGCAGGCATCATGATCATCGCAATTCCTATCATTAACGTAATATGAAGCGTCACGATATAACCGATGGACGTATTCACACTTAAGTTCGTGAAGCCAAACATGGTCGCTGCAACGATGACAAGGCCTGGGATGACAAGCCACTTCGGCCCAAATTTATCAAAAAGCCCACCCATGATTGGCGATAGCAGTCCATTGATAATTCCACCTGGTAATAGCATTAAACCTGCTGTAAATGTAGAAAGTGCCAAGGACGTTTGCAGATATAATGGCAAAATCATCATAGCAGACAGCATCACCATCATACACACTAAAATCAGAAGTAACCCGATCACAAACATTGGATATTTAAATGGGCTTAAATTCAACATCGGTTCTTTCATGTTTAACTGTCTTAGGGCGAACACAAGAATGCCAATGACACCTACAACAATCGCCACAATCACATGCATACTGCTCCAGCCACCGCCTTCACCGGCACTGCTAAAACCATACACAATTCCACCGAAACCGATGGTTGATAGCACAATCGATAAAATGTCGATTTTCGGTCTTGTGGGTTCCGTAATATTTTGCATAAAAATATACCCAAATACGAGTGCAGCAACTAATAACGGAAGCGAAATCCAAAAAATCCAATGCCATGTTAACGATTTAAGAATAAGACCAGAGACCGTTGGACCAACTGCTGGGGCAAACATAATGACAAGACCGATAATCCCCATTGATCTACCTCTTTTATGAGGCGGAATGATGACCAAAATCGTGTTAAACATCAATGGAAGGAGCAAGGCTGTTCCTACTGCCTGCACCACACGTGCCACCATTAAAATACTGAAGACTGGTGCAACGGCCGCAATAAATGTACCGATGATCGAAAAGACCAGTGAGGTTATGAAAAGCTGTCTTGTTGTAAACCATTGAAGAATGAGGCCAGAAATTGGAACAAGAATCCCTAGTGTTAATAAATAGCCGGTTGTAAGCCACTGAGCAGTCGTTGCTTCAATACCAAAGTCTAATGTTAAACTTCTCAGCGCCATGTTGAGTGCCGTTTCACTAAACAGTCCAATAAATCCAGCTGTGATAAATGAAATAATAATGGGCAGCGTTCGAATGTCGGAAGCTTCTGTTTGCTGTTTGTTCATATTAAGTTGGCTCCTTTTCTTTTTCAATATTGAGCAATCTTAGGAAGTCAGGCTAGTCAGAAATGAGCCACTTCATTGTCGTTGAAAAACAGATAAAATTTGTTTTTCCGCAGCGAATTGTGCAATTTTTTCGATTGAGTAGCCGGATTCATGAATATAAAACATGAGTTCAGGCGTCATTGGAGAGGAGATACATAATGTCGTCAACTCAATGTCTTGTATGTTCGCTTCTCCTTTTACTTTCGCTTCCTCGAGCAAATCACGAATGATTTGTTTAAGTGATTGACTGTAATGACAATCATATACTTTACTTGTCTGCTCTAAGTTCCCAGAGATTGTGAGCATGCGAATCCAATCTAAATGATGACCGACGATGAGATGAATTTCTTCAAGAACATATCGTAAACGCTCACGAACCGGCTGATCACTGATTTTACTTAAGTAAAGATGCAACGCAGGGATCAGTTGTTCAAATTTTTCTCCAAGGATCGAAAGGCATAAATCACTTTTATTGGCATATCGGCGGTAAAGAGTACCCTGTCCAACACCAGCTGTTTTAGCAATTTTATGCATACTGACATTCTCTACACCAAACTCTTGAAACAAAGAAAAAGCGACCTCTTCAATTTCCTTTCCAATATCCTTTTCCATGATGCTTCACCTTCTTTACCTTCATCCACCTTGCATATATCTCTATGTGTAAATCAAATTTCTTTCATTTTCATTAGGACAATTGTACCGGTATTATCTTACGGACAACTGTCCGCTTTGTCAATCATTATTTTTTACCTATCAATTTTCTTTTCATTCTATTAAAAAAACACACTGTTTATCATTATTTAGACCGATTTTCCATTTTGAGAGAATCATGTATGATCAAAAAGAAAACGCTTTCAAAAAGAGAGGGGAATGCCTACATGTCTTACCGTGTAAAACGAATGTTGATGCTGCTTGTCACTGGATTATTCTTAAGTTTGTCCACATTTGCTGCAAGTGCCTCGGCACAAACGGGCGGGTCGTTTTATGAACCGTTCAACAACTATAATACCGGGTTATGGCAAAAAGCCGATGGGTACTCGAACGGAAATATGTTTAACTGTACGTGGCGCGCAAACAATGTCTCCATGACGTCGTTAGGGGAAATGCGATTATCGCTCACAAGTCCCTCCTATAATAAGTTTGACTGCGGAGAAAACCGCTCCGTTCAAACGTACGGCTATGGGCTATATGAAGTAAACATGAAACCAGCCAAAAATGTTGGGATCGTGTCTTCGTTCTTTACTTATACGGGACCGACTGATGGTACGCCTTGGGATGAAATCGACATCGAATTTCTAGGAAAAGATACGACAAAGGTTCAGTTTAACTATTATACCAATGGTGTCGGAAATCATGAAAAAATCGTCAACCTTGGTTTTGATGCAGCAAACTCTTATCACACATATGCGTTCGACTGGCAGCCTAACTCGATTAAATGGTATGTGGACGGTCAATTAAAACATACGGCTACTACTCAAATCCCTCAAACACCGGGAAAGATTATGATGAACTTATGGAATGGTGCAGGTGTCGATGAATGGCTCGGCTCCTACAACGGTGTTACTCCACTTTACGCTCATTACAATTGGGTGCGTTACACAAAAAGATAACCACATCACAAAACCTGTGACAAGTCACAGGTTTTTCTTCATTTAAATAGAGCTCGTTTTTAATTGATGAACTAGTTTTTGTTCATAACTGTGGATAATATCTTCATAACTTTCGATCTTGTAATCTAACCGTTTAATCGTTTCTTCGATTTCCTTTTGTTTGTCTACAAGTCTTTCTCTCTCATTGACCAAAATACTCTTCCTTGAGGACAATGTACGATCCTCTCCCTCGATAAATAAAGCCGTATATTCTCTAAGAGCATCAATTGACAGACCCGCATTTCTCATACATTTAATAAATTCTATCCACTGAATATCTTCTGCTGTATAATCACGAACACCATTTTCATCACGCCTGATCGGTCTAATTAAACCTATATTCTCATAATACCTGAGCGTAGCAGTAGATAAATCGAGTTGCTTGGCGGCTTGTGCTATTTTCATTGTTTTCACCCTTCTCTTCTTTCTCTTACTTGACGATCTCCCTTTTCCCATCATCTCCATTTTTATCGAGAAGACAAGATACTTTTGGCTCAAATCTTGATTCAAGGCTGATGCTAAAGCCTGAATTGAGGCGATCAGAGGATTCTATGTTGACTTAAAGTTCACTTTAAGACGTACAGTATAGAGGAAGGACCGAATCTTACTTTTGAAAGGATGATCAAGAATGTGTCAGACGCACCAATCAAACGTTTTAAGTGTTTCCCATGCAAAAGCAAACTTTGAACGGACAACCATTGAACGAAGAGCACTTCGTCCACATGATATTTTAATTGATATTCAGTTTAGCGGGATCTGTCATTCAGATATCCACAGTGCCTTTGATGAATGGGGCGGCGGTATTTTCCCAATGGTTCCGGGTCATGAGATTACTGGAGTTGTTTCAGCTGTTGGGGATGCTGTCACGAAATTCAACATTGGTGATCGTGTAGGCGTCGGTTGTTTTGTCGATTCTTGCGGTACATGTGAATATTGCCAAAATGGAGATGAACAATATTGCAAGAAAGGAGTCGTTCAAACTTATAATAACCTGGATTATGATGGAGAACCAACTTACGGCGGCTACAGTCAGAAAATTGTTGTGACAGAACGATTTGTTGTCAATATTCCTGACCAGCTTTCCCTCGATGTCGCCAGCCCTCTTCTCTGTGCCGGCATCACAACGTATTCCCCGTTAAAACACTGGAAGGCTGGACCTGGCAAAAAAGTGGCGATTGTCGGAATGGGCGGTCTAGGTCATGTCGCCATTCAATTTGCACGCGCACTTGGCGCAGAAGTGACTGTATTAAGCCGCTCTTTGAATAAAAAAGAAGAGGCCCTGTCATTTGGTGCAAAAGACTATTTTGCTACAAGTGACCCTGATACGTTTCAGACACTAGCCGGTCAATATGATCTCATTCTCAATACCGTCTCTGCCAATATCAACGTGGATGCCTATTTGTCCTTACTTCGTGTTGACGGAACATTAGTGAACGTCGGTGCACCACCAAAGCCAGACAACTTCCATGTGTTTTCATTAATTACGGGACGTCGCAGCATCGCCGGCTCACTCGTTGGCGGCATCCAAGAAACACAAGAAATGCTCGATTTCGCAGCTGCTCACAATATCGCACCACAGATTGAAGTGATCAACGCAAAACAAGTCGATGAAGCATATGAACGTGTGCTCAATAGTGATGTGCGTTATCGGTTTGTGATTGATATTTCGACATTATGATCGAATTCTATTTGGAAAGACCAGCTCAATGGCTGGTCTTTTTTTAATGGTGGATATTCTGTTTTTCTTGTAGCAAGGATTCTTGAGGATATGATCAAAAACCATCCGAAATTCACATGAAAAAATCTCTCTTTTTCAGAACAAAATTTATTGACAAAAAATAAATAAACATGTTATTATTAAAAATTTGATTATTTTACCTCTAAGTGTGGTACCCTTAAAGTAGATACATGATATGGAGGCGGATGATATGTTTCAAATTGGTGATAACATTGTTTATCCAATGCACGGAGCAGGTATAATTGAAGCCATAGAAGAAAAAGAATTCTCTGATGAAAAACAGCAGTATTATGTCATTAAGATGGCCGTTAGCCATATGAAAGTGATGATTCCTACAAGGAAGATGTCAAGGTCAAGAATAAGACCTGTTACAGATATACTTGCCTTAAAGAACATTATGCACACTTTTCAAAATGGAACATCAGATAAGTTACTACCATGGAAAGAGAGATATAAAATCAACACCGACAAAATCAAAACGGGCGACATACTAGAAGGCGCTGAAGTGGTACGTGATCTCATGCGAATGAAGAAAGAAAAAAAACTGAATGCAAGCGAAAAGAAAATGCTCGACGATGCTTATGGTTATTTGATTAGTGAGCTAGAAGTCATCAAAGGAATCACTGAAAAACAAATCAAGAGTTTCTGCTAATATTGTCTACCTGCTTCCCCATTTTTTGAATACATTTTCTCTACGAACAAATCCCTCTATCTTCGACCAGTAAAGAAAAAAGAATTTATTTAGGCAAATTCCGCATATTGTAAATCCAATATGCTATACTGTTGATAAACCTTTGAAGCATGAATTTTTTTACGATTACCTTGTAACATCTCCCTACTTGTACGCTGAGTAGGGTTTTTTATTGCAGAAATAAATGAAAACACAAAAAAACAGGCTCTCTACAGAGAACCTGTTTTAAAAAATGAAGATTAAGCAGTTTTTTGAACGTTAGCAGCTTGAGCTCCACGAGAACCTTGCTCTACGTCAAAAGTTACTTTTTGACCTTCGTCTAAAGATTTGAATCCGTCACCTTGGATAGCTGAGAAATGTACGAATACATCGTCTCCTTCTTCACGTTCGATAAATCCAAAACCTTTTTCTGCGTTAAACCATTTTACTGTACCTTGTTCCATGTTTGTTGCCTCCTAGTGCGTTACCACACAATGTATTATACTATCCTTGCCCAAAGTATCCTCAAGACGAAAAGTCTTTCTTCATGCTATCCTTTACGCCGAACAAAAATAATTATTCTTATTGTAACATGAATCGGAAATAATTGCAATTTAGGATTTAAAAGAGTAAAATCAACGATCATATTCAATTTTGTTCTTCTCTGACTTTAAGATATTTTTGGGCGTTCAATCATGAAAGGAATAAATAAGTTCATAACGCAAACCTTTTTTTCAGACATCTGTCAGTTTTATTTAAAAGTAAAGAATAAGAAACATTACTTTACTCTTAGAAAATTGATGTCATTTTTATTTTAGTTAAGGTTAGCATCTCTATTCCTATCAATTCTTAAAGTAACTATAAGACTAGCTACGCTGGCTAAAGTTCCTGCAACAGAAACAACAATTGTTAAAAAATCTGGAATAAGAAATCCTATCGGAATGAGCCCAAGAAAAGATAGAACAATAAAACATTGATATACACTAGATATAGTTCTCACAATCAAGTGACTGAAAAAGGACATCACTAACGGAGGAATGAATAAACATAACATTATTCCAATTGATATTATTAAGATGTGAGGCTGATCAAATGAAATGACATGATCCCCAGGGGAATTTTTGGCTGCCACTAGCAAAACAACTATAGACATCATGAGAGTAAGTAAAACTAGAGAAAACCTTTTTATCATGTTATAACTCCTTTGGTTGATCTTATGCGACTTAATTTATTTTTATCAAATTATCTCATTATCACCTTTATTTAACAATATAAAAGGTGATTAGAAAACCATCCCATCATGACTAACAACTATTCTCTAGAGGATAGTCATTAAGATTTCACAGCTAAGTTAATTTGAAGTGGAGTCGTTTGTTCAAAGAGAAACTGATATTAAAATCGACTGGGCACGTTTCCACCCTGCATACAATCGATGTATCTTGTGATCTCTTTCTAATAAAAGAGCACATAAAAAAATACCAAAGGTACACTACCCTCGGTATTTTTTAGAGGTGATCGAGAGGACTTAAACCTCCATGGGTTATTCACCCCTGACTCCGATTTGCACAAATTTTGCACAAGATCTAATCTATTTCTTCACATTTTCCGACTCAAGTCTGTTTAACCAGTTATGGACTAATGAATGAAACACATCGGGTTGTTCAATCTGCAGGTTGTGACCAGCCATATCAAGCACTGCAAAAGTGGCCCTTGGATAGTCTTCGATCAGCCGCCACGCATCTTGATATCCGACTACATCGTCTTGACGCCCTGTGATCATGAGCGTGGGATATTGAAATTCAGCTGAAATGTCGAAGGTATAGCCATACCCATTTTGAAGGATGTTATTGATGAATTCATGATTTGTTTGTTTAGAAGGAAGGTAAATTTCATCGCGAAACCTCTCCCATTCCGTTTTTCCTTGCACAACCGCCATGGAGCAAAATTCATCCGCCTCTTCTGAAGACAGTTGTGAAATTAAGTGACTGTCACTTTTTAGAACGGTCTTCTCTGGTACGACTCTTTTATCGAATACAGGTATAGTCATTGGAGCCACAAGCAGTAATCCACGAACGGTTTCCCGGCGTGAATGAACAATACCTCTAGCTATGTACCCTCCATACGAATAACCACAAACAATGAACTGTTCATCAGGGATCATCTCGTCCAAAAGACGCAATACCGCTTCTAACATATCATCTGAGTTCTGAATAGATGGATGCGGCTTGGAACGTCCCATCCCCGGTAAGTCTATGTATATTCTTTTCCAACCGCTTTGTTTTTCAAATACCGGTTCCAATGCATGTAACATCACTTGATGGTCAAGTGTCCAACCATGCAATATCACGATCGGAAATCCCTCTCCAATGACTTTATGGTAAATTGACATGTATTTTCCTCCTTTCCTAACCTTCAACATTTTATCACAATTTGAGCAATATTCTTCGTTTCACAGAACTTGATATTATCGTAATGCCATAGATAATGGTTCTATCACTTCGAAAACATAAAAAACCAAAGGTCTATAACCTTTGGTTTCTTAGATGCGGCCGAGAGGACTTGAACCTCCACGGGTTATTCACCCACTAGGCCCTCAACCTAGCGCGTCTGCCATTCCGCCACGACCGCGTGTATGATGTGCTCATATATTCATAAGTGCACTGTTTGAAAAAACAATGCGGGTGAAGGGACTTGAACCCCCACGTCATAAAGACACTAGATCCTAAGTCTAGCGCGTCTGCCAATTCCG
>NZ_JBQEOD010000017.1:0-18244 GCF_052044955.1 Bacillus sp. 22446
GAGCCAGGATCAAACTCTCCGAAAAAGTACAAAACCGAAGTTTTGCTTTTCGCCAGTTTGACTGACTACCTATGATATATCATAGGATTTTTTTATAAAAACTCGAATTAACAGGTACGTTTTGTCTTGTTTAGTTTTCAAAGAACTTGTTTACCGCTTCAGAAGCGACTAGAACATCTTATCACATCCAAGTTGTTAGTGTCAACAACTTTTTTGTTATTATGTTTTTTCGTTTCTTCGTCATCAGCGACGTATATTAATTTACCACCATATATAATCAAAGTCAACAATATTTTGCATTAAATAATAAACTTTTCAATTACGACTAAAGCTGCTACACCTGGAATGCCCAACAAACCACTAATTCCGCTCGTTACAGGGTTAATGGAAACATGAAGCCCTAAACTCTCGCCGAATAAATTGAGACAAAATAAAAAAAGAGCGCCTGCGACAAATTTTATTCCGATAAGCCCTAACCATTTGAATGGATTCGCTTGAACACCCGACATAAACAACAATAAAACAGCTAACAAAATTGAACCAATCACAATAACAGGTTCCATAATCCTCTCATCTCCTCTTCATATGAATAGTAGAAGCATATGAGAGGATTATGGAAAATAGACCTGCTATCTCCAGTTGTTTAAACGTAAATTTCTCTTTTTCGCTTCTCTCAGATAGAAAAAGTACTTCGCTTGAGCAAGCTTTAATTCGAATAGAATGTCCGGTGAAGGCTCAACGCTATTTGCGACAAGCTTTTTTTGTCTGTTCCATTCTTCCTTTTGCTTAAAAAGCTGTTGAATTAATATCTCATCGAATTCTTTTCGAATTGATTTTCTGCGAAGAAAACCCATGTACCGTACTTCTCCTTCCTACATCTCACGTCTGCCTTCTAGAGCCTTAGAAAGTGTGACTTCATCCGCATACTCTAAATCTCCACCTACTGGGAGTCCGTGAGCAATGCGAGAGAGTTTAATTCCTGATGGTTTCAACAATCTAGAGATATACATGGCTGTCGCTTCTCCCTCAATGTTTGGATTGGTTGCAAGAATGACCTCTGTGACTTGATCGTCTTGCAATCTTTTTAATAGGTCAGGAATTTTAATATCCTCTGGCCCAATTCCGTCCATTGGTGAAATAGCACCATGAAGCACATGATATAAGCCGTTGTATTCTTTCATTTTTTCCATTGCGATCACATCTTTTGGATCCTGCACGACACAGATCACAGATTGATCTCTTCTTGTATCTTCACAAATATAGCAAGGATCCTGGTCGGTGATATGTCCGCAAACAGAACAATAAGTTAAATTACGCTTTGCATTAACAAGTGCCTTCGCAAAATCCAGCACGACATCTTCTTGCATACTAAGAACAAAAAAAGCCAGACGGACCGCAGTTTTAGGTCCGATTCCTGGCAATTTCATAAAGCTATCAATCAGCTTTGATATTGGTTCAGGATATTGCATCTTCAGTTATTCCTCCTAGAATAAACCTGGCATGTTCATTCCTTTTGTGAATTGACCCATTGTTTCATTCGTTAGTTCATCAACTTTTTTCAATGCATCATTTGTTGCTGCAAGTACAAGGTCTTGAAGCATATCGATGTCTTCAGGATCAACAACTTCTTCATTAATCGCCACATCAACGACTTCTTTTTGTCCATTTACTTTTACAGTGACCATGCCGCCACCTGCCGTACCTTCAAGGACTTTTTCTGCAAGCTCTTCTTGAGCCTTAGCCATATCCTTCTGCATTTTTTGCATTTGTTTCATCATTTTTTGCATATTTCCCATTCCACCGCGCATATGAACACCACTCTCTTTCAAATTGTTAATCTTTAATTTCAATTAAATCGGTTCCTACTAACTTCTTTGCTTCTGCAATTAATGGATCTTCTTCAGCAGAAGCTGCCTGACCATCTGCTTGTTCTTCAGGCTGATGATCTCTTAAAAATTCTTCTCTTATTTTACCCCATTGAGCGTCAGGAACGCCAACTAATTCCACTCTTTTTCCTAGCATAGATTCTAGCAGTTGCTCAAGATTGGTTCGAACACCACTTTTATCTTCGGCCACCATCTTACAATGTATTTCAAATTTGAATTTTAAAACAAAGGCATGAGTTGCCGCCGCAACTGGTTCACTATCTGTTAATAGCGCAGCGTGAGATACCTTATTTTGCTGTTTTAATTGAGCAAGAAGCTCTCCCCATTTGCCTTTTATTTTTTCTAGTTCCGGTCGCTTCGCTTCTTTTAAAATCTCATGAATTCGACCGACAGGTGCACGATAACCATTTTTATTACTCGTTTGAGGTCGAGGTGCTTCCGTTTTTGCTTGAGGACTCTGAGACTGAGTCATTGGAACACCCTCAGCTTTTAGCCTAGATAGCTCCTGTTCCAGCCTGTCTATTTTATTCGTTAACGCTGTTAGGTCGGAATCAGCCGGAGATGATACAGCACCAGCCGTTGACTGACAGAGCTTAACCACAGCTACTTCAAAGAAAATTCTAGGGTGGTTTGTCCATTTCATTTCCTGATGGCTTTTATTCAGCACTTCAATCGTTTCATAAAGAAACTGAGGTGCCACACGTTCTGAAAGAGCCACAAACTTATCGTCGACTTTGACTTTTTCAAGGACACCTTCAAGATCCGGTGCTGTTTTGTAAAGAAGCATATCTCTAAAGTAGAAGATCATATCCTCTATTAATTTCGCGGCATCTTTCCCCTGTTGAAGCAATTCATTTAACGTATCCAGCGCTATCGCAATATTTTGCTCAAAAATGGCTTCAGCAAGCTGACTAATGAAATGCTGAGATACAGCACCTGTAATGAGCAGTGCATCATCAATTGTGAGCTGTTCACCACTAAATGAGATCGCTTGGTCAAGGAGACTGAGTGCGTCACGCATGCCTCCATCTGCCGCACTAGCAATAATCTCGAGTGAACCCTCTTGTATATTTAGGCTTTCTGCATCTACAATTTTCTCCATTCGTCCAACTATATCTTTTGTCGTGATCCGTTTAAAATCAAATCTCTGACATCTTGATATGATGGTAAGAGGAATCTTATGAGGCTCTGTGGTAGCCAAAATAAAGATACAATGAGCAGGTGGTTCCTCTAGCGTTTTAAGAAGTGCATTAAATGCCCCGATAGAGAGCATATGTACCTCATCTATAATATAAACCTTATATGTAACCGCTGAAGGAGCAAATTTCACTTTATCACGTATATCCCGAATTTCATCTACCCCGTTATTTGAGGCAGCATCTATTTCAATCACGTCTGAAATCGAACCGGTCGTAATCCCTCTACAGGCATCACACTCATTACACGGCTCACTAACAGGTGACTTTTCACAGTTCACTGCTTTCGCAAAAATCTTGGCAGCACTTGTTTTACCTGTTCCTCTAGGACCTGAAAATAAGTAAGCATGAGAAAACTTTTTCTGCAAAAGGGCATTTTGCAACGTTTTTGTGATGTGTTCTTGTCCAACAACATCCTCAAAAACTTGAGGTCTGAACACTCGGTATAAAGCTTGATAACTCACAAATACGCCCTCCTCCATTTATCATCATGTTCATTATACATGATGCAACGATCAATTCAAAAGTACACCTTTATTTTCTAATAAACGAAAAAGAGCATTTCCTTTAAAGACTTTTTACTTTTCTTGATTTAAAAACGTGTTTTCTTGCTTTCTGAAAATGTCTGTCAGATCAACAAGAACATTCGTTCCCTTTATGAATTGCTCCAAAAATACCTCACCCGAAAATGGCTTTTTTACTATTTGTATAAACAAAACAACTGATATATTCTTTCAATAGCAACAAAAAACTCACCTAGATAAACTAGATGAGTTACATTTAATATTGATTTACCGTGCACCTTCTGTCGATTCGCTACCCCAAGCGTTACTTAAACAGTTAGCTCGGCCCAGGCAACCCTGCGGCACATGAGAGGTTTCACTTAATGCTGCTTCCTTCCGGACCTGACATGGTTCATGAATTCCCATTGCGCAGGACCCAGACGTCAACACCACTTATTTAAGGCAGACCTTGAAGTAAACGAACCTTGAGAAGGGATTCGGCCTCGCTAGAGCGGATTGCGAGTACAGGGCACCGCTACCTCCCCGCTTAGCACGGCAAAATGAATATTAAATTGTTGGTGACGCAGACATAAGTATACCTTCTAAGTGATAAAATTGCAAACGACATCCATTCATTTACTTTTCGCCTGCTTCTTACGCTGACGGAGGTCTCGAAAGAACTGACTTAACAGCTCACCACACTCATTTTCAAGCACACCGCCAATGACTTCAGACTGATGATTGAACCGCTCATCGTCCAATAAATTCATTAAAGTACCAGCACATCCACCTTTAGGATCATAGGCACCAAAAACGACCTTTTTCACTCTTGAAAGTACAATAGCGCCTGCACACATTGGGCACGGTTCGAGTGTAACATAAAGTACAGCATCTTCTAAACGCCAGCTACCAGTCATTTTACACGCTTCATCAATAGCAAGTAATTCCGCATGAGCAATTGATCGCTGTTCACTTTCCCTTAAATTGTGAGCACGGCTTACAATTTGATCATCAACAACGATGACGGCACCGATTGGAACTTCTCCTATTTGTTTTGCTTTCAAAGCTTCAGAAATAGCTTCTTGCATAAACTGTTCATCTTTCGTCATAGCACGGCTCTCTTTTCATGTTTTTTTAAAGGATATTGAGGTTAACATATTATCACAATCTTTTAAAGGGGGTCTTGATTTGCCAAAACAACAAAAGGCACTGCTTATTATTGACATGATCAATAATTTTGATTTCGAAATGGGACATGTGCTCGCTGAAAAAACAGAGCAAATGACCAATAAAATTTTAGCCCTTAAACAACACGCTTTCAAGAAAAATTGGCCAATTATCTATATCAACGACCACTATGGACTCTGGAAGGCTGATATCAAAGCTGTTATGGAAACATGCAAAAACGAAAGAAGTGCCCCTATTTTAGAACAAATGGCACCATCTAAAGATGATTACTTCTTAATTAAACCTAAGCACTCTGCCTTTTACGGAACAGCACTAGAGACACTCCTAAATGAATTAGGTGTGCAAGATCTTATTTTAACTGGAATTGCCGGAAACATCTGTGTCCTGTTCACTGCAAATGACGCTTACATGCGAGAGTACAACCTCACTGTACCTAAAGATTGTATTGCTTCAAATGATGATAGAGACAACGAGTACGCTTTAACGATGATGGAGAACGTTCTTCTTGCCAAAATCACAACAACTAAAGAGATCACGGATGAAAATCAAACATGATTTATCCATCACCCTCATAAATTGTTAGCAATAACAAAGGGGGCGTTGACCATTCAAATTTATGTTGTCAAAAGAGGAGATACATTAAATGAAATTGCCATGCGTTTTAAAACAACGGTAAATGAAATCATTCGGACCAACGACATCGAAACACCAAATCAACTAGTCGTTGGACAAACAATTGTCATCCCTATTAGAGGTCAATTTTATGAGGTCAAACAAAATGATACACTTTATCAAATTGGAAGAAGATTTCAAATTTCGGTAGAAGAATTGGCACGTGTGAATCGGATTCGACCTGAAGCTCTATTGCCTATTCGCTTCTTGCTTTATATTCCACAAAGACCGAAAAGAAATATTAATTCTAATGCTTATATAGAACCACGCGGAAACCAAGTCAGCGAAAATTTAAAGCAAGCAGCCAGAGAGGCATCTCCATACTTAACACATCTCGGCGCTTTTAGTTTTCAAGCGCAAAGAGACGGAACACTTCGCGAGCCACCATTAGATCAATTGCCTCAGATTGCCGCTCAAAGCAGAACGGTTTTATCCATGGTAGTCACAAATCTAGAGAATGATAAATTTAGTGATGAACTCGGGCGAATACTTTTAACAAATCAATCTGTCAAAACGACATTATTAAATGAAATCGTCCGCGTTGCTCAAAAGTATCAATTAAAAGAAATCCATTTTGACTTTGAATATTTACGCCCTGTTGATAAAGAAGCCTACCTTCAATTTTTAAGAGAAGCAACAACTCGTTTTCATCAACAGGGTTGGACTATTTCTGTGGCACTCGCTCCTAAAACAAGCAGTGAACAGAAAGGAAAATGGTATGAGGCGCATGACTATGAAGCAATCGGTAAAATCGTTGATCATGTTGTGCTAATGACTTATGAGTGGGGCTACAGCGGAGGGCCTGCACAAGCCGTCTCTCCGATCGGCCCTGTCCGCCAAGTCATTGAATATGCACTGACTGTCATACCTGCCAATAAAATTGTGATGGGGCAGAATTTATATGGTTATGATTGGACGCTTCCTTATGTTCAAGGAGGCCCTATCGCCAAAGCCGTCAGCCCTCAACAAGCTATTGCCATTGCTAGAGAGAATAATGTATCTATTTTATATGACGAAACAGCACAAGCACCTTATTTCCGTTATACAGATGCTAACAACAAAGAACACGAGGTTTGGTTTGAAGATGCAAGATCCATTCAAGCCAAATTTAATCTCATTAAAGAGTTAAACCTAAATGGAATTGCTTACTGGAAACTAGGTCTATCCTTCCCACAAAACTGGTTGTTGTTATCAGATCAATTTAATATTGAAAAAAGAACGACATCGTAATTCATACGCTCTATCTCTCAGAAGGGGTATGGTACAATATACATTGGTTTGACAACTTTATAGATAGAGGAGAACGCCTATGTATCCTGCCCCTTTTATTGCAGTGGAAGGCCCAATTGGAGCCGGAAAAACAACCTTGGCTACAATGCTTTCAAAGGAATTTCAATTTCCTTTAGTAAAAGAAATTGTAGAAGAAAATCCATTCTTAGATAAATTTTATGAAGATATGGAACAATGGAGCTTTCAGCTTGAGATGTTCTTTCTATGCAATCGGTTTAAACAGTTAGAATCTATTGAAGAGAACTATGTCAAAAAACAGCAGCCGATTGTCACTGATTATCATGTCTATAAAAATATGATATTTGCAGAAAGAACCTTATCTAAAAAGCACATGGATAAATACAGAAAGATCTATCACTTGCTGACAGATGATCTTCCTAAACCAAATGCCATGATCTATATAAAAGCCAGCCTTCCCACCTTACTTGATAGAATAAAGATGAGAGGCCGATCTTTTGAAGAAGACATTGATCCAGCTTATTTAAAAACCTTGATTGAAGATTATGAGTTGGCCATCGAACATTTAAAACAAACTGACCCAGGGGTTCCTATCATTACAATTGAAGGCGATCATACAGACTTCGTTTCCTCACAGCAAGATTACCAGCAAATTGTACAGAACATAAAGGAGCAAGTACTATGAAAAATATTGATATACCAAAGGATGCTGTCATTACAATTGCAGGGACAGTTGGTGTCGGAAAATCGACCATGACGAAAACAATAGCGGACAAGCTAGGATTTCAAACTTCTCTCGAAAAAGTAGATGATAATCCATACTTAGAGCCTTTTTATTCAGATTTCCAAAGATGGAGCTTTCATTTACAGGTCTATTTTCTAGCTGAACGTTTTAAGGAGCAGAAACGAATCTTCGAGTCTGGTGGAGGTTATGTACAAGATCGGTCCATCTATGAGGACACTGGTATTTTTGCTAAAATGCACGCAGACAAAGGTACCATGTCAGAGGTAGACTATGAAACGTATACGAGTCTATTTGAGGCGATGGTGATGACACCTTACTTCCCTCACCCAGATGTCCTTATCTACTTACATGGGGATTTAGATCATATATTACATCGTATTGAAGAGCGCGGGAGAGAGATGGAAACTCAAACCGATCGAGCATATTGGGAAGAAATGTACACTAGATATACAGAATGGATCGAACAATTTGATTTGTGCCCTGTGATTAAAATTAACATTGAAGATTATGACTTACTTCATGATGAAAGCTCACTTGATCCAATTCTTCATGAAATTGCTTCTGTTATTCAAAAAAATCGCTCTAACACAAAATAAAAAAAACCGCTGCATTTCTCGAATGCAGCGGTTTGACAATTTCCAATTTTTATGCGTTTCAATTCAACTAAGGTAAAATCAATATGGCGGAGGAAGAGGGATTCGAACCCCCGCGGGCTTTGACACCCCTGTCGGTTTTCAAGACCGATCCCTTCAGCCGGACTTGGGTATTCCTCCGTATCGACAAGAATTAATATATCATATCATCTTATTTTAAGTCAACATCTTTTCGAAAAAAAAAAAAAAAATCAACATTTGATTTTGGTATGATGTTTAGCCTATAAAAAGCAGCCGATTATCGGCTGCTCTTCATCTATTACGTATCCTGTCTAATTTCTTCTATAAA
Source organism: Bacillus sp. 22446 (assembly GCF_052044955.1). Lineage (NCBI taxonomy): Bacteria > Bacillati > Bacillota > Bacilli > Caryophanales > Bacillaceae > Bacillus > Bacillus sp. 22446. The sequence continues at coordinate 8,381 of NZ_JBQEOD010000017.1, forward strand.
AAGATTCATCTCTTCTTTAAAATCATTTAATGACTCAATAATCTTTGTAAAGTCTGTCACTTGTTTAGCTTGTTCGTTTGTTGAACTGCTGATTTGTGAGATATTTTCAGATAAAGTGCCAATGCTGTCTTGGATTTCTTTTAAAAATGCATTAATGGTTTCAGCTGCTTCCTTTGATCCATCTGATAACTTACGTACCTCGTCTGCAACAACAGCAAAGCCTTTTCCATTTTCACCTGCTCTTGCCGCTTCAATTGCAGCATTGAGTCCTAACAGGTTTGTTTGTCTCGCAATACCGCCAATGGTTTTGACGACTTCTTCAATGTTTGCGGATTTCTCTTCTGCTCTTCCGGCCTGCTCGCTAATTTCTAAGCTTGTCGCAGCCAGTTCTTGAGAATGAGCAGCAATTTGCTCAATTCCACCTTGTAACTCTTTCGCTACTTTATTGATATGTTCCATATAGCCGCTTAATTTCTTCTCACGATGATGTGAAAAAGCCACTAAAAAAGAGCCAATCACTTTTCTATCTTCATCAAAAATCGGATAACCTTTTACAGCAATTTCATAACCATATAAAGACTCTGGCAAATGCCCATCATATTCTTGTCCTCTTAATGTCGTCGCCACGTTTTGGTCCTCTGGGTTTAAAGCGTCCCCTACTTTAATGCCAAAATCTACTGTGGTCGATGGATAATAGCAAAGTACCTTTTCTGTATCAGTGATGCCGAAAAGAACACTTTCATCTAGAACTTTTCTGAGTAATTGAGCCATTTCAACATAATAGTCAAGCCTATTCAAGGTTATTCCTTCTTTCCTAGATGCTTTTAGTTCTTTTATCGGCTTATTTTAGAAAAGCTGTAGAAGTTTAGGTAAAAAGAATAAGATGCCATGACGGCATCTTATTTTATCACTTCTTTATTTCCCATATAAGGACGTAACACCTCAGGAATAATCACTGTTCCATCCTCTTGTTGATAGTTTTCTAAAATGGCTGCAACAGTTCTTCCTACTGCTAAACCAGATCCATTTAATGTGTGGACGTGTTCTGGCTTTGCTTTAGGCTCAGGGCGGAAACGAATGTTTGCTCGTCTCGCTTGGAACGCTTCAAAGTTACTGCAAGAAGAAATTTCACGATACGTATTTTGGCTTGGAATCCATACTTCGATATCGTATTTCTTCGCAGCCGTAAAGCCTAAATCTCCTGTACACATGCTCATGACACGGTATGGCAGGTTCAATAATTGAAGAACTTTTTCTGCTTGGTTTGTTAGTTTTTCTAATTCTTCATAAGAATCTTCTGGTCTGACAAATTTCACAAGCTCTACTTTGTTAAATTGGTGCTGACGGATGAGTCCGCGCGTATCTCTGCCAGCAGAACCAGCTTCTGATCTAAAGCAAGCACTAAATGCTGCATAATTGATTGGCAGCTGCTCTCCTTCAAGAATTTCGTCACGGTGCATGTTCGTAATTGGCACTTCAGCCGTTGGAATGAGGAAATAATCTTCTTCTCGAATTTTAAAAGCATCCTCTTCAAACTTTGGAAGCTGTCCGGTTCCTGTCATGCTTGCTCTGTTGACCATATAAGGTGGTAGTACTTCAGTAAAACCAAATTCATCTACGTGTAAATCCAACATAAAGTTATAAAGTGCACGCTCTAACCGTGCGCCTAGCCCTTTATAAAAAACGAAACGGCTTCCTGTCACTTTTCCTGCACGTTCAAAATCCAAAATTTTCAGCTCATCGGCTACATCCCAATGCGGCTTTGGTTCAAATGAGAAGGCTGGCTGTTCGCCCCATTTTCTCACTTCAATGTTGTCATCTTCTGTTTCACCGACTGGTACAGAGTCATGAGGGATGTTTGGAATTGAGAATAGGATGGTTTGCAGGCTTTCCTCTACTGTTCTTAATTCATCATCTAACTTCTTAATCTCATCGCCTACCTCGCGCATTTCTTGAATAATGTGATCGGCGTCTTTCTTTTCTCTTTTTAGAACAGCCACTTGCTGTGATACTTCATTTCTTCGGCTCTTTAATACTTCCGTTTTGCCGATTAATTCTCTTCTTTTTTGATCCAGCTCACCAAACTTATCAAAATCCGCTAAATCTTCGCCTCGATGGGCTAATTTTTCTTTGATTTGATCAAAATCCGTGCGCAGTTGTTTAATATCCAGCATGTGTAACACTCCTTTTTTATCGAAAAATAAAAAGAGCCCTCATCCCATGAAAGGGACGAGAGCTCTCGCGTTGCCACCCTGATTGAAAACACGCCAAAAGCATGCTTTCCTCTTTCCTCTGTAACGGCATCACCGTAAATGCTTACTTCGTGTTTCAGCATTTCGCTCAAGGATGGATTCAGAATGCATCTTTCACCGATTCTCACCAACCATCGGCTCTCTGAGAAAGAGGGGCTTCTTACTATTTCCCGTCAACGCTTTTTCGATCTTTGATTGTGATTTTAATGTACTATAAGTTTTATCTCTTTTCAACCGTTTTATACAGCAAGCTTCGTTTTATAGGACTCCACCATCTCAACAAACAGCTGTGTTAACCGATGGTCGTCTGTCAGCTCTGGATGAAAAGAACAACCTAAGATATTGTTTTCTTTCGCCATCACAATCCTGCCGTCATACTCAGCCATGACCTCTACGCTCTCATCTGCGCTGATGATATGAGGCGCACGGATGAACACTCCTGTAAATGGCGTATCCAGTCCTTTCACTTCTACATCTGCTTCAAAGCTGTCTACCTGTCTGCCAAACGAATTACGTGCAACAGATACATTTAACAGTCCAAGATGAGCATCTTCTCGATCTTCTATATGCTTTGCCAGCATAATTAAACCGGCACAAGTCCCAAATATCGGTTTACCTTGAGCAGCGAACGCTTTAATCGGTTCAATGAATTGGTACGTATCCATGAGTCTTCTCATCGTCGTACTTTCACCACCAGGGATAATGAGACCGTCAACAATTTCTAACTCCTCTACCCGCTTGATGATCTTTCCCGCTGCGCCACAAGCTTCAATCGATTGAATATGCTCTCTCACCGCTCCTTGAAGCCCTAGTACACCAATTGTTAGCATGTTCGTTTGCGCTCCCTTAATTACCAGCCACGCTCTTGCATACGCTCTTCTGGCAATAGATTTGAAATTTCAATTCCTTTCATCGCTGTTCCAAGCTCTTTAGAAAGCTCTGCAATTAGACGGTAATCTGTGAAATGAGTCGTTGCTTCTACAATCGCTTTTGCAAATTTAGCTGGATTGTCTGATTTGAAGATACCAGAGCCGACAAATACACCATCTGCTCCAAGCTGCATCATTAATGCTGCATCTGCTGGTGTTGCAACACCTCCAGCAGCAAAGTTTACAACCGGCAATTTGCCGTCTTTTTTAATTTGAACCAATAATTCATAAGGTGCGCCTAGATTCTTGGCTTCTGTCATCAATTCATCTTCGCTCATTGCAACAACTTTACGAATTTGAGCATTGACCTTTCTCATATGACGAACAGCTTCTACAATATTTCCTGTACCAGGCTCACCTTTTGTCCGTAGCATAGAAGCGCCTTCTGCAATACGACGAGTCGCTTCACCTAGATCACGGCAGCCACATACGAAAGGTACTGTGTATTCATTTTTATTTAAATGGAATTCCTCATCTGCGGGCGTCAGCACTTCACTCTCATCAATATAATCAACACCAAGTGCTTCAAGAACACGAGCTTCCACGATGTGGCCGATACGTGCTTTTGCCATGACTGGAATCGTTACTGCATTTTGTACTTCTTCTACGATTCTTGGGTCTGCCATACGGGCAACACCGCCTGCTGCACGGATATCAGCTGGTACCCGTTCTAGTGCCATTACTGCCACTGCGCCTGCTTCTTCTGCGATTTTTGCCTGCTCAGCATTGACGACATCCATAATGACGCCACCTTTTTGCATTTCTGCCATTCCACGTTTTACTCGTTCAGTTCCCTTATTGCTCACAATTGTTTCCTCCCATTTGTCTATTCGATTGATTCAACACCTTTATCATACAAGCGACAGAGTATAACAATAAAGAGAATAGTATAACAATTCAATTAGCTCATAAAAAAGAAGAAACCCTTATATATCAAGGTTTCATAGTTAAAAAGGCATCATTTCCTCTTTTAAGTGTTATTAACATGTTATAATGCATCTATAACAATTCGAAACCATCTATAACAATTCCACACCCATTGGAGGATTTTCATGCATATTGATATCCATCGACATTCAGATACATCTCTTTCAAATCAGATTTACTTTTCCATCGTTGATCACATTCAATCAGGTCTGCTTCAGCAAGGCGATAAACTGCCGACTGTACGTGATCTAGCGAAACAGCTGAATGTGAGTCTTGTCACAGCAGCAAAAGCATATACACGGCTTAAAGACGACGGATTTTTAACGACTGTACAAGGGAAAGGTACGTTTGTGAATGAGCAGCATGAGCAAACCGACATCCCGGTTCAATCATCTACTTCTTTCGATTGGCAGTTATCGATCCCAGATTATTTACCAAGGTCTCAATTCGCTCAGTATCACTATGTCGAAGAAGCCATTAATCTTTCTTCCTCTATGATTGATCCTGGTCTTTTACCTAACCGGTATTTAGAAAAAGAAATGCAGCATGTCCTAGCCCGGCATCCTCAAATCATGTCAAAATACGGAGAAATACAAGGTGACCTTCAGCTTCGTCAGGTCATTCAATCATTTCTAGAAAAATTAGATGTCCCTTCTACTCCTGAAAATATCCTTGTCACTAGCGGTTCTCAGCAAGGACTTGATTTAGTGGCACGTACATTTATCGGGCCGGATGATGTAGTTGTCATGGAGGCGCCCACTTATCCAGGCGCAATTGATGTCTTTATGGGGAGAGGAGCACGAATTATTACGGTTCCTGTCGATCATGAAGGAATGAACATGAAACAGCTTCAAAGCATTTGTGATAAATATAAACCAAAGCTCATCTATACCATTCCTACTTTTCACAGTCCTACAGGCGCCAGTATGTCGATGAAACGAAGAAAACAGCTGCTTTTACTGGCACAAAGCATTGATTGTCTCATTGTAGAGGATGATCCTTATCGTGAGCTTTATTTTGAAAAGAAACCGCCGGCACCCATTAAAAGCCTAGATCACGATGGACACGTCATTTATTTACGAGGATTAAGCAAGACACTGGCTCCAGGATGCAGAATTGGAATTATTACAGCGTCAGGCTCTATATTTAACCGTTTATTAGCTGCAAAAGCCAATAATGATTTAGGGAGCCCGCTTCTCACCCAAAAGGCGATCTTACCGTTTCTCACTTCCAAGAAAATGATCGATCATACGAAAAAATTAAGAACTGCCTTGAAGGTGAGACGCGATTTGATGATGGATGTGTTGACAAAGCATGCGCCAAAGGACGTCACGTGGCAAATCCCACAGGGCGGGCTCAATTTGTGGCTTAGCTTTCCTTCCTGGGTCGATACACGTGCCCTATTACATGAGGCACGGAAGCAGCAAATCACCTTCCTGCCTGGCTCTGTCTGCTATCCTGGGGAGCCGAAGCAGAATTATATACGCCTTAGCTTTTCTTATGTGAATGAAAAGGCACTGACGGAAGGTATGGAAAAGTTATGTGGTATTTTTCAGCAGGCCTTGTCTACACCTCAAAACCACAAACAATCTCTTTTCTTTTAACGATAAAAAAACTGCTCTCACATATAGAGAGCAGTTTTTTTATTAGAACCAACCTTTTACTGTGTCGACGATTCCACCCCAAATGCCAGCGAAGAATCCACCTACACCACGCATTGCAAGGATGAACCAGTTTGCTTTTTCATCACCTGTTTTCGTCACAAGCTCAACACCTGATTGGTCTTTACTCAAATAGCCGTAGTCCTTCTCATCACCAGAATAAGAAGTCGTCAGCATGCCAACCTTTGTTCCTTTTTTAATCGGAGCTTCTAGGTTCTTTTTATCAATATTTACTTTCGCTTTATAGCTCTTCTCGTCACCATTTTTAACCGGTACAGAGAAAGCTTCTTTCGTCACGACGGGTACTTCTTTATCTTTCCCTTTATCGACTTCGATGTTTTCATGTCCCTTGATTTGTTGGCCTTTTTTGTACATTTCTTTCATCGTGAAGTTTTTAAAGGCATAATCGAACAATTTTTTCGCCACATCAAAACGAGCTGTATGAAGATTTCCTTTAGCATTCAGGACAACTGCGATCACACGCATGTCACCACGTTTTGCTGTACCTGTGAAGCTAGAACCAGCTGAATCAGTAGAGCCCGTTTTCAGACCGTCTACGCCTTCATATTCTTTCACAAGTCCTTTAAGCATAAAGTTCCAGTTTGGCATGTCCATTTCGTCATCTGTGCCTTCTCTGAACTTTGTTTTCGCGATGCTTGCTGTTTCAAGAATTTCTGGATGATCTTTGATGAGATGCTGTGCAAGCAAAGCCATATCCTTTGCGGAAACTTCGCTTTCTTCATCAGGTCCCGTACCTTTAGGCTGTTTGCCATGTAAGTCTTTATTTTCTAATCCAGTTGCATTCACGAATTTGTAATTGGTTAAGCCAAGTTCTTTTGCTTTTGCATTCATTTTTTCAACAAACTTTGATTCTGATCCAGCGATTACCTCTGCTAGACCAATTGCTGCTGCATTTGCTGAATAAATAGCCGTTGCTTGATAAAGTTCTTTGACAGTATACGAACCATCTTTTCTCAATGGAACATTGGATAAACTGCGGTCCTGAGAAATTTCGTACACGTAATCATCTGGCGTATATGTTTGATCCCATTTCACTTTGCCTTCAGCAATTGCCTCTAGTAATAGATACTCTGTCATCATCTTTGCCATACTTGCAATAGGCAGTCTTTGTTCTGCGTTTTTACTATAAAGAATTTTACCTGTAGAAGCTTCAATAAGGATGGCTGCTTTCGCATTCACATTGAATGGATCTTCAGCCGCTTTTGCTTTGGACATTGGGGTAAATGCAGTAACAATCAATGCCAATGCAAGGATAGAGACCATAAGCTGTTTCAACATCTTGCTGTTCAATCGTCATACCTCCGTATTCATCTTTTTTCGACGTTTTTCATATATATTTAATCCACAAGGGCTTATTTCGACACAACAGTATAAATTTTATCACAATAAAGACAAAAAAAATAGACAGAGTCATAGACCCTGTCAAATGTAATTTGATTGTCACAATTTATCAAGAAATTGTGTAGTTTGGTGATTCTTTTGTAATTTGTACATCATGTGGATGGCTCTCACGAAGACCTGCACCTGTCATGCGAATGAATTGTGCTTCTTCTCTAAGAGTACGTAAGTCCTGTGTTCCACAGTAGCCCATACCAGAGCGAATACCGCCAACAAGTTGGTAAACAGTGTCAACAACTGGTCCTTTATACGGTGTACGTCCTTCGATACCTTCTGGAACGAATTTTTTATTATCTTCTTGGAAGTAACGATCTTTACTTCCTTTTTCCATTGCAGCAACAGAACCCATACCACGATATACTTTGAAACGTCTGCCTTGGAAAATTTCTGTTTCTCCTGGGCTTTCAGATGTACCAGCAAGAAGGCTTCCCAGCATAACAGCATGTCCACCAGAAGCTAATGCTTTCACGATATCACCTGAATATTTAATTCCACCATCTGCAATAATAGATTTACCATGCTTTCTTGCTTCTGTTGCACAGTCATAAATCGCTGTGATTTGTGGTACACCGACCCCTGCAACAACACGTGTTGTACAAATCGATCCTGGTCCAATACCCACTTTTACAATATCTGCTCCAGCTTCAAACAATGCTTTTGTTGCTTCAGCTGTTGCAACGTTACCAGCAATGATGTTAAGAGAAGGATACGTTTCACGGATTTTCGATACAGTGTCTAGAACACCTTGAGAATGACCGTGTGCTGTATCAATGACGATCACATCAACATTGGCTTCTACTAATTTTTTCACACGAGTCATTGTATCGCCAGTGACACCTACAGCGGCACCAACAATTAAACGGCCATGTGCATCTTTAGAGGAGTTAGGGAATTCAATCACTTTTTCAATATCTTTGATGGTGATGAGACCTTTTAATGTTCCTTCGTCATCTAAAAGAGGTAATTTTTCAATTTTATATTGCTGAAGAATTTTTTCAGCTTCTTCTAATGTTGTTCCAACAGAAGCTGTCACAAGTTCCTCTTTTGTCATCACGTCGCTAATCTTCATTGAATAATCCGAAATAAAACGAAGGTCACGGTTCGTAATAATCCCAACAAGCTTTTGATCTTGTTCGTTATTAACAATCGGTACACCAGAAATACGATATTTACCCATTAAATGTTCTGCATCGAATACTTGATGATCTGGTGTTAAGAAAAATGGATTTGTAATAACGCCACGCTCTGAACGTTTTACCTTGTCCACTTGTTCAGCTTGCTGCTCAATAGACATGTTCTTATGGATGATTCCAAGACCACCTTGACGTGCCATTGCAATCGCCATTTGCGATTCCGTCACAGTATCCATTCCTGCACTAATAATTGGAATGTTCAGCTTTAAAGTGCTTGTTAACTCAACTGATAAATTGACATCACGCGGAAGCACCTCAGACTTTGCTGGAACAAGCAACACATCGTCAAACGTCAAACCTTCTTTTGAAAATTTACTTTCCCACATTAGTAAATCCCCCTCTTTTCGGCAAAATATTATATGTAGATTATCAACTAGGAAACAGCATGTCAAGGAAGCAACAAACAGTTGCAATTTTTAGAAAATATAAAGAGAGTTGAGGAAGAAGATGAAAAGTTCAGGATGGAAGGATTTAAAACGTTTTTACTCACTTGAAACTTCCCAAAAGTTTCTATTTCAACAGTACGAGAAACGGAATATTCAGGATGCAAACCAACAAGCCTATAAAAACTGTGAACGATTTATTTACTTTTTAAAGCACGGTCATACATTTTATGACCAAGCCGCATCAGCTCCACTTGAACTAAAACCGATTTTATTGTTTTATGGAATGGCACAGCTGTTAAAGGCATGTTTGCTGACAGTGGATCCCGACTATCCTTCTCAAACCTCTGTCTTAGCTCATGGTGTCACCTCAAGAAAAAGAAAGAAGCAGCATTATCGTTTTAGTGAGGATGAAGTCAAGATTCAGCGAAACGGATTATGTATGCATGTATTAAAGCACTTATTTCATTTAAATGGTCTTGAAGATGAACGATTTACGATGATCAATCTCCTTTCAAAAATACCTGAAATGGGTCATATTCTAGAGTTTCAAAAACAACCCTCTACTTTAGTGAAAGTAGAGCAAGCCAATGGCATGTTGATTCAAGATCATATTCCCTTGCTCTATAATATGTCTGCCGAACGTTTTATTGAATATTTTGAGTTCCATACAACTTGGAAGCTTAAGCAACGAGAGGCTAAAAAACTAACATTTGATGTATTTTCAGAAGAAAACCCTGCTCTTGCTACTCATCTTCATTATGATTTAGAAATGAATCAATGGTTCATTCCAGCAACACGAGATGCCTTTTTAGGGATTCCTGAGATTATCAGCCATTACTTGTTAATGTATAACCTCAGTATGATTGCCCGCTACGAAACAGAATGGTGGTACGAGCTTTTATCTCAATACATTAGTGATGATTATGTCATGATTGAACGTTATATGGAGATTGCAGAGGACAAGTTTCCGGCTTATATCATGATGCTGCTAGAAGAAAACACAAAAAAGACCAGTTCCGACTGGAACTGATCCTTTGAAAAGCTTGGCGGCGTCCTACTCTCACAGGGGGAAACCCCCAACTACCATCGGCGCTGAA
>NZ_JBQEOD010000018.1:0-10131 GCF_052044955.1 Bacillus sp. 22446
CTGGGAGATTCCAGTAGCCTCTTGCCAGTCCTTTCCCCGCAATCACGAGCTCACCCGGTACGCCTTGCGGCGAGAGGTCATATAACGAACCCATAATGTAAAAACGAGTATTGGCAATCGCTGTTCCGATAGGAAGCGTGCCTTGATCTGGATCAATGACCCCGCTTGTCGCCACGACCGTATTTTCTGTTGGGCCGTAGTTATTGACGAGTTTGTATGGAACGGGCTTCACCTGTTTCAGCTTGTCCCCACCTGTCAGTAAGTAACGGAGAGAATGATTGTCCATCGACATAAACTGCTCACATAGCTGTGTTGGCAGGAACGCAATGGTGATGCCTTCGTGATTAAAATACGAATTGAGCTTGATCATATCGAGGCGAATCGCTTCGTCGATGATATGGAGCTCTGCGCCGGCCATCCACGTCGGGAACTTCTCCCAAATGGAGGCATCAAAGCCAAAGCCGGCATATTTGGCGGTTCGGTCTTGTTTCGTCACCTGGAAAGCATCATTGTGCCAAAAAGCAAGATTGACAAGAGACTGATGCTCGACCATGACACCCTTCGGCTGTCCAGTCGTTCCAGATGTGTAAATCATATAAGCGAGATCCGTTGGTTTGATAGGAACCTGAATCTCGTGTGCTTCTCCTTCTACTGCCTCTTCTATGAAGAGGGTATGACCTGTGAATGAAGGTGGTGCAGTGAGCTCTTTCTGAATCAGAAGGACCTCTGCCCCGCAATCTTCAAGCATATAAGCAATGCGCTGCGCTGGATAATCGGCATCAATCGGCACAAATGCCGCACCTGCCTTGAGAACTCCGAGAACAGCGGCTGTCATCTCGAGCGATGGACGTGTGAGAATGCCGATGCGGTCTCCCGGTTTTGTGCCACTGGACATAAGTCTTGCGGCGACTGTATTCGCCCGGTTGTTCAGTTCTTCATACGTCCAGCTTGTGCCGCAGAAAGTTGCAGCTTTTTGATGAGGTACTTCTTGTGACTTTGCCTCAATCAATGCATGAACCGTTTGATCTGTCGGGACATCTAGATAAGGTCCGGACCATTCATCAAGCAGATGTCGCTCTTCTTCTTTTGTTAAGATGGAGATGGTCGAGATCGACTGATTCAATTTCGCAAGCATTTCGTCTATGATTCGCTCAAAATATTGACTCCATCGCTGAATGGTACTCTTTTTAAATAGTGCCGCTGCATATTCAAAGCGCAAGCCCACTTGATCTTGTTCCTCAAAGACACCGAGCGTTAAATCAAATTTTGCCTGAACGGCTTCTTGCTGTTTGTGCGACAGCGTAAGTCCAATCAATTCCGGTAACGTCAGATCACGCTCATCCGTTGTCATCATGACACTAAACAACGGGTTGCGGCTCGTGTCTTTCGGAAGGTCTAACTGTGCGACCAAATCCTCAAATGGGAATCCTTGATGTTCATAAGCTGATAGATTGTGATCCCTTATTTTTTCTAGCAGATGCTCTGCAGTTTCTTCTAACTGAACGTCATGTCGAAGGGCCAGTGTATTCACAAACATACCCGGAATCCGTTCGATTGACGCATGTGTACGTCCAGCCGTTACAGCCCCTATGACGATGTCATGCTGCCCAGTCAATTTATGAAGGAGAATGGCAAAGGCCGTTTGCATCACCATGTTCAAGCTCACACCTTTTTCAGCCATGAGCGCTTTGATATGCCGCGCCTTTTCAGCAGACAGCCATCTATCAACCCGGTCTCCTGCAAATGACTGCACGCTAGGTCGCGGGAAATCAAGCGGAAGTGCCAAGTCTTCTGGTGGCTGTGCATATTGCTCCAGCCAATACTGCCGCTGTTTTTCAAGTGCTGCTTGCTGCTCTTCCTCTTGCTGCCATACCGCATAATCCTTGTAGTGCAACTGAACTGGCGGTAACGTCTTATGCTCATACAACTCCGCTAATTCTTGAATAAGCAGACTGCGTGTCACTCCGTCTGCGATGATATGGTGCATATCCATCATGAACACATATTTGTCATTAGACAGCTTTGCCACTTTTGCTCTCATTAGAGGTGCTTGATGTAATGAGAATGGTGTCATGAAGTTGTCTACGACGGATTGTACCTGATCGCTTTCTACTTCAACCATCTGTAACGTAAACGGCACACGGCGATAGATTTTTTGGACGGGACTGCCATCAATTTCAACAAAGGCTGTCCGCAATGACTCATGTCTATCAATTAAAGCTTGAATCGCTCCTTCTAGCTGCTTCAGATCAAGGTTTCCTTCCATCATGAAAACGGCTGGCATATGGTAGGTGACGGATTCTGGATGCAACTGCTGTAATACGTACATTCGCTTTTGTGCGGAAGAGACTGGATAGAAATCTTGCTTTTCCGCTGGCTGAATGGATGTGACGAGCGAAGCATCAGCTTCTTCCAAATAGGCAGCTATCGCACGTATCGTTGGCTTTTCAAAAAGAACCTTGAGTGGAACATGCTGATTCAGTTTGGCTTGCATTTTCGAAATGAGCACCATGCCTTTCAAAGAATGCCCACCTAATTCAAAGAAATGGTCATCAATGCCGACTTTTTCAATCTCAAGAACATCTGACCAAATATCACAAAGCGTCTGCTCAAGCGCCGTTTCTGGTGCTGCATGTGCCGTGCGGTTCATATGTGCCTCATGAGGAAGCGGCAGAGATTTTGCATCCACTTTTCCGTTTTGCGTCAGCGGCATATGATCCACTTTGACAAAATAAGTAGGAATCATGTAATCCGGTAGTGTCTCTGAAAGCTTTTCTCTAAATGTCAGCGTTCCAATGTGATCAGGTGCTGTATAATATAACGCCAGCTCCGGTAAACGAGATGTGTTGATCACTTTGACATACACTTTTTGAATGGTTGAAAGGGCACGTGCGGCATGCTCAATTTCTTGTTTCTCAATTCGATAGCCGCGAATTTTCACTTGATCATCTACTCTTCCAAGGAATTCAATCTCTCCATTTGTATGCTGTCTAACCAAATCTCCCGTTCGATACATCCGCTCTTGAGGGAAATAAGGATTTTCAAGAAAACGCTCCGCTGTTAATTCAGGCTGATTCAAATAACCTTTTGAAACACCATCACCTGAAATGTAGAGCTCACCCGGTGCGCCATAAGGGACAAGGCGCTGCTCGCGATTGCATACGAGCGCTCTTGTATGAGCAATAGGCTTTCCAATGATAGAACGCTCCTTTAAAGCGTCCAGCTCATGCGGTGTCATTAGCTTGCTCACTGTACCAATCGTTGTTTCTGTCGGACCGTAATGGTTCATCACTGCCACGCATGGATGCTGCTTCATAAATGTCTCAACATCTTCAGAGACAATCGGTTCTCCTCCCAATACCACAAGCCGTAAAGCGTCAAATGTATGACCCTTCGAATCTGCCATCATATGAAATAAGGATGGTGTCATTTTGATATAAGTCAGCTCTTGTTCATCAATAAAACGCATGAGACGTACAGGGTCTGTATACACGTCTTCACGAGGAATATAGAGTGTCCCGCCTGCTTTTAGAACCGGGAAAATGCTTGTGTAACCAAGGTCGTATGCATAAGAAGACAGGAGTGCCGTTCGATCGCATTCTTGTAAAGTCACTTCATGTGTCAACCAATTGACGTAGTGTGATAGATTACGATGCGTGAGCTGTACACCCTTTGGCTTCCCTGTTGTTCCAGATGTGTAAATCACATAAGCCAGTTGATCAACCGATACGTCCGGCAGGTCTAGAGAATCGTTTCGTTGGACGGCTTTCTCCACATGTACGACCTGAATCGACTTGAGATGCTGATAGGAATCACCAAGAGACTCATTTGCCACGATGACTTTTGCCCCTGAATCTTTTAATGTGTAACGAATACGTTCCGCAGGAAAAGCTGGATCAATTGGGACAAATGCACCGCCTGCTTTCATTACACCTAGCATCGAGACAATGACATAGACAGACCGATCAAGAATAAGCGCGACTGTGCTTTCTTTCTCTACGCCTTGCATCTTCAGCTCACTGCAAAGAGCATTGGACATGTGATCTAGTTCACGGTAAGTCAGCTTCCTTTCACCATCCATCACCGCAATGGCATCAGGTGTTTCCATGGCTTGACGTGAAAATTGCACATGGTACGGCTCATGTTGACCTGCTTGTTCTCCATCCCTTTTCTCCAGCCGCTCCATTTGCTCATGCTGATCCAAGAGGTTGAACAAGCCAATTTGTTCATTCGGATGCTGGACCGCCTCACGAATAATCGCAAGCAGATGTGTTCCGAACCGGCGGATGGTTTCCTCTTTAAATAATGCCGTTGCATAGTCTAGGCTTAGTTTTATTTCTCCCTCACGTTCAAATGCTTCTAGAGACAGATCAAATTTGACGGATCGGTGCTGCATTGCATAAGGCGAAATGTTCAGATCGCCGAGCTTTAGTGCAGGAACATCCATGTTCTGCATATTAAACGAAACACTAAAGAGCGGGCTTCGGGTTGTATCACGATCAAGCGGCAGACGTGCGATTAATTCTTCGAGCGGATAGCTTTGATGTGCAAAAGCATCTACACTCGTTTCTTTTATTTCTTCAAGCAGCTGTAAAAATGACTTTGTTTGTTCCGGTTTTCCGCGCATCGCAATGGTATTGATGAACATCCCTGGCATGTCCTGAATATCTGGATGTGTTCGCCCCGCAACAGGAGATCCGACAATGATATCTTCCTGTCCGCTGTAGGATGCGAGCAGCACTTGAAATGCAGATAACAAGAACATGTACAGTGTCGTATCTGTTTTCTTGAGCAGCTCATGAATACGCTGAGTTGTCTCTTGATCACAGCCAAACATCACCCGTTCTCCAGAAAAATCACGTTCCACTGGACGCGGGTAGTCTGTCGGCAAATCTAAAACCGGTACATCTCCTTCGTATTGCTTCAGCCAATACGCTTCATGCGCACGCTGTTTCTCTGTTTCTTCTTCACTTAACTGCCAGACAGCGTAATCTTTATAATGAATGGCTCTTTCTGCAAGTGCCTCTCCATCATAGGCTTTCGCCAAATCCTGAATGAACGTCTTCATGGAACTGCCATCTGTAATCAGGTGATGTGCTTCCAGAACTAAAAGATGACGGTCGTCACTCACTTTGAGCAGCTGTGCCCGCAGGAGGGGAGCGGCTGTCAAATCAAACGGCGCCTGACGTTCAGCAAGAAATGCCTCGGCCTCTTCTTCCTTTACATCATGGACAGGGAGGTCAAATGCCGCTCTTTCGTGTACCCTTTGGACGATGTTCTCGCCTTTCATATGAAAACTCGTTCTTAAGATTTCATGCGTTTGAATCAACTCATCAAATGCTGAGGTGAGCCGCTGATGATCGAGCGTACCTTCAAGCGTTAAGACGATCGGAATATGATAGTTCGTACTCTTAGGTTCAAGTGTTTGTAAAATGTATAAGCGCCGCTGAGCTGGTGACACTGGATAGTCCTCCGCCTTCGCTGCCGGTAAGATCGGATGTCCTTGTTCTTCTTGACCGTCCTGGTCAATGTATGACGCAAGCGATCGAACCGTTGGCTTTTCGAATATCACTTGAATCGGAACTTCCTTTTGGAACACTTCTTGGATTTTGGCTGACATCATCATTGCTTTGAGTGAATGTCCACCAGTCATGAAGAAATGCTCATCTATTCCCACCGCTTTCCCAAGCAGTTCCTCCCAAATTTGAGCAAGCGCCTTTTCCGTCTCAGTTTCAGGTGGAATGATCCTGATTTCTTCACGATCAGCTTCGTCAGGCGTTGGTAAAGCTTTTCGATCAACCTTTCCGTTTGCGGTAAGCGGAAAAACATCTAGCTTCATGACGTGATGAGGTACCATATATGCTGGCAGTGCTTGATTGAATAGAGCCCGCACCTCTTCTTCTCTGATCGTTCCCGTATAGTAAGCGGTCATTTCTTTTTCTTCTGAAGGAGACGCATGGATGAGCACAACCGCATCATCGATCCCCGTCTCTTGTTGAAGAATCGTTTCAATTTCACCTAGCTCAATACGGAAACCACGGATTTTCACTTGATCATCTGTCCGTCTGAGGAATTCGATTTGACCATTTGAACCATACCTAGCCAAATCTCCTGTTCGATACAAACGCCCTTCTGCCTTGAAAGGATCAGCGATAAATACTTGCTTTGTTAATTCTGGACGATGGAGATATCCTCTTGAGACACCGTCACCGCCGACATACAGCTCTCCTGGCGCACCAATTGGCTGAAGTCTTTGATTGTCATCTAAAATGTAAGCGGACGAATGATTGATCGGCTGACCAATTGGAATCGTGCCCGTTTCATCCCCTCTCACCTCATAAATGGTCGAGATGGTGGTGTTTTCTGTGGGGCCATACGCATTCAGTAAAACAAGTGATGGATGATGTTTCTTCACAAGCTCTGCACTTTTCACATTGATCACATCACCGCCTGTGATCAATTTGGACAATCCTTTAAACATATGCGGTCGCTGCTGAGCGAGTTGATTAAACAAACCTGTCGTTAAAAAGAGCGCCGAGATTTGATTCGTTTGGATAAAGCGTTCAAACCGGTTGATGTCCAATAAAGTGTCACGGTCAACAGGATAAAGCGTTGCACCGTTCAGCAGTGTGGTGAAAATTTCAAAAGTAATGGCATCAAAGCTGACTGCTCCTGTATGTGCCATACGATCCGACTTGTTCAAGCCCAGTGTCTCCTGAGAACATGCCAATCTGACAATATGCTGATGCTCAATTTGAACCCCTTTTGGCTGGCCGGTTGACCCCGACGTGTACATGATATACGCCAATTGCGAAGGAGAGGTCTCGACTTCGAAAGGTCCGTTTGACTGATTCGATATGTCCGACACATGAACGGCTTGGATGCTTTCATGAACTGGCGGCTGGCTGTCCGCATAGAGCAAAACGGATGCACCGCTGTCTTCAAGCATAAAGCGGATTCTATCCTCTGGCTGGGCTGGATCAATTGGTACATAAGCAGCCCCTGCTTGAAGAACCGCTAAAATGGCGATCACTGCTTCAGCAGATCGATTCATATACACTGCGACGGCATCTTCTTGTTTCACTCCGCTGTCAACCAAATGACCCGCCACACGATGGATTTCTTGGCCGAGTTCTTCATAGGTGAATGCCCGCTCTCCTTCGACTAACGCCAGCTGGTCTGGCTGCGTTTGAATGCGTTCTTTCAGAAGCTCAGGAATAGACAGATGCTTTGGATAATCTCGTTCTGTCTTGTTCCATGCTTCAATCTGCTGTTTTTCTTCTTCGGTGATACACGTCACGTCATGAAGGCGAACTTCCGGATTTTCGATGATCTGCTTCATGAGGTTGGTCAGGTGTTTCGATATTTTTTCAATGACCTCTTCTTCAAAAGCCACCGCATTGTATTTGATTTTCAATGTCCATGTTTCACCTGGATATACGAGGACATTTAGATCGAAATTCGTTTGTTCAAATCCGTCTTTTACATCAATGGAAAACCCTAGACGTTCCGACATGGTGTCACCAGATAGCTCTTGATCTAAAGGGTAGTTCTCAAACCCGACCAAGTGATCGAAAAGTTGTCCTCCTGCAGCTGTCTGTTGCTGAATGTCATAAAGCGGCATAAAATCATAGTTTTCCGCTTCCAGCGCATGCTGCTGAACTTTTTGAAACAGCTGTTTGAAGGTGTCTTCCTGATTCATTTCTACCCTGACCGGTATTGTATTGATAAAAAGCCCTGCCATCTGTTCTATCCCAGCCACACTTGGCGGCCTTCCAGATACGACTGTTCCGAAAGTGACATCATGTGCCGCATGGTAAGTCCCTAAAAGAACCGACCAAACAGCCTGGAATAGATTTGGTGCTGTCACTTGGCAATTCCTTGCGATCTCTTGAATGCTGCTGACCATTTCAGCATCCCATGTGAACGTCCATTCCTGATGGTCATATTGCCCGTTCGCTTCTTTTTGCTGCAAAAGCCCTTGATGCTGAACCGCACCGTCTAAGCGATCCTTCCAATAGCCTTCCGCTGCTTGTTGATTTTGCTTGCCAAGCCACTGGATATAATCTGCATAAGGTTTTCCTTGTGAGCGATCCGGCGTTTTGCCGTTCCGATAAGATTCGTAGTAATGAAACAATTTTTTCATCAAAACTCCCATGGACCAACCATCCATGATGATGTGATGGTTGCTCCAAATGAGATGCCAGTTTGTTTCATTCAGTTGAAAAACAGCGACCTTCAATAACAAATCATTCGTTAAATGGAAGCCTTGCTTTCTCACTTGCTTTTTATATTGATCTAGTACCTTTTGCTGTTCCTGATGGTTCAGGTGAGATAGATTCTCTCTATACACATCTAGATTGCGCTCTGCCAGTACAACCTGTCGAGGCTTCTGTAATTGCTGATAGACAAAGGCTGTACGTAGAATGTCATATGTGCCGATGAGCTCATTGAGACTTTTTTCAAAAAGATCGAGATCAAACTCCCCTCTTATTCCAAGCTCCAGCTGTGTGAAATAAGAGGACGAATTAGGGTCTAGCATGGCATGATATAACATGCCTTCTTGCATTGGTGTTAAAGGATATACCTTTTGAATCTTCTGTTTGCTCATAGTCCACCTCTTCGTTTGCTTAAAATATATCCATTAGCTTTTCAAGTTCATCCATGGTCAGGTCATCGTCTCCTACATCACTAGGCGTAATTTGCGCTTCATCTTGTGATACACAATGTGAGATGAGTGCCTTCACGTTCTTTTCTAAAAGGTCCTTGAACTGCTCCATCGTTTGCTCTTCGAATTCAAGCTGGTGATATGACATCGTCATATGGAACATGCCCTGTTCTACGAAACCAACAATATCTAATGCATGAGGTTTCTCTGATTCTGGACTTAATGATTGGCCTGCCTGCCAAGTGGATCGACTTAGTTCACCCCCGCCAATCTGTTCATCAAACTGACCAAGATAGTTAAAGCTGATATCTGGCGTGACATCAAATGCGATACCGTCCTTCATTTTGTCAGGCGTTAAGTATTTTAAAATGCCATAGCCGATTCCCTTGTTCGGAATGTGTCTGAGCTCTTCTTTCAAAAGCTTGATTTGATAGGAAAGATCCTCCGCATGCGACAAATCAAGCAGCACAGGATACATGCTCGTAAACCAGCCGATGGTCCGCGACACATTGACCGCCGGAAGGATGTCTTCCCTTCCATGTCCTTCAAGGTGAATAAAGTGTCTGTCTTCTCCTGTCCACTCTTTCAGGGTCAATCCTAAAGCGGTTAGCAAAATGTCATTGATTTCCGTATGGTACGCCTCATGTACTTCTGTCAGTAGACTGCGTGTTTCTTCCTCAGACAGCGTAAAGCGAATGGTTTTTGTATGCAGCATTCTTTGATCCTCTGTAACATGATCCTTTTGCAGAGGTGCAGTTAAATGCCCAAGTACCTTTTTCCAATAGTCCCTTTCTGCCAGCAGCTCATCTGACACTGCATATTCCGTCAACTTCTGGGCATATGCTTGGAATGAATGTGTTTTTTCAGGAAGTGTCAGCTCTTCCCCACGCTTCGCCTGCTCATAAAGAGCCATGAAGTCTTCAAGGAAAATACGCCATGACACACCATCAATGACAAGGTGATGTACAACGAGCAATAAGTGATCTCCATGATCCGTACGGAAAATCGCAGGTTTGACTAACGGTCCCTCTGTTAAAGAAATACTCGCCTGCACTTCATTTGCCAGCTTTTCTACGTGCTCGATTTGCTGTGATCGTTCTCCTTGTACTTCTATCACGTCCACCGCTACATCGTTTTCGTCTACTCCACGATGACGCTGGATGATGCGTCCTTCTTCTATCGGATAAACCAATCGCAAAGCATCATGATGGGTCATCATCTGCTCGAGCACTTGCTTGACAAGCGCTTCATCCAAACCATTTGCCGCATGGAGCATAACGGACTGATTCCAATGATGCTGGCTGCTGAAGTTCCGTTCAAAGAACCAGCGCTGTATAGGTGTTAAAATAACCTCTCCTTCGACAGCTGACTGATCGGCTGTGAGAAGATCCGCTTCTTCGATATATGGGCGAAGCTCCGCAATCGTTGGATATTGGAAAAGCAGTTTCATATCGAGCTTCCAG
>NZ_JBQEOD010000019.1:0-3048 GCF_052044955.1 Bacillus sp. 22446
GTTCATTTTTCACATTAGAATATAGGTTAAGTCCTCGATCTATTAGTATCTGTCAGCTCCACGTGTCACCACGCTTCCACCTCAGACCTATCAACCTGATCATCTTTCAGGGATCTTACTTCCTTGCGGAATGGGAAATCTCATCTTGAGGGGGGCTTCATGCTTAGATGCTTTCAGCACTTATCCCGTCCGCACATAGCTACCCAGCGATGCCCTTGGCAGAACAACTGGTACACCAGCGGTGCGTCCATCCCGGTCCTCTCGTACTAAGGACAGCTCCTCTCAAATTTCCTGCGCCCGCGACGGATAGGGACCGAACTGTCTCACGACGTTCTGAACCCAGCTCGCGTACCGCTTTAATGGGCGAACAGCCCAACCCTTGGGACCGACTACAGCCCCAGGATGCGATGAGCCGACATCGAGGTGCCAAACCTCCCCGTCGATGTGGACTCTTGGGGGAGATAAGCCTGTTATCCCCGGGGTAGCTTTTATCCGTTGAGCGATGGCCCTTCCATGCGGAACCACCGGATCACTAAGCCCGACTTTCGTCCCTGCTCGACTTGTAGGTCTCGCAGTCAAGCTCCCTTGTGCCTTTACACTCTGCGAATGATTTCCAACCATTCTGAGGGAACCTTTGGGCGCCTCCGTTACATTTTAGGAGGCGACCGCCCCAGTCAAACTGCCCACCTGACACTGTCTCCCTGCCCGATAAGGGCAGCGGGTTAGAAGGTCAATACAGCCAGGGTAGTATCCCACCGATGCCTCCACCGAAGCTAGCGCTCCGGTTTCCAAGGCTCCTACCTATCCTGTACAAGCTGTACCAACATTCAATATCAGGCTGCAGTAAAGCTCCACGGGGTCTTTCCGTCCTGTCGCGGGTAACCTGCATCTTCACAGGTACTATAATTTCACCGAGTCTCTCGTTGAGACAGTGCCCAGATCGTTGCGCCTTTCGTGCGGGTCGGAACTTACCCGACAAGGAATTTCGCTACCTTAGGACCGTTATAGTTACGGCCGCCGTTTACTGGGGCTTCAATTCGCACCTTCGCTTACGCTAAGCGCTCCTCTTAACCTTCCAGCACCGGGCAGGCGTCAGCCCCTATACTTCGCCTTACGGCTTCGCAGAGACCTGTGTTTTTGCTAAACAGTCGCCTGGGCCTATTCACTGCGGCTTCTCGGGGCTTTAACACCCTAAGAAGCACCCCTTCTCCCGAAGTTACGGGGTCATTTTGCCGAGTTCCTTAACGAGAGTTCTCTCGATCACCTTAGGATTCTCTCCTCGCCTACCTGTGTCGGTTTGCGGTACGGGCACCTCTCACCTCGCTAGAGGCTTTTCTTGGCAGTGTGGAATCAGGAACTTCGCTACTAAATTTCGCTCGCCATCACAGCTCAGCCTTCACGGGAAACGGATTTGCCTATTTCCCAGCCTAACTGCTTGGACGCGGATATCCAATACCGCGCTTACCCTATCCTCCTGCGTCCCCCCATTGCTCAAATGGTGAGGAGGTGGTACAGGAATATCAACCTGTTGTCCATCGCCTACGCCTTTCGGCCTCGGCTTAGGTCCCGACTAACCCTGAGCGGACGAGCCTTCCTCAGGAAACCTTAGGCATTCGGTGGACGGGATTCTCACCCGTCTTTCGCTACTCATACCGGCATTCTCACTTCTAAGCGCTCCACCAGTCCTTCCGGTCTGACTTCACTGCACTTAGAACGCTCTCCTACCACTGTTCGTAAGAACAGTCCGCAGCTTCGGTGATACGTTTAGCCCCGGTACATTTTCGGCGCAGAGTCACTCGACCAGTGAGCTATTACGCACTCTTTAAATGGTGGCTGCTTCTAAGCCAACATCCTGGTTGTCTAAGCAACTCCACATCCTTTTCCACTTAACGTATACTTTGGGACCTTAGCTGGCGGTCTGGGCTGTTTCCCTTTCGACTACGGATCTTATCACTCGCAGTCTGACTCCCAAGGATAAGTCATCGGCATTCGGAGTTTGACTGAATTCGGTAACCCGGTAGGGGCCCCTAGTCCAATCAGTGCTCTACCTCCGAGACTCTTACCTTGAGGCTAGCCCTAAAGCTATTTCGGAGAGAACCAGCTATCTCCAGGTTCGATTGGCATTTCACCCCTACCCACACCTCATCCCCGCACTTTTCAACGTGCGTGGGTTCGGGCCTCCATTCAGTGTTACCTGAACTTCACCCTGGACATGGGTAGATCACCTGGTTTCGGGTCTACGACCACGTACTCATGCGCCCTATTCAGACTCGCTTTCGCTGCGGCTCCGCATCTTCTGCTTAACCTTGCACGGGATCGTAACTCGCCGGTTCATTCTACAAAAGGCACGCCATCACCCGTTAACGGGCTCTGACTACTTGTAGGCACACGGTTTCAGGATCTATTTCACTCCCCTTCCGGGGTGCTTTTCACCTTTCCCTCACGGTACTGGTTCACTATCGGTCACTAGGGAGTATTTAGCCTTGGGAGATGGTCCTCCCGGATTCCGACGGAATTTCACGTGTTCCGCCGTACTCAGGATCCACTCTGGAGAGAACAACATTTCAGTTACAGGGCTGTTACCTTCTTTGGCGGGCCTTTCCAGACCTCTTCGCTTATATCGTTCCTTTGTAACTCCGTATAGAGTGTCCTACAACCCCAAGAGGCAAGCCTCTTGGTTTGGGCTGTTCCCGTTTCGCTCGCCGCTACTCAGGGAATCGCATTTGCTTTCTCTTCCTCCGGGTACTTAGATGTTTCAGTTCCCCGGGTATGCCTTCTCATACTCTATGTATTCAAGTATGGATACTACTCCATTACGAGCAGTGGGTTTCCCCATTCGGAAATCTCCGGATCAAAGCTTGCTTACAGCTCCCCGAAGCATATCGGTGTTCGTCCCGTCCTTCATCGGCTCCTAGTGCCAAGGCATCCACCGTGCGCCCTTTCTAACTTAACCATTTCTTACTTTAGAAAGAATCACTATGTGTGATGAACTTTGCATTGCATTCAATGTGAATGTATTACTTATTGTTATCTAGTTTTCAAAGAACA
>NZ_JBQEOD010000020.1:0-1185 GCF_052044955.1 Bacillus sp. 22446
GCACGGGTGCAACTGGATCTACTGGTGCCACGGGTATCACAGGTTCAACCGGACCTACTGGTGCTACTGGTATCACGGGTGCTACTGGATCTACTGGTGCTACAGGAATTACAGGTTCAACCGGTCCGACTGGTGCTACAGGTATCACAGGTGCTACCGGTCCGACTGGGGCCACTGGTATCACAGGTTCAACCGGACCTACTGGGGCCACGGGCAGCACTGGACCAACTGGTCCGACTGGGGCCACGGGCAGCACGGGTGCAACTGGAGCTACTGGGGCCACGGGTATCACAGGTTCAACCGGACCTACTGGTGCCACGGGTATCACGGGTGCTACTGGATCTACTGGGGCCACGGGCAGCACGGGTGCAACTGGAGCTACTGGGGCCACTGGTATCACAGGTTCAACCGGACCTACTGGTGCCACGGGCAGCACTGGACCAACCGGTCCGACTGGAGCTACGGGAATCACAGGTGCAACTGGAGAAACTGGTGCCACGGGTATCACAGGTGCAACTGGATCTACTGGTGCTACAGGAATTACAGGTTCAACCGGACCTACTGGGGCCACTGGCATCACAGGTTCAACCGGTCCGACTGGTGCTACTGGTATCACGGGTTCAACTGGAGCTACTGGTGCCACTGGAATCACAGGTTCAACCGGACCTACTGGTACTACAGGTATCACAGGTTCAACCGGACCTACTGGGGCCACTGGTGTGACGGGCAGCACTGGACCAACTGGTCCGACTGGTGCTACTGGTATCACAGGTGCTACCGGTCCGACTGGTGCTACTGGTATCACGGGTTCAACTGGAGCTACTGGTGCTACAGGAATTACTGGGGCAACCGGTCCGACTGGTGCTACAGGTATCACAGGTTCAACCGGACCTACTGGTGCTACAGGTATCACAGGTTCAACCGGACCTACTGGTGCTACAGGTATCACAGGTGCTACCGGACCTACTGGGACCACTGGCAGCACGGGTGCAACTGGGGCTACTGGGGCCACGGGTATCACAGGTTCAACCGGACCTACTGGTGCTACAGGTATCACAGGTGCAACCGGTCCGACTGGTGCTACTGGTATCACGGGTGCAACCGGTCCGACTGGTGCTACAGGAATTACAGGTTCAACCGGAGCGACTGGGGTCACTGGTAGCACAGGTTCAACTGGAGCTACTG
>NZ_JBQEOD010000021.1:0-887 GCF_052044955.1 Bacillus sp. 22446
GGTGGAGGATGACGGGCTCGAACCGCCGACCCTCTGCTTGTAAGGCAGATGCTCTCCCAGCTGAGCTAATCCTCCATGTTATGTCGTTTCGAATGTCTCTCGATCTGACAAATAGTATTATATAACGATAAGATATTGTTTGTAAAGACTTTTTTAAAATAATTTTTGAATTTATTTTAAAGCTATTTTTTCAAATCTTTTCGTTAAGGCACCTAAAGAAGTTTACCACTTGTCTCTTCATTTTAAAAGTCTTTTTTTCATTTTTTTATGTTTTTTTGTTAAAAAGGGGATTAATAGCGCTTTTTCAATGTAAAAACAGCTCTTTTAAAGTTGAAAAATGTTTGTTTTATTCCTTAAATCCTCAGATAACGTGCATATAGAAACGAATTTTTTTATTATTTTATTTTTCCGAGAAACCATTTTGTATATTTGCTTTATATTAAATTGATCCTGGTCATTTTCCAAAAATTCGTCTCAATGTTCCCTTGCCTCATCAAACATTGTGTTGCTTAACTCAAATCTTCCTCCCCTCTCTCATTAGCAAACCAAGATGCCCTTTGCTCTCTTATGTAGGTTTCAATGATCTAGCAGCAAGCGCAGTTCGCTACATATGGTTGCCAGAGGAGAAGATCCTTTTTAGACATGTTTACTCTTTCGATGTTGACTCTTAGCAAGATGAGCGATCGACGAGATTCGATGATAAGAATTTTATAGAATGTCTAGAATTCCAGTGAAGGGGATGAAATGAATGAGTTATTGAGAATGTAGTGAAAGATCACTATTTTCAATATAAATAGATATATCATTTATCAAAACACAAAAAAGACCAGTTCCGATTGGAACTGATCCTTTGAAAAGCTTGGCGGCGTCCTACTCTCACAGGGGGA
>NZ_JBQEOD010000022.1:0-756 GCF_052044955.1 Bacillus sp. 22446
TTGAACCGCATGGTTCAAGGATGAAAGACGGTTTCGGCTGTCACTTACAGATGGACCCGCGGCGCATTAGCTAGTTGGTGAGGTAACGGCTCACCAAGGCGACGATGCGTAGCCGACCTGAGAGGGTGATCGGCCACACTGGGACTGAGACACGGCCCAGACTCCTACGGGAGGCAGCAGTAGGGAATCTTCCGCAATGGACGAAAGTCTGACGGAGCAACGCCGCGTGAGTGATGAAGGTTTTCGGATCGTAAAGCTCTGTTGTTAGGGAAGAACAAGTGCAAGAGTAACTGCTTGCACCTTGACGGTACCTAACCAGAAAGCCACGGCTAACTACGTGCCAGCAGCCGCGGTAATACGTAGGTGGCAAGCGTTGTCCGGAATTATTGGGCGTAAAGGGCTCGCAGGCGGTTTCTTAAGTCTGATGTGAAAGCCCCCGGCTCAACCGGGGAGGGTCATTGGAAACTGGGAAACTTGAGTGCAGAAGAGGAGAGTGGAATTCCACGTGTAGCGGTGAAATGCGTAGAGATGTGGAGGAACACCAGTGGCGAAGGCGACTCTCTGGTCTGTAACTGACGCTGAGGAGCGAAAGCGTGGGGAGCGAACAGGATTAGATACCCTGGTAGTCCACGCCGTAAACGATGAGTGCTAAGTGTTAGGGGGTTTCCGCCCCTTAGTGCTGCAGCTAACGCATTAAGCACTCCGCCTGGGGAGTACGGTCGCAAGACTGAAACTCAAAGGAATTGACGGGGGCCC
>NZ_JBQEOD010000023.1:0-666 GCF_052044955.1 Bacillus sp. 22446
GGTTTCCCCCTGTGAGAGTAGGACGCCGCCAAGCTTTTCAAAGGATCAGTTCCAATCGGAACTGGTCTTTTTTGTGCTGTTTGAAAGAAGATCACCTTGATACAGATGTGGTATAAATCAGGTTGTTTTAATTCACTATAAGCGTGGAGATGCTCTAAATTAACGTGAAAGTCTGTGAAGCATGTTCACTTTTAAGTATGGAGAAAAGTAATAGAGAGAAAGAATAGCAGGTGTATAGATGCCTGATACAAATTCATTCATTTAAATGGAGTTGTATAAGTCTATTTTATTGAAATCAAAACATTCATTGCGTTTAACAGTTAAAATGAAGAAATATCTATATCATTAAAGTATAAAAATTGAAAGGCTGCTGATATTTTTAAAGGATTTACTCGTTTTTAAAGAGAATATAGAGAAGAGAAATACAGCTGTTAATCGCTGAATTGAAGCTATTTTGACTGGTAACATCAACATCATCTGTTAAAAGAAATACGTCATGAAAAATGAAATAAAATTTTTTTAATATAGCCTTTACAAATGAGTGAAACCTGTATATAATAATCTTTGTCGGATCGAGAGATTCCTACATAGTGGAGGATTAGCTCAGCTGGGAGAGCATCTGCCTTACAAGCAGAGGGTCGGCGGTTCGAGCCCGTCATCCTCCAC
>NZ_JBQEOD010000024.1:0-620 GCF_052044955.1 Bacillus sp. 22446
AACGGGAGATACCGGGGCAACCGGAGTAGGGTTAGCTGGTATTTTGGCATTTGACCCAGCAACAGCTCCAACCTATCCAGTAGGTCAAGTGGTGACATATGAAGGTGGAACTTATATCGTAAATACAGCGCCACCAACTGGCACACCAGATACGTCTCCAGATTATACGTTATTGGCAGCCGCAGGTGTGACAGGCGCCACGGGAGATACAGGAGCGACCGGAGTAACCGGAGCCACAGGTGTAACGGGAGATACGGGAGCGACCGGAGTAACCGGAGCCACGGGTGCAACGGGAGATACGGGAGCGACTGGAGTAACCGGAGCCACAGGTGCAACGGGAGATACGGGAGCGACTGGAGTAACCGGAGCCACAGGTGTAACGGGAGATACGGGAGATACGGGAGCGACCGGAGTAACCGGAGCCACAGGTGTAACGGGAGATACGGGAGCGACCGGAGTAACCGGAGCCACAGGTGTAACGGGAGCGACCGGAGTAACCGGAGCCACAGGTGTAACGGGAGCGACTGGAGTAACCGGAGCTACAGGTGCAACGGGAGATACGGGAGCGACCGGAGTAACCGGAGCCACGGGTGCAACGGGAGATACGGGAGCGACCGGAG
>NZ_JBQEOD010000025.1:0-586 GCF_052044955.1 Bacillus sp. 22446
CTCTCGCCGCAAGGCGTACCGGGTGAGCTCGTGATTGCGGGGAAAGGACTGGCAAGAGGCTACTGGAATCTCCCAGGGGAAACGGACAAACGGTTTGTCCCAGATCCGTTTTATCCAGGAGAGCGTATGTACCGTACAGGCGACTTGGTGAAATGGACAGAGGATGGCGAGCTGATCTACCTCGGTAGAAAAGACCATCAAGTGAACATCCGCGGATTCCGTATTGAGCTATCAGAAATTGAAGCGCAGCTCCTTGCGCTAAATGAAGTGAAAGAAGCCGTCGTGACAACGCTCAAAGACGCAAGTGATCAAGACGCTCTTGTCGCTTACGTCATCACAGATAAAGAAACGGATACGCTGAAAGAAAGCTTAAAGCGCACCTTGCCTGACTATATGGTGCCATCATGGATCATCAAGCTAGACCAACTGCCAATGACGGCAAATGGCAAAGTGGATCTCAAAGCACTGCCAGCACCTGATATGGAAGCGAATCAAACAGCATACGAAGCCCCAAGAGATGAAGTGGAAGCACTGCTTTGCGGCATTTGGGAAGATGTGCTTGGCGTCAGCCAAGTTGGTATTCACG
>NZ_JBQEOD010000026.1:0-540 GCF_052044955.1 Bacillus sp. 22446
CTGCTCCATATATCCTTAGAAAGGAGGTGATCCAGCCGCACCTTCCGATACGGCTACCTTGTTACGACTTCACCCCAATCATCTGCCCCACCTTCGGCGGCTGGCTCCATAAAGGTTACCTCACCGACTTCGGGTGTTGCAAACTCTCGTGGTGTGACGGGCGGTGTGTACAAGGCCCGGGAACGTATTCACCGCGGCATGCTGATCCGCGATTACTAGCGATTCCAGCTTCACGCAGTCGAGTTGCAGACTGCGATCCGAACTGAGAACAGATTTGTGGGATTGGCTAAACCTTGCGGTCTCGCAGCCCTTTGTTCTGTCCATTGTAGCACGTGTGTAGCCCAGGTCATAAGGGGCATGATGATTTGACGTCATCCCCACCTTCCTCCGGTTTGTCACCGGCAGTCACCTTAGAGTGCCCAACTAAATGCTGGCAACTAAGATCAAGGGTTGCGCTCGTTGCGGGACTTAACCCAACATCTCACGACACGAGCTGACGACAACCATGCACCACCTGTCACTCTGTCCCCGAAGGGAAAG
>NZ_JBQEOD010000027.1:0-522 GCF_052044955.1 Bacillus sp. 22446
TTCATCTCTTGGCGCTTCGTATGCAGTTTGATTCGCTTCCACATCAGGTGCTGGCAGTGCTTTGAGATCGACTTTGCCATTTGCCGTCATCGGCAGTTGGTCTAGCTTGATGATCCATGATGGCACCATATATTCTGGCAAGATGCGCTTTAAGTTTTCTTTCAACGTATCCGTTTCTTTATCTGTGATGACGTAAGCGACAAGAGCGTCTTGATCACTTGCGTCTTTGACCGTTGTCACGACGGCTTCTTGGACTGAATCCAGCGCAAGGAGCTGCGCTTCAATTTCTGACAGCTCAATACGGAATCCGCGGATGCTCACTTGATGGTCTTTTCTGCCGAGGTAGATCAGCTCGCCATCCTCTGTCCATTTCACCAAGTCACCTGTACGGTACATGCGCTCTCCTGGATAAAATGGATCTGGGACAAACCGTTTGTCCGTTTCCTCTGGGAGATTCCAGTAGCCTCTTGCCAGTCCTTTCCCCGCAATCACGAGCTCACCCGGTACGCCTTGCGGCGAGAG
>NZ_JBQEOD010000028.1:0-384 GCF_052044955.1 Bacillus sp. 22446
CAGTAGGTCCGGTTGAACCTGTGATACCCGTGGCACCAGTAGATCCAGTTGCACCCGTGCTGCCCGTTGCCCCAGTTGGTCCAGTGCTGCCCGTCACACCAGTGGCCCCAGTAGGTCCGGTTGAACCTGTGATACCCGTGGCCCCAGTAGATCCAGTTGCACCCGTGATTCCAGTGGCCCCAGTAGCTCCAGTTGCACCCGTGCTGCCAGTGGCACCAGTAGATCCAGTTGCACCCGTGATACCCGTGGCCCCAGTAGGTCCGGTTGAACCTGTGATACCAGTAGCACCAGTAGGTCCGGTTGAACCCGTGATACCAGTAGCACCAGTCGGACCGGTTGAACCTGTGATACCCGTGGCCCCAGTAGCTCCAGTTGCACCCGTGA
>NZ_JBQEOD010000029.1:0-375 GCF_052044955.1 Bacillus sp. 22446
GAACAGGAGCGACCGGCGCTACTGGAGATACAGGTGCTACTGGAGCGACCGGAGCCACAGGAGATACGGGTGCCACAGGGGCAACAGGAACAGGAGCCACGGGTGCAACGGGAGATACAGGAGCGACAGGAGCAATCGGAGCGACCGGTGCAACGGGAGATACGGGAGCGACCGGAGTAACCGGAGCCACAGGAGTAACGGGAGATACGGGAGCGACTGGAGTAACCGGAGCCACAGGTGTAACGGGAGATACGGGAGCGACTGGAGTAACCGGAGCCACGGGCGCTACGGGAGATACAGGAGCGACCGGAGTAACCGGAGCCACAGGAGCAACGGGAGATACCGGGGCAACCGGAGTAGGGTTAGCTGGTATTT
>NZ_JBQEOD010000030.1:0-337 GCF_052044955.1 Bacillus sp. 22446
GTAGCACCAGTCGGACCGGTTGCACCTGTGATACCAGTAGCACCAGTCGGACCGGTTGAACCTGTGATACCCGTGGCACCAGTAGCTCCAGTTGCACCCGTGATTCCAGTGGCCCCACTAGCTCCAGTTGCACCCGTGATTCCAGTGGCCCCAGTAGGTCCGGTTGAACCTGTGATACCCGTGGCACCAGTAGCTCCAGTTGCACCCGTGATTCCAGTGGTCCCAGTAGGTCCGGTTGAACCTGTAATTCCTGTAGCACCAGTAGCTCCAGTTGAACCTGTGATACCCGTGGCCCCAGTAGCTCCAGTTGCACCCGTGCTGCCAGTGGCACCAGTAG
>NZ_JBQEOD010000031.1:0-332 GCF_052044955.1 Bacillus sp. 22446
GTAGTTCAGTTGGTTAGAATGCCTGCCTGTCACGCAGGAGGTCGCGGGTTCGAGTCCCGTCCGGACCGCCATTTTTTAAAAAGAATACTTGGCTCGGTAGCTCAGTTGGTAGAGCAACGGACTGAAAATCCGTGTGTCGGCGGTTCGATTCCGTCCCGAGCCACCACTATTTGCCGGTGTAGCTCAATTGGTAGAGCAACTGACTTGTAATCAGTAGGTTGGGGGTTCAAGTCCTCTTGCCGGCACTGTTTTTCAAATGTGGAGGGGTAGCGAAGTGGCTAAACGCGGCGGACTGTAAATCCGCTCCCTCCGGGTTCGGCGGTTCGAATCCG